>NZ_KE386795.1:0-22566 GCF_000428745.1 Veillonella magna DSM 19857
TTCTTTCTCGGCAGTGCTAAGTTTATTAGTAAAAGCTATTTTACATGATTTGCAAAACCATCGCTGTGATCCTGACTTTAACACTCCATGTCTAATACATTTTTGACTGCAATTAGGACAAATCACTTGCTTCATATGTTATTCCTCCTTTTTTGTTTTTGTATAGGAAGATATAACCTTATTTAGGCCAGTATTTACAAGGGCCTATCGATATTTTTACACACACTTTTTGTCCAACCTTTATCTTCTCCCAAAAAAGATAAAACCGCTATAACCCCAGTACTTAACTGGTTTTATAGCGGTTTTCACCCACACTTTTTGTCCTATAACTCTGATTATCGGTTCGGTGACTTGGCTGTGGGCGTACCGCATGCGATAAATAAAAACGGTATTGTATCTTTGATTGGCCCTGAGAAGCCAAGAGTAAGGTACAATACCGTTTTTGTTTGTTAGTAATTATCGTGTAACAACTGATGATAGAATAATTACTTACATACTAGTTACTTATATAGCAGTTGAAAGTACAGATACGTCTTGAAGTGATTACAAGTTATACGCATCTTTAATTAATTCGTTCATGGCTTCTGGTGTGCGCAATCCCGGATTCAAGAGAAAGAGGTCAGATGGCAAGTAGAATACCTTGCCGTTTTTTACAGCCTTTAGATTATTCCACGCCGGGTTGCCGGTCATTTCCTTTTCCATAGTCTTGGTAATATCTTCCTTTTTACCCATGGTTACGATGAAGATGACATCAGGATTATCTACGGCTAAGGTTTCCAGTGAGTAGGGAACCGTTTTAGCGGTGGAATCGGCTAACTCTTTATGAGTGAGAACCACATTATCCATGTCCAGTTCTTTTACCATAGAGGCAGTGATGGCTTTTTCCGTTTCGGCTGTTACCGATTTGCCGGTAGCACGTAATACGGCTACACGCGCCGGAGTGACACCGGTAAGCTTAGCCTTGGCGGCTGCGATTCCTTCATTATAGTGGGCAATGACTTCTTTTGCTTTGTCTGGGTTGCCTACTACATCACCTAAAAATGCAATGAGGGGAACATTATCTTTAATGCCATCGTAAGTAACAAGAATGTAAGGGAGCTTGTTCGATTGCAACTGGGATTCAAACTTAGCGTGCTGATTGGAAAGGCCCAGTACCAAATCCGGCTTCAAGGAGAGAAGCTGTTCCATATTAATGG
The DNA here is from genome assembly GCF_000428745.1 of Veillonella magna DSM 19857. GTDB lineage: Bacteria > Bacillota > Negativicutes > Veillonellales > Veillonellaceae > Veillonella_A > Veillonella_A magna. The sequence continues at coordinate 1,197 of NZ_KE386795.1, forward strand.
AAGCGGTTTGACCTAAGGAAGGTAATGCGGCTAGCTTGTCGTTCAGCTTGTCTTGCGAGTTTACACGAGCAATTGAAGTGCCGCCGACGGCATCTAACATTTGTAATAATGAATTCGATAAGACGGCAATGCGTTCCGGTTTGGCCGGAATGGTGTATTCCTTGTTTTCAGAGGTTACGGTACGCGTTGCTTGTGACGTGGTGGAATCGGTCTTTCCGCAACCGGCAATTACGGTGAGTAATCCGATGAGTAAGAGACCGATCGCTATTAATTTTTTCATGTGTATTCACCATCCTTTGTAATTAATATACGAATATTATTATACGGGGACGCGGTGGGACCTGCAACCCCGGAGAACACAAAACGCCACATGCAATGAAGTCTGTTGGTGATAAGAACATCATCGCTGTGGCGATGGCCATACGGTTTTACCCGTATAGCATAAGTGTATGGTGTACCATGCTATGCTGAACGCGATGGGAATCGTGTATCAGATAGTGTCAGCCATTTGTTTATTTATTGTCAGCTTGTAGAGCCTGCCATGCTTCATCGGCGTGGGCAGCAAAGATATCGCGAATCTTTTGATTTTCTCCCATGCCATGAATGTAGGTCCCTACTGTAAAGCCGGCGGCTTCTAATTGTGACTTATGCGAATCCGGTTCATCACCGGCCATATCGTTGTTGGCATGATCGCCGGCTACCATCATCATCGGCATAAGAGTTACATGCTTGATGCCGTTGGCTTTCAGCTGCGGGATGATGTCGTCAAGACGAGGCCAACCTTCCACCGAGTAGACGTACACATTTTTTAGTCCCATGGAGTCAATGCGGTCCTGGATCACGGAATAATAGGCGTTGGACGGATCCGGCGTGCCGTGAGCCATGATGAGGATAGCGTCGCTGGCAGTTTGCTGCGGGAACTGTGTGCGGAGTGCATCAAGCATAGTAACGATGTCGTCACGCTGTTCTTCTTGTCCCATCCAATAAAGAAGCGGCATTCCGATGGTCATTTTTTTGAAGTTATGTTTGTACTGATTATACACGGCGGTTTTGTAATTATATTCAAGACCGGGAATCACATCCAACGTAGCCAAGGCTACACGGGTATAGCCTTCCTTTTGTAATTGATCGAGGGCTTCTTCCGGCGTAGGATAGGTAATACCTTCCTTAGCTTTAATGCGGTCTATAATAATATGCGAGGTAAAAGCAGTGACTACCTTTGTGCCCGGATGTTGTGCCTTGATTTCATCTATGGTAGCATCGATCGTTTTGGCGCGGGTATCTTTAAACGTGGTGCCAAAGCTCATGACAACGATAGCATCCTTGTTTGGTTTGGCTTGCATAGCCGCATCGGGATTTACGTACGTGCGCAATCCGATTTCAGTGGCTTCCAAGAGGGCCGGTGTAGCCGTCTTTACTTCCGAACTTAACTGATACGCTGCATCGGTAGTGGTCCCCAAAGCACCTACACCAACTAAAGCGAATGCGGCAAAAGCAGCTGCTACAGTACGTTTCATTCTTTGATTCATTTTGTTCACTCCTAAATACCTAATCTACTCATATAACCAATCTTCATAGCAAACATGTATTTTGAAATACATCTTTGTTCGCATTTATCATAACAAAGAGGGGGGAAAGGGTCAACGGAGAAGGGGCGTTTTATATAGAGTAATAACAAATCGTTATATCTACGGCGGCGACATTGTCTATGCGTAGTCAAGGACGCGTTTTTCTGCTATCATTAATTATGATTCATGTATTATATTAAACCATGAACACATGGCTCAAGGAGGCATATATATGAATGAATTTGAAAGCGGCACGACAGCACGCGAAACGTCGGATACCGTTTATGAAGTAGCGTTTACACCGGTACTGGAACGACCGGAATACCAAGGTGAACCGATTCACAGTAAATTATTGTCTTTGCGGGAGGCAATGGGCGAAGAAGATTTTAATCGATATATTAATAGCCTGTTGCGCATTACCTATAATGGACGGGCGCTATGGTTGATTACACGAAGTGAACGCAATCGCACCTTGATAGAAGGAAAGTACTTGCCGTTGATAGCTAAGGTTTTCAACGTAGCTGCACCGCGCGTATTTTCACAGCCTTAAGAGAGAATACTTTTACTGTATGGGGCATATCGGGCAGAGTTTGCTACGGACTGTACAGGAGTTATTGATGATAATATTATCATTTAGTATGGGGGGAGAAGTAGTAAGACAGTAGTTAGGTTGTAAAAAATAAATACAGATAAAGCCAGTAAAATAAGGAATATTGTGATAAATGCAACATTCTCTGTGATAGTCAGTGATAATTTTATAAATGAGATAAATTCTCATTGACGAATTTAACAATGTACCGTATGATAAAGATACGAAATGAAAGATAACATTGTTATGCAAAGCTGCATGATAATAATCCATAACAGGTGGCAGTGAAGAAAGGTCACGCCACTATGATAGATAGGGATGACGTTGGTAGCTAGAGGACGACTGAAACGGAGGATAGTATGAACAAGAAAGGTATTATACTGGCAACATTTGGATCGATTTATGGTGAAGCCGTAGAAAAATCAGTAGGCTGCATGGAAGCCAAAATTCGTAAGACCTATCCGGAAGCAATCGTGCATCGCGTATTCTTAGCCGATGCCTTAATTGAAAAGTGGAATGAGAAATACGATAGAACTGTATGGGACTTGGAAGCAGCGATTGCGGACATGGCCGGTCAAGGCGTAAAAGATATTCATATTCTCCCCTTCACATTGGTGGCGGATCAGTGCTATCAGAAAATGCGCAAGACTATCGCTAAAATTAATTACGGAAATGACCGTGGTCTTCGCCTTAATGTAGGCAAGCCTTTATTGAGTTCGTTAGGCGTAAAAAACTACGCCGACGATTACGCCTCGACTATTGAAGCGATTATGAAGCATGTTAATATTCGGGCCCTCAATAAATCGGTATTGCTTATGGCCAACGGACAAAATCAATTAGAATTCAGTGCGTTGCAGCTAAAGTGTTTCTACGGAGCCGGACAAAATGTGGCTGTGTTTACGTCTAATGGATTTCCAAACTTTAAACAGGCATTGACCTTGTTAGAACGTTTGGATCATCATGAAGTCCTGGTGGTGCCGTTAGCACTGATTGGCTCCGAGCATCTGATGGATTTTCTTGGCGGTGAGCGTCCCGATTCAGTGGCGTCGCTATTGACGGAAGAAGGCTATGGCGTATCTATTTGGAATGAAGGCTTAGGTGAAAATCCGTATATTCAAGACTTGTTCTTGAAGCATTTGGCTCACTCTATCCGCATGGTGGAGCGTAGGCAGCAAACCGGTCGCGAAGCTAGTGAGAACGAGCGCCGCGCATGTACGGCGTAAAGCAGTACGGACTCATACTACGCATGTAATTACGGATGTCGATCCCCGTTTTTGTCGCTAAGACAAGGCGGGGATTTTGTATATAAAGGGGGCTTTCCTATGAAACAAGCTATTGTTGTGGTTGCTTTTGGCACGACGGTACGGGCTGCCCGCAAGGCATGTATCGATTCTATTGTACAGCGTATTAAAGAGACATATAGCGATTATGATGTATATTTGGCATTTTCATCGCGTATTGTGGTAAAAAGATTGCGCGATGCCGGTGAAGAAGCGATTACAGAGGCCGGTATGATGGAACGTCTCATTGAAGAAGGCTATACGTCATTGTTTGTGCAACCTTTGCATTTTACAGGGGGCGCAGAATATGATAAATTAAAGCGGAGTATCTTAGCCTATGAAGGACAGGGAGAGCTGCGCACGGTTCGCGTCGGGCGCCCGTTGTTATTTTTCATGGGACAGGAGGAACACCCCGATGATTATGAAGCACTGATTGATACCTGCCTTAAGGCATTAATGGTGCCGCCGGAAGAAGGGGTACTCTTTGTCGGTCACGGCGGACTTAATGTAGGCAATGCTGCTTATTCGGTACTGCAGATGAAATTATGGCGTCGCGGATGGTGTAATGCACGAGTCATTACATTGGAATCCTATCCCACCTTGGAAGATACCGTACTGCCCTGGGAATGGGTGGATGGTAAGCGACCGTCTAAAATTCATGTGTATCCGTTACTATTAGTGGCAGGTGATCACATGTTAAATGACATGTTCGGCGATGAAGCGGATAGCATTGCGTCACGGTTGTATGCCGCCGGTTATGAGGTAGTAGAACATCGTCATGGTCTAGGCGAGTACCCGGCTATTGGAGATTTATATGTACAACATCTGGAGGATTGTTTGGCTAACAGGTATGAAGAACGATCGAAGCGTCGGCCGGTAATTCCTGATGTTAAATAATGACAAAAGATATTATATTTACAAGGAGTGAATACTATGAAAGGCAAATTGTACGGTATTGGTGTGGGTCCGGGAGATCCGGAATTGATGACGGTAAAGGCAGCACGCATTGTTGGTGAAGCCGATATTATCATCACCCCGAAAACAGAAAAGAAGGATGGATCGGTGGCCCTGAATATTGCTAAGCCGTATATTCAGGAGCATACGGAGATTGTACCGGTTGTCTTCCCGATGGTGTTGAATGATGATACGCAACAGGAAGGTTGGGAAGAAGCGCGGAACATTATCATCGGTTATTTGGAAGCCGGTAAGAATGTAGTGTTTCTTACCTTAGGTGACCCCATGTTTTACAGTACATACATGTATGTATATCGCTTGGTGGAAGGCACCGGCTATGATATCGAAACGATTCCGGGTGTTACTGCTTTCTGCGCCATCGGCTCTCACTTGGGATATCCTATTGTAGAAAAGGAAGAAGTATTGGCTATCGTACCGGCAACGGCACCGAAAGAAAAAATCGACAAGGTGCTGGCAGTTGCGGACGATGCTGTTATCATGAAGGTATATCGCAACTTTAAAGAAGTACAGGATACACTGAAGAAACATGATATGGCGGATGATGCGGTGATGATTAGTCGCGTGGGTCTTGATGGTGAAGAAGTGTATCGCGGTCTTACAGATATGCCGTCCGACACAAAGCTTAATTACTTGTCTACGATCTTGGCAAAGCGAAAAGATAGATAAACATAGGGAGGTAGCGCCTTATGAGTAAGGAATACAAGATTCCGCGTATCGTTGTAGCCGGCACTAATTCCGGTGTGGGTAAGACGACGATAGTCGCAGGATTGTTAGCGGCACTTCGTGAACGCGGTATGAAGGCACAGCCCTTTAAAGTAGGTCCCGATTATATCGATCCGGGCTTTCATAAAGCGGCCAGCGGTGAAGAATGCTACAATCTTGATACATGGTTGGTGCCTCAAGAGCGAATGAAACCTTTTTTTGCCAATATGGCTAAGGAGGCTGATATTGCTATCATTGAAGGCGTTATGGGCCTTTATGATGGCGGCCGTGAAGGCGTAAGTTCTACGGCACAAATTGCCAAAGAGTTGGCAGCGCCGGTTATTTTGGTCATTGATTGTAAAGCCATGGGTGAGAGTGCGGCGGCTATTGCTAAGGGATTTCGTGATTATGATAACGAAGTACATCTGGCAGGCGTGCTCCTTAATCGCATCGGTTCGGATAATCACGAGCATATGATTCGCAGTGCTATGGAGCGCTTGGGAATTCCCGTTATCGGTGCTATTCGCCGTGATGATCGTATGCATTCACCGGAACGTCACTTAGGACTTACTCCGGTGACGGAGGTTGACCCGACGGATGCGATCACTACGATTAGAGAAGCCGTAAAAAGCATGGTCGATATGGATGCCTTGGAGTCTATCGCATGTAGTGCACCGGGATTGGTGGTAGCCGAAACATTGTCTGAACAAAAAATAAAACGTCGCGCTCGTATCGGTGTAGCCTATGATGAAGCCTTTTCATTTTACTATCCGGCCAGCTTGAAGGCGTTGGAAATGGCCGGTGCTACTATCGTACAGTTCAGTCCTTTGACGGATACCGCATTGCCTGAGGTAGACGCCCTCTTTTTCGGCGGTGGCTTTCCGGAAATGTTCCTGTCGCAGTTGGAACGCAATGAAGCTATGAAAGAAGCAATTCGCGAGGCAGCGGCAGCAGGTATGCCCATATACGCGGAGTGTGGCGGTTTAATGTACATGTGTCATAGTGTTGTTGATTTCAATGGCAACGAACTGCCTATGGTTGGTTTGGTGCCGGCCGTGTGCCGTATGCAAGATAAATTGCAAAAAGTGGGCTATGTGACGGCTACTGCATTGCAAGATACTTTGCTTGCACCGCAGGGAGTACGGTTACGAGGCCATGAATTTCATTTCTCTACCATGGAACCGATGACGGAAACGTTCCCGTGGGCGTTTCAATTTGAAGGTGGTCGCAAACCGGTAAATTATTCCGGTGGCTATGCTAAAAACAATATACTGGCTTCCTATTTACATTTAAACTTTGCCGGTAGCGATGAGGCCGCAGGTCGCTTTGTTGAGGCAGCAGCTCAATGGCGTAGGAACGTGGACACAGTAACAACAAAGTGAGGTAGTAATCATGGCTGAACGAGGTTTGATTTTAGTCAATACCGGTGAGGGTAAAGGAAAAACCACGGCCGCCTTAGGCTTGGCACTGCGAGCTGTGGGAGACGGCTTGCGAGTGTTGATCTTACAATTTATTAAGAGCGGCGGTGGCTACGGTGAATTAAAGGGTATTGCCCGATTAGGCGAGTCCATTGAAATTCGCCCGATGGGGAATGGCTTTGTCTATCATCGACAAGAGAAATCGGCAGAAGCGATGGCGGCGCATAAAAAAGCAGCCGCCGAGGCATGGGCTATGCTGGAACGAGAAGTACAATCCGATGTGTGGGATATCATTATCATGGATGAGATTAACTACGCTATGAAGTTTGGCCTGGTGTCGGAGGAGAAGGTTCTTTCTATGCTGAAAGCAAAACCGGAACGCCTTCACGTTGTTTTGACGGGGCGTGATGCACCGGAGTCCATTATTGCAATAGCCGATACCGTGACCGAGATGCGAATGGTGAAGCATGCATACCAAAAAGGTATCAAAGCCATGAAGGGCATTGAGTTTTAAATGTATTGTACAAATGGATAGAAGATAGATATATACAGGCTGGATCGGTGATGAAGAGCACCGGTTCAGCCTTTTTCTATGATGCATTTTTAATATCGAAAAAATTAGAAATGCACCCTTGAAAATACCTTGGGACATGGTATAATTGAATTGTAGTAAGAGACACTAATATAAGAACTTGGTTGTATAAGAAAGTTCTTACTTAGGTATATTTTTATAATTCCAAGGGGGTTATTACAATGGCTTTAGTAAACTATGTAAAATCTGCAGACTTCAAAACTGAAAAACACGTTCCTGTTATTACTGCTCCGGATAAAGTAGCTGCCGGCGAAAAAGTTGAAATTCGTTTGGAAGTAGGCAAAGACATTGCACATCCGAACACTACGGAACATCATATTGCTTGGATTAAATTGTATTATGTAGAAGAAGGCACTACATTGCCGTATGAAGTAGCTCGCCTTGAATTCAATGTACATGGTGAAGCCGGTGCAGGCGCTAACGAAGGCCCTGTATTTGCTGAAGCAGCCGGTGTTGTTACGGCAACCTTCAAGAAATCCGGTAAATTGATTGCTACTTCCTACTGCAACATTCATGGCTTGTGGGAATCCGAAAAGGATATCGTAGTAGGCTAAGTTAAAACATAATAGAAGCATGCGTGCTTTTTAATGAGAAAGGGGCGCACCGAGGTTTGTGAAAGAACTTATTTCGGTGCGTCCTTTTTTTATATCAGGGGATAATGCCTGGCATAAAAGGTAGCAATAGGGGCGTAGGGGTTCTACTACTTAGATTTGCTAAGGCCGACAATCTGTCATATAATAATCGTAATAAATGTTTTTCAATAACTAATCATAGGAAGAGGGAATGACATGAATAGTGAGAAGCTACTAGCCGAAGCCAAAGAAGTCGTTCGGGACTTAAGCGTTCGTGAATTGATTGAAGCATCCATTCATAATGGAGAAGGGACGTTCTCCGATCGGGGAGCTCTGTGTGTTACGACGGGGACCCACACGGGACGATCTCCGAAAGACAAGTTCATTGTCGATACGCCCTTAACCCATGATAGTGTGGACTGGGATAACAATCAGGCTTGTACGGAAGAAACATTTGACCGCCTTTATGCTAGGTGTGAAGAGTACATTAAGAATCATTGTGTTTATGTAAAAAATGTTAAGGCCGGTGCTGATCCAAACTACCAGATTCGTGTTAAGTTTATCAACGAAATGGCTTGGCAGACGGTCTTTATTAGCCAGTTGTTTATCAAAACTGATGAACCGAGCACGGTGCCGGAGGACTTTACGGTTATTTCTCTGCCCAGTGTTATGGCGGACCCGGCTGTTGATGGCACAAATTCGGAAACATTCATTGTCCTCAACTTTGATAAGAGAATTGCCCTCATCGGTGGCGGTCTGTATGCGGGAGAATTGAAGAAATCCATCTTCTCCGTCATGAACTATATCCTTCCTCAAAAAGGCATTCTTTCCATGCATTGCTCCTGCAACGAAGGCAGTCAGGGCGACGTGGCTCTCTTCTTTGGCCTTTCCGGTACGGGCAAGACTACTCTTTCTGCGGATCCCGAGCGCTCCCTCATCGGTGATGATGAACATGGTTGGGGCGATAATGGGGTCTTTAATGTTGAAGGTGGTTGCTATGCCAAGTGTATTGATTTGACAGAGGACAGTCAGCCGGAAATCTACGGTGCTATTCGCTTCGGTGCGGTAATGGAAAATGTTGTTATCGATGCGAAGACAGGCGTGCCTGATTTCAGTGATAGCACCATTACAGAAAATACTCGCGTAGCATATCCGATGGAGTACATTCCCAATGCTAAGATTCCCAGCTGTGCAGGTCAGCCGAAGAATATTATCCTTTTGACGGCTGATGCGTTTGGTGTGTTGCCTCCTATTTCAAAATTGACGAAGGAGCAGGCCATGTACCATTATTTGACGGGGTATACCAGCAAGGTAGCCGGTACCGAACGAGGCATTAAGGAACCGCAGGCTACGTTCTCTACTGCTTTCGGCGCGCCGTTCCTTCCCCTACAGCCATTGGTGTATGCAAAGCTTTTAGGTGAACGGATTGCTCAGCATGATACGAATGTGTATCTCGTTAATACGGGCTGGAGCGGTGGACCCTATGGTGTAGGGCAACGTATGAAGTTGGCGTACACGAGGGCTATGATTCATGCGGCCCTTGATGGCGACCTGGGGAAAGACGGTTGGACGACGATGCCGCTGTTTAATGTGGCTATTCCTAAATCTTGTCCTAATGTGCCGAGTGACATTCTTAATCCGCGCAATACGTGGGCGGACAAGGATGCGTATGACGACATGGCGAAGAAGTTGGCCGGTCTCTTTAATGATAACTTTAAGAAGCTTTTTGAAGGCAAGGTTACCGAAGATATTGCGTCGGCAGGCCCTAAGCTCTAGAAAACTCTCTGATAGATAATTTTATAATTAAAAGAGTGCTCTATGATGTGTAGTCTTTACAGGACAATCAGTAAAGAGAAGATATCGTAAGGAGCACTCTTTTTATGGACATATATGTATGGTAGGATAGGCTTAGAAAGGTAAACGTAGGAAAGTGATGATCAATGAATTTAAATGCACTGAAAGGAGGCAATCATGATGATGAGCGAAGAGGAATGGGAGCGCCTGTTAGCTATTCGGACATCCGGTCGAGATGACAGCCGTTCCGATGGTGAACATCATCCTTATGAACCGACGGATTACTGCGTCCTGGAACGATTGGCTAACAGTGGACTGATTCGCAAAAAGAATATGCTCATCGACTACGGCAGCGGTAAGGGGAGAGTAAGTATTTTTCTGGCCTATCAGATAGGGTGTCGTTCTATTGGTGTCGAATACGATGAACGCCTCTTTCAGAAGGCAATGATCAACGCCGAGAGTCTAGCTGCACGGCAACGGGTTTCCTTTGTCCTCGGTGATGCGGCAACGTATGTGCTTCCGGACGAAGCAGATTGCTGTTTTTTCTTTAATCCCTTTGCGCTGCATACACTAAAACGAGTTCTGGGAAATATCTTCGATTCCTTGCAGCGAGTACCGCGGCCATTACGCCTCTTTTTCTATTATCCCTATAAAGATGTGGAGCGTTTTCTAAATCAGCATTGGCACCTTGATGCCGAAGAGCCGGTAGATTGTAGGGATCTTTTTGATGGAAACGATGAAAGAGAAAAAATCTTGGTCTATTCGGTTCGAACGATGCAAGGTTGTGATTCGCTAGTTGGGCATTGAGTATCAGCATTAGTAGGAAGCTATGGAAATTCTACGCATATATAGAATCAATCGTTCACGATATAGAAAATGCGTTAATCTCTGACGGATAGAGTAGTATTGACAAAGCAGGTGTTCTATAATACAATAACAAAGTATTCCAGATGCGGTTGTGGTGGAATGGCAGACACGCTGTCTTCAGGCGGCAGTGCTTTCGGGCGTGCGGGTTCAACTCCCGCCAACCGCACCAGACTATAGTAAATATGCGGCTTACGAGATTTTCGTAAGCCGCTTTTTTTGCGTTTGACTACATTTTATCTTCAGGCGATTGACTACATTTTGACTACAGCTTAAAATACTTTTTCCAATGGTTAATTGTAAAATGAAACTGAACACATAAAAAATCCATAGTGACTACGCCGTGTTATGATTAAAGTGACCAAACCAAACACACGAGGTATCACTATGGACTACATTAATCATAACACATCATTGCGTACAAACAAACACCTATCCTATGAAGAACGTTTCTACATCGAAAAGCAGTTGCAGGCTAATATCTCAAAGTCAGCCATTGCTAAGGTACTGGGTCGTTCCAGAACAACGATTTACACTGAAATCAGACGCGGCACCGTAGTACAAATCAAGCAAAGAAAACCAATACTCATGTACTTAGCCGATCGCGGTCAGAGCAGTTATGAAACATCTCGTAAGGGTTCTTTCAGTACTTTGAAAGCCGGTGCTATTGAAGCATTTTTAGCCTGGATAGAGCATATGGTTTTAAAAGATAAATGGTCGATAGATGCATCTGTTGGCTATGCTATACGTCATCACTTGTTTGCACGCGATGCAATGGTATCTACCAAAACCCTATACAACTATGTGCACCAAGGAATTCTTCAAATAGCTCCTATTGATTTACCACTTATGGTACGCCGTTCAACCCGTAAGGCGAGAACACGTAAGCACAAAAAGCATCTGGGAAAGTCTATCGACTTACGAATGAGTCTATCTTACACCGTAAAGAATTTGGTCATTGGGAACTAGATACAGTGCGAGGTATTAAGGATAAGCAAGACGAGGTCATCGTCTCTCTGTTAGAGCGCAAAACACGAGCGTACGTAACACTTAGGTCTCCTTCAGCTAAGGCAACCGATATTGCGATTACCTTACAAAATTGGTTGAAACGCTGCAATGAAGCCTTAGATGGCAGGGCGTTATGTAAAACGATAACATCAGATAATGGACTGGAGTTTTCCTCTATCACTGATTTAGAGAGCGATACACTTCAAATCTTTTTTGCTCATCCCTATGCCGCATGGGAGCGTGGCTCTAATGAAAGACACAACGGATTATTACGTCGTTTTATTCCTAAAGGTACACCTATTCACACAGTATCTGAAGCAACTCTTAAACGAGCAACAGATTGGTGTAATACATTACCTAGAAAAATTCTCGGTTACCGTACACCGCAAGAGGCATTCCTTGACGAATTAAAAAGCTAACGGATGTAGATAGTGTTCAATTTCATATTGCAATTTAGTATTTTTTTTCATCAAATTCAAATTTAATCTTTAAATTCTACTGTAGTAACAACTGAAGACTGTAACAACACCTACAGCGCGTACCGCTTCTTTTATTTAAATTCTACTGTAGTAACAACTGAAGCGGAGTAAATGCCGAAGGATTAAAAGATCGTATTGATTTAAATTCTACTGTAGTAACAACTGAAGCCTAACACTCATACTGCAACGGCGGTGCAGATAAAAATAAGCATTTCTGTCGAACAGCCACTCTTAAGTATTTTGATGAAATCATTATGCTATAAATTTTTCATATTTACAAGTTTTTGAGCTATTGTCGATAGAAGGGAAAATAGATCATGCCAAGGGTCGACAGAGATTATTCAGTGAGGCTGTGTCTGAATGATACCACTTGGTGTGTATTCTAAGTGATGGCAGTGTAGGCGCTTGATGACTATGATATACTGAGATTGGTAATAGCTAGTAGAAAATTACATAATAAAAAGGCCTTTACCGATATACTAGGTATGCATGAAAAAATAGCAGCAAAAGTATGGGATACAAATCATATGATAAGAATGTAGGCTTTTGGCTGATTCATGTATACTTTCACCGAGGTGATGGCTATGAATCAAGCAATATATACAAGAACGATATTTGTTGTACAAACGCTTCTATATCGAAAAGGAACTGTAAGCCAATGTCCCAAAGTCAGCTATTGCTAAGTCCCTTGGTCGTTATAGAATAACGATTTATATTGAGATTAAAAGTGGCACCGTAGTATAAATTAAGCAAGGAAGGCTAATAGACGTAGTAAGTATTCAATTTTATATTGCAATTTTGGGTTGCTAAAAATTAATATATATGGAATAATGGAGATGCACAAGAGTGGTGTAGGAGTGAGCACGCCTTGAAAGAGGAGACGCCGGTTGAAATCCGGCCACGGCATATAGATGTGCTGGTGCAAAGCAGAATCGGTATCGCGGTTCTGCTTTTTTATTATATGCCGGTCGACTACGTTAGCTGAAGAATGCTAAGTTTGCATTGGCGCGATGGAATGGGACGTTTATAAATTACTATTCAAAAGAAGGATGTGTGTATATTGATATAAAATCAAAGGAAATACGCACGGCATTTCATAACTATCAATTTGATTCTCGTATAAAAGCTATGATGGAGGTGTTTAAAGATGGAAAGTAATATCTTTTGTCCTTTGTACAATAAAAATATAGAATATGGTGATTGTTTTGAAATTTCAATAACGGCTGAAAGAATGGGGTCTAAGTCTCTATACAAATAGCTATCTGAAGAACATGATGATTTTGAAAATACTTGTATGAATTGTCCTAATCATAGGGAATAACCGCTTACGAAGGTAGGCGGTTTTTTTATATCCATTTTAAGCCCGAAAGGGCTTTTTTTATTGCAAGGAGGTATACATATGACAAAAGAAGAGTTGGAGACTTTCTAGTTTACCGAGGAAAAGAGGACAAAAAAATAAACTGCTTAAAGCGGTATGCGATATAATAGGCACAACGGGATACAAAGGCGTAGCGTGCTTGTCCTTCGTAAGAAGGGCACGAGTAATGTGTTTTGTCAAACTATCGGATACATCTCAAAAGAATAGTAGGAAATAAAAAAGAGACACCCCGTCATCAATGACAGATGTCTCTCATTTATTGAGTACATGTACCTTCTAATATTTTACGCGCGTGTAATTTTATCAGAACGAAGGCAGCGAGTGCATACATTAACCTTTTTGGTTTCGCCGTCTACAATTGCCCGTACTCTCTGGATATTAGGCTTCCAAGTCCTTTTTGTGCGGATATGAGAATGACTCACGTTCATACCGCTAGCTGTGGATTTGCCACATACTTCGCAAAGGTTTGCCATCAATTCCACCTCCAAGCATTTTTACAACATAACATAGGTATTCTATCATAAAGGAAAATTAAAAGCAAGTGGTGACATTGATTTAAACATATATCTAATTATTTTCCTGTGCTATAATGTACATAACGGTAATGACGAACGTATACACGATGGATGAAGGCAGACGATGCATCGCACTCGTGTGCACCGTGAGTAGCGATTGCATATGATAGATACGATGATGGGGAAGGACGGTAGTAAGCAGATGGAAACAGCATTACAGACAATTAAGGGCATAGGACCGGGGCGTGAACGGCAATTTCATCGTCTGGGTGTGCGCACAATTCCGGGCTTGCTTACGTATTTCCCACGTGCCTACGAGAACCGGAGCCATATTGTACCTTTGCGCGAATTGAAAGCCGGCGAAACAGCAGCGGTCATCGGTACCATTGCGACGGTACAGGAAAAGAGACCACGTCGCGGTTTGTCAATTTTGGAGATTGTACTAGCAGATAGCACGGGACGTTGTAAGATTGTATTTTTTAATCAATCGTATAAAAAGAACATGTATAAAAAAGGATTGCGCCTTTACGCTTACGGTAAAGTCGATATGGGATACGGTGCGTTGCAGATGAATACACCGCATGTGGAAATGCTATACGGTGATCAACAACCGGACACGGGCATCGTACCGGTATACCCTTTGGTGGAAGGTGTATCCCAATATATAGTAAGGCAGGCACTGACGAATTGGTTTGCGGCGCATCGGGAGTTGCCGGATATTTTACCGCCGGAGGTAAGTGAAGCGCATTCCTTTATGACGCGGTATGCAGCATTTAAAGAAATGCATTTTCCCAGCACACCGGAAGCCTATAAGGCAGCACGTCGGCAACTGGCGTATGAGGAGCTTTTTGTGATGCAAGCCGGATTATTGTTATTGCGAAGTCGACAACAAGCGGTACAAGGGGTGGCGATGAAAACGAATGGACCACTTATTACCTCTTTTCTGGCATCGTTACCGTTTACCTTGACCGGTGATCAGCAGCGAGCTTTTCATGAGATAGCTACCGATATGGAAGACAACTTGCCGATGCAACGGCTATTGCAGGGGGATGTAGGTTCAGGTAAGACCGTAGTCGGTGCGTTAGCATTACTTAAAGCGGTGGAGAATGGATACCAAGGGGCTCTGATGGCGCCGACGGAAATCTTGGCACAGCAGCATTATGAAAGTATTACAGCGATGTGTGGTACGCTTGATGTTACGTTGGCTTTGCTGACAGGTTCAACAAAGGCAAAAGAAAAACAGGCCATTTATGAAGGCTTGGCTGCTGGGACCATCGATATAGTTATCGGTACACATGCGCTTATTCAAGAGGGTGTGCACTTTAACAAACTGGCATTGGCAATCATTGATGAGCAGCATCGCTTTGGTGTAGAGCAACGGGCACGATTACAGCAAAAGGGGATGAATCCTCATGTTCTTGTAATGACAGCCACCCCGATTCCGCGAACCATGACGCTTTCCATTTACGGAGATTTGGAGGTCAGTGCCATTAAAGAAATGCCGCCGGGGCGTAAGCCGGTGCAGACATTTGCCGTCAATTCGACCTATAAGGAGCGGATGCGTAATTTCTTTGCCAAAGAAATGGAGGCAGGTCATCAAGTTTATGTGGTGTGTCCCTTGGTAGAAGAATCGGAAAAGCTGGACTTACAAGCAGCTGAGGCACTGTATATGGAGCTGGCTGCGTATTATCACGGGCGTTTTGCGGTAGGTATGGTACACGGTCGCATGAGTGCAGCCGAAAAGGAAGAGGTTATGGAGGCCTTTCATCGCCGGGACATTCAACTCTTAGTATCTACTACGGTTATTGAAGTAGGTGTCAATGTGCCGAATGCGACGATCATGTGCGTGGAAGGGGCGGAACGGTTCGGTCTTTCACAGCTCCATCAGTTGCGTGGCCGTGTAGGGCGCGGCGATGCGCAGGCCTATTGCATATTGGTTAGTGACAGTCGCAATGAGGAGAGTAAAAAGCGATTACATTTAATGGAAACCATTCAAGATGGATTTGTCTTGGCTGAACAGGATTTACTGTTGCGCGGTGCAGGGCAGTTGTTTGGTCTTATACAGCACGGCTTGCCGGATTTGAAGGTGGCGGATATTGTTCGTGATATTGATATGTTGGCCGAGGCGCGCAGAGATGCGAAAGCGTTCATTGCAAAGCAAGGCTTTGCGTATTGTGCGGAGAAGATGAAGCCGGAACTGGAGCAGCGCTTCGGTGATGATTTTATTCGCATCCTATATAGCTAAGCAGCGCATATCATTTTGTTGATGAAGGCAATATGAAAAGAGGAGTTACAACGAAATGAGTGAACCGACATCCCGGTATTAGCGGTTAGAGCTAATCATTGGGAACGTTCGTACACTTTGTTCGTCGTAACTCCTTTTTATTTCATACACTATGTACTTGTTAACTCATTTTTATTAGCGTACTGCATAACGGCGGTACTGGATGTACCAGAGACGCCACGTGTAAAGAATACCGGCTACCGACACACTGCCTAATAAGCCAACCCAGATACCGTACGGACCATAGCCGAGCAGCTTGCTAAACACATAGGCTACGGGAACACTGACGCCCCAATAGGTGGAGATAGCGATGACGGAAATAATTCGCACATCCTTATAGCCACGCAAGATCCCTTGAATCGGTGTGCCAAAGGCATCAATTACCGTAAAGAACACCGCATAGGATAGGAAGCTGCCGATAAGGTTTACCATATGACTTTCCGTTGTATATAAACCGGCGATGGTAGATAGATGGGTGAAGCTGTACATACTGATCAAGGCAGCAATTACGAGAGACACACCGCGAGCAATGTACGCATAGGCCTTTGCATCCGCATAGCGTTGAGCGCCGACTTCGTAACCAACGGCAATGGTGGACGCAATGCTCAAGCTAAGGGGGAAGCAATAAAAGAGATTGGTAAAGCTGATGGCTGCCTGATGGGCTGCGATGATTTCGGTACCAAAATAGGCCATTACAAGACCGGCTACACTAAAGATACTCATTTCACAGAAGATAGATATCCCAATCGGCACACCTAAGCGAAGCTGTTCTTGAATGTATGGCCATTGCCACGGTTCGAGCTGTTTGAAAAAGTGATAGTCTTTAAACGCTTTACAGCGCGTTACAATCACTAGATAACAGAGTAAGTTAAACCAACAGCAGATAGCGGTAGCAATCCCGGCACCGACACCGCCTAAAGCAGGTAATCCGAAATGACCGTTAATCAATACATAATTTAAGAGGACGCTAAGGAAAAAACTGGTAATCATGATACCCATGGAGTAATGGGTATATCCATGAGAGTCGACGGTGTTACGCAAAATGGATAGCCACATCAAGGGAAGAATACCGAAGGCGATGGCTGTCATATAATGAATGCAAACCTCGTAGGCTTGCGGTTCCAGATTGAGCAATAGCAATAATGGCTTGAGACCTAAGAAACCCAGGATAAGCAGGAAGAGGCCCATGCAGGTGGCTAGATACAGTCCTTGACGAACGATAGTAGGAATTTGCTCCGGTCGTTTCGCGCCGAGTAGTTGGGCAATAATCGGTGAAATGCCGAGGAGTATGCCCATGGCGCCGAAGAAGCAGGCGACCCAAATATTATAGCCGATGGAAATTCCCGCCAAATCGACGGTGCTGTATTGTCCGGTAAGGAATACAGCCACAAAAGTACCGGCTAAGAGAGAAAACTGCGTCAAAATAACCGGCGTAGCCAGACGCAGAAACAGTCGGAACTTTTGGAAAATCGTTTCAGTTTGATGCATAGATATAACCCTTTCTAATACAACACATGTAGCACTGTACAGGCAGTTACGGAGCAATAAAAAAAGCCCCCAACCTAAGAGTGGAGAACTTGCCTATAGGTGTACACTTGAAATGTACACTGCACAAAATGAGAGTAAGAAAATCCCAGTAAATGTATTGTGTTTCTCATGATACTCTCATAATTATTATGGTATAATTGTAACATATGAGGCCACGAAAGGTAAAGTAGCGACCTGCAAAGGAGACGCCTGAAAGATAATCAGACGTCTTTTTTATGTACAATCAAGCAGGACTATAACCGACAGAGGCAGAATTTTATAGGCATATGATTAGATTAGAACGATGAGGGAGGAACCGCATTGGAGATTGCTAGTGTGGCAGGCTTGCTTGCTATTGTAAAAATTATTGTTATTGATATTTTATTAGCCGGAGATAATGCGATCGTAATTGGGATGGCGGCTAAAAATTTACCGCCTCATCACCGCAAACAGGCTATTTTATGGGGGACTGTCGGGGCTATTGTATTGCGCTTAGTCATGGCCGTTTTATTTGTAGAAGCGCTTAACACGATTCCGGCGTTACACTTAATCGGTGGTCTATTGCTACTTTGGATTGGCTATTCACTCCTAGACGATACCAAGAAGGAGCATTCCATTGAAGCCAGGGATAATTTGCGTAGCGCCATTATGACGATTGTGATTGCCGATGGCGTAATGGGGATAGATAATGTAATCGGTGTTGTTGGTGCTGCCGAAGGTCATATGGGCTTAGTGGTGGCCGGTATGTTGATAACGGTGCCAATTATTATTTGGGGCAGTACGCTATTTGTTAAACTGATTGATAGATATCCGGTTATACTTTATGCCGGTGGCGGTATTCTCGGCTGGGTCGGCGGCGGTATGATTGAAGCCGATCATTTAGTGGCACCGTATCTTGCTCCTTATGCGATTCCTTTTAAATTGGCTTGTGTTGTCCTTGTTTTAGCAGCTGCTATTATAAAAAAGAGAATGAGATAATGTTTACGTGCGTTTTATAGTCAACAGTGCTATAATATTCCTTACATGATTATGAGGAAGGATGCGAATGGATTGTTAGACTTATTAGATATAGCCACGTGGATTGCCGTAGGCAAAATTATTATTGTAGATATTGTATTAGCCGGAGACAACGCTGTTGTTATCGGTATGGCGGCGGAAAAGCTGTCACCGGATTTGCAAAAGAAAGCTATCTTTTGGGGCACCTTCGGTGCCATCGCTATTCGGTTGGTATTGGCCTTTTTGTTAGCGGAAGCATTACATATCATTCCGGCACTACACATTATAGGCGGTATCGTATTGGCTTGGATTGCAGTGAAACTCTTGATGGATCAAGATGAAGAAGCACATGTGGAAGCAAAGGATTCACTTAGAGAGGCGATTATTACTATAGTGCTGGCGGATGCGATGATGAGCATTGACAATGTGATTGGTGTCGTAGCAGCCGCACAAGGCATTATGGAACTGGTTGTTCTGGGTATGTTGGTAACGGTACCGATTATTATCTTTAGTGCTTCCTTATTTGCAAAGCTTATCAGCAAATATCCGATCATTTTATATGCCGGTGGTGCCGTATTGGGTTGGGTAGCCGGTGAAATGGTAGTAGCCGATCCGTTGCTGGCTGCTGTTTGGCAGTGGCCGCAAGCAGTAGCCGGTGTTATTGGTATTGTTGTTGTCATGGTGGCCGTAGTTGTTATGAAGCAAATTAAGAAGTAAATAAAAAGTAATACTAGAAGAGAAAAGTATCCTACGATAGCTATGCAGAATGCCCTTCGAAAGACCGGGCTTCAAAGAGCTATCGTAGGATACTTTTATATTTATCTATTCATTCGTAAGACTTGACTGCCAAGACATGAGTCGACCTCCAAGTTATTTATTCAGTTTCCGGGCGTAACTGAAGAATCTATATATGTGAGTTTTTAGTTTTTATGTCATTGGTTACACGTTGGATAGCAGTAATTAAATGTTCGGTACTATGAATTGAATGTTCGATAGCATTAATTGCTTTTGTTTGTACATATCTACCGGTTGAAAGGTACACATAAATTTTTTGTAATTTTTATTTTCGGTTGAAAGAAGCATACAATACAGATATATACTGGATTTTCAGATTAGATGCAAAATTAAGATGGTTGTATGATAAAAAAATATGGGTAATTATGTTTAAAAAAGGGGTCGTTTTTGCCTGTTATAAGTGAGGGGGTAATTTTCCCCGCTAGATTTTAGGGAGGTACGACTCATGAATTACATCAAACAAATAAACGGGTTTCAAAAATGGATACTAGTGCATCCGGGAGTTTCTTCATCGGCGCGTTTTCTTTGGCTTACGTTACTTCATTATAATAATGTGGCCGGGTGGAAAAAGAATTTTAATTTATCGATGAATGCATTGCTGTTAAGCACAGGCTTGTGTGAACGCACGATTCGCAATGCGAGAAATGAGTTATGCTCGTTAGGTCTTTTAATGTATAAGAAGGGAAGAGTGGGCATTGCCCCGATATACCAACTGATTCCGGTAGAAGAGTTTGATAAGCCCGATGATCTTCCGATAGATGAAACCACTACGGACGAAGTGACTACGGGTCAAATGAAGGAAGGCAAAACAGCTACAGATGTAACGATAACAGAACCAGTAATATCTGCTGGTGATAATGAAGAGGTACCACAGGCAGAAGTAGAATTGGAAGACATTGCCAACAATAAAGATGAAATTAATATAGCGTCAGAGCCGATAAAAGCTTCCGAGAATGATGGTAAACATACAGCCAATACAGAGTTAGAAACGGCAAAATTTACCGGCAATGACGATGAAAAAATAGGTAATACAAAACATATACCGGCAACGGTACCGGCAATACTACCGGCAAAGGTTAGGGTAAAAAGTTACGAAACTTTTGTACCTATACTTAAACTAAACGAAACTAGACTAAACATCTCTAAAGAAAGTACAAAGAAAGGTAGCGAAGCCATCCTTGTAGAGCCCCAAGACAATACATTAAAAAATGCAGAAGAGGACGTGTCGAATGTAACATTGCAATCGAAATCTGTGTCTACGATTGAATTACAATCCAATGCTATGATCACATCGAAAGAAACATCCAAATCCACAGCGGAGTCTACAGCGAAGTCGAACAAGGCTGACGAAGAAGAACCGTTTGTTCCGCCAACGCTGGAGATGGTGCAGGCGTATTGCCGGGAGAAGGGCTACCACATTGATCCGGAAGCGTTCATGGCGTACTACGATGCGGTAGGTTGGTCTGTGGGCAAGAAGACGATGAAGAGTTGGAAACGAGCGGCTGCTTACTGGGAACGAAATGAAAAGAAGTGGAAAGCGGAAGCGAAGGAACGGCGGGGGCCTATCGCTCACAAGGGTACGGTTCTCGTTCACAAAGGGATGGCTCTCGTACTACGGGATATGCTAACGGCAATGATAACAGAGACGGCTCCACAAATTACAGCGGAACGGGAGAATCCACAACCAACAGAAGAACAGGCTGCGCCAGACGCTTCTATTACCACGTGGCAGGAGTCGGGTTAACAACAGTGGAAAGGAAACCGGCACCGCGTCACACTTTTACCTATCATAGAGCAGGAGGCGATGACTAATGGCAGGGATGCAGTCCATTGCTTCATAAGAAGAAGGAAAAGTGTAGAATATTTTGTCATCTGAAGTCTACTGTAGTAACAACTGAAGAAGAATTAACAGCCAATATACTTGATGCTGCTAACAGATTTAAATTCTACTGTAGTAACAACTGAAGGTTGAACGTAATAGTAAATTGCTTGTACAAGCCATCATTTAAATTCTACTTTAGTAACAACTGAAGA
>NZ_KE386795.1:22691-687613 GCF_000428745.1 Veillonella magna DSM 19857
TTAAATTCTACTTTAGTAACAACTGAAGGTTGCACGCAAAAAGCAATGTAACTTTGATAGTTTTCATTTAAATTCTACTTTAGTAACAACTGAAGGCTAACACTCATATTGTAGTGGCAGTGCAGATAAAAATAAGCATTTCTGTCGGACTGCTACTCTTAAGTATTCTGATGAAATAATTATGCTATAAATTTTTCATATTTACAAGTCATTGATCCATTGTCGATAGAAGGGAAAATAGATCATACTAAGGGTCGACAGAGATTGTTTAGTGAGGCTGTGTCTGAATGATACTACTTGGTGTGTACTCCAAGTGATGAAGGCAAAGATGCTATATATAATCAGATGCATGTGATATACTGGGACTGGTAATAGCTGGTAGAAAATTGCATAATAAAAGAGATTTTTTTATGATATACCAGGTATGTATAAAAAGTGACGATAGGAGTTTGTAACAGGGTAAAGCACATCAAGTCAAATATAATTTGAACTTCATTATAGTAACAACTGAAGTCGTTTTCGGTTTTCCGAATGCTCTTGTCAAAAAAATTTTAAATTCTACTGTAGTAACAACTGAAGGCCGTCATCGGATACAACGCCTTCATAACATCCCGATTTAAATTCTACTGTAGTAACAACTGAAGCAGGATAAAATAGCTAGAAAATTTCTAGCACACTAAATTTAAATTCTACGGCAGTAACAACTCGAGTTTGTTTACGCTGCGATAGAGAGAGTAATCTCTTTTATTTATATTTTACTATTGTTGGCACAGAAGTGAGAAATTAATCCATAGTGGAATGTAAATTTCTACATATCATTGTGTCATGGCATATATTTGTGTATCAGTAATTCCAGAGTGGAATTAAAAAGTGAAACTTTTATATACTTAGTGTACTAATAATATTCTTAATAGCTAATTGCTTCGATACAATTAAAGGAAGAATTTAATCTTTGCATAGCGTTTACAATATATGAGATTATTGCATGTAATCTATGAAATATATTTATTTTTACTTGACAGAACAAAATTTAAGAGTAATAATTAATTTATAAATAAAGTAATTCCATGTTAAAATATATATAGAAAGGGTGAAACGTATAAATGCGTTTTTCGTTGTATTTCACGCTGGCGCATAATCGGCTTCCTACAGAGTTACGGCGTTCTATCATTAGCTTTATCAAAAATGCATTGACAGAAGCCAATGATGGAAGATACTTCACATCGTTTTTTCAAAATACAATCAATAAGTGCTATACATTTTCGGTGGTATTAGACAAGCCGGTGTTCAGCAGCGAATGCATTACTATTGAAAAACCTCGTATGAAGGTTAGTGTTTCGGCAACGGACGAGTCCAATGGGTTAGGTCGAATTTTCTTGAATTGTTTAATAAAACAAAAGCATAAAACATATCCGTTGGCGTTACAAAATCAGATGACCTTGGATCGTATTCAACTGGAACGAGAACAGAAAGTAGTAAGTGATCAAGTCTTGGTACGTACAAGTCCCGGTGGTGGACTGGTAGTTCGTAATCATGATAGAGACACGAACAAAGATAGCTACTATTGCTGTGATGATGCCGATTTTGTAACGGAGTTGGAGCGTTCGCTGTCCGATCAGTTAGATCGAGCCGGCTTTAAGGACACGGCCATTACAGTTACAGTGGCGGAAGCAAAAAAAGTTATTGTGTCACATTTTGGTCTTAAATTACCTATAACAGTGGGATATTTCATTCTTTCCGGTAATCGATTTACTCTTCAATATTTGCTTGACGCAGGGATTGGCAGTCGACGGTCGCAGGGGTTTGGCAAAATTGACAAAGTACAGGTATAAAAAGATAGAAGGTGTAAAGGCATAGCCTACAAGTTACTTGTGAAAGATATATAGCTTGGAAGGAGGGATACTGTGTTAATACATAATCCGGAAGGGAGTCAATTTGATACGTCAATCTTTGCTTCCGACTGGCGTTATTCTGCAGCCATTATAGGCTTACGCGAATATTTGGAGTCGTGTGGCGTTGAGTACAATGAGGATGCCAGGGCATACAATCCGGTTATCGATTGTGAAGATGAATGTTTTCAGTTTAACATGACAGATATTACGGAAGAACAATATATTCAGTTTGTCGGTGAATTTTTCGGCCCCTTGTTACAGCCTTGCCAATTAGAGAGAAAATTACGCGAAGCAGCTCCGCTTAGTGAAGACGACTTAAAAGAATGCAATGACTTGTTGACAGGGCAAGGGTCCAATACGATTCTTAAGAAAATATTTAATAAAGAAAAGATTAGCGAGGAAAATCGTGCGGAGATTCTTGATACCTTGCGGGCCCATAAGCAAGAGCTGGTACTAGAAACATATCGCAATAAGAAAAATCTTTATGCTAACTATGCCAACACGAATATGCTGCTCAAAGAGGCCGGAGAGGCATGTCGGTTAAACGGTTATTATCTTGATGTACCTAAAAAGGGAAAATCACAAGGGTATGGCTTTGATAAGGGGAGAATCGACAGTACGGACAGTATTATTTTTGATTTTATTCCCTTTGCGTTTTCTGGTGGACGAATCAAGTATTTTATTAATAACAGCTATAGTATTAAGCAGATGATAGCCGTGGCAGGAATCCTACGGGGGATTAAAGGTGATGAGGAGAGGAAAGGACGCCGGTTAACAGATACGCAGGTGTTGTGGAAATTTTTAATCCATATCATAAAGCATAATCCGGGAGATATTGAAATCATTGTTAAGGATCAAGACAAGGGATTTTTTGAAACAGTATATGTTCGCGAGAAAGCGATGAAAATATTAGAAGGCATGGAAAAGACCTTTACTATGGATGATCATGCCAATCCGGGACAAAAGAAAGAAGTAACTTTTTATCAGGCGCTATCGCGGATTTATAAGAGCGACAGTAGTCAAGATTATATCGATATTCAAAAAGAGGTACTCAAAGCCGTTTTACAAGATACGTTACTGGATAAATGGATTGAATTTTTTCTTAAGGAAAATGAATTTACGGCCAATGCGCATGTAAAGGCAGTGATTCATCGACTGATAGAAATAAACTTACAAATTAGAACTGGAGGGGATACGATGAAGAAAGCAGCAAAGCAAGCTTGGGCCTGTGCACAAGAAGTGCGAAAAAGCCCGGCTGTTAAGGAAAATAAACTACGAACCTATCGGACGAAATTGCTCAGTGCGATAGTCGGGCATAACTATGATAAAGCCAGCCAAATACTACTTCATTTATCGATTTACAGTGGTATATATTTCCCCTTTGCCAGTGAAATATTTGCTGATTTTGAACAGAATAAGGACGTATTTTACACCTTTATCGAAGCATTAGGGGCACCGGAAAAAGTAGAAGCATCGTCATCGGGTGTCAATGAATAAGTAAGGAGGAGAACCAATGAAAGCAGTAACGATAACAGTCATTGCTAACATGACATCAAATTATTCGGAAGGATTGGGGAATATTTCAACGGTGCAAAAGGTAGTTCGTAATCAGCGCAGTTATGCTATCCGAAGCCGAGAAAGTTTAAAGAATGCGCTTATGGTGCAAAGCGGTTGGTATGATGAATTAGCCACCACTGTTGACGGCGCCGTGCAAAAGGCTGTATCCGAAGTAAAAAATGCGGCTACCTGCCGCGCTCTCGATGCAGGCTATATGAATACGAATGTTAAGGTAGCCGGTGATAAGGGAAAGGCTACGTATATCCGCAAGAGTTCTTTTTTTCTAACCGATGCCATTTCGGTGGACCCCTTTGCCGATGAAACGCGATTCCATAATAATTTGTATTTAGCCACTATCGAAGCCAAACAGCAGGGGCTGAATGTACAAAACAGTGCTGATAAGGTAGGTCTTATGCCCTATCAATATGAATATGATAAATCCTATAAAGTATACAGCTTAACTATCGACTTGGAACAGCTGGGGCGAGATGATAATTTTAATGCCGAGGCGCCTAAAGAAGAAAAAATTGCTCGTATTAATGCGCTGTTAGATGCTGTCCGCGATTTGAATTTAGTTGTCAAAGGTAATCTGGATAATGCAGAACCTATTTTTGTAGTCGGAGGGATTAGTCCGCGTCGTACACACTATTTTGAAAATGTAGTTCACATGAAGAATGGGGCGTTACAGCTTACGGAAGATTTAAAGAATAAATTAGACCAAGGCTTCCATTGCGGATTCTTAGAAGGTGGCGGATTTACCAATGAAGAAGAGGTTAAAGCAGTATTAAAACCGCAATCGGTAAGTGCCTTCTTTGATAGGGTCAAAGCTGATGTAGCTGCGTACTATGAAGGAAAGTAGGAGGAAATCACAATGAAAGCGGTACGATTGCACGTAACGCAGCCGGTGGCCCACTATCATCGCGGTGAATCCATTGATAACCGCATGACATATCCCTTACCGCAGCCGTCGACCGTCATCGGGGCGTTACATGCGGCGTGTGGGTATAACTCCTATCATCCTATGGATGTGAGTATCCAAGGAAGATTCGGTTCGTTGCAGAAAGAAATTTTTACGAGCCATTGCTTTTTGAATACAGTTATGGATGACCGTGGTATGTTGGTTAAGGTGCCGAACGGTGAGTTTTTATCCGGACAATATATTCCGGTAGCCAAGGCAAAGAAATCGCAAGGGAATAGCTTCAAGAAGGGGATTACCATTGACGTTCTTAACGAAGAGCTATTGGAAGAATATCGGGCATTGCTGAGAAAAAAGGATGCCTTTGATGAGGAAAAGAAAGGGCGCCTTGCCGATGTATGCAATCCTTTGGAGAAGGAAGCCAAAGAATTACTGGTAGCGGCTAAGAAAGCAGGCAAAGAAGAAGCGAAGGCGCTAAAAGAAAAAGCAAAGGCATTAAAAGCAGAAGCAAAAGCGTACAAGGATGAGTTTAAGGATCGCGAAGAGCGCGAATACACGCTACCGATGAGCTGTTATAAGGATTTAACCACCATTCCTCAGTACTATGAAACCTTGTACGAAGTAGAGCTTGTTATTCATGTTCGGGCTGATGAAGACATATTACGCGATATTATGGATCATATAGATAATGTATCATGCATTGGTCGCAGCGAAGATTTTGTTACGATTGAGGATTGTCGGATGGTGGAATTATCCATCAACGAAACTGAAAAAGAGATACAATCACCATACACCATGTATGTATATAGTCCTGATTTTGACGAAATCATAAAGGCAACAGGATATCGTACAAAGTATTATGTATCTAAGGTATATCATCTGGAAGAGAAAACGGGAAAACGTATTTTTTCGAAGGTACCGGTTATACTTACATCATCGCCTTCGGTTGATGTTGAATGTGATGAAGACGGACGCACGTTTATTGATATAACGGAAGCAGATATGCCGTTGGTAGTTAATTTTTTATAGCAGTGACCGGTTAGTTCGCCGTTATGGCACGTTGATTAATGGCGTGTCATGCGGCGATTTTTTAGTATTGAGGAGTCGGTATGGAGATAACAATAGCAAATAATGTACGCATGGATATTGATGTATTGTTCGAACGGCTATGCGAAGCCATTGCCACGGAAGAATTGTCACACTACTATGCAAAAGGTAAAGGACGTGGCACTCACGATACTACGGCTTGGCAATCATTAAGGAGTCACCTGAAAGCAGTGGCAAGTAAAGCGAAGCAATTAATAGAGATTGGCGTACTTCCCGATGGCACAATGGAGATTGTTGCAGGAAAAGGACAAACAGTGTATAAAAAGCATCCGGCGCTTATCGTTCTTTTGGCTGCTTTTTTCCACGACATGGGAAAATGTAATGAACAGTTTCAAGAACGGGTTAAAAGTCAGAAGAAGACATATTTTAACAGTGCAGAAGAATTGCCCCACAATTATTTGTCTATTTTTTGTACTCGCCAAGCGATAGACGGTGTGTATGCATTGGAGGATGCTGAATGGCAGGATTTAGTGTATGCGATAGCGCATCATCACTTTCTCTTTGATGACATGGCTAAACGCATTGATAAGAGTGCCGTTTTAGAAGAGGTTAAAGAAAAGTTTTTACAGCAATTCTGCGCAAAGGCAACAAAAGTAAAAAAGAGAACGCTACGGGATGGTCTTGATCGTACTAATGTAAAAATTCCCATTGAAATTTGGAATTATCGCGATTATATTACGGGACTGCTCATGTTATGTGATTATGCGGCCAGCGGCGATCGAGAGGTAGCTTACGCCAATGAATTTTTGGAAGAGACCATGGAGCATGTGGTGACAACGTGGCGAGAAAAAAATCCGGACGCCGAATGGAACGACTTACAGCGATATTGTAAAGATCATCGCAATGCGAATGTCATGATTACCGGTGAAACGGGGATGGGAAAGACGGAAGGTGCACTTTTATGGATTGGCAATGAGAAGGGGCTATTCTTTCTGCCGCTACGTACAGCGATTAATGCAATTCATAATCGTGTGGTGGAATATGTAACGGCATATTACCGCTCCAAAGGATATGAAGACTATCGGCAACGTGTGCATGAGAGCACATCATTACTTCACTCTACCGGTTTATATCACTTGATGAAGACGGAAATCGAGGAGAGTCAAGAAGTAGACATGGCTGCATCGAATGCGTCGGAACTCTTTTATGAATTACTGGAGTGGCGTGAACGAGCTAAACAATTTTCATTGCCCCTAATTATATCTACGGTTGACCAGCTCTTTGACTTTGTATTTCGCTTAAAAGGGTACCAGCGAAAAATGGCAACCGTAGCTATTTCTAAAGTAGTAATTGATGAAATTCAGATGTATGACCCCAGACTGTTGGCCTATTTAATTTACGGTTTGGAGTGTGCCGTGCAATTAGGAGGAAAAGTCGCTATCATAACAGCGACTATGCCACCATTCATTCGCGATTTATTGGTACAGCATATACCCTTTGACGGGGTAGATACCGAACCGGGACGTATTGTTGATGGTCGTAGACAGCTTCATGCACTAGGAAACCCGTCGTTTTTCAAAGCAAAGCCACCGCGCCATTCGGTATGCATACGACCTTGTAAGATCTCGGCCGAGGATATTTTGACTTGTTATCGTCGAAACGAAACGAAGGGTAACAGCAATAAAATTTTAGTTATATGTAATACCATTGCCGATGCACAGCGTATGTATATTACTTTGCGCCAAGAAGTGGGTGAGGCGGTATCTATTTTTCACAGTCGGTTTACCGGTGTCGATCGAGCTAAAAAAGAAAGCCAGATTATGTCCTTTGGCAGGACGGAGCATAGTGGATCCGGCATTTGGGTAACGACTTCGATTTGTGAAGCCTCGCTAGACATTGACTTTGATGTATTGTTTACGGAGTTATCTTATATAACATCGTTATTGCAGCGATTGGGACGGTGTAATCGGAAAGGCAATAAGCCGATTGATGTATGTAATTGTTATATTTATACGGACATTGAAGATGCCTATTTAACAGAGTCGTACGAGGCAGGCGACAGGAAAAAGGGATTCATCGACCGAGATTTGTATGAAGCGTCGAAGGACGTATTGTTAACACTCGTGGATGATACGATGGATCCGTGTTCTATCGGAGTGTGTGCGGGCATACCGATGACGGAAGAAGAAAAATTAGCCTGGATTGAGACGGCATTCACCATGGATAGGGTGAAGGACAGTCGATTTATGAAGGCATATCGCGAGGAATATAGCGCGATACGAAACGGTGAGCTGGCCATTATTAAGAGTACAAATGATACGCCTGATGCAGTGATGGCGCGCAAGCTGCGGGATATTGATTCTATTGATGTGATTCCCGAAAAGGAAATTCTCTGTCATGACAGCCTTGATACCGATACATATGCGGCTATGGAGGCGGCCAAAGAGGTCCTTAATGATGGCAATGCTTCGGCAGCGGATAAGGAACGAGCAAGGCAAACTATTCAGCAGCATACCGTATCGGTACCGGGGAGTATTCGGTATCCAAGAAAAGATGGTACATTGGCAATAAGTAAATTATGTTATGAGGTTACACCGTATTGGAAAATTCCCAGAACCACACTGTACTATGACAATACCATTGGTTTAATTATGAAGGATGATATAGCTAGCGCCTATGAGGCTATGCTATCTCATACCGACGATGAAGCAAGCGGGAGAAATAATATGCTGTAAGCGCAGGGAGGTGAACGGTGATGAGTACATCGAATATACGGGTTACCGGCGTTATGCTTTACTACTATCTGGTGTGCCCGCGTAAGCTTTGGTATTTTGCTAACGGAATTACATTGGAGCAAGATAATGAATTGGTACAAATCGGGCGCGTTATCGATGAACAAACTTTTGCCAAAGAGGATAAGCATATCGAGATTGATGCGGTGATTAACATTGATTTTATTAAATCTAAGAAGGAGATTCACGAAGTAAAGAAAAGTCGTGCGGTGGAAGAGGCATCTATTTGGCAAATCAAATATTATTTGTATTATTTGAAAGAGCGCGGCGCTACAGGCCTTAGTGGTGTCATTAATTACCCGTTATTAAAAAAGAAAGAATACGTCACATTGACAGCGGATGATGAGCAGGTGCTTGACGATATGCTGGTAGATATTCGGCGTATTGTGACAGACACGAAACCACCGGAGCTAACAACTAAAAAAATTTGTAACGCCTGTGCGTACTATGATTTGTGCTATTTGTAAGAGGTGGGATTATGAAACAGAGCTTTTACATCTATTCGGCAGGGCGCTTGGAACGTAAGGATAATACGGTTCACTTTGTAACGGCAGAAGGCAAGGGGAGATACCTTCCTATTGAAACGATTAGTGATTTATATATTATGGGAGAAGTAGATGTTAACAGTCGGTGTTTAAACTTTCTGGGGGCAGCTAATGTGGCCGTTCATTTTTTTAATTATTATAGCTTTTATACAGGTTCTTTTTATCCGCGAGAAAAACAAGTAGCAGGAAAATTATTGGTTAAACAGGTGGAGCATTACCAAGAAGCAGATAAACGATTGACCTTGGCTAAGGCGTTTGTTCAAGGGGCTATGGACAGTATGTATAGAAATCTACGCTATTACAACAGTCGCGGTAAGGATGTGTCATCTATGATGGGAGAAATAAAAGCGATGGAAAGACCATTGTCGCGGGCCATAACAATTCAAGAGGTTATGGGCTGTGAGGGGATGGCACGTAAAGCATATTACAGCGCATGGAATACCATCGTAGATCAAGAAATTAATTTTACGAAACGAGAAAAACGGCCACCGACTACTATGATTAACTCCCTGATATCATACGTTAATATGTTGATTTACACGAAGGCACTAGGCGAAATATATCATACAGCACTAAATCCGACGATTAGCTATTTACATGAGCCGGGAGAGAGACGCTTTTCTTTGTGCCTTGATATTACGGAAATATTTAAGCCACTTATCGGTGATCGTTTGATTTTCCGTCTGCTAAACAAGAAGCAGATTACGCAGAAAAGTTTTACGGAGGGACTAAATTACCTGCATCTGAAGCCTGAAGCATCACGGCTGATTGCCGGTGAACTGGAGGAAAGCTTGAAGAAAACTATTATGCATAAGGACTTGGGTCGCCAGGTATCTTATCAATATTTGATGCGGTTGGAATGCTTTAAGTTAACGAAGCATTTTATTGGTGAAAAGAATTACGAGCCCTTTGTTATCTGGTGGTAGTACTGATGTGTGATAGGATAGCGTTAGAGCGATAGGTGTAATATTGGCTATCATCGCAGGAGGTATAATATGTATGTTATTTTAGTGTATGACATTGCTAAGGATGAGAATGGTGCAAAAGCATGGCGGCGGATTTATTCTATTTCTAAACAATATTTACATCATGTGCAAAACTCTGTTTTTGAAGGCGAATTGACAGAGTCAGGCATTGTTAAATTGCGAGCAGAACTAAAACAATGGATTCGCGATGATCTTGATTCTGTGTTGCTTTTTAAGAGCAGTGGGTCCAGATGGCTCAAAAAAGAGGTGTGGGGAAAGGAAGATAAAGCAACATCTAATTTTTTATAGATATCTTTATTTATGAAGAGAATAGAAATAGAGAGGTTCATATATCATATGAGTGTCATTTGCTAGACTTGACCGCTAGGATATATGAACCTCTCTGTTCTTATGCGATTAAATTGCCGAGGTATAAGGAAGCCTTTTGGGAATTACATCTTTACTGTTTCCCCTTCTAAAGCCGCTTCCGCTTCTTCTTGCTTTACATAGTCGAAGTAGCGTTTGGTTTCGGCAACGATAACGCCGGTTAAACCAAGAAGCGCGATTAGGTTAGGAATTGCCATGAGACCGTTGACGATATCGGCCAATACCCAGATAGCTTCCAATTTGAGGAAGGGACCGCAAGCGATAAGACCGATAAAGATCAACCGATACGGGAGAATAGCTTTCACGCCTAACAGGTATTCGATACAGCGTTCACCATAGTAATTCCAACCGAGAATAGTGGTGAAGGCGAATAGGGAAAGTCCAATCATGAGGAGAAGACTGCCCAGATTGCCATATACGGAAACGAATGCTTGCTGTGTCATAGCGGCGCCGTTAAATTCGCCGGACCAAGCTCCGGTTACGATAAGCGATAAACCGGTAAGCGTACAGATGATAATAGTATCGATGAAGGTACCTGTCATGGAGATGAGACCTTGTTCGGCAGGCCATTTTGTTTTTGCTGCAGCAGCTACAATAGGTGCACTGCCGAGGCCGGATTCGTTGGAGAATACACCGCGAGCTACACCGTTGCGAAGCGCCATCATTACCGTGGCACCGAGGAAACCGCCGGTAGCAGCTGTAGGTGTGAACGCACTTTCAATGACGGAAGCAATAGCTGCCGGTAGGGCATCGATATTAAAAATGAGGATGCCCATAGTAATTAGTAAATATAATAGAGCCATAGTCGGCACGAGTTTACCGGCTACACGAGCAATGGATTTCAACCCGCCAAGGGTAATAGAGGCGACCAAGACAGTGAGCACTATACCGGTATATTCCACAGGGATACCGGCTGCTAGCTGAGTAATTTCAACGATGGAGTTTACCTGGGCAAAGGTACCGATGCCAAAGTAGGCACAAAGTACGCCGAATAAAGCGAAGAGCACAGCTAAGGGGCGATACTTTTCTCCGAGTCCTTTTTCAATATAGTACATAGGACCGCCGGCAATATTGCCATTTTTATCAACGCTGCGGTATTTCACGGCTAAGAGACCTTCCGCATACTTGGTGGCCATACCGAAGAATGCTGCCAGCCACATCCAAAAGAGGGCACCGGGACCACCGGCTTTCAGTGCCGTAGCTACGCCAACGATATTACCGGTGCCGACGGTAGCAGCTAAGGCGGTCATCAGTGATTGAAAGCTGTTCACATCGCCGGACCCATCATTTTTAGAAGTGAAAATTAAGGTAAGGGCACGAGGCAGACGGACAACCTGCAATACACCGAGCCGTACGGTCAGCCAGATACCGGTGCCGACTAATAACATAAGAAGGGGTGGGCCCCATACAAACGAATCAATTTGGTTGAGTATATCTAACATACATACATCTCCTTTTTCTCAAACAGTAGGAAATAAGAGGGTGTTTTTGGTAATAAAAAAAACACCGGAATATGGAATATACTCTGGTGCAAACGAAGTCGTTACTATGGTGGCTTGTCACGCCGGGCTGCAGCCTACCGGGATGATAAGATACCAATATAAGCAATAAAAGGCAAATGTATAAAAAGCAAATGTATCACCACGGGTAATATCTACATTGCCGCGTATTACTTGGTTGTAACAATTTACGATGAGCTCTGTCCTTTGGCCTGAGAGATAAGGGATTGATTCGTAACTGACATTCCAATGATGGTTTATCGTGTTACATCGATCAGTCCCGTGCACCTTCGGCGCCCATTTAAGGGACTCTCCAGAGTTGTGTCCGCATACGGTTCCGCTCTTGTGAGCACCTGAGAGTTTTGCTCCTTCGGTAGGTAATCCTTCTCCCATATGTTTCATCCACGCCATATTGATTTGATGGACCTAATTATAACGAGGTCAATGAAAAAAAGCAAGAGGTTTGCACAAAAAAAATCTACATACAAGAGAAGAGTGTATCTTGTATGTAGATTTTCTTAGTCGCGTAGTCGTGTCAGCTCAATACATTCCTTGCCGGTAAGCTGCTCAATATCCATGACTAACATGTGCATGGACGGGCCACCGGTGGCGATTTCTTGTTCGCGTCGATCCATGGTAACCAAAGATTCCGGAGCGTAACGATCGGCCAGGATATGAGCTGCCGCCATAAATTCTTCCTTGTCGGTAATGATGCGCACACGTCCGAAGGCAATCGCACTGCGGTACAAGGTGGTAAATTTATGAGGGATAACAAGGTCGCTGTCGATGACGGTAAAGCTGGCTTTGTCATTTGCTGTAAGAGCATCGATTTTATGCCCTGAAAGAGCGGAGTGAAAATAGAGTTTATTATTTTTATAGGCATAGCTGATGGGAACGCCGTAAGGATATCCACCATCGCCAATGACAGAGAGTACACCGGAAGTGTTCTGCTGTAAAATAGCTTCGGTTTCACTCATGGGAAGCTGTTGTTTGTGGCGGCGCATAGAACGGAACATAGACTCATCCTTTCTGTAGAAAATGTATAATCATTGCCTATCGACCAATACCATTATATACTGAGGATAACAAAAAGAGAATGGAGGAAAGGTATAATGAGCGTAGGCAAGACATATATTCTCTGTTGTCCCACATTAAAGCGTGAACTATTGGCCGCCTTAGGTGAGGAGGAAGATAAGGTAACTAATAAAAAGGCAACGGCTACTGTGAGGGCCGGCGAGTTAAGTAAACCAACGGCTACTATGAGGGCCGATGAGTTAAGTACACCAATGGTAATTTATTTACCTGCCGGATTGCACAGTGATCCTGAGAAACTGCAGCGCTATGTACAAGAGCAGATTGATAAGTTGACCGATGCAATGCGTATCATCGTTTGTCCATCCGGTTGTGGCGGAGGCACTATTGGTTTGCGTGCAACACATGGTGAGCTGATTCTACCGCGCACGCGTGATTGTCTTGATATTCTTCTTAGCGGTGAAAGTCTTACTACGTTGCAACGACCTAAGCACAGTATTTTTTTAACAGCTGATTGGGCTGATTACATGAAGCAGTCTACTCTTGACTTGGATAGTCTCGTGAAGAGTAAAGGCCGTGAAGCGGCGGAAACATTTTTGCGACAGATTTATAAGGACTTCAAGGATTTTTACATTATCGACACGGGTACGTATAACACAAAAGAAGTAGAAGAGTATATCCGTCCGTTGGTGAATGTACTGGATGGGCGGATCCTAAGCGTCAAGGGAACATATGGTGTGTTACGTAAAATTGCACGACAGCAATTTGATGATGACTTCTTGATTGTACCGAAAGGCGGAGAAGTGCCGCCATCATACTATACGATAGATACGGATCTTTAAGTACAGACGTGAAGGCGGGGTGTGAATGAAACAGTCTACATTGTTTATTGATAAGGCAATCTCGGCGGCGGATTCCTATTGGAAGGCATACAGTAAGGTACCGTTTTTGGTTGCTATGGAGAAAGGAACACTTTCGCAGGATGCGTTTAGAAATTATATAGTGCAGGACAGCCTGTATTTACGTGCCTATTTAAAATGTTTTGGTTATGCAGTAGCGAAGAGTCGAACGCTTCGCGAAATGCAGCTTTTTTATGAAGCCCTCGGTTATGTAAGTGACGGAGAAAATAAAACGAGGTTAGCATATTTAGAAGAGTTTGGACTTAGTGATGCTGATATCGATGAGATGACACTAAAACCGGTGGGTAAGGCATATGCTGAGTTTTTGTTGACTACGGCAAAACAGGGAACAGTAGAGGATATTGTCATGGTCACCATGCCGTGTCTCATGGGCTATTATGATGTATTTACAACATTGGTAGGGCAGTCGCCACATTTGGCACATGGGTATTACGCGCCGATGGTTGCCGATTATACATCATCACGTTATGCTGCCTATATTGAAAGCTGGCGACAGGAGGTAGAGCGCCTGTGTGCTGGACTTGATAATGAAAGACAAGCGGCTCTCATTGATTTGTTTGTTGAGGCTAGTCGGCATGAGTTGGCCTTTTGGAAGATGTTATTGTGATTTCATAAAAAGTAGTAATATCTTAATTTAATAAAATTGGTAGATATTAATAGATACTAACTACCTTGCAGTCTTTTTTACACTGACAATTGTGTGTAATAGACTCTCGTGATATAATAAGTCAACTCCTGGCCATATAAGGCATTAGCGGTGTATATTAAGTGCAGATACATATGTTGTCATTGATAGGAGAGATTTGAGAGAAAGAGTATATGTAAAAGAGAGAGGTGTTATTATGGCACAAAATTTATGGAATCTAGTGACAGAACTAAAATCTGATGCTTATGAATGGGTTGGACTTAGTCATAGGCTGAACAATGAAAGTCCGGTGTGGTCCGGTATTCCCAAAGGCTCCGTTGAACTTGGAAAGCCTTGCTTTGATTGGGATAACGATATTTTGGAATGCCAGATTCAAACGTTTAAGTTCCCCGGACAGTTTGGTACGCATATCGACTTTCCCGGACACTTTGTACGCGGTGCAGCATTAGCGGAAGCCTTTGGACCTTATGATATGGTATATCCGTTGGTGGTAATCAATGTGGCGGATAAGGTAGCGAAGGATCAAGAGTATGCCGTGACGGTAGAAGATATTAAAGCCTTCGAAGCCGAGTATGGTCAAATTCCGGAAGGTGCTTTCGTAGCATTGCGTACGGATTGGTATAAGCATTGGCCAAATATGGATTTACTCAGCGGGGTTGATGCGGATGGGGTTGAGCATGCGCCGGGGTGGTCACTGGAGGCACTGCGCTATATTTATGAGGAACGCAATGCTGCCGGTAATGGTCATGAAACACTAGATACCGATGCATCGTATATAGTACGTGAACATGGCGATTTGGTTTGTGAACGCTATGTATTGTCTAAAGGCAAAATTCAGATAGAGTTACTGGCTAATCTTGATAGGGTAGCACCTACCGGTGCGGTGTTGTTTGCGGCGTGGGCTAATATTGAGGGAGCCAATGGATTACCGGTACGAGCTGTGGCAGTGCAGCCAAAACGCTAGAAAGGAATTAGTAAAAGATGATCAATATTCTGTTCGTCTGCCACGGCAATATTTGCCGGTCACCAATGGCAGAGTTCGTTATGCAAAAGTTAGTAAATGAAGCGGGGCTTAGTGATCAGTTTCATATTGCGTCGGCAGCAACGTCTCGTGAAGAAATAGGAAACGATGTTCATTATGGGACAAAGCAAAAAATGGCAGAGATGGGCGTGCCGATATGGCGACGTGAAGCGCGGCAGATGACGAAGCAAGATTATCTTTCCTATGAGTATGTTATCTTGATGGATGACAATAATTGGCGCAACACAATGCGAATTATTGGTAAGGATCGGGATAATAAGGTGTATAAGGCTATGTATTTTACAACACCGGACGTGTCGCTACAGGCAGATGAAGGTCAGCGGCGAGCTCCACGTGACGTGAAGGATCCATGGTACACAGGGAATTTTGATGAAACCTATGATGATGTCATTGTAAGCTGTACAAATTTGCTGGCGGC
This sequence comes from Veillonella magna DSM 19857, assembly GCF_000428745.1. Lineage (GTDB taxonomy): Bacteria > Bacillota > Negativicutes > Veillonellales > Veillonellaceae > Veillonella_A > Veillonella_A magna. The sequence goes on from NZ_KE386795.1 coordinate 38,350, forward strand.
CATTCGGCACAAGCATGGAATATAAAAAGAAGGTTCTTCTATGAGCACGGATAGTGTCATAGGAGAACCTTCTTTTTATAGATTTTATAGATTTATAGACTTACGAAACACTTCTGTATGACTACGATAGGAGAGTAGTTTTTTGTAATCCAAATGACAATATAAAATTAATCTGTTCCCACTCTTTCGGTGGTGTGAATACGTGTTGCATGATGCGTACGACGGCACTCGCGATAGGAAAGGCTGCGCTTTATATCTTGCGTAGTGATGGTAAATAAATCGGAAAGTTCATAGTCAAGGGCAAAGGCGACTAAGCATAATTGACTCATAGTGATGCCGCCGGCTCTTTCACCTCGCTCGAGGCTACTGATATAGCTTACGCTTAGACCGGTAATATGGGCCAAGCTTTTTTGTGACACGTCTAACGAATAGCGGCGAAAGGCTAACTTTCTTCCCACACAAAGGGCCAGTTCATCAATTTTCTCTTCCGGGTTTGAAAGAGTCTCGAACAGACGATCATCCAAGGAATTTTTTTCTTGTAAGAAAAGGTGGGCTATTTCTTTGAGTGAAAATAGCTTTTCCAATAGTTGTGTACATCTTCTTTCTTTGGTTAGATTCTTCGCTTGTTGGAAAGCAAAGGGGTATTAGCGATTTTGGTAATCACACCTGTCATAATAATACAAGCGCTCAATATCTTTTAAGGAAATGCTGAAGAGTTCACCGAGCTGAAAGTTTACAGCATGGGCGATGGTCCATAAAATTTGTAAGGTAATGCCGGAGCAGTTGCGGCCACACTCGATTTTACTGATGTAGCTGGTGCTGACACCGGCGCGTTTTCCAAGCTCCTTTTGTGATAAATTCATGTTATAGCGACGTTCGGCCAATTTTCGCCCTATACAGCGGAATACGATGAGTAGTGTTTCCTTACTTTTTTCAGGATCAAAGTGGAATAAACAGTTATACGCACCGTCAATGAGTCCCTTTTCGTTAGCAAGCGATATATGGCTAGATGGTTCGGTAGGGGATGAATTATTCGGTGACTTCTTAGAATTTGATGTGTGAGAAAGATTGGCGGATATACTCTGTGTACTTCCTTCCGGTTCTTCTGAATTTGATACTAACACTGGCTTTTTCATTACTTAGACACTCCTTAATAAAAATATTTAAAATAAAAACATATATTATCTTACTATTTGCAGATATAAAAGTAAATAATTTGTGATAAATTGAAATAATGAATTTATAGATACGTCAAATAATTAAGAGTATATATTGGTTGAAATGAAACGGCGTCGTCTGTATAGGTTGTATAATTGTAAGATGATTGCAGATACAGATGTGATTTATAAATTCGGAGTCTTTTGCGATAAAATAGGATAGAGGTTGTAAGGAGAAAGCTAAGTTTGATACAATCTACATACTGGTGGTTGTGTAACAGTGGGTATACCAACGATTGTTGCGTATACCGGTGTTTATATAGATGTGAGTAGAGTAGGAGATATAGATGGCAGTACAAACTATGAAAGAAATACGATTAATTGTCAGTGATGTTGATGGAACATTAGTGAATAATAAAAAGAAGATAACCCCGGGGACGATGGCTGCCGTAACAAAGGCGCAAGCTGCCGGTATTCGTTTTGCTATTGCCTCGGGACGAGCATGGGGCGAAATGGATGAGATTTTAACTACATTACCTATGGTGGAGGATTTTATTTGTAGTAACGGTGCATTGGTTGTTCACTATCGTGAGGGAAAGGAAACTACGTTGTTTCGCGAGTCTTTCAGCAGGGAACAGACAAAGGCTATTTTAACGGCGTTGAAAGATTTGGACGTTTATACAGAGGCTTACTCGGGATCACATATTTATGGTGAAGAGGCGTGTGTGTCTCATTTCAGCGATTATGTCAGTGATACTATCGCTCCGTTGATTATGGCAACGCGGCAAATGATACCTCATATGATAGACTATGTATTAGAAAAACAACTGCCGATAGAGAAGGTGCAAATTTTTTACGGTACGGAAGGTAAAAAACAACAAGCGAAGCGTTTGGTGGAAGAGCTCGGTATGTTTACGGTTATTGAGTCCAGTGAAGGCAATTTGGAATTTGTGCTTCCGCAAATCAGCAAAGGACGGGCCGTCAAAGCATTGGCAGATTCAATGGGAATTACGGCGGCACAGGTTATGACCATTGGCGACAGCAATAATGATTTATCTATGTTGACCTACGCCGGTACATCCTTTGCTATGGCTAGCGGCGAAGATACGGCCAAGCAGGCGGCTAAATATATAACGGCCTCCAACGAGGAGGATGGTGTAGCACAGGCCATTTATACTGTTTTGGCGAGGCAAGGGAAATAAACACATGCGACAATTTAGTATAGATAGCGATCGGTGTGTTAAGTGCGGAGCCTGTGCCATGGACTGTCCGGAGCAAATTATCGAGGAACGGGATGTATCCTTTCATATTGGCGATGGTTGCATCGGCTGTGGCGACTGCTATGAAATTTGCCCTGTAGGGGCTGTGGTAAAGAAGGGGTGAGTGGGCGTAATACTTTACAAACAGGCCTCTTTTTGGTAAAGTTAATCTATATGTATTTTATATTTTTGGTGTAGAACAAAGAGGGATAGAAGTGGCCTTAATTGTTAAGAAATTCGGTGGTAGCTCGGTAGCTACGCCGGAAAAGATGTTCAATATTGTAAACCGCGTATTGGCGGGTAAAAAAGAAGACGACAATATTGTATTAGTTGTGTCGGCTATGGGCGATACAACAGATGAATTAGTGAGCCTGGCAAAACAGGTGACTTCGCATCCGTATGGCCGTGAAATGGATCGCCTTTTATCTACGGGGGAACAGATGTCGATTGCACTTATGGCAATGGCATTTATGGAAAAAGGGCACCCGGCTGTTTCAATGACAGGCGAACAGGCGGGCATTAAGAGTAGTAATGCTTACGGAAAAGGTCGTATTACGGACATCGATCCGTCGCGTGTGTTTGAAGCGCTTAAGGGCGGCAACATTGTAATTGTAGCCGGTTTCCAGGGAATTACCGACGATGGTGATATTACTACCTTGGGACGCGGAGGTTCCGATACGACGGCAGTAGCCTTGGCAGGTGCTATGAAGGCTGACGTGTGTGAAATTTTTACGGACGTAGAAGGCGTTTATTCTACGGATCCTCGTATTTCTCCCAATGCGGTTAAGCTGGCCGAAATTACCTATGGTGAAATGCTTGAAATGGCGCGTCTCGGTGCCGGTGTCATGCAGCCGCGGGCAGTAGAAATGGGTAGTCGTTACGGCGTACCGATTCATGTACGTTCTACCTTTAGCGACAATGAAGGGACTATTATTCGGGAGGCATATACTATGAGTGCAAATGAACATGTAATTACCGGCGTAGCCGATGATACCAATGTAGCAAAGGTATCTTTGGCCGGTGTTGAAAATAAGCCGGGCGTGGCGCATACGATTTTCCAGACATTGGCTGATGGCAATGTTGACGTGGATATGATTGTACAAAGCGTACGCACTATCAATGATGCATTGACGGATATTGTATTTACAATTACCCGTGATGATGTAGTATTGGCAAAAGATATTTTGGAAAATTTGAAAAAGACCATTCGCATGGATGATTTTGTGATTAACGAACACATGGCCAAAGTATCTATCGTTGGTGCGGGCATGCTTGGACAGCCGGGTGTGGCAGCTAAGATGTTTGGTATCCTCAGTGCGGAAGGTATTAATATTGAAATTATCAGCACCTCTGAAATCAGTATTTCTTGCTTGATAGCGGAGGATCGCGTAAAAGAAGCGGTGCACGCTATTCATGACAAGCTCGTACTTGACGGTCGTGGCTAAAAATTGTAGGTGTGAAGAACAGGGTTCAAGTGTGACTTGAGCCCTTTTTACATATAATTATGGATGGGAGTTGGCAATTATGGAGCTTTTGGCACCGGCCGGTACATGGGAAAATTTTTTAGCTGCCTTGGAATCGGGCGCCGATGCAATATATATGGGCGGCAAGGTATTTAATGCACGATCGCATGCCGCTAATTTTTCAAGCGAAGAATTGCAGGAAGCGGTACGCCTGGCTCACATCTTGGATGTAGATGTGTATGTGACGGTTAATATTCTTATCGGCGACGCTGAAATTAATGAGCTCATTGCGTATTTGCAAGAGCTGGAAGCCATTGGCGTTGATGCGATTATCGTGCAGGATTTAGCGGTGGCTCGCTTGGCACGACGGGTGGCACCGCGGTTGCATTTGCACGGAAGTACGCAAATGACGGCAGCCAATTTGGGAACCGTACAATTTTTAGAACGGTTGGGCTTTACCCGTGTTGTACTGGCCAGGGAGCTTAGCTTAGAAGAAATTACCGATATCTGTCGAGCCGCTAAGGCTGAAATTGAAGTGTTTATACATGGGGCTCTTTGCGTATGCTATTCGGGACAATGCTTAATGAGTAGTTTCATCGGTGGACGCAGTGGTAACCGAGGCTCTTGTGCGCAACCGTGTCGATTGCCGTACGAACTTTTAAATGATGCAGGTGAAGTTGTAAACGCAGCGAACGAAGGCTATATCATGAGTCCCAAGGATCTCAATTACAGCGAATACATGAAAGAATTGATTGAGGCCGGCGTCGCATCGTTTAAGGTAGAAGGGCGCATGAAAAAGGAGTCCTATGTAAGACAAATCATAGGTACCTATCGTCATATTATTGATGAAGCCGGTGAAGTGACAGCAGAGGATACAGCGCGTTTGTCAGAGGGCTTTAATCGAGGGTTTTCGACGGCGTATTTACAAAATACCACGGGGCGTGCCATGATTACGGCGGTGGCACCGAATAATCAAGGAAAGGAAATCGGTCATGCTACAGTACGTCACGGTGCTATGCAACTACAACTGACAGAACCCGTACAGCGTGGCGATTTACTAAAGGTGATTCATCCAGCCGGGCGTATTGCTTATGTAACGGTAGACGAGCAGTGGCCGTTACCGGAAGAGCAGGTAGATGGTAAACAGGCAAAGGCAATCCATAAGGGACAGCCGAAAAAACAGAAAGCAACGCATAACGGTTTATATATTTATAATGATGTTCGTCCGGAAACGGTGCAAAGTGGCAGGGTTTATTTAGCCGCTAAGGCAAATAGCGAAGCAAAGCGACGGGGATTGCAAGAGTTTACGCGAAAACACCGTGTCTATGCATATCTGGACGGTGCGGAAGATGCGTATCCGACGTTGACATTGATGATGGAAAGCGGCGAGGCAGTAACGGTCAGTGTAGACTCGTATACGGTTGCCATTGCTAAAAAAGCACCTACTTCTCCGGAAAAAGTACGGGAGCAGTTAGGGCGTTTGGGAAATACCTTATTTGTATTGGCAGAAGTCACCATGCCCGATGCACCGTATATGTGGCCCAGTAGCGTATTAAACGAATTGCGTCGCAAGGCGGTAGCGGAGTTAGAGCGGCTGATATTAGAACGGCGGCAGCGTAAACAAATGGATGGACAAGCGTATCCGCAGGATAATGACTATTCATTTGCCACGCATGAAAATACGACTAGCGAAGCACCTACGGTAACGGTGCAAACAGACGAGCCGGAGCAAGTGGAAGCTGCGCTGTTGGGAGGAGCTGACCGCATTGTATTTGGTGGCGACCGCTTGCAACGTCGCCCGTATGATACCAATGTGTATAAAGAGGTGGTGGCGTTGTGTCGTAATGCCCGTGTGCCTGTCGTGGTGGCAACACCGCGTGTAGTACGAGAATCCGAACGAACAGCGTATTATGAAACATTGCGCCATATCGTGGCGGCTAAGCCGGATGCAATCAGTGTTCACTTTTTAGGTGCGTTGGAATGGTTACAAGCATTGGGCTATACAGGTGCGGTAGAAGGTGACAGTAGTCTTCAAGTATTTAATTCAGAAGCGGTGTCTATGTTGGAAGAACTGGGATTATCCGGCGTTGTGGCTTCGCAGGAGGCTACTTTACAGCAAGTCGGTGTGATGGCAAAGTGTTCACGGATTCCGATTAGCTGTATTGTGCAAGGCTATACGGAGCTGATGATTTCCGAGTATTGTGTTATTAATGCCTTTGCCGGTATTGGCTGTAAAACAAATTGTCCGGCTCCGTGCCTAACAGGACGGTATCGTCTAAGAGATCGCAAGGGTGTAGAATTTCCGTTGCGAACCGATCCGTATTGCCGGATGCACATTATGAACAGTCGCGAATTGGATATGCGCGCCTATGTGCCGGAACTGTTGCGCAAGGGTGTGGCAGATTTTCGTATTGATGCGCGGCAACGCAATGTGAAATGGGTAACGGATATTGTTACCGAATATAAGGCACTCATAGCCGGACAAAAACAGGCTCCGCCGAAGAGTGCCGGCGCGGATGTAATTACGCGCGGTCATTACTTTAAGGGAATCTTTTAAAGGAAGAAGGAATTACATATATGCATAGTGAAGCACTGCTGGATTTCGGCAGTATTCGGGAGCGCTTGGCAGAGCATTGTTCGTCGGTTATTGCCAAAGAATTGGCAATGCAGCTGGAACCGATGCGTGATGCGGTGAAGATAAAGGAAGCTCTCGACGAAACGGTAGAGGCAATGCAATCATTGCAAACCGAAATAGAACAGCCTTTGGGAGGCACGCGTGATATTCGGAGTGCCTGCGCCAAAAGCCGTAAGGAAATCGTTCTCAGTCGCGAAGAATTGTGGGATATATATACGACGCTCGGTGCGTATCGACGAATGTATACGTTCTTTCGAGAAAAGTATGCGCAGTATCCTTTGTTAACGCTGTGGGCGCAAGATATTCCGTCTCATGAAAAGTTGGAACGACGGTTTGAACGCATTTTTGACAAAAAGGGGGAATTGATGGATTCGGCCAGCCCGAAGCTACAACATCTTCGCTCGACTATTGTCAAGACAAAGGAACGTATAAAAAATGATTTACAGGCTATTCTTCACGATAAGGATAACCAAAAATATTTTCAGGAGGCTATCGTAACACAGCGTAATAATCGGTATGTAATTCCTGTAAAACAGGAATATCGATATGCCTTTGAAGGCTTGATTCACGATCGTTCGGCTACGGGGGCTACCTTATATATCGAACCGATGCGGCTGGTTAATCTCAACAATGATTTGCAGGAAGCCGTTATGGAGGAAGAGCAGGAAGTACTGCGCATTTATCGTGAGCTGTCGGGGTTGGTACGCCAGAATAGCAATACGCTTATGGATGCATGTGATCGAGTGTCGCATATTGAGTTTGTTTATGGTAAAGCGAATTTAGCATTGGCCATGAAAGCGGTACCGGCTGTATTGAGCGGAGCACGCGAAGTTAATTTGATACATGCTCGTCATCCTTTGATTCCGGCTAATGTTGTCGTACCGACGACGATTACACTGGGGACTTCGTACAGAATCCTTTTGATTACCGGCTCCAACACCGGCGGGAAAACAGTGGCACTAAAAACATTGGGGTTGTTGAGTCTGATGAATCAGGCAGGGCTTTGTATTCCGGCGGAAGCAGGTTCGGTACTGCCTATCTTCAACACAATCTATGCTGATATCGGCGATGAACAAAGTATCGAGGCCAGCCTCAGTACATTCTCTGCCCATATGACGCAGGTAGTATCTATTCTTAAAGCGGTGGGCAGTAAGGACTTGGTATTGCTTGACGAATTGGGGTCCGGTACCGATCCTGAAGAAGGCAGTGCCTTAGCGATGGCTATATTGGAATATTTCCGTAAAAGCGGTGCTCTTCTTATGGTAAGTACACATTATAATGAATTAAAACGGTATGCCTATGATACGGATGATATTGAAAACGGTCACGTGGAATTTGACGAGAGAACCCTGCGCCCTACCTATCGCCTGCATATCGGTGTTGCCGGCAGCAGTCACGCACTGAGTATTGCTGCGCGGTTAGGATTGCCGCGTGAAGTGATTGATATGGCGAAGGCGAATAAGGACGGTTCGGCCAACCGTGATATGGAAGCCGTTCTCAGTGATTTGAATGAACAACTGCGACGGACGCGAGAACGAGAACGAGCACTGAAAAAAGAATTAGAAGATACACGACGCATTAAGGCATCGGTAGAACGCGAAAAGAAGCAGATGAATGAACGGCGCAAAGCTATTCTGACAAAGGCCCAGGAAGAGGCGCAAAATTTGAAGCGATCTATTCGTATCGAAGGGGAACAGATTATAAAAGAATTGAAATCACAGTTCTCTGAAGGGGATAAGCAAAAACGGCAGGATGCTATTACGCAGGCAAGAAAATCAATTGCCGGTGTACAGATTCCCGAGGCACCTACGGATGAACGACGTCGTATAGAAGCTAAAGAGGTTGTAGAGGGAATGCCTGTCTTTGTAGATTCTCTCGGTCAGTTAGGTACCGTGTTGGCAGTGCAGGGGAAACGCGTGCAGGTGGATGTTAACGGGTTAACGGCAACGGTCAAATTGGCAGATCTTCGTGAAGCATCACGACAAGAGGCCGGTAATTTACGACGTAAGAATGAGGCACCGCAACCGAAGGCGCGCAAACGGTCGGGAACGGCAGTATTGCGACAGCAGCAGGCTACGACGGAATTGAATGTCATCGGCCAAACGGTAGATGAAGCTACGGTGACGGTAGGACGTTTTATCGATCAGGCGATCTTGGCCGGCATTTCGCCGGTACGCATTGTACACGGCAAGGGCACGGGCGCATTACGCGCAGGTATTCAGCAATATCTTAAGCATCTGCCGCAGGTTAAGCATTATGAAATTGCAGGTCTTGACGAAGGTGGTGCCGGTGCTACCATCGTGTATTTGAAATGAGTGACATATACCATAATGATACCGGCTGTGGTATAATGGACACAACATGGCATAGTTTTATAATCTATGTACTGACTAACAGAGAGGTGTCGTATGAGCTTAAGGGGTTCGTCTCAAAAGAGACGACAAACTACAATGAGTACGCCTAAATCGACGAAAAAGAAAACTTCACCGGTTCGCCGATTTTTATGGATTGTATCCATACTTTTATTTTTGATTATTGCCGGCGCCGGTTGCGGATTCACATTTGCTACTATGTCCAGCTTGCCCGATGTAGCGAATGTAAAGCCACCGGTATCGTCACAAATTTATGATGTGCACGGGGATTTAATCACTACGGTGCATTCAACGGAAAATCGCTTGCCCGTTAAATTGAGCCAGGTGCCTAAAAATCTTCAGAATGCTTTTATCGCTACGGAAGATTCACGCTTCTATAGTCATCATGGCATCGATCCTATCGGTATTCTGCGTGCTATCTGGGTAAATATTGCTCATGATGGAGTGGCCGAAGGGGGCAGCACCATCACTCAGCAGTTGGCGCGTAATGCATTCTTGACGCAGGATCGAACGCTGAAGCGTAAATTGATGGAAGCCATGTTGGCGATTAAAATTGAACAGCACTACACTAAAAATGAAATTCTTGAAATGTATATGAATCAGATTTACTTCGGACAGGGAGCCTATGGCGTACAGGCTGCCTCCCATGTATACTTTGGTAAAGATGTAGGCGAGTTGAATCTGGCACAGTGTGCTATACTGGCCGGGTTACCACAGAGTCCAAACTATTACTCTCCCTTCAACAACTTGAAGGCCGGCAAAGCACGTCAAGCCATTGTATTGGGACAGATGGTAAAATACGGTTATATCGATCAAGCAACGGCCGATCAAGCGAAGGATGCCGATTTAAAATTAATGAATAAAGCAGATGTGGCCCATGACGATTCGAAAGCATCGTATTTCATTAATTATGTTATTTCGCAGGTAGCCGAAAAGTACGGTGACAATGCCGTTTACAAGGATGGCTTGAAGATTTATACCACACTGGATATGAAGGCTCAGGAAGCAGCTGTTAAAGCCATGGATAACTTACCGACCTTCTACACAGATAAGAACGGGTTACATCAGCCGCAAGGCGCATTGGTAGCCATTAATCCGCATAACGGACACATTGTTGCCATGGTCGGCGGGCGCGGTACGGATTCCTTTAACCGTGCAGTCATGGCAGAACGTCAGCCGGGATCGGCATTCAAGCCGTTTGTTTACTTGGCTGCTATTCAGGACGGTATGACACCGGGGGATATTATTGAGGATAAACCGGTTACTTATAATGGTTGGAGTCCGCAGAACTATGAACGTACTTTCTCCGGAAGTATGACATTGCGTTATGCATTGCAACATTCCGTTAACGTACCGGCTGTAGAATTAGCTGATAAGGTGGGCATGCGCAAGGTTCTTGATTTGGCGGAAAGCTTGGGTATCAGCACATTGGTGCGTAAAGGCGATACGACAGACAATAACTTGGCAGCTGCATTAGGTGGTTTGACTCATGGGGTACGACCGATTGACATGGCTGTGGCATACGGTACGTTGGCTAACGGCGGTGTTAAAGTAAAGCCGGTAGCGATTACGAAGATTATCGATCGCAACGGTCAAATCGTGGAAGAAGCATCTATGGATGAAAAGCGCGTTGTCAGTGAAAAAGATGCGTACATTATTACTAATATGCTCGAATCGGTTATTACCGGCGGTACCGGTGGCGGTGCGGCTATCGGTAGACCGGCAGCAGGTAAAACGGGGACAACCGATGAATCCAAGGATGCCTGGTTTGTAGGCTATACGCCGGATTTGGTAGCGGCCGTATGGATGGGTGACGACTTTGGTGTAGAAACCTTGAACGGCACTACAGGTGGTACTATCCCTGCACATATTTGGAGTGACTTTATGCGCGTTGCATTGGCGGATACGCCGGCATCGGACTTTACGGCACCGCCGGGAGCAGCGGCCATTGCTAACCAGGGGTATGAAGCGCCTAAACCGAAGGAAGATCCTAAAGCAAAGGATGAAGACAAAGATAAGTCTAAAGATAAAGACGGTGTTAAAAAGGATGACGGTGCTACCGTTGAAGATGGTGATGATGGTGGCTCCAAAGACAGTGGCGAAACTAAATCGTCAAATGGTAAATCATCCGGTAAAAAGTCTAAATCAGAATAGATAATTTTATGTAAAAGCATCTCTCGATTAACGGGAGGTGCTTTTATATGTGCATAATTTCTAAATCTTGTGTATAATAGGGAGCAAAGGTTAATTTTAAGGAGGATGTACGAGGATGAAAACAGTGGAAGAACAACTGCGCCTGATTAAACATGGTGTAGATACTATACTTCCGGAAGAAGAGCTAAAGAAAAAGCTGGAAGAATCTATGACTAAGAATAAGCCTTTGGTGGTAAAATTGGGTCTTGATCCGACAGCACCGGATATTCATTTAGGTCATACGGTAGTACTTCGTAAGCTAAAAACGTTCCAGGATTTGGGACATCAGATTGTAATCCTTATCGGCGATTTCACGGCTCGCATCGGTGATCCTACCGGTAAGAGTGCTACACGTCCGCCGCTGGATGAAGAAGCAGTTCTTCGTAATGCAGCTACCTATAAGGAACAAATTTTTAAAGTATTGGATGAAAAGAAAACCATCGTTCGTTACAACAGTGAATGGCTTAGCAAATTAAGCTTTGAAGATGTATTAAAGTTAGCAGCTAAATACACAGTAGCACGTATGTTGGAACGCGATGATTTCCACAAGCGCTATACGGAAGGGCGTGCCATCGGGGTGCATGAATTTATGTATCCTCTCATGCAGGGGTATGACTCGGTAGCACTCCATGCTGATATTGAATTTGGCGGTACCGATCAGACCTTTAATGTGTTGATGGGGCGTCATTTACAACAGGAATTCGGACAGGAGCCGCAGGTTGTTATTACCATGCCTATCTTGGAAGGCCTTGACGGTGTGCAGAAAATGAGTAAATCCTTAGGCAACTATATTGGTATCAGTGAAGCACCGGAAGAAATGTACGGTAAAGCAATGTCGATTCCTGACGAATTGATGATGCGCTATTTCATGTTGGTAACGGATATGTCCATTGAAGAGCAGGAAGCTTTGGAAAAAGCCTTGGCTGATGGCACGGCACATCCGCGTGATACGAAGATGAAGTTGGCACATACGATTGTGCGCTTGTATCATGGCGAAGAAGCAGCCAATCGTGCACAGGCTCATTTCGTTCAAATTTTCCAAAAGCATGCATTGCCGACCGATATTCCGGAGTATGCTATGGAAGCTCCGTCGGAAGCTGTGTATGTACCGCAGTTATTAACGGATGCCGGGCTTACGGCCAGCAACAGTGAAGCACGTCGCTCTATTAAGGCAGGGGCTTTTAAGATTGACGGTGAAAAATGCAGTGAAGAAAATATCGAGCTCACCGAGGGTATGGTATTACAGGTGGGCAAGCGGAAGTTCATCAAAATAGCATTTAAGTAATAAAAGAGCTAGGATGTAGCTTAGCCATATACATACTATAAGAGCACCTAACGGTTGCGTCTATTGAAGACACATATCGATAGGTGCTTTTTATGTGGAGCAGATGGGACATACTGTATGTTCTATAGAGTAATTGCAGGGATGTAATTGAAAGCTTCTTCTTTGTTATGTGACACATAGTTCAATGATGTACACTAAATAGTGTTGACATTTCCAGATAAGTGTTATACTATTTAAGAGAAATAAGTCATATGAATTTGAAATAGTGTGTATAGTATGGCATATGTGCATGTAAGATCGTATGTTAGATATACATTATGTCGTTATATTGCATATTATTTGGCGATTATATTATTTTGCGCATGGAATGATATAAGGCAATCAAATTCATAATAAGCAAAATGAGTTACTTGTTAGGTTACACGTTAGTGTAGGAGGTTACCAGTATGAATCGCGAGAATGCGTATGTGCTTTGGTTTGATGAATTACGTCGTGAAGACGTTGCGTTAGTTGGCGGTAAGTCTTCATCTCTCGGTGAAATGACTTCGTCTACAAATGTTCCGGTTCCTTACGGATTTGCAACTACGGCACACGGGTATCGTTATTTTATGGAACAGACCGGATTGGAAAGCCGTATTAAAGCTGAGTTGGATAAGTTGGATGACGTAGAAAACTCTGCTTTATTGCGCGAAGTATGCCAGAACATTCGCGATATGATTTGCAAAGAGGAGATGCCCGCAGATTTAGCACAAGCTATTCGTGATGGCTATGCAGAATTGGGCAAGAAAGTCGGCGAAGATAATCCGTTCGTAGCGGTTCGTTCCAGTGCGACAGCCGAAGATTTACCGGATGCCAGCTTTGCCGGTCAGCAGGACACCTACCTCAATGTACGCGGCGCAGATGTTATCATTCAGAAGGTAAAGGAATGCTATGCATCTACATTCACCGATCGTGCTACCTACTATCGTGTAAAACAGGGCTTTGATCATATGACGGTTGCTTTGAGTGCGGCCATTCAAATGATGGTATTCTCCAAAGCAGCCGGTGTTATGTTCACCGTTGATCTTGTTACAGGCAATGACGAAAATATTTTGATTGAAGGTTCTTGGGGCCTTGGCGAATATGTTGTACAGGGAACGGTTACGCCGGATAACTTCACGGTCAATAAGAAAGATATGAAGATTATCAATCGTATGATTAATGATAAAAACATTTCCTTGGTACGTCGTCCGGAAGGGGATTGCGTAGAAGAAATCGTACCGCCGGAAAAAGCTAAATCTCAGGTAATTACCGATGAACAGGTATTGGAATTGGCTACCTATGCTAAGGCTATCGAAAAGCATTACGGTTGCTATATGGATATGGAATGGGGCGTTGATGAACGCGACGGTAAGATTTGGATTTTACAGGCTCGTCCGGAAACCGTTTGGTCCCGTAAAAATAAGGATGCTAAACCGGCAGTTGAAGAAACCGCGGCACCGACGACAACGACACGTGAAATTGTTGTAAAAGGCTTGCCGGCCAGCCCGGGACGTGCGGCAGGTAAGGCACATGTTATTCTTGATCCGGCAGATATTGATAGTTTCAAGGAAGGCGAAATTTTGGTAACCACCATGACTGCGCCTGACTGGGTTCCGGCTATGAAGAAAGCTAAAGCTATCGTTACCGATGCCGGCGGTATGACTTGTCATGCTTCCATTGTAAGCCGCGAATTGGGCATTCCTTGTATCGTGGGTACCAAGAGCCGCAGTGAAGAAGGCACCAAACGCATTTCCGATGGTCAGTTGATTACGGTAGATGCCACTAACGGTATCGTTTACGACGGCATGTTGGAAGAAGTACAGAAGAAAGCAGAACAGCCGGCAGCACAGCAGGTTGTGGAAAATGTGCCGGTAACGGGCACGAAAGTGTATATGAATTTAGGCGATCCTGATTTAGCGGAAAAATACGGTGTTCTTCCGTGCGATGGCATTGGCTTGATGCGCGAAGAATTTATTTGGACTACTTTTATTCACGAACATCCGTTACATTTGATTGAAACCGGTCGCAGTGATTTTGCGGTAGATACCTTGGCTGAAGGTATGCGCAAGGTGTGTCAGGCCTTGGCTCCGCGTCAGGTAGTTGTTCGCCTTAGCGACTTCAAATCCAGCGAGTATCGCGATCTTAAAGGTGGCGATACATATGAACCACATGAATCCAGTGCATTGCTCGGATGGCGCGGTGCTTCTCGTTACTATGATCCGAAATATGCGCCGGCCTTCTTGTTGGAATTACAGGCCATTCGCAAGGTCCGTGAAGAGTATGGCTTCAAGAATTTGCAGGTTATGATTCCTTTCTGCCGTACAGTAAAAGAGGCCGAAGAAGTAACGCGTATTATGGCTGAAAACGGATTAGCACGCAGTGCCGATTTCAAAGTATGGTTGATGGCAGAAATTCCGGCAAATATTATTTTGGCAGATCAATTCAATAAGTTTGTAGATGGATACTCTATTGGCTCCAATGATTTGACGATGTTGATTTTAGGCTGTGACCGTGATAATGAAACAGTACAGCATATTTACGATGAACGTAACTTGGCAGTGCGTCGTGCGATTCGTCATCTTATCGAAGTAGCGCATAAGGATGGTAAGACGGTATCTATTTGCGGTCAGGCGCCTAGTGTATATCCTGAGTTCTGCGAATTCCTCGTAAAGAGCGGTATCGATTCTATTTCCGTAAACCCTGATGCGGTTGTATCTACTAAGAAAATGGTAGCACAGCTGGAACAGCGCATTTTGTTAGATGCGGTAACCGGTCGTGGTCGTGTAGACAATAACGAATTGGAATGGTAATAGATAACAGAGGAGGCTCTACGGAGCCTCCTTTTTTCATAGTAAAGGTAAAGGGGTGAGACTGTGAAGCTGTCAAAGCGACAAGAAACAATTGCGGCTATGGTAAAGGCGGACGGGCCCATTACCGGCAAGGAAATCGCAGCGCGTTTACATGTAACGCGTTCGGCCTTGCGTTCGGATTTAACGGTATTGACTATGACGGGATTGTTAGATGCGCGCCCTAAAGTAGGTTATTATTATGTGGGAACGAACCGACCGGATCCGGCGGCGGAAGAAATCAACCGGTATAAGGTATCGCAAGTAATGGCACAGGCGGTGGCTGTTACACCAAGCATGAGTTTGTATGATACAATTGTTATGATGTTTACGGAAGACGTTGGTACTCTCTTGGTGTGTGAAGACGGATATTTGGTAGGTCTGGTATCGCGTAAGGATTTATTGCGTGCAGCTATTGGACAAAACGATCCCAACACGATGCCTATATCCATGGTGATGACACCGGCCAGCAAGGTTATTTGGGTTGGACCGGAGGATAGTGTGGTAGATGCGGCGCAACGTATGATAGACTATGAAATAGATTGTGTTCCCGTTATCGAACGAGAGGATGTAGACGGGCGGCGTAAATTAAAAGTGGTCGGTCGCGTATCGAAGACATCCATTGTAAAAGTATTTCTTGAATGTGGCTTAAAATAAGTGAGGTGCACTATGGCAAATAAAATTATTTTTGCTATTTCGGATTCTTTGGGGGAGACGGCAGAGTCGGTGGCAAGGGCAACGGCCAGTCAATTCGATCAAGAAAATATAGATATTGTACGTATTCCGTATATTAATCAGGAATCGCAAATTACGGATATACTAAAGGAAGCGGCCGGTGGTAAACATATTATTTGTCATACCATCGTGTCGCCGACATTGCGCAAATTTTTACATGAACAAGCGACGGTTATGGGCGTGCAAGCTGTTGATATTATGGGACCGGTATTGGATGCGGTAGGTACAGTGGCAGACACAAAACCGCGCCTTACAGCCGGTATGGTACATAAGCTTGACCAAGAATACTTTAAAAAGGTAGAAGCTATTGAGTTTGCCGTAAAATATGATGACGGTAAAAATCCACAGGGCTTTGAAAAAGCTGATATCGTTATTATTGGGGTGTCCCGTACAAGTAAAACACCGTTATCTATGTTCTTGGCATATAAAAAGATAAAGGCAGCCAATTTACCGCTAGTGCCGGAAGTACCGTTGCCGGAAGAATTATTTAAAATTCCGCCAAAGAAGGTAGTGGGTCTTGTTATCGATCCGTATAAATTAAATAATATTCGTAGCGAACGGTTGCGTACGATGGGCTTAGACGGTGAAGCAAACTATGCAACAATCGCGCGCATTGAAGAAGAACTGGAATATGCTCGTGCCGTTATGCGTCGAGTACATTGCCCGGTACTGGATGTAACAAACAAATCTATCGAAGAAACAGCTTCCTTCGTTATGCAAATTATCGATCGCAATCGCTTGCAGGAGGCGTAATACGAGTAGCTTACCCTTTACTTGTTTGTAATAAAAAGTGAATTATTATAGGTCTGAACTCGTAGTTACTGGGGGATACGGAGGCTGTTGTATATGAAGATGCGCATACGAGAAGAGATTGAAGAACGAGAAGAGGCGATACTGTCGCCGTTGGCAGCTAAAAGCAGTCGGGCGGAACGCGATCGATATGAACCGAAGGATCCGCTGCGCACTGCCTTTCAACGTGATAGAGATCGTATTATTCATAGCAAATGTTTTCGGCGTTTGAAGCATAAAACACAGGTATATATTGCTCCCGGCGATCATTATCGAACGAGGATGACGCACACCTTGGAAGTGGGACAGATTGGCCGGACCGTTGCGCGGGCGCTGCGGTTGAATGAGGATTTGGTCGAAGCCATTGCTATGGGACATGATGTAGGACATACGCCATTTGGGCATGTAGGTGAATTTGCATTGCGTGATATGGTAGGACATTTTAATCATAACGAGCAAAGCCTGCGCATGGTGGAAGTCATCGAAAAAAACGGCTGCGGTCTTAATCTTACGAAAGAGGTACGTGACGGTATTCTGGGACACACCGGTACACATATACCGTATACCTTGGAAGGACAAATTATACGAACCGCTGACCGCATTGCGTATTTATGCCATGACTTTGACGATGCACAGCGGGCAGGTATGCTGGATAGTCGGGCCCTTCCTATAGAAGTTCGGGAGTATTTGGGTATAACGCCATCGGAGATGATTACCAGTATGGTAAAGGACATGGTAGAAAGTTCTATGGATCAGGCAGCGATTAAAATGTCGCCTGTCATTACGGAAGTAATGAATAGTTTTCGCCGTTTTATGTTTACGAATGTATATCTGGCCCCTTCCATGATTCCGGAGCGAGAGAAAGCGGCCTATGTAGTTAAGCATTTGTTTACGTATTATTTGGAACATCCCGAGGCATTACGTCATGAGGTGGGGCATAATCGGATTGTCAGCGTTACGGACATTGTTGATTATGTGGCCGGATTGACAGATCAGTATGCTATTAAGTTGTTTAAAGAATTTCATATTCCTCACATTTGGGATGCGTAGGAAAGTAAAAAGCCTATTCGCTATTGTTCATCTATCGTTATTGAGTAACGATGATGATATAGTGAATAGGCTTTTTGTATTATTGGTATTATCGGCGACCGCGGCGTCCCCCGGAAGATCCGGTGCGTCGTTGCCGTGTATTACTTCCTTTGTGACCGCGAGCTTTATGTGCCTTGGCTTTGGTGGCCTGATACGTAGAGGTGATGGTTGTTTTTTTCGAAGTTGTTACTTTCTTGGGAGCCTGCTTACTGCCCTTGGTTTTAATTTGTCCATCCTTTGTATATTTTGTTAAGGTAGCCTCGATGGCTCGTTCGATGCGACGGAGCCAAATTTCTTCGTCCGGTGAAGCAAAGGTAACTGCAACGCCGGTGGTACCGGCACGACCGGTACGGCCGATACGATGGATATAGTAGTCTACGTCATGAGGTACTTCATAATTGTAGATGTGACTGATACCTTCAATGTCAATACCGCGTGCTGCAATATCGGTAGCCACCAAAATCTGCGTGCGAGCACGTGCAAATTCTCGTAATACCTGTGTACGTCGGCCTTGTGTCATATCGCCATGCATTTCTCCGATAGTAAATCCGGCTGCGGTTAATTCATAGGAAAGTCGGATGGCACTTTCACGAGTATTACAGAAGACGATAGCCAGATACGGATTATCTTCCCGAATCATTTCGGTGAGGCGCGGCAATTTATCCTTGGTATCCATCATATAGACTCGTTGATCAATGGTATCTAAGGTAATATGCTCACCTTTGACCGTAACAGACATAGGCTTTTTCATATAGCTTTTAGCTAAGGCGCGAATGCGGTCGGGGATGGTAGCGGAGAAAAGAAGAAGCTGTCGATTGGCATCGGTACGATCGATTAATGTTTCTACATCCGGCAAGAATCCCATATGTAGCATTTGATCGGCTTCGTCTAAAACAACGCGACGTACTGTGTCAAGGTGAAGAGAGCCGCGCTCAGCATGATCCAACAGACGTCCCGGTGTACCGAGGATGACTTGTGGGCGTCGTCCGAGTTGTTGTAATTGTCCTTCTATAGTACGACCACCTGTTAAGGGGAGCACATCAACGCCGAGAATATCTCCAATGTATTTCGCTTCGTCGGCTAATTGACGAACTAACTCACGGGTAGGAGCGATAATAAGTGCTTGTTCTTGATGGAGATCAATATGGATACGTTGAATAATAGGCAGTAAGAACGCCAATGTTTTGCCCGTACCTGTTTGGGCTTTAGCAATGACATCGTGACCCTTGAAAATAGGGGGGATAGCCTGCGCTTGAATCGGTGTTGGTTCTTTGATTCCTTTTTTTAGTAGTGCATCTTGTAATTGAGGGAGGACCCCTAATGGTTGAAATGTTTTCATAGCAGTTTCCTTGGTCATAATAAATAACAAAATATAAAATAAAATCTTATAAATGAGATGTCATCATGTGCCCTAGGTGATATATACAAATCAATGTACATTCTTGTTTTATCAATTAGTAGAGAAAATACTGAGGCTGAGACATCTATTAATTGAAAATATCCTTTTTTTAAATTATACAGGAAAGTTATAGGGGAGAGCAAATAAATACCTTGTTTACGTGATGTGGGCAACATAAATAGAGAAAGTGAAAATATAAATGAGAAAATATGGACATTAAAACGCATGGCTATAAATAATTTTGATAAAATTTCTCAATTTTAAAAGAGGTAGATTATCATGTAAATGATAATGGGCAGAGTGGATGATGATAGGTATAAAGAGGATAATTAAGCTATTTTTAGATATTATCTAAAATATTCTAAGTGTATCGAAAATATTAAATATTGATAATGGTTATTGAAATATTGGAAGAAGGCTGTTATAATTGAGTTGCAATTATTTATCATTTAAGTAGCAAGGCTGTTTGTGAGTGTCTTGCATAGGAGGTGTAGTTATGGCTACGAAGACATTGGCACAGATGAAACCAAATGATGAAGGGATCATCGTTGCTCTTCGTGGTACCGGCAACATCAAGCATCGTCTTATCGATATGGGACTGGTGCCGGGGACGAAGGTTCGTGTGATGAAGTTTGCTCCTTTGGGGGATCCGGTGGAGATTAAAGTTAAAAACTTTGATTTAGCACTGCGTGTAAGTGAGGCAGCAACAATAGATGTAGAGGCTGATTAGGAGGAAGTGTAATGGCAGACAGTAAGGCCAACAGCATCCGGATTGCGTTAGCCGGCAACCCGAACTGCGGCAAGACTACTATTTTTAACAATATAACAGGTTCTAAACAGCATGTGGGTAACTATCCCGGTGTAACTGTTGAAAAGAAGGAAGGCGAATGTACCTATAAAGGACAAGAGATGATGCTCATCGACTTGCCGGGGACGTACAGCTTAACGGCACGGTCACTAGATGAATTAGTGGCTCGTAATACAATTATTAACGACGAACCGGATGTAATCATCAATGTATTGGATGCATCCAACCTCGAACGAAATTTATATTTAGCGGCACAGCTCTTAGAATTAGAACGCCCTTTGGTTATGGCCCTTAATATGGCGGACGTAGCTAAGGAAATGGGCATTGATATCGACATCAGAAAATTGAGCGAAATGACCGGTGCCACAATTGTCAGCACGGTAGGCAGAAATAATGTAGGAACTAAGGACCTACTTGATGCTGTTATCGATGTAGCAAGAGAGCAAAAGAAACCGGGTATTACCATTAATTACGGTGATGTACTGGAACCGGCTATTCAAGAGTTGGTAGCAGAAATCGAAAAGGCCGGTAGTATTACGTATCCGATTCGTTGGGTGGCTATTAAGCTGCTTGAAAATGATGCGGATGTAGCTAAAAAGGTACGGGTCTTTGAAAATACGGAGAGGGTATTAGCTAAGGCTGAAGAGCTTCGTAACACATTGAAAGATAAGGTGGATTTGGAAGTTGTATTCCAAGAATTCCGTCACCGTTATGCAGTAGCTACGTATACGGCTTCTCTTAAGGGGGAAGCAAAAATGCAGGATACCCAGTCTGATAAGTTAGATAAAATTTTGACACATCGAGTATTGGGGCTTCCGATTTTCCTTTTTGTTATGTGGCTCATGTTTAACTTAGTTAATGAAATCGGTGCCTATCCGCAGGGCTGGATTGAAGATGGTGTGGCAGCGTTGGGAGAATGGGCGAAGACCGTTATTCCGGCCGGACAATTACAATCGTTGGTTGTTGACGGGATTATCGGTGGTGTTGGTGCCGTTCTTAGCTTTGTACCGTTGATTGTCTTGTTATTCTTAGGCATCTCCTTCTTGGAGGACACTGGATATATGGCACGCGCAGCGTTTGTTATGGACCGTGTCATGCGTGCGTGCGGTTTACACGGCAAATCCTTTATTCCGTTGCTTCTTGGTTTTGGGTGCAGTATCCCGGCCATTATGGGTGCGCGTATCTTGGATAATCGCCGAGATCGGATGATTACGATTCTGGTATCGCAGCTCATGAGCTGCAGTGCTCGCTTGCCGGTATATACTTTGTTTATCGGAGCCTTTTTCCCGGTTGCGCAGCGAGGGACAGCACTTTTTGCAGTATATATTGCAGGTGTTATTTTGGCCGTTGTTATGTCTAAGATTTTCCGTAAGTTTTTATTCCCCGGCGAATCTGAACCGTTTGTTATGGAAATGCCACCGTATCATATGCCTACACTAAAAAATGTATTAATGCATATGTGGGAACGGGCTTGGTTATATATTAAAAAGGCCGGTACGTTTATTTTGGCTGCATCCGTATTGATTTGGTTCCTGGCCACTTATCCGCAGGATGTTCAATATTCCCAAGACTTTGATGCGGCTCGCGAACAGGTGACCCAAACGTTTGATGCTAAGGATGATGCGCTGTTAGCTCAGTTCGGTATCAACACATCTGACGGCAAGGATGCTGTTATGGCCATTGTTGATGAAATGACGGCAGCTACGGAAGAAGCCGAAGCGGCTGCCGAAGAGGAAGGCGATGATGAAGAGACAGCAACGGCAGAGGAAGTCACTGATGAAAAAACAGTAGAAGTGCTTGAATATATGTCCTCTATCCGCGCTAACGCTAATGATAAATTCGATGTAGCTTGGGCTATTTATTTGAATAATCAAGAACGTGATGAACAGATTAGTCTCTTGGATCAGCAGGAAGCGTCTGAAAAGATTCAAGGCTCCTATGCAGCGATGATTGGTAAAGCGATTGAACCAATTATGAAACCGCTTGGTTTTGATTGGAAGATGAGTGTATCCTTGGTAACTGCCTTAGCTGCTAAGGAAGTTATGGTAAGTACACTGGGGACGATTTATGCGGTAGCTGCTGATGAAGATAATGAAGCACCGCTTCAGGTATATCTCCAGCAGGATCCGTCGTTCAGTCCTTTGGTAGCAGTTGGGTTAATGACGTTTGTTCTTATTTATCCGCCTTGCTTTGCAGCAATGGCTGTGTTTAAACGTGAAGCCGGCGGATGGAAATGGTTAGCCTTCTTCTTTGTGTATGCTAATGTGTTGGCTTGGGTTTGTACCTTTGCCGTATATCGCATTGGTTTGCTCATGGGCTTCCATTAATTGTAAAATTCAAGGAAAGCTTTCAACTTTCTAATTGAAAATCAATAATTATCTACGGAGTGATAAAGTCATTTAACATATAGGGATTTATATATTTCCTTACATGTGCATGTTAATATCTAATTGATAATAGAAAGAAGATGGTTTATAATGATGGAAACAATGATAGTCTACTTAATCGGGCTTTTGGCAGTGCTGTATGTAGCGAGAAAAGCGTATCGTAGTTGGCAGGGAAAAGGCGGCTGTGGTAGTTGTGGCGGTTGCGGCGCAAGTAAGGCAGAGTCTTCCTCCGGTTGCGGTGGATGTAGCAGTATGATGGAAGCAAAAAAATAAATGGTAGGATGTTGTTGTTCGTAAGGGTTTGTATATCTATTGGGTAGTTACAAAGGGGGCCGAAGAAGTAAGTGATTATTTCTTCGGCTCTTTTTGCTACATATATACATGGGATTTGTTTAAAGCGGGCATCTATACTGATGCCAAGTAATGAAAGGTGGTTTTCATAATGATGAAATTCAACAAGAACAAGGTACAAAACGCAAACTTCTTTATGTCCGGATTGGCTTTAGGCACGTTGGGCCTCAAAGTATTGACCAGTAAGGATGCGCGTAAAGTGTATGCAAATGTTGTAGCGGCAGGATTACGTGCTAAGGAAAGCATTATGCAGACAGCAGAAAAAGTACAGGCCAGCAGCGGTGACATTTTAGCGGAAGCTAAAGAAATTAACGAAGCACGCAGTGAAGAGTTGTTTAAAGAAGTTACCGAAGAAGTAAAGGAAAAATAATATGATACGCTTTTCTGTAATCAGACGATTGCGCCGCCGGTTGCATGTGAAATGTACAGGGTGGCTATTTACTGATGCACAGGCTGCTTACATAGAAGAGATGCTGGAACGAA
Organism: Veillonella magna DSM 19857; assembly: GCF_000428745.1. Lineage (GTDB taxonomy): Bacteria > Bacillota > Negativicutes > Veillonellales > Veillonellaceae > Veillonella_A > Veillonella_A magna. The sequence continues at coordinate 61,622 of NZ_KE386795.1, forward strand.
CGGACGCTATTGAAAAGGCACAGTTTTTTACACGCTCCGGTGAAGTTGTGGTGGCACATAACGGTGATGAAGCGGCGGTTAAGGCGGCGATTTTATCTATACGTGATTTGGATTTAACAAAGGCTCCGGCATTAACAGAGTATTCGCCGCGCCTGGTGAACAAGCGTTATCGAGAAGATATGATCAATCAAACGCTTTTGTATGTAGGAAAGCGTTTACTTTTACCTATGCCATTGCGTACGGCTTGGTCGTGGGTGAGTGCAGTTAAGTTTGTTGGCAAGGCTGTAAAAGCCTTGTGGAAACGGCGATTGACAGTGGATGTGTTGGATGGTGTCGCTATTACGGTATCGTTGTTACGTGGGGATGTATCAACGGCAGGCGCAGTTATGTATTTGCTGGGAATCGGCGAAACCTTGGAAGAATGGACTCTTAGAAAATCCGTTTTAAATTTGGCGGAAAGTATGTCGCTTAACGTCGATAAAGTGTGGGTAAAGGTTGATGGTACGGAAATCAGTCGTCCTGTAGCCGAAGTAGGCGAAGGTGATTTAGTAGTTTTGCGGCAAGGTGAGGTTGTGCCTGTTGATGGTGTTGTCGTTGATGGTGTAGTCCTGGTAAATGAAAGTTCTATGACCGGTGAACCTGTACCGGTAAGACGCGATGCGGAATCATCTGTCTACGCGGGTACGGTAATCGAGGAAGGCGAGTGTACCATCGAAGTGCGAGGGAATTCGAAGAGCTCTCGGTATGAAAAAATCGTAGCACTCATCGAGGAGTCGGAACAGATGAAGTCAGGTATGGAGCAGAAGGCATTCCACATGGCGGATCGATTAGTTCCCCTCAGCTTTGCCGGCACCCTTTTAACATATTTACTAACGCGCAATACTATGAAAGCACTTTCGTTCCTAATGGTGGATTTTTCTTGTGCGCTTAAACTAAGTATTCCGTTGGCGGTACTATCGGCTATGCAAGAGGCTTCACGACGAGGAATTACGGTGAAGGGCGGTAAATTCCTGGAGCAAATTGCGGCGGCAGATATGGTTGTCTTTGATAAAACTGGAACATTGACGAAAGCAGAGCCTGTGTTTGAACAGATAATTCCATTTGATGGACGCGATGCGGATGAAATGCTAATGCTCGCTGCTTGTTTGGAAGAGCATTTCCCTCATTCTATGGCAAAGGCCGTTGTTAATGCGGCGACACAGCATAACTTACCTCATAAAGAGCTTCACTCTAAGGTGGAATATATTGTAGCGCATGGTATCGCATCGCGGGTAAGTCGCTATCGATGCCGTATTGGCAGTGCGCATTTTATTTTCGAGGATGAAAAAACAGTTATTCCGGAAGATGAAATAGATAAATTTAATGCACTGCCCAACACGTCATCCCATCTGTACTTAGCAATTCGCGGTCGCTTGGCAGCGGTTATCTGCATTAAAGATCCGGTGCGCGAAGAAGCGGCACAGGTAGTTCGCGAACTTCACGAACTGGGTGTAAAAAAAGTGGTTATGATGACCGGCGATAGTAAACGCAATGCGGAACGGGTGGCAGCGGATATTGGTATCGATGAAGTGTATGCCGAGGTGTTACCCGGTGATAAGGCAGCCTTTGTTAAGCAGGCAAAAGAGGATGGTTATACGGTTATGATGGTTGGCGATGGCATTAACGATTCTCCGGCACTGTCGGAAGCGCATGTGGGCGTTGCCATGAATGAAGGTGCACCTATTGCACAAAAAATTGCTAACGTCACTATTTCATCGAATAATCTGCAAGCTCTTGTCGATTTGCGTCGAATTTCCATGGCGTTGATGAAGCGCATTCATTTTAATTACAATTCGATTGTCGGTGTCAACGGTGGCTTAGTAGGACTTGGTGTATTTGAAATATTGACACCGAGTACTACGGCATGGCTGCATAATTTATTTACGCTGGGAATAGGATTACGGAGTATGACTCCGTTGCTACCGGATACTTGCGCTGAACAAAATAGAGAGGTTAACCGGTAAATTTATTTGATACTAAGGCTGTTATCGTTGAGAACATTGACGATAACAGCCTTTTCCTATGTGTTATGCTTGTCTGGGAGCCATAGATATAGTAGAATGAGAAGAGTTGAGTTTGCATGACGAGTATGTATGACAAGGGGGTTATCATGAAGGTTCTTACCGACATATTAGGACGGACGCTATTCATGAGCTTTTTTATTATTTTATTGCCCATAGGTGCGTATACCATACACAATGGATCGAGTGCGATGGCAGCCGCGTTTAGCTATGCGGTACTGTCCGTGTGTATTCCTTTTTTTTATCTTACTTCATCGCGTAGTGGCTTTGGCCCGGCAGAAAAACGCGCTAATCGTTGGGTGTATATCTTAATGTGGTTTCTCATTCAAGTAGGCACATATGGAATTTTTATGGCCTTTGATTTAACGTGGTTGTGGGAATTACCGACTATCGGCCGTGATATTGTCTTTATACTGATCATGTATTGTCAGGTGGCGATGGGACTGTGGCTGGCGTATGGTGTTTCCGGTTTAGTAAGAGGTGAACAGTAATGGTGCAAGGTATGCTGCGATTTAGTGCACTGTCGGCGTTGGGATGTATTCCCTTTTCTCTGCTGGCCGGTATGGGGCATTTAACAGGTACATCCGTGTTGGTGTTTGTGCTATTGGCACTGGTTGTGCCGGTGTTGGTATATCGTAATATGCATGTACGCTTAGGCATGGAGTTTCCTTGGCGCACAGGAATGTATGTATATAGCTGGTTGGGGTGGAATGTATTTTTCCTAGCCGGTAATGGCTTGGTACCTTTATCGGTCACGTTAACAGCACCGTGGCAGATTACGATTGTGTGGGCAGCGGTGATGCTACTGGCTATTGTGCTAATGGTAGGAACAGCTTCACTGTTAACGGCGTTTTTTAATCGACCGCGCCAATTTGGATTGGTTGATGAAACACTGGATATTGCGGTGTATAGTTTACCTTTGCCTATGCTGCTGCTTGGTGATTTATTGGTGCTGGACGTAAGTGACCCGTTGGTAGCCATGCAAATCAGCAACACTGTGTTTGGTATGCTGGCTCTTGTTGTGTATGCACTGGTGATCTTGACGATGGCTACGATTGCTTTGTATTTATATCCGCGGCACGGAGAGAATAAGGCCGTTAGGTTATGTCGTATTTTGGTTACGGCTGCAGTATGGTTGGCTATTAACGGCCATATGCTATACGGCTGGAAGCCAGAGTGGTCATATATGGTGCTTGATTTCTTGCTTCCGGTATTCCGTGGTAGCTATTTAGTATATGTAACGCCCGGCCTTTTTGAAGTTGTTGTACTATATATTTCTATGTGGCTTGGCAGATGGGTAGAAACTATTTGGGAGCGTAGACAAAATCAGAAAGAAAAGATAGCCAATGTAGACATCATTATGCCATCTAAAAATAATAATGATAAGTGATAACTAAATAAATGAATATATTGATAGCGGCTTGACAAATGCAGGTCGCTATATTAGTATACTAGATGATTTTGTGATCTCTCAATGTCTGTATCTTTTTGAACAGAACGGAAGAAGGCATGTACGAAATCATCTTTTTATTTTTTTATTTCGACTTATATCCCGTGGGGAATAAGAACGGAGGAATTACACATGGCAAAAGAACAGACAATGGATGTAAAGGCACCGTACGCGAAAAAACGATTTTCGCTTCGGCAAATTGCGGTGGTAGGTTTACTTTCGGCACTGACCGTAGTGCTCAGCGTAACCGGTTTGGGATTTATCCCTATTCCGCCGATTAATGCTACCATATTGCATATTCCGACTTTGATAGGGGCTCTCGTAGAAGGTCCTAAGGTAGGGATGGTGATTGGTTTTGTTTTCGGTGCGTATAGTATGCTACAAAATATTATGGCACCAAACATTATGTCCTTTGCATTTTTAAATCCTTTGGTAGCGGTAGTCCCGCGTATGTTAATTGGACCGGCAGCATATGTAATCTATAAATATATGCCGATAAAACGAGCAGCGATAAAAGTGGCAATTTCGCTTTTCTTAGGAACGATGATCCATACTATTTTGGTTATGGGGATGATTTATCTCATTTATGCGGAACCTTATGCGGCAGCGCAAGGAATTCCGGTAAGTAATGTTCTTAACATTGTAATCGGAGTGGCTTTATTCCATGGACCGTTGGAAGGTTTAGCAGCAACCGCTATCGGTACTCCGGTAGTGATGGCATTACGTGCAAAGTTGAAGAAATAATATCGTAGACGGTATTGTTTACAGAAAATATATACATGGCACTTCGCAAGAAGTGCCATTTTATTATGTATCTTTAGATTGTTGAAGTTCCGTTAGGAGTCGAAATAATAAATTACCGCTAGTCGGGTGCGAAAAAGATTGTGTCCATATATTTTCATAGATGGTATAACATCTGTCAATATAAATTAGTAAAAATTATAGAGTCAATTTGACAATATTAATATTTTTAGATATAATGGATTATGTTATTGAAAATGAATAACCTACGGAGCTAACCCATCCGTAGTCCGCAACTTGATATAACCCGATCGTGTTGCAGTACGTTTTATAAAGGAGGTTCGATTATGAGCAGAATCAGAACGTTATCGAACCGCTTATCAGTGCTGGGATATAGTGGTTTCGAAATTTCGCATATTATTAATAATGCCGCCGGCGGAAAGCATTTACATGCGTTGACGCACTCACAGTTGCATGAGGTAGCACGGCAGTTAGAAGAATATGTAGCGCTGGGTACGGAATACGTAGCGTCTTACAGTAAATAATGACTAGTAAAAGAGACTATCGATGGATAGTCTCTTTTTTCTTATATATGGATAGTATATAATAGATAAGATATAACAACTATGAGCGCGTAGTACTAAAGAAATATACTAGGAGGAATTATGATAAAAAGGCACGCAGATAAACGAAAAAAACGTGCTTCCGCGACAGCCTATGCGGCGGGAGAGAATGCACACGCCGTTGTAATTAAGGCAAACAGTACCAAAAAATTATATAAAAATAAAAAAAAGAAATCCGGTGTGACAGGTCGTGGTCGCAGTAATGTGAAACAAAGTGGCGGAGCACCGTTGGGAATAAAGTCAAATAGTGCTCGGCAAGGAAATCGCACATTACGGTATACTCGTCAAGACAATCCTATAGCTACGAAAAAGACAACACACATGAGTATGTCTGTTAAATGCATGGTATTCTGTGATGGCGAAGTACTTCTATTGCAAAAGAAAGATAGAGAAGGGTTGCGTCCGTGGGAATTTCCCGGCGGTGGTTTGGAGTTTGGTGAAGACTTGCGAGCGGCGGCTATTCGCGAGGTCCGCGAAGAAACAGGTCTGTCTGTCCAAGTGTTAGATGTGGCCGGCTTGTGGTCGTTTGCTCGAACGAAAACCAGTTTTTTAACAGGTGTTATATTCGTAGCAGAAACAACATCAAAGAGGGTACGTTTATCACATGAACATACGGACTATGCCTGGGTGCGTCCGGCAGATTTTCATCGGTATCACTTACAAAAATCATTGCGTACAGCATTGGAGGCTATTCGGGATACAAGTCCTCGCGGTGATGAGTTACGACATTATTTTGTAGAAACATTTCGCTAGGAGGTTGCATGAGCGAAGAGAGTAATAGGCAAGGATGTGCAGTGGATGACATGTCGACACAGGATGAGGGAAACATAGGTTGCCATAGAGAAAACGATGTACGGGCGAAGGGGAATCAAAATGATATGCCCTATGTGCGTATGCTGGAAGAATATGTGTCGCAACACTATGTACCGTTCCATACACCGGGACACAAAATAGGTAAGTCTGCCCCGGTCTTGTTACAACATTGGATGGGGCCGGCCTTACCGTATGATTTGGGTGTCATGTATGCCCTGGATGATTTACATGAGCCGGAGGGACCATTAAAAGAAGCGCAGGAGTTGGCAGCGCAGCTGTACGGCGCAGAGCATACTTGGTTTTCTATTAACGGCACCACAGCAATTATTCAAGCTATGATTCTAGGGACAGTTGGCGAAGGGGATGCGATAATTGTTCCTAGAGAGGCACATCGCTCGGTAATAGGCGGTCTTGTATTAAGCGGCGCGCGGCCTATTTATATGGAAGGACGATTTAGTGAACGATGGGGTGTTCCTTTGGGAGCTTCTGTTGATGAAGTATGTCGGACGATGGATGCGCATCCTGAGGCTAAAGCGTTGCTATTGGTACATCCTAATTATTATGGTATCGGTGTAGCTATAGAGGACATTGTTGAGGAGGCTCACCGTCGAGGAGTGATAGTTCTTGTCGATGAGGCACATGGACCGCACTTACCTTTTGGTAAAACCATGCCGCTAGAAGCAATCGCTGCCGGTGCTGATGTAGTGGCACAGAGTACGCATAAGCTAGCAGGATCCTTGACGCAGACCTCTATGTTACACGCACAAGGTAAATTGGTGGATTACCGACGTATTACACAAGCGCATCAATTACTACAAAGTACCAGTCCGAATTATATTTTTATAGCTTCTTTGGATATGGCACGTCATCAATTAGCTACGGAAGGTAGGCAATTGGTAGCGGCTACGGAACGCTTGTCCGTTTCCGTGCGGCATCGGTTGCGTACTATTACAGGTATAGCGGTGCCGGAAGCTAACGACTTTGGCGGCGATGGCGGACTTGACTGCACAAAAATTCTTATTGATTTTAAAGGGCTACAGTTATCAGGTCGTGAGGCGGAACAGCGATTGCGCAAGCATCGCATTGAAGTTGAATTGGTGCAGGGCTATCATGTGCTCATATTGTTGACAATCGGTGATGATGAAACATCAGCTAATGCCTTAGTACAGGCGGTGGCGGCTGTTAGCAAGGAGCGACTTGACGAATTACATAGAATGAATATAGAGGGTGTACAAGGTAAGCATAGTGATCCTGCTCATGAGCTAGGGAGAGAGGCAATTACGGCCCTCGCAGGTTCGGAGGTGCGATTGCCTAAACCTGATGTGGTGTTGACACCGCGCCAAGCCTGGCAGGCAAAGAGAGAAAACGTAGCATTGACGGATGCGATAGGTCGTATTAGTGGCGAAACCATCAGCTATTATCCGCCGGGAATTCCCTTTTTGGGGATGGGAGAACGGATTACACCGGATGTAGTAGCGTATATAAAACGACGTCGTTCCCTGGGATATGTACCGAATGGTGCCAAGGATGAAAGCTTACAGACGATAGTGGTGTGCAATGAGGAGTAATATATGGGACGATTGATTATTATTGAAGGTGGCGATGGTAGCGGTAAGGCCACGCAAACAAAGGTATTGGCACAGCGTTTACGTAGTGAAGGGTATGCGGTTAAGACTATAAGTTTTCCTAATTATGATAGTCCGGCAGCTATGCCTGTTAAGATGTACTTAGCCGGTGACTTTGGTAAATCTCCTGATGCTGTCAATCCCTATGTGGCCAGTTCTTTCTATGCGGTAGATCGATTTGCTTCCTTTCGCCAAGACTGGCAAGAAGCTTATGAAGGTGACGCGATTATTTTGGCAGATAGGTATACTACGTCAAACATGATTCATCAGATGGTAAAATATGATAATCCTGCAGAGCGCAGAGCCTTCTTAGATTGGTTGGAGGACTTTGAGTTTAATAAATTTGGATTGCCGCAGCCTGACGCGGTATGTTTATTGGATATGCCTTTATCTGTAAGCGAAGCGCTGATGGCAGACCGTGTAGCTAAAACGGGTGGTGCTACCGGTGATATTCACGAAAATAATCACGCATATCTCAAGGCGGTTCATGCTGCTTATGATGAGTTGGTAGCACGATATGGTTGGCATAGGATTGCTTGTTGCAATCAGAAGAATCAATTGCGTAGTATTGCCTCGATTCATGAAGAATTGTATGCGGCGATACAATCCGTAATTCTTTAAAATATCCTCTTTTTAGTATATAATATAGATACTTACGCACAGTAGGAACAGTACTTGTATATAGGGAGGAAGGCGGATGTCATATTTTTCACAGGTAGTGGGACAGCAATCGATTATCAATCATTTGACTACGCTCGTTACACGAAATATGCTACCGCATAGTCTGCTATTTTATGGCGAATCTGGTTTAGGAAAATTAAATACGGCTATCGGATTGGCTTCTCTTTTAATTGGCAGACAGGCACTCAGTCCCGATCGAGGTGAAACCTTTTTGCAACAGGTGCACGAAGCAAGGCGACAAGATGGTGAGTCTGAAAAGAAGGCATCCGAAGAAGGTTTGCCCATTTATGTTGACGGTGGAACTGTCTTTTGGATCCGGCCGACGAAGACCGTGCTAAAAGTAGAGCAATGGTATCGTTTGTTGCAGGAATACATGGGACGCGCCGGTGATGGTAACCGTGTGGTAATTGTGGAGGATTTTCAGACGGCGAATGCAATTATGGCTAATGCCATGTTAAAGACGATTGAAGAGCCGCCACCGAATGTGTATTTTATTATTATTACTACACAGCTTTCTTCTGTCTTACCGACAATTCGGTCCCGCTGTATGGCAGTAGGATTTGGAGCTGTTGATGATGACAGTATACGACAGGCTATGAAGCAAAGAGGCTATCACGGTGATTTGACAGAGGCGTTGGCAGCGGGACACGGAAATCCCTTATTGGTGCAAAAATTAGCCGAAGAAGGGGTACCTAAACAATTAGAAATAGCTGTTACCGTATTGGAATTGTTAGGTGAACGTCGATTTTTTACACGTATTTCTTTATTGTTGGAATCGCTGGATAGGGAAACGCTGCGAGAGGTGTTTCGCTGGATGCGCGTTTTGGGACGTGATATGATGGTACTCCGTGCCGGTGGTGCCCATAGTTTGTTGCAGTGTCCCTTATATGAGGAACGACTGTTGCGTATGTTACACGGATGGAGCACGCGATCATTGGTAGTACTGCAGCGAGAGCTGTTGGATGCGGATGATGCGTTACGATTATATGTGAAAGCCGCCTTGGTGGTAGATGGAGTCATTATTGCTCTGCGCCGAGCGGTGAAGGAGGATATACGGTGATTACCATTGTAGGTATTCGATTTAAAAAAGCCGGGAAGATTTACTATTTTTCTCCCGGTGGTGCCGATTTGGCATTGGGCGACGGCGTTATTGTCGAGACGGCGCGCGGTGTTGAATTCGGTGATGTTGTTATTGCGCCGCGGCAAGTAGACGATGATTCTGTGGTACAGCCGCTGAAAAGTGTTATTCGCAAAGCGACGGCTAAAGATTATAAGCAGGTAGAAAAAAATAAACAGCGTGAGAAGAAAGCCTTTGATATCGGTTTGGAAAAAATTGCACATCGAGGCTTGCCCATGAAACTTATTAATGTAGAGTATACATTTGACATGAGCAAAATTATTTTCTTCTTTACTGCCGACGGTCGTATCGATTTCCGCGAGTTAGTTAAGGACTTAGCCACTGTATTCCGTACACGTATTGAATTGCGTCAGGTCGGTGTGCGTGATGAAGCAAAAATTATTAACAGTATCGGAGCCTGCGGACGGCCGCTGTGTTGTTCTACATTTTTGGGAGACTTCACACCCGTGTCAATCCGAATGGCTAAGGATCAGAATTTAAGCTTAAATCCAACTAAAATTTCCGGCGTTTGCGGCCGTTTGATGTGTTGCTTGAATTATGAAAACGATTTGTACGCCAAGGGTGGCGATTTATATACGGAAAAAACAAAACAGGCGCCGGTTATTACAGAACCACCCGGTGTGGGTAAAGAAGTAGTTACCGATGAAGGGCTTGGAAAAGTTGTTCGTATTAATCGTAACAAGAAAATGGTCAAGGTACAATTTGATGGAGGTCGTACTGTTGATTTGCCGTGGTCGGAGGTAGCTTTGCCGGATGACTGAGCATGTGAAAGAACGGTTAGTGGATCTTTTAATCGACGATTTGAAAATTTGGCAACGACCCGATGAATTTTGTTTTTCGTTAGATACGGTTATTCTTACCTATTTTGCTACCGTGCATAGCAAACGAAGGTATATTGATTTAGGGACCGGAACGGCAGCTATCCCCTTGCTGTTGACATCAAGGGGGGCCGGTACGGTTACTGCGGTAGAAATAAATCCGGTTATGGCTGACTTGGCCAGGCGGAATGTGAAGATGAATGAACGCGAGCATCGTATTACCGTAATAGAGGGAGATTATCGCGATCGTACGCTACTTGCGGCGGAAGCCTTTGACGGTGTCATTGTGAATCCGCCGTATTTTTCTGTAGGCAGTGGGCGTGTAGCAACCGGTGTTGGACGGGCTATGGCTCGCCATGAAACGGTGACGGCATTGGATGATGTCTTGGAGTCGTCCTACCGTCTGGTCAAGTTTCATGGACATGTGTGGTTGATTTATAGGGCGGAACGATTGGCAGAGCTACTCGTCGGTATGGAGCGATATAGGCTTACACCGAAACGATTGCGAATGATACATAGTTTAGTAGGGCGTCCGGCGAAGTTGGTTGTGGTGGAAGGTCGTAAGGGGGCTGCGGCCGGTATGGAAGTGGAGCCTCCTTTATACGTATATGAAACGTCTGGTGTGTATAGTGAGGAGGTAATGAGCTGGTATGGAGGAAAAGACTGGCATACTGTATCTTGTGCCAACACCCATCGGTAACATGGAGGATATGACGTACCGCGCCGTTAGAACGTTGGCAGAGGTAGATTATATTGCTGCCGAAGATACAAGACACAGTGGTATTTTATTATCTCATTTTGATATTCATACACCGATGATATCCTATCATGAGCATAATAAGGCGGAAAAAGGAACGCAGCTGTTGACGATGCTGCAAGAGGGTAAATCTATAGCGGTCATCAGTGATGCGGGCATGCCGGCAATCTCTGATCCCGGTGCGGACATTGCACGGCGGGCGCTGGAAGTCGGAATTCGGGTTGTTCCTTTGCCGGGAGCCAATGCGGGACTGACGGCACTTATTGCTTCCGGTCGGGATACGACGGGATTCTGCTTTATCGGTTTCTTACCGAAAAAGGGACGACATCGCCTCGAGGTATTAACGCGCGTCGGCGCCTATGAAGAAACACTGATCTTCTATGAAGCACCGCACCGAATCCGCGAAGTATTGAGTGATATGAAGATGGTGTTGGGAAATCGTCCGGTTGCTATTGCCCGCGAGCTAACCAAACGTTTCGAGGAATTTACGTATACCGATCTTGCATCTGTTGTAGCCGATGAGGAGAGTTTAACCTTGAAAGGTGAGTTTGTTATTATCATTGGCGGAGTTAAAACGCGACTTGATGAAGATAACGCTGAGGGGTATACTAATATAAATGACCTATCCTACGAGGAAGAGGTTGGAGAACTGATGGCAAAGGGTATCGCCAAAAAAGAAGCCATACGCGAAGTGGCGAAGCGGCGCGGTGTATCTCGCCGTGGGGTATACAATGCCGTTGAACGAGCGAATCAAACTAATAGTGAGGTTCGGAGCCAAGCCGAGGAGGAACAAGAATGACAGAGAAGAAAAAAACGTTTTATATTACGACACCGATATATTATCCCAGTGCGAAGCTGCATATTGGGCATACTTATTGCACGGCTATTGCTGATACAATTGCTCGATATAAACGCCGTGCCGGATTTGATGTACGCTTTTTGACTGGATCTGATGAACATGGTCAAAAAATTCAGCGCATTGCCGAAGCTATGGGAATTACTCCTTTGGAATATACCACTGATATTGTTAAAGGTTTCCAAAATCTGTGGAAGAAAATGAATATCTCCAATGACGACTTCATCCGGACGACGGAACCTCGTCATGAAAAAGTGGTGCAGGAGCTATTCCAAAAGGCCTACGATAAGGGAGATATTTATAAATCTACTTATGAAGGTTGGTATTGCACACCGTGCGAAACCTTTTGGACAGAACAAAAGCTGGGAGACAATCATACCTGCCCGGATTGCGGTCGCCCCGTAGAACGCATTCAAGAAGAAAGTTATTTCTTTAAGATGAATAAATACGCCGATCGTTGGCTGAAGTTTATCGAGGACAATCCGGACTTTATTCAGCCGGAATCGCGCCGCAATGAAATGATTCAATTTGTAAAGCAGGGTCTGGAAGACCTATGCGTATCCCGCACTAGTTTTGATTGGGGGATTAAGGTGCCCTTCGATCCGAAGCATGTTGTTTATGTATGGTTCGATGCGTTGGTTAACTATATCAGTGCGCTGGCACCGGATGATCCTACCAGTGATTTGTACGAACGGTTCTGGCCGGCTGATTTACACTTGGTTGGTAAGGAAATTGTTCGATTCCATTCTATTATTTGGCCGATTATGCTTATGAGTTTGGAGTTGCCATTGCCTAAAAAGGTATATGGTCATGGCTGGCTTATTGTTGACGGCACCAAAATGAGTAAATCCTTGGGGAATGTGATTGATCCGATTCCGCTTATCGATACCTATGGTTCGGATGCACTGCGTTATTATTTGCTCAGTGAAATTCAGTTGGGCCATGATGGTAACTTTACATTGCCGAATTTTGTACAGCGTGTCAACTCTGATTTAGCTAATGATTTAGGTAATCTGTTAAATCGTACGGTAGCTATGATTGAAAAATATCATGGTGGTGTGATTACGGCTATGCCGTCGGTTAGTGAATTTGATATCTCCTTAAAAGAAATGGCAGAAGAAACGGTGTCTACCTATGAACAATGCATGGAAAACTATGAATTGAACCGTGCATTGAAAGCGGTATGGGCATTTATCGGTCGCACGAATAAGTATATTGATGAAACTATGCCGTGGGTATTGGCGAAGGGTGCTAACGAAGGAGATGCAGAACGTCTGCAAACAGTTATGTATCACTTAGCCGAAGCATTGCGCATTATCGCTGTATTGGTAGACCCGGTAATTCCGACAGGCGCACCGAAAATTTGGGAACAGCTTGGTCTTTCCGGATTTGAGACAGCATCACTTGATGATGTACGTGCTTGGGGCGGATTGGCCAGCGGTACTAAGGTACAGAAGGGACAACCGATTTACCCTCGTTTTGATATGCCTGAAATGGTAGAAGCAACACCGGTTGAAGAACCGGCACAGGAAGAGGAAGCTCAGGATATTCCACCGATTAAAGAAAACATTGAATATGATGATTTCGCTAAACTTGATTTACGAGTAGCTACAGTGTTGACCTGTGAAAAGGTGAAAAAATCTAGGAAGTTGTTAAAATTCACGTTAGACGTAGGTGTCGAAGAACGTACGGTAGTAAGCGGCATTTCGCAATATTATGAACCGGAACAGTTGATTGGTAAAAAGGTAATTTATTTGGCTAACCTGGCACCGAAAAAATTGATGGGCATTGAGTCGTATGGTATGATTTTGTCCGCATCAGATTTTGCGGATAATTTGGAAGTAACAAACATTGATTCCTTGCCGGCAGGAAGTCTGGTGAAATAATATGCGTTTATTCGATACTCATGCGCATGTTAATGAGGAGCGCTTTGATAATGATCGTACCGAAATGTTGGACGCTTGTTTTGCGGCAGGGGTAGAATATATTATGTGCCCTGCTGTGGATAGGGCTACGGCAGAGTCAGCCATCGCCTTGGCAGATCAGTATGAACAAATTTATGCAGCGGTGGGTGTACATCCTCATGAATCGAAGGATGTTACCGAAGAAGATTACGAATATTTTAAAGATATGGCATTACATCATGATAAGGTAAAGGCCATTGGTGAAATCGGATTAGATTATTACTATGATTTCTCTGATTGTGAAACACAAATGAAAGAGTTTAAGCGTCAGTTAGCGCTGGCTCGTGAAGTCGATTTACCTATCATTATTCACGATCGTGATGCACACGGTGATATTCTTGATACACTGCGTACGTATGGCAAAGGAAATTTCGGTATTTTCCATTGCTATTCCGGTAGTTGGGAAATGGCTAAAGAGTGTATGAAGCTGGGATATTATATTTCGTTTGCAGGACCGGTAGTATTTCCGAAGTCCACACGACTAAAAGAAGTAGCACAGCAAGTGCCGTTGGACCGGATTTTGATTGAAACAGATTCGCCATACTTGACGCCGCCACCGTTCCGCGGTCGCCGCAACGATCCGACAAAGACACAATTTGTAGCAGAAGAGATTGCGCGATTGAAAGGAATAACAGCAGATGAACTGGCTGAAATTGCGTTGGAAAACGGTAAACGTCTCTTTGGCATTCAGTAGATGATTTCACTGATTCGTTAATGTTGATTACTGACAATTTTGCGAATGATAAACTTATAAAGGAAAGCGTCGCTTTTTATGGGAAAATCCTATTGAAGGCGACGCTTTTTTGTGGTTAGACTTGAAAAGAATGTCTGCATTGGGTAAGATTGAAGTAGATCGTCTACCGCAATACGGTAGATTTTACTTACCATAGGTAATGCAATTAGTATCGAGCAGTGAATTATTATAGGGGGATGCGATGAAGCGAGTTTCATTTATAGATTTGGGTTCTAACTCCGTACGATTTGTAATTATGGAAATTGCAGATAACGGTAGTTATCAGTTGATTTATCAACAGAAGGAGAGTATCCGCCTAAGCGAGAATATGTGGACACATAACCGTCTTACGGAAGAGGCGATTCAACGTGCGTTGAGTAGTATGAAAGCCTTTTCTCATATGGCAGAGGCGATGGACAGTCATGAAATTTACGCGGTTGCGACGGCAGCGGTGCGGTTAGCGCATAACGGCGGTGAATTTATCGATCGGGTAAAAGAAGAAACAGGAATTGATTTGGTTTGTATCAGCGGTGAGGAGGAAGCGCATCTTGGGTTCCTCGGTGTCATTAACACAATCGGTTTACGAGATTTTGTGTTGTTTGACTTGGGCGGTGCCAGCGTGGAAGTGACATTGGTACGAGATAGACAGGCTTTGCGATCGGTTAGTCTTCCCATGGGGGCACTAACATTAACCGGTAAATTTCAAAGTGGTAAAGAGATGTCCGGTGAAGAGCGGCTGCGCATGCAAGCATATATTCAGGAGCTGTTGTCGGATGAAGAATGGCTAGCCGGAGTGGGATTACCTTTGGTAGGTATCGGCGGTACGGCACGTAACCTAGCAAAGATGGACCAGCGTGCTCATGAATATCCTATAGCCAAACTTCATAATTACGAATTGACGAGAGAGCGGTTGGAGGCTATTTATCGTCAAGTATGTAATAAAACATTGGCACAGCGGCGCAAGATTTCAGGATTATCACAGGAACGGGCCGACATTATTATTGCCGGTACGGCATTAATCATGGAATTGATGGATTACACCAAAGCATCAGCTATGCGTGTTAGCGGATGTGGTTTACGTGAAGGTTTGTTTTATCGATATTACGGCGAGAATTTCATGAATCCTGACGGTATCATTGATAATATTTTGCTTCATTCGGCAGAAAATGTATTGTTGGGAATGCCGCAAAACGATTTGATTCACGCGAAATACATTGCACGTTTAACGGATATGCTCTACGAGCAGTGGCAAAGTTTGCACGGCGGTGATGATCGAATGCGCGAACTGCTCCGGGTAGCTGCGCTACTGCATGATATCGGTAAACGAATTAATTATTACAGCCATGCGCGGCATAGTGCGTATATGATTGTCAACAGTAATTTGTATGGAATCTCCCATTACGAACAAGCAATGTGCTCTTTTATGGCCGCCGATTCTCACGGAGCTAATAGCAAATATATGAAGACTAGTCCTTATGGTCGTCTGCTCAGTGATGATGACAAAGGTGTGGTACATCGTATATCTATGATGTTGGCGCTGGCGGAGGCCATTGATGAAAGCCATGAACAGGCTACCGTGTCTGTATCGACAGTCATCAAGGACGACGCGGTAGAGTTGACTGTATGGACTAAGCATGGTGTAAATACATCGATTGCGGAAGTGGCAGTTAATAAATTGTTGAAGCAATTTAAGAAAGAATACAAGAGAACATTACATGTTAAATGGTGCGAAGCCTTGTAAGGAGGTAACGATATGGCCTTACAAAAGCCCTTGCTTTACGGAATTTTACATCTGGGAGCAAGTAGTATGAGTATGACTATCGTTGAATACACAACGTTAGACCAAGTAAAAATAATCGAATATGCCAGTCGTGATGTTACGTTTGGGGAAGAACTGTTTCAGAATCATCGCCTTTCCTTTGACACGATTGAAGAAATTTGTCGTGTGTTGAAGGGATATAAACGATTGATGAAGGAGTACGGCGTAACGGAGTATAAGGTGTATGGCACGGCGATTGTTCGAGAAGCAGATAATAGAAGAAGTATTCTGGATCAGATTTTTATCCAAACCGGATTTACCGTTGAAGTTGTGGATATGCCGAAAGAAATTTATTATAAATACTTTGGACTGTACTATCATATGACAAAGGAAGGGTTTACCGATACAAAGGATGCTGCTTTGTTTTTGGATATCACTTCGGGCGGTGTAGGCATCACTGTATGGCAAGGCGGTGCTATGCTCTTTCAAGAAAATGTACATATCGGTACCTTGCGTGTTATGGAATCGTTTAATCGGAATCAAAGATCGTCGTTATCGTTTCCTGATGCGGTAGGCGAATACCTTTATAGCATGTTATCGCCGGTGCGTGATGAAGTAAGTCGTTTTAATGTAAAATATGTTATTTTGTCCGGGGACGAAGCAAAACAAATTGCGCGCCTAATGGGTGTTGAGTCTTCGGGAGCAAGAGGAACGGTAGCTATGCTGCCACAACAATTCAATCAATTTGTGGATTCCTTTCACGGTGTCACCTCTACAAAACTGATGAATCGTTTCGGCTTACCGGAACACCGCGCTAATATTTTGATGCCTACATTGGTTCTGTATCATGAAATATTAAAAATGGTTCACGCTCAAACGTTACTTATCAGTTCATCCGGTTTTGTTAACGGAGTTACTTTGTACTATGGAGCGGAAGTAGAAAATCATCCGTTTTTATATATGTTGCGTGAACAAAATGTACAACTGGCACGATCGGTAGCACAACGATATCATGTGGATGAGACGCATGCTCGGGAAGCAGAACGGTTTGGGCTGCAGATTTGTGATGCCTTACGGGATCATGGAATTACAACGCGTATGGCATTTTTATTACGTATAGCAGCCATTCTTTCGGAAGTAGGTAAGTATGTAAGTCTGCGCAATCACAGTGAACACGGTTATCACATCGTAATGGGAACGGATATTTTCGGACTTTCCGATCGAGAAAAGGAAATTGTGGCCAATGTTGTGTATTATCAATATAAGGGAACGCCCGGTGATGACGATGATAATTTTAGGCGCCTTAGAGAATTACAAAAAATTTGTGTCACAAAATTAGTGGCTATTTTACGTATAGCACGGGCATTGGATGCTAGTCATAAGCATAAGATTGAACGTATTTCATTACATCGCCGTGATAGCAACATCGTGGTAGAAGCCGTAGCACAAGAGGATGTATCTCTGGAAAAATGGACCTTTGCCCGAGAAGCCGACTATTTCAGCGAAGTGTTCGGCTTATCTATCAAGCTTAAGATTGGAGGCAGATAAGGGATGTTTACCAATTCGAAATATTATTTTAATCGTGAATTATCCTGGTTAAAGTTTAATCAGCGGGTATTGCAGGAAGCCATCGACAAATCAAATCCACTTATGGAAAAATTACGCTTCATTGCTATTACCAGTTCTAACCTGGATGAATTTTTTATGATTCGCGTAGCCGGATTGAGACATCAGGAGGCTAATGGCATTGTTCGTTACGATGCGGCTCATATGGATGCGAAAGCACAACTCAAGGCAATTGATGAATCGGCTAAGCGCCTAGTGCGCGTACAATATACCTATTTGCGTAATGTGTTGAGTGCCTTGGAAAAGGAAGGTTTATATTTTGTTACGCCTCAGGACTTAACGGAGAAACAGCAGGCATGGCTGCGAACGTATTTTGAACGAGAGGTATATCCTGTAGTAACTCCGTTGGCTGTTGATTCGGGTCACCCGTTTCCGTTCTTGGCAAACAAGACGATGAATACAGTAGTTACGATTCGACATCGTGAGGGACGTAAAAATAGCACAGTAAATGAAAAAATTGCTATCTTGCCGATACCTTCTGTATTGAATCGCATTGTAGAGCTTCCGTCAGTAGATAAAAATAAACGTCAGTTTATGTATTTGGAAGATATCATTACCTATTATGCCGATGCATTTTTTATGGGACACGAAATTGTCAACTCCATGACATTTCGAGTGACTCGTGATGCGGATTTGGAAATTGATGAAGAGGAAGCAAAGGACCTTTTGCGGGAAATGGAAGAGTCCCTGCGACGTCGTCGACGGGGGGAAGCTGTTCGCTTGGAAGTTATGGGGGAAGGTAATAAAGACCTATTGCAATTCATTTTGAACAGTCTTCGTTTACAACCGGGCGATGTATATGAAGTAGGCGGCCATTTAGATTTATGCATGTATTTTGGGTTTTGCGATATGCCGGGCTATGAGCATTTACGTTATAAGCCTTTTGAATCGTGCGAACCGGCCGAACTGGTAGGGCATGAGGGAGAACGCATTTTTTCAGTAATTCGTCAGGGGGATATCTTCGTTCATCATCCTTTTGAAACGTTTAGGGTAGTAGAAGACTTTGTGGCACAAGCGGCTAACGATCCGGATGTGTTGGCCATTAAGCAAACATTGTACCGCGTTAGCGGTGATTCGCCGATTATTTCTTCGTTGGTTAAGGCGGCGGATAATGGCAAACAGGTAACGGTTCTTATGGAGGTTAAGGCTCGGTTTGATGAAGCTAATAATATATTAATGGCACGGCGCTTGGAAAAAGCAGGATGCCATGTAATCTATGGCTTGAAGGGGCTTAAAACACATTCGAAAATTACTATGGTCGTACGTCGTGAAGATGATGTTATTCGTCGTTATGTGCATTTGGCAACAGGGAACTATAATGGGAAAACAGCGCGTATGTATACGGACTGTGGGATTTTCACCTGTAATGATGAATACGGCGAAGATGCGTCGGCTTTCTTTAATTTAATTTCCGGCTATTCGGATCCGCCGATTTGGAATAAATTTATTGTGGCGCCATTAAATCTTCGTGAAAAAATTATGGCAAATATTGATGAAGAAATTGCTTGGGCGGAACGCGGCGAGGAAGCGTATATCATTGCAAAAATGAATTCGTTACTGGATAAAAAAGTAATTGCTAAGTTGTATGAAGCTTCTTCAAAGGGTGTTACTATTGATTTGATTGTACGAGGTATCTGTACATTGCGTCCAGGAATCCCCGGAGTCAGCGAAAATATTCGGGTGCGATCTGTTGTGGGACGTTTTTTGGAGCACCACCGATTATTTTACTTCCGCCATGGCGGTAAAGACAGCACATTTTTATCAAGTGCTGATTGGATGCCACGTAATTTAAACGATCGTGTGGAACTAATGATACCTATCGAAGAAAAACGTCATAAGGATCGCATACGTCGTATTTTGGATTTATACCTAGCGGATAATACAAAGGCGCATGTCATGCGTGCCGATGGTTCTTATCGAAAATTGGTTACTAAAGAAGATGGTATTAGCGTACAGAAAACGCTGATGAAGGATGCCTTGAAAGCAGTGGAGAAACCATCCATGACAGTTATAGAACGAATGCAACCGATGATGAAATCGGACAAATAAAATGGTTGAAATCGATGAATAGGGTTCTGCCATAAATCACCAACCTTATATGTATAGTGAGATGTATCTATCGTGGACATCCATAGGTGGATATAATTCTGCGAATCGTTAAGTTTGGTTGCCGTCGTTTATGGGGAGTTGGAATATGATTTTGATCCAATGAATTATCACTTCAAATGAATAATAGATTGAAAAGCCTTGTCCTAAGCGAATTTACAGCTCTTGAAGAATTGTAAATAACTTGACAAGGCTTTGCTATTACTTAAATGAATATAAAATGAAGAAATAAAAAGTGATAATATAATTTCAAAAATAAATATTTAGTCAGTGTATTTTTGTAATGGACTTAAAGAGATGAGGGGGAAATAAGAAAAGCATGATGAAATAAGAGTTTATCGTGTGCTTGGATGGACGATACTTACCAATGTTTGACGGAGGTATCTCTTTGTGGTAGAATACGTAAGGCAGGAGGGATTAGATGACAAAATATCTGACAATGCAGAAACGTCATATGACGTTACTGTTAACACTCTTACTTGTCTTACTGATTACCGTTTCCGGCTTTGCTTGGAATGTAAAAACGGTGACAATCGAAGCCGATGGTCAAACACAGACAATTAAGACACACCTCAACTCTGCTTCCGGAATTTTACGTGATGCAGGTATTTCCATGGGCGCCAAGGATGCTGTACTTACCAGCACGCAGACCCTACAAGACGGTACCGTAATTACTGTTTTGCGCGCGTTCCCTGTAAACGTAACCGTTAATGGCAAGACATCAACTGTGATGACTGTACAGCATACGGCACGGGGGCTGGCTGATGAGTTGGGATATAAGGCACCTAATTACGTACCTAGTGGTGATGAAGGCGAAGTGCTTAAAGCAGGCAGTTCTATTTCCATTGCTCATGTGACGAGTCGTTCCGTCAAGGAAACAGAACGACAGATTGATGTGCAAGAGGTACGTCAGCGTGACGAGACTATGCATATCGGTGAAACTCAGGTAGTG
Organism: Veillonella magna DSM 19857; assembly: GCF_000428745.1. Lineage (GTDB taxonomy): Bacteria > Bacillota > Negativicutes > Veillonellales > Veillonellaceae > Veillonella_A > Veillonella_A magna. Next base: position 82,324 of record NZ_KE386795.1, read on the forward strand.
CAGGAAGGAACGCCGGGGGTAGAGCAGGTTCGTGAAGAAGTGCTCTATGAGAACGGCAAAGAAATAAAACGACGAATCATACAGAAAACTCCCCTTAAAGAAATGGTGCCAACTATTATTAAGGAGGGAGGCCGTGATTCAATCGAAACATCGCGCGGTAATATGCGATATAAAGAAGTGCTGACTATGGAGGCCAGTGCGTATTTACCCGGTGATGGAGACGGTCGAGGTATTACGGCAACCGGTATGGTAGCTCGCCGAGGAGTAGTGGCGGTTGACCCGGATGTAATCCCATTGGGTACGCGACTTTATATCCCCGGATATGGTGTGGCGATTGCAGCCGATACCGGTGGAGCTATTGTAGGTAACAGAATTGATTTGTTAATGGAAGATTATGGCGAAGCAATGAATTTTGGTCGACGTTCGGTAGAGGTCTACATATTACAGTAAGTGCATTATAGGTGAATGTGATATATAGGTTTTGAGGCGTCGGGAGAGAAATGAAATCTCTGTGATGAAATAAGATGCTCGTCAAAAGCGACAGACAGAACAGACGATGTGAAAGCTACTATCGTTTGACTGTTTGTCGCTTTTCTATTTATGGTAGATTTGCTAAAATAAAAGAGGCAAACTTGTAAGAAAGGCCGGTGATACATTATGTTAAAAGAAGTGATTGTAGTAGAAGGTAAATCGGATATACAACGCATTGCACAGGCAGTTGAAGCTGACTGCATTGCAACAGAAGGTTTTACACTGCGAGCCGGTGTGTTGGAACAAATCGAAGCGGCTTATAATAAACGAGGTATTATTATTTTGACGGATCCCGATACGGCGGGAGAACGTATCCGTAGATTTTTATCTAAAAAATTTCCTAATGCACAGCATGCATTTGTTGCGCGAGAAGATGCGTTGGCTAATAATGATATCGGCATTGAGCAAGCATCTCCGGAAGCCATTCGTCGTGCATTAGCTAAGTTGCATACGCAGACAATGACATCATCCGAATTGTTTACGATGCAGGATATGGTCGCTCACGATCTTACAGGCTGTCCGGCGAGTGCGGGCCGCCGTGCATTGATTGGTGATAAATTGGGAATCGGGTACGGTAATAGCAAACAATTTTTATATCGGTTAAATCATTATGGAATTACGCGTGAAGAGTTTAATGCTGCCTTGCGCGATGATCAAATCAGTTAACGGAGGAACTGCATGTTAGAATCTATTATAGCCAGTCCGGAAGTCGTACACTATGTCTGCAAGCGGTTTGGCATACATATGAGTAAGAAACTGGGACAGAATTTCTTAATTCGCCGCTCGGTGGTAGATGAAATTGTAGCTGCTGCGGAACTTACTGCAGGCGAGCCTGTGTTGGAAATTGGTCCCGGCATTGGTACGCTTACACAAGGCTTGGCGCAAAGTGGGGCAGCAGTGACGGCTGTTGAATTGGATCGTCGCTTGTTAGAAGTTCTTGATACTACCTTGGCACAGTACAACAACGTTCGTATTATTCATGGTGATGTATTAAAGGTAAATATTCCGGAGATTATGAATCATAAACCATTTAAGGTGGTTGCTAATTTACCGTATTACATTACAACGCCGATAATAATGTCTTTGTTGGAAATGAAGCTTCCCATAGAACGACTGGTGGTTATGGTACAACGTGAAGTGGCTGAGCGCATGGTGGCACAACCGGGAACGAAGGCCTATGGGGCGTTATCGGTAGCGGTTCAGTATTATACGGAACCATCTATTGTAATGGATGTGCCTCCACGGGCGTTTATGCCGGCGCCGGAGGTAACCAGTGCTGTTATTTGCTGCCGCTTGCGGGAGAAACCACCGGTGGAAGTAGCTGATGAAAAATTATTTTTCCGCGTCGTTAAGGCAGCATTCGCTCAACGTCGAAAAACCTTCAGTAATACGATGAAGACAACCGGTTTGGATAAGGAAACCATCGCATCTGTTTTAGCGAAAGCTAATATTGACGGCGCGCGGCGGGGAGAAACATTCTCTTTACAAGAATTAGCTGACGTAGCTAATGCATGGTATGTGTTGCTGCAAGATAAATAATGGTAAGATAATTAATAGTAAGATACGTAATGATAGGGTTATAGGACAAAACGTGTTGGCCCTAATCCCAATAAGTAGGAAATTCCGTAGACATATGAAGCTCGTTCCAAACAATGGCATCGCCCCAGTGTGGAATGCTACGATCAACACGGTATCGCCTATCGGCAACTTGGTAGGCTTTGGCAATGCATGCATCTGTAGGCATACAACGTAATATATTAGAAGCTGAAAGCGGTCTTGGTGAGTGCATATAGCACCACCAATAGACCGCTTTCAATCGTCTTTCAAGAGATAAACCACGGTGGTTTCTCAGCATGGCCCGTAGCTGTGCATTTACACCACCCTCTAATCGGTTATTGTAGGGCGACACTGCAATATCTATGAACTCTAAATAAGTAAATAAGGTCTCTCGTTTAATAAGTCGAATTAAGGATTTTTCTGCTTTTAAAAGTCGTTCGTGCGTAGAGCGTTGGTTTCCAAATTCATCCATAGTCATTTCCCGGAGAAAAGCATCATGCCTCATACGCCAGGATTCTAACTCCTCAATCCAGGCGGCAGCTTGGCCGAGGTTGTTAATGCTAAATAGCCTCTTGGATAGCTCGTACAACTCTCGTCCTGCCACTGTTTTCGGTCGGCCGGTAGTATACCGTTTTACCTGGGTAAAGGCGTGGAATATACAACGTTGGTGGTTCGTATGAGGCCAGCTTTCACGTAAAGCCTTAGCAAAGCCATAACCACCGTCTGAAATCACCACACGAGGTGCCACTATGCGTTCCATTAAAGCCTTCCATCCCCGGCTATTTTCATAGCGACACACATACCAACCAAGTACATGTTCATCACTACAGCAGATCAGTACACACAGTTTTCTAGATAGATAAATACCATCTAAATAGAGCACATCATATTGTTCCTCAATCTTAGGTGGCAGAGGCCATATAGACCAGAATTTAGCTGTTTTGCGCCGAAATGTACGGCCTTTTCCCGGCATGTCTGCCTGTACCTCCTTGCTGAAAAGCCACCTCAAAAATTGGGTTAATAATTTAGCCGAACTATCTACTTTCTCGGTAAACGTGTTATTACAATTACCACATTTCCAACGCTGTGTACCAGCTCTTGTTCTTCCATACTTGCTAGACTTTTCTCCACAATAAGGACATTTTATATATCGCATGTGAGTACCTCCAAAACAAAATACACTATTTGAAGATACAACCTTATTGAAAGCAGGTAAATTATGGGCTTATCGTGTCCATGACCAACACATTTTGTCCACCCTCAAAGTTGTCTAAAAAAAGTTTGAGAGCCGATGGCCCCAGTAAAATACTGATTCCATCGGCTCTTAGACCAACACATTTTGTCCTATAACTCTAATGATAAGATAAAAAGTAAAGTGATGTAAAAGGAAAGAGCACTGAATTAAAATTCAGTGCTCTTTCTGTATGTAGGACCAATTATAATGGGTTATACGCTAACCGAATATAATAGGTATTACAGCATTTTTGCCATAAAGGTGATTAAGAATGCATTGGTGAAGTCAATGAGGAAAGCCCCAACTAACGATACAACGAGCCATGCTTTAGGAGACGGACCGTGTTTATCAGCCAAGGAAAGCATATTTACGAGAGCGTTAGGCGTAGCCCCAAGACCGAAACCGATAGCGCCGGTACCGAGCATAACCGCATCGTAATTGCGCTGGAAAATCCAGAAAATGAGGTAGGCAAAGACAGCAATGGCAACCATCTGGTAGGCAAGAATAGCCAACAGCGGAATAGCCAAATCGATGAGCTGTACCAGTTTTAAACTGTTAATCGCCATGGTTACGAAGATACTTAACGAAATATTAGATACGGCATCTAATGCAGCGCTGTTAATACGATACGACCCGGTAAGGTCACCGTAGTTTCGAATGACAGCGGCGACAATCATGGCACCGATGTAGGCCGGTAACGGACCAACAGCAATAGAAAGGCCATAACTTACAATGGTACCTAGGCCCAGGGAAATACCAACGATGGCGATGGTATTCATTAACTGTGGCAATGTAAAGCTCTTGCTTTCTTCGTCTTCGTTAGACATATCAATGCCATCTGCCTGTAGCAGAGAAGGATCTTCGGCAGGTGTCGTTACGTTGTGCATCTTAATAATGCGTTCTCCCACCGGAGCCCCCATAAGCGTACCGGCTACCATACCGAAGGTGGCTGCCGCGATGGCTGCGGTAGCGATACCGGGCATACCCAACTGTTCTTGGAAGAAGGGACCGAAGGCTCCGGCTGTACCAAGACCACCCATCATAGAAACGGAACCGGCCATGATGCCGAATATCGGATGAATGCCCATAAGTTTTGCGATAATAATACCACCGGCATTTTGTACTACAATCCAGGCGGTACAAACAATCCAGAAAATAATAATACCAATACCGCCTTTTTTAAGAACGCTTAAGCTGGCCATAAGACCGATGGTAGTAAAGAAGGCCAACATGAGGAAGCTCTGTAAGGAGCTTTCAAAGGAAATGTTAATGATTTTATAATACGATAAAAACGCGCAGATAAATGCAAAGGGCAAACCGCCGATAGCCGGTGCCGGCATACACACTTTCTGCAAAAAGGATGAATGTTTTTTTATGAATTCACCCAGATACAATGTTACAATTGCCAAGGCAACGGTTTGGATCATGGATAATTTCAATGTCCAGACGCCGTTTACGAGGCTTAAGTCAATAAGACCTTTCACTTGAAAAACCCCCTTTTTGTATTTTATAGATTGGTCCTCGTCAACATAATAGCATAAAAATTTTTTCTATAGAATAGTTATAGGTATATCAATGACGCATATGTGTATCACTGTAATGTATATATTGAGGAGATACAATATACAGAACTGCTCCGGTCGTATTCTCAATAATTGAGAAGCGCACAGACAAAGGGTTTATATTTGTACGCACAGAGAAAATAGATTATTACTATATGAGATAGATGAGAAGGCTTTATGAAATACAATTACATAATTTATGACTTATCTATAATAGAAGGAGTTCTTACCAATAAATTTCATAGGTCAAGATATTGAAAGTCACGGCGAAGTGTGCTATTTTTATAACGCATTACATAGTCGGTGTAATGACGATGATGTAGGTGAAAATACCTCAACATTCAGGTGAACGGATAGGAATGGAGTCATAAGGGTATGAAACGAAAAATAAAATATTGGTGTACGGTTGTAGGTATATTTATTTTAGGTGCGGCAATGTATATAGGTGGGTGTTGGTGGACAGCCTCTTATTCTACTATCGCAGGAGTACCTATCCTTAATTATCATCAAGTGAATGATGTGAATTATTCACCACTTACTATGCAGGTGCCTCATTTTGAACAACAAATGGCATACCTGCACGATAACGGATATCATACAATTACCTTAGATGAGTTATATGCGTTTTTGGAGGAAGGTAAAGCATTGCCGGATAAAGCAGTGGTGATTACCTTTGATGATGGCTATCAAGACAATTATAAAAATGCGTTGCCGATTCTAAAAAAATATGGGATGAAGGCAACTGTATTTATGATTGGTGATTCTGTTGGAGCACCGCGGTTTATGACGGCTGATGAGTTGCGGACTATGCAACAAAATGGCATTGATGTTGAGTCGCATACATATAGTCATAAGGATTTGACGAAGATGAATCAAGCAAACGTTGAATCGGAATTGATGCGATCCAGGTTAATCTTGGAAGATATATTGCATAAGCCGGTGCGTTATGTGGCATATCCTTGTGGGTTTTACAACGATACGGTGTTGAAAGCCACCAAGGACACAGGTTATCGTCTGGGCCTAACGGTAACGACCGGGAATGCTCGGCGCGGTGATAATCCTTTAGCATTGCAGCGGCTGGCTGTGTTTGAAGGGGACGATCCATTCTTGAGTATGCGTATACGACTGCACATGGCTGATCTCGTAGGTAGTATGTGGAAGTTACGCGATGCGTTACGTGATCATGGTTATGTAGAAATTGCTTCTAAGGTGCCTTTGATTTAAAAAAGTAAAAAGACATCTTGACAGCAAGAGAAAAGTGTATTATCATGTATGAGTACTAATTAAGAAGTAGAGGCCATCCGCTTCTCACCTTTTGCCATGAAGCAATAGGTTATTATATTACGATGAGTCAACGGATGGCGTATGCTGTCCGTTTTATTTATTTTGTGGAGGTGACTATCATTAGCAAGGATACGCCGCGTATTAATGAAGAAATTCGCGCCCGTGAAGTTCGTGTGGTGAGTGCTGATAACGAGCAGTTGGGTATTATGTCTGCAAGAGAGGCGTTGGCTTTGGCAGAGGAACATCAGTTGGATCTTGTCGAAGTAGCACCGAACGGCAAACCACCTGTTTGTCGTATTATGAATTATGGCAAATATCGTTATGAACAGCAGAAACGTGAAAAGGAAGCGAAGAAGAAACAAAAAACATTTACCTTGAAGGAAGTGAAACTTCGTCCGCACATTGAAGATCATGATTTTTATGTGAAGATGAAGAATGCGTCCAAGTTCCTTGGTGAGGGAAACAAGGTGAAAGTTACCATCATGTTCCGCGGACGTGAGCTAAGCCACCCCGAATTAGGACATAATGTATTAACCCGATTTGCTGAGGAATTGGCAGAACAAGCTGTTGTTGAAAAAGCGGCTAAGCTTGAAGGGCGAAACATGACGATGATATTAGCAAAGAAAGGTTAATTGAGGAGGATTATTAATTATGCCAAAGATTAAAACCCGCCGTGCAGCGGCTAAACGTTTTGTACCGACAGGTAGCGGTGAATTCAAACGCGCTAAAGCGTTCAAGAGCCATATCTTGGAAAAGAAATCTCCGGCTCGTAAACGCAATCTTCGCAAGGCTACTTTGGTAAGCAAAGCTGATTACAAACGCGTAGCTAAATGCTTGCCGTACGCTTAAGATTGAATCTAATCGTTAATTCGTAGAGTAATGGAGGATATAGATAATAATGGCTAGAGTAAAAAAGGGCGTTACCGCTCATGCACGTCATAAGAAAATTTTAAAATTAGCTAAAGGTTATCGCGGAACCCGCAGCCGCTTATTCAAAAAAGCTAACGAAACGGTAATGAAAGCATTATATTATGCTCGTCGTGACCGTCGCGCTAAGAAACGTGAATTCCGTAAATTATGGATTGCTCGTATCAACGCAGCAAGCCGCATGAACGGATTGAGCTACAGCCGTTTCATCGCTGGTCTTACTAAGGCTGGCGTAGAAGTTAACCGTAAGATGTTAGCTGACCTTGCTGTAAACGACGCTGTTGCATTTGCTAAGCTCGTTGAAGTAGCTAAAAACGCATAAGAAACTAGTAGAGTTGTAACCATAGGTTACAACTCTATTTCTATATATGAGCCCTCTTTTTCTATATACAGATTAGGAGATTTCGCTTATAATAAGGGAATAGAATTTATTTCTCTTTATTAATGATGGAGGTAATGGATATGCCAATCATTCATGTAGAATTAGTAGAAGGTCGTACGAAGGAACAGAAGAAACAGTTAGGGGAAGCAATTACGAAAGCAACTGTTGATATCGTAAAGGTACCGGTAGAAGCAGTAAAGGTTATCTTTGTTGATATGAAAGCCGATGAATTTATGGAAGGCGGCGTTTTACGTTCCGAACGTAAATAGAATATAGGAAGATGTTGATTACAGCGCTGCTATACAGCGCTTGCACACGGAAGGCGTATTGAAGTAAGGAGAAAGGAAGTTACCATGAGAGAAGATAAGTTTGGTCTACGGGGCTTGACTTTTGACGATGTGCTGTTGGTTCCGGCAGCATCAGATGTATTGCCACATGAAGTGGATTTAACTACGTATTTGACACGCGACATTAAATTGAATATTCCGATGATCAGTTCTGGTATGGATACTGTTACGGAATCCAAGATGGCTATCGCCATGGCACGTGAAGGCGGCCTCGGTGTTATCCATAAAAATATGTCGATAGAAGAGCAGGCCCATGAGGTCGACAAAGTAAAGCGCTCAGAGCATGGTATCATAGTTGATCCCATTTATCTTAGTCCGCAGAATTTATTATCCGATGCGGAAGAATTGATGAAGAAATACTCCATTTCCGGTGTGCCGATTACAGTAAACGGTAAACTTGTTGGTATTATCACTAACCGCGACTTGCGCTTTGAAAGCAATTTGGCGCGACCTATTGGCGAAGTAATGACACATGAAAATCTAATTACGGCACCGGTAGGCACATCGTTGGAAAAGGCAAAGGAAATTTTGCGTGCTCACCGTATCGAAAAATTGCCGTTAGTAGATGGAGACGGAAACCTTAAAGGGTTAATTACCATTAAAGATATTGAAAAAGCAACAAAATATCCTAATTCCGCCAAAGATGGAAGCGGCCGTCTTTTGGTTGGTGCAGCTGTCGGCGTAAGTAAGGATTTGTATGATCGTATGGATGCATTGGTAGCGGCCAAGGTCGATGTATTGATTGTTGATACAGCACATGGTCATTCTGCCGGTGTACTCCGTACGTTGAAGGAACTGAAAAAAGCAGTACCGCATGTTCCTGTTATTGCCGGGAATGTGGCTACCGCAGCCGGAACAGAAGCGTTAATTGAAGCCGGAGCAGATGCGGTTAAGGTGGGTATCGGCCCTGGTTCCATCTGTACGACTCGTGTTATTGCAGGTATCGGTGTTCCACAGATAACAGCTGTATATGAAAGTGCTAAAGTGGCGCATCGGTACGGTATTCCAATTATTGCTGATGGTGGTATAAAATACTCCGGAGATATTGCCAAAGCCATTGCCGCCGGTGCTCAAGTAGTTATGATGGGCAATATTTTGGCCGGTACGGAAGAAAGTCCGGGTGAAACGGTGATCTATCAAGGACGTAGCTATAAGGTATATCGTGGTATGGGTAGCTTGGGCGCTATGAAGCTTGGTAGTAAGGATCGTTACTTCCAGTCGGAAGCAAAAAAATTAGTGCCGGAAGGCATTGAAGGCCGTGTACCATACAAGGGAATTGCGGCTGATACAATTTTCCAAATGGTAGGTGGGTTACGAGCCAGCATGGGATATTGCGGCTGCCATACTATCGAAGAAATGATGAATAATACACAGTTTATCCAAATTACAGCTGCCGGTTTGAAGGAAAGCCATCCGCATGATGTAAGTATCACGGTAGAAGCACCGAATTACAGCGGCTGATAGATGAGGTGTAAGGTTTTGCGTAAACAAGTAGACGTGTTAGGCGTACCTGTTGACGTAGTGACCATGAAGGAAGCAATTCAGCGCGTACAACATATGTATGAAGAGCCGGGGCTACATTTAGTAGCCACGGCTAACGCTGAAATGGTCATGTTAGCGCGACGGGATAAAGAATTACATACGATATTAAGCAATGCGGCATTAGTTGTGGCAGACGGTGCCGGCGTGCTTTGGGCCGGTGAACAGAAAGGACAACATTTCCCTGAAAGGGTAGCCGGTTGTGATTTGTCGATGGCATTGCTTGCTGAAGCAGCTAAACGGAGAACACCGGTATATTGTTTAGGGGCGGCTCCGGGAGTGGCTGAACAGGCGATTCGTAATGTAGAAAAAAAAGTAGGTTCATTAGTCGTAGTCGGTACTCATTCCGGCTTTTTTGATGACCGAGAAGAGGCACGTATTATAGATACTATTGCCCAAAGCGGTGCTAAGCTGGTACTGGTAGCGCTGGGTGTGCCTAAGCAAGAAAAATGGATTAGCCAGAAGCTGGCACATTTGGATGGTGTGGTAGCTATTGGCATAGGTGGGTCGTTTGATGTTATGGCCGGTGTAGTAAAACGAGCACCGTTGTGGATGCAACGCAATCGTATTGAGTGGCTGTATCGCTTGGCTAAGCAGCCGCAACGCATCTTGCGGATGTTGGCGTTACCGCGGTTTATGTGGGCCGTATTAACAGCAAAAAAATAGAGAGGTGGTGCGCGATGCCCACAGGGATTATTGTAAAAGAAGGGTATCCGTTCATAGGGATTACTTTTCTTGTTGCTTTTCTTGTCGGATATTTTGTTTCGGTATACGTAGCAATTATTCCTTTCATATTAGCTTGTTTTTTTACTTTTTTCTTCCGTAGTCCTAAGCGACAAATTCCGGAGGATCCCAATGTATTGGTTTCTCCTGCGGACGGGAAGGTGATGGATGTATCCGAAGTATATGAAGATACATTTCTTGGCACTGAATGCAAAAAGGTAACTATTTTCTTATCTGTGTTCGATGTGCATGTCAATCGGGCACCGATGGCAGGTCGGATTACCTTTAGACAATATACATGCGGCGGATTTTTACCGGCGTATAAATCCTCGGTAGGTTATGAAAATGAACGTCATTCTATCGGGATTGACAATGGGCGTATATCTATTTTGGTGACACAAATTGCGGGCTTGTTAGCGCGGCGTATTGTGTCTTGGACTGATTTGGATAGCAACCTGGAAAAGGGGCAGCTTTACGGTATGATTAAGTTCGGTTCCTGTACGGAGCTCTTTGTACCAAAAAACGTGACGATTTGCGTTAAAAAGGGAGATCATGTTAAGGGCGGAGAAACTATTGTCGGGAGGCTGAACGATGAATAAATCAATTTTTCCAAACCTATTTACCGGTGCTAATTTAGCATTTGGTGTTATCGGTATTACATTTTCGGCGCAAGGTAACTTTACGGCAGCTGCTGTCTGCGTATTTTTATCATTGCTGGCTGATGGCTGTGACGGGCGTGTGGCTCGAGCATTAGGCGTGTCCGGGCCGATGGGGCGTGAGCTAGATTCCTTAGCCGATGTAGTCGGCTTTGGTGTTGCTCCTGCGTTTATGCTATTTGCTCGTGAGCTTACAGAATATGGTTGGCTAGGCTATGTACCACTTTTGGTATTCTCTGTCTTAGGCGCTTTCCGTCTGGCACGCTTTAATATTATGGCGGATGATGTACATGGGTACTTTTTAGGATTACCAATTCCGGCAGCCGGTTGTATGGCAGCTGCGTATGTATTGAGTGGTATTCACATACCGGCATGGCTATTGATGATAGCTATGATTGTTGTGGGGTATTTGATGGTAAGTAATGTCCATCATCCTGATTTTAAAGGTAAAGGTGCTGATCCGGTGCATATGCCGGCGTTACTTATTGTAGCTGTATTAGCGGTGATTGCATTGGTTCTTGATTGGCACTCCTGGCCGGTATTGATTTTTTCGTTATATGCGGTATTTGGTATTTGCAATACTGTAATTACACTAATAAAACAGTAAGGGGCGGAGGACGTAAATGGATTACCTTCTTGACCTTGTCATGATTCCGTTACAAGTAATCATTGTATTTTATACAATTTATTATTTTATATTAGCGGTATTCGGAATGTGGCGAAGAAAAGAGAAAAAGCAATATGCGCCTAAAAACTCATTTGCAATTATTGTCTGTGCACATAATGAAGAAGCTGTTGTAGGACAATTGGTGGAAAATCTGCAAATTTTACGCTATCCTAAAGAGCTGTACGATATTTTTGTAGTCGCTGATAACTGTACCGATAAAACAGCCGAGGTAGCTGCTAAAGCCGGTGCTACTGTATATGAACGCTTCAATGATAAAGAAGTAGGTAAAGGGTATGCCATGGGCTGGATGTTTGATCGTGTTTTTGCCATGAAGCGTACATATGATGCTTTTGTTATTTTCGATGCCGATAATTTGGTGCATCCTAATTTCCTTTTGGAAATGAATAATCACTTGGAAAAAGGCGAACCTGTTATTCAAGGTTATCTGAATGCTAAAAATCCGACAGATACTTGGGTAGCCGGGACGTTTGCCATTGCCTTTTGGATGGTAAACCACATGTGGCATTTGGCAAAGTATAATCTTGGCTTATCCACGGCTCTCGGTGGTACAGGAATGTGCATTCGTACCGACATTATTCGTGACTACGGTTGGGATTGTAACTGTTTGACAGAAGACATGGAATTTTCTATGAAATTGTTGATTCACGGTGTAAAGACAACGTGGGCTCATGATGCAATTGTGTATGATGAAAAACCGTTGGGATTTATGCAATCCTGGAGACAACGTAAGCGTTGGGCACAAGGCCATTTTGATTGTGGAGAACGGTATATTCCCAAACTATTTGTCGAAGGCATTAAGCAAGGCAATTATCGTATTTTGGATGGAATTATCCAAATTAGTCAGCCTTATTTCTTATTGCTGTCAGCGTTCTATTTGATTATGACCTATATCAATGCCTTTGTGCCGGTGTATACGAATATTATTTATCAAATATTGCCGGTTACAGTATGGACAATTATTGGTATCGGGCAGTATTTGTTCCCTCTGATTGTATTGGCAACGATTAAGGTTCCGCCTAAAGTGTGGTTGTACTATCTGGTATATCCGATTTTTATGTACACCTGGGTACCGGTAACTTTCTTGGGATATTTGAATCGTCATGATAAAGTGTGGGCGCATACGCAGCATACGCGAGGAGTGGCTTTGGGTGAAGTGAAACTCACGCGTATGGGTGATGTAGATAAAGATAAGTAAAGAGAAATGTATACGTAAAAATAACCGGAGCCAGTTATGACCCGGTTATTTTTGTACAATAAAAGAAAGGTGATGGAATGCATATTTTAGTAAGTAATGATGATGGTATTATGGCTCCGGGGATTATAGCGTTGGCAGATAGGCTGGCACAGAAACATCGTGTTACGGTTGTGGCACCGGAGAAAGAGCAGAGTGCAAAATCGCATGCGTTGACAATTCATAATCCCGTACAGCTTATTGAAATGAATGGAGAGGGGGTAAATCCTCGGCGCTATGCATTAACGGGGACTCCAACGGATTGTGTTAAATTTGCACTTTCCTATTTATTAAAGGATGATAAACCTGATTTGGTAGTATCCGGTATAAATAATGGATTCAATCTCGGATCCGATGCGTTGTATTCCGGTACGGTAGGGGCTGGTATGGAAGGGCTTTTCTTCGGTGTCCCTGGGTTGGCTGTATCTGTGGAAAAATTTTCCGAAGAACGAGGAAAAGAAATTATTCCTTTCGTATGTGACTTCATTGAAGAAGTTTTTGAACATCAGGACTATTACGGTATGTTGAACATGAACTTCCCGCTTACGGGATGCTGTGATTGGGAGCATTGCGACGTAGTCAATCAGGGTCTCATGCCCTATGATGGTATTGTACGCCGAGAGGAATTACCGGATGGCAGAGTGCAATACCACATAGGGGGCAGTCTTGTTTTTAAAGGAGAAGATCGTCCTACCGATGTAACCTCTATTAAAGAGGGACGGATTACTGTTGTGGCGTTGGGATGGCAGCAACAGGATCAAGGTGGAACGGAAATTGTTTCGACGATGGTAACTGCTAAAAAGAAGGCATAATTGGTTCACTGTATTTTCATTTATAATACATATAATAGAAAAACAGGTGAAGTATGCCTGTAAACGAGTAGTGTAGCGAGGCAATTACATATGGAATATTTGGTAGCACTGGATTATCAGTGGTTTCAGGTGATCAACGGATGGGCCAATCATTATAGAATTCTCGATGCGGCTATGGTATTTTTTACTAAATTGGGTATTCCGTTGATGCTATTGTATTTAGCATCTCTGGTAGTACGAGGTGATAATGCGGAAAAACGTTTACGCAATAGAACCACTGTTATGGTGGCGTTGTGTGCCGCCGTTTTGGCTTTGGCAATTAATGGTATACTAGCACAGCTATTCTTTAGAGATCGGCCATTTATTGATCATGCTGTCAATCTTTTGGTATATCATGATGCAACGTCGTCGTGGCCGTCCAATCATGCCGCAATTTCGGCAGCCATGGCTATGTCGCTTTGTTTTAGGCGGCGTTGGGGTGCGCGCGTTTGTACTACCATCGCGGTATTGGTAGCATTGTCGCGGGTATATGTGGGAGTACATTACCCAATGGATATAATCAGTGGCTTTATTATTGGTATTGTCGCGTCGTTTATTATCATCAGTATCAGTGAAAAGCTGGAGCATTTGCTAATACGATTGCAATCACATTATGAAAAGCAAGGGAGTTAAGGAGTATGTCGGGGAAACGAGAAAAACGGACGGAAACATGGATACGGATAGGTTTCGCTGTAGCAGTTATTGTGTTGCTGATCGGGATTGAAGTTATCAAACCCGGATTTTATCGAGAAATGGCAGACTTGGCGGTTACCGGAGATGTGAAGCATATAGCGGCCGTATTGCAAAGTTATGGCCCAATGGCTATGGTCATCAGTTTTGTGTTAGACATATTCATTAACGCTGTTGGCGTACTGCCGTCTATTTTTTTCTCTACCGCTAACGGACTGGTATTCGGGTTAGTTCCAGGCATTATTATCTCATGGCTGGCAGAAACGGTCGGTGTCGTTATTAGTTTTGTCATCATGCGGTACTTTCTTCGTGAGTCGGCCTTGACATTAATACAGAAGAGTAAATTTCTTCTGAAAGTAGATGATTTTAGCGATAAAAACGGACTGATGGTCATGCTGTTCGCAAGAGCTATTCCGTATTTCCCCAGTGGTCTTATCACCGCATTGGGGGCGGTAAGTCGCATTAGTTTACGCGATTATATCATTGCTAATCTTATTGGTAAGTTTCCCTCTACTGCTTTGGAGGTAGTCGTCGGTCATGATGCGGTCATGTTTCATGAGCACATGAATCGCCTCGGTGTGGTTGCTGTGGTAGCAACTATGGCTTACGGACTACTGTGGTATTTGTATCGTCGCTATCGCAAGGCAAGAGAAGAATAAATATATGTAAGTTGTTAAAGAGAGTGTAGCTTTGCGTGACACTCTCTTTTTGTGTATAATGGGATACATCTGTAGGGTCGCTTTAGAGCGACATGGTAGTAAACAGTAGGAGAGAGGTAGTAACATATGAAATTTAAATTACCGAAAAAATCAATGCACAAAGGCCCAAACTTTATCCGTGAAGTATTTGAACGCGGAGCGGGTATACCGGGATTTATAAGTTTCGGCATTGGGAATCCCGCATCGGAAGCAATTCCTGTTAAGGAAATTCAAGACGCCTTTGATGAAATAGTTCATACGAATCCAATTGAAATTTTGCAATACGGCCCTATGCAGGGGGATGCTCATCTTGCAGAGCTTACGCGGCAGCGCTTAATTAATGTGCGACACATGCCGGCAGAGGGACAATCTATCTTGATTTCTATTGGTGCCGGTCAGGATTTGGGCTTAGTGCCTCGCACTATATGTGAAGACGGCGACGAAGTGTATATGGATGCTTATACTTTTACAAGTGGCATTAACGCAGTGCGGAATTGCGGCGCAGTACCGGTAGGTATCGCTATGGATGAAAAGGGTATGATTCCGGAAGCGCTTGAAAAGGCGGCAAAGTCGGGAAAGGGTAAATACATTTATTTAATTCCTAACTTCCAAAATCCGACAGGTATTACCATGCCGTTAGAACGTCGTCGCGCTATTTATGACATCGCACGGACGTATGATTTGTTGATTTATGAAGATGATCCGTATGGTGAAATCCGCTTTACTGATGAAGTTGTACCGACATTTAAATCGATGGATGAAGATAATCGCGTCATTTATGCTGGATCTTATTCCAAGACTGTATCCGCAGGTTTGCGGGTAGGCTTCTTATATGGCCCGGAAGAAATTATCGGAGCCATTCAGATGGTAAAGAATAATTGCGATGGTCAAATGCCGCTGGTAACACAGCGGGTTGTGGCGCATCTGTTAGACACGATAGACTATGATGAACAGATAAAAAAAGTAGCCCGAGTGTATAAGGAAAAATGCGATTTAATGCTGGATACATTTAAAAAGTATGGCAGCAGTAAGGTGCGTTTTACAACGCCGACGGGAGGCATGTTCGTATGGATGACCATGCCGGATGGCGTGGATTGCGATGCTTTCTTTGAAACCTGTATGGAACATAAGGTAGGGATTGTGAAAGGTGCTGCTTTTGCTGCTGATGGAATTCCGGCAGGTCAATCCTTCCGATTAAGCTTTACCTTCCCATCGAAGGAGCAAATCGTGGAAGGCATGAAGATTGTAGGAGCGCTGACAAAAGAAGTATGTGGTGATTGAGCGAATTTGATTATATTTATAAATTTTGATTAACTGATAGTTAATGACAGCAGAATAAGAATAATCGGTAGTTTTTATAAGGTGGTTATGCCAATATTGAAAATTATCGATTATTTTTTTAGTTTGCTTTTGATGGATATTGAAGATTTACAATGGGTATGATAGAATAACATACGTGGGAGCGTGTGCTCCGGATATAAAAATAGTTACATACTTGATGAAAGTAGGTGTTTATAATGGCCTGTGGTAGTTCGGGCGGATGCAGCGGTTGTTCTTCTGCATCGACATGCGGTAGTGCGCAACAGCAACCGCAGGATTTGACGGCAAAGTTAAATCCGTTGAGTAGTGTTAAACATGTAATCGGTGTCGTTAGTGGTAAAGGTGGCGTTGGTAAGTCCTTAGTGACTAGTATGCTTGCTATTTCCATGGCGCGTAAAGGCTATAAAGTTGGTATTCTTGATGCGGATATTACCGGTCCGTCGATTCCTAAAGTATTCGGTGTAAAAGGTAAGGCACGTGTTGATGAAGCCGGCATGTATCCATTACCGTCCAAAGGCGGCATTGATATTATGTCAGTTAACCTATTATTGGAAAACGAAACAGATCCGGTGTTATGGCGCGGTCCTATCGTTGGTAATGTGGTTAAACAATTTTATACCGATGTGATTTGGCAGGATTTGGACTATTTGTTTGTAGATATGCCACCGGGAACCGGTGACGTAGCTATTACCGTATACCAGTCCTTGCAGTTAGATGGTATTGTGGTTGTTACCTCTCCGCAGGATTTGGTAGCCATGATTGTGGAAAAAGCCGTAAAGATGGCAGATCTTATGCAGGTTCCAATTATCGGCGTAGTGGAAAATTTCTCATATTTCCATTGCCCGGACAATGGCAAAGATTACAAAATTTTCGGGGACAGTCATATCGATGAAGTGCTGAAACGGTATAATTTGTTGTTAATGGCACGACTTCCTATCAATCCGGATATTGCCGCATTATGTGATGCCGGTAAGCTTGAGGATATTGAAAAGACCGGATTGGAAGATGTCGTATTACCTCAATAATAGGTAAGTAGGTGTAGAGAGGGGCGACTCAGGGGGATACTAGACAGGATATGTACCTGCCTGCGTCTTTGATGCAGGCAGGTTTTTTAGTGGGTGGATAGTAACTCGTTATATTTCTAAGTAGAAAAGAGGAGCAAAACCATATGAAGAAGTATCTATCGTGGATTATTCCTATCGTAGTAGGTGTGGGCATTTGGTTTACACCAGTACCGGATGGATTAAAGCCACAAGCATGGCACTTGTTTGCTATATTTGCAGGTACTATTTTAGGATTTATTTTACAACCGCTCCCGATAGGGGCATTATCGATTATCAGTATTGTAGTAGCCGGATTGACGAATACCTTGAAAATCAATGAAGGATTATCTGGATTCTCCAATGCTGCTATTTGGCTGATTGTAGCAGCCTTTCTATTTTCGCGCGGCTTTATCAAAACAGGTTTAGGGAAACGTATCGCCTATTCATTGATTAAAGCCGTCGGTAGTAGTTCCTTGAAATTGTCGTACGCATTGGTGTTAAGCGATTTGATTTTATCGCCGGCTACACCGTCTAATACAGCTCGTGCCGGTGGGGTAATTTTCCCGATAACAAAAAGCTTGGCATCTGCCTTTGGGTCGGAACCGGGTAGTACAGCTCGTAAAATTGGGGCATATTTGATTCAGGTTATTTATCAAGGTAATACGATTACCTCGGCTATGTTCATGACTTCTATGGCTGGTAATACGTTGGTTGCTTCTTTGATTGCTGAGTCCTTCGGCATGGAAATGACATGGGGCATGTGGGCTATGGCTGCTATTGTTCCCGGTATTGTTGCCTTAATCGTTATGCCGTTTATTCTTTACAAGGTATATCCGCCGGAATTGAAGGATACACGCGACATCCAGAAGATGATTGGTAAAGAATTAGCAGATCTGGGACCTATGTCCTACGGTGAAAAGGTTATGCTTGGCGTATTTATCTTGTCGTTGATTCTTTGGGCTACCGGACAATTCACACATATCAATGCTACGGTAGTTGCTTTGCTTGGCGTATCGATCCTGCTTGTTACTAAGGTATTGGAATGGAAAGACGTAACGGAAGAAAAAGGTGGCTGGGATACCTTAATTTGGATGGGTACCATGATGGCGTTAGCATCCTTCTTAACAAAGCTTGGTTTTATTCCTTGGTTTGCTAAAATTGTGGGAGCACAGGTAGCCGGAACCAGCTGGTTTGTAGCCTTCTTGATTTTGGTACTGGTATATACCTATTCGCATTATCTTTTTGCCAGTCTTACTGTTCATATTTCGGCCATGTATGTTGTATTCGTTGCTGTAGCAATCAGCGCCGGAGCACCGCCGTACTTGGCTATGTTGGCCTTGGCGTTCTTCTCGAACTTGTGTATGTCCTTGACACATTATGCAGCCGGGCCGTCGCCGGTTTGCTTTAATGCCGGGTATGTACCGCAAAATACGTGGTGGCGCTTAGGCTTTATGGCATCGGTGATTAACCTTGTTATTTGGCTTGGTATCGGCTCTGTATGGTGGAAAGTATTGGGCTTGTGGTAATGGGTTTGACTACCCCTCTATGGGCACATAAATAATTAGACGTAAAAGAGCTATCCTTCAATGGATTTTCCTCGGAGGATAGCTCTTTTTTTGTTGTGATTCAATTACTGTTAGTAGTGTGTCTCTCTTACTCGCTAATTATATAGAAGAGGGTGCTGTTTTGGTTGCAACTGTAGATGTGATATAATAAAGGCAATATAATACTAATTATAACGGAGGTGCGAGAATGACAACAGCAGAGCATCTGTTAACATTTATAAAGCAGAGCACATCACCCTATCATACGGTGAGCAGTGCCGCCAATATACTGGAAGAAAATGGATTTAAAGAATTGGCTTTGAATGAAGAATGGCATTTGTCTGAAGGTAATTATTATGTGAAGGTATACGGAACGACACTATTTGCTTTTCATATCGGTCGTCGGGTGCGTTCTTCCATGCGCATTGCCTCGGCGCATACCGATTTCCCGGCTATACGGGTAAAACCGAATCCTATCAGTAAGGAAAAAGGATATAGTAAGCTGAATGTCGAAACGTATGGAGGATTGATTTTAAATACATGGCTGGATCGACCTTTGTCAATGGCCGGTGCCGTTGTATGCCGTGGAGCATCACCATTCTCTCCGGTACAATATTTGATTGATATGAAAAGACCGTTGTTTACAATTCCTAATTTGGCTATTCATATGAATCGAGCGATGAATGATGGCGTAGCGCTCAATCGTCAGAAAGATATGTTACCGTTGGCTATGATGTGCGGTGATGAAACACCGACGGAAAAACAATGGATGGAAGTCTTGGGAAATGAAATCGGCTGTGCAGCAGAAGATATTTTATCCTATGAATTAACATTGTATCCGGCAGAGGATGGATGTATTTTTGGTTTACAAAATGAGTTTATCAGTTCTCCACGCCTTGATAATCTGACATCTTGCGTGGCATGTTTGACAGGTATCACGGAAGCGGCTCAGGCAAAAGCCGAAGGATTGCGTGTGATTGCTCTCTTCGATAATGAAGAGGTAGGCAGCCGTACGAAACAAGGCGGTGCTTCCATGATATTACCGACTATAATCCATCGTATTTACGATGCCTTGGGATTATCGGCGGAGGCATGTCGTGCCGATATAAGCGGAGGATTTATGGTTTCTGCCGATGTAGCTCATGCATATCATCCCAATCACGGTGAAAAAAATGATATTACCAATGTACCGATTTTAAACGGTGGGGTAGTATTAAAAATTGCTGCCAGTCAATCCTATGCCGGTGATGCAATGGCGCTGGCTACGGTTCGTGATTTATGTGAAACAAACGACATACTATGGCAGAGTTATGTAAATCGTTCAGATATTCCCGGCGGCTCTACGGTAGGGTCCATTTCTTCAGCTATGTTGACGATGCGTACCATGGATGTGGGGGTTGCGTTATTGGCCATGCATTCTGCACGAGAAACTATGGGGATACAAGACCAGGCTGCATTAAATTCATTGATGAAGGCATTTTTACGATAGGTGATATACATGCTGGATACATATGTTGGATTTATTTCACATGGTCTGGAAACATGGCAAGGGCAGGGCTTGATTGTGTTACTGTTTTTTCTCGCCGGTTTTACTACCGCATTATTGCCGGAAACAGTAGCGACGATTTTACCGCGCTTGGCCGGACATGTGTATAAACGTATTTATTTCGCAGTGGGGATGGTTATTTCAGTTATCGGTATCGGAGTGGTGTCTTCTTGGATATTGGGACCTTCGATAATTGGCAAAGGCGCCTATTATTTATGGAGTGCATTACTGGTGGCGATGGCATTGCAGTGTTTTGAGTGGGTTGCTTTTATTCATCCGGCTCCGTTAGGAGGGCTTCGTACGGCACGACGGACGGAGAGAAAAAGTTCTACCGCACAACGCCTCTTATCTATTATGGTACAAGGTATCCGTGTGGGTGCGACGTGGCGGTATGACCGGTTGCCTATTTATATTTGGCTTATTGCCGGGATTGCTTTGGTGGGGTGGCGTCTGGCATCACTTATGACGATTGCCTTTATTTTAGGTGATATAATACCGATTTTCTGGCTGACCAATCGGATGGAACGATTGGCTGGTTTGGTGACTAAACCTGATTATCGAAGGGGGATTCGTTTCTTTAAACGGTTGATGGGGATTATTATGCTACTGGAAGCATTGTATTTTGTTGGTCATGTATAAGGCAAGTATGACAAATATATATGATTGACAGAAGATGATTAAAATTAATAGAAATCATGTAAAAAACAGGGAATGCAAGCCGTATTGATAGTATACGGAATAGACATTCCCTTTTTTCTGTCTTGCTCTGCTGGAAAATGCCGGTTTTTGATGTATATGCAGATAAATTAATGGACAATTGACTGCCAACGGTGTAGGATTAAAGATAGGTTTGAGGCCATCTCCTAAGTGAGGATGGGAGATGGCTGTTTCGTGAGGAGGAAAGACCATGAAAGAAATAAAATCTGTATTGGTAGCGAACCGCGGTGAAATTGCGATTCGCGTATTCCGTGCGTGTAATGAAATGGGCATTCGGACAGTAGCTATCTATTCGAAGGAAGATGCTCTTTCTTTACATCGAAATCAAGCGGATGAAGCGTATTTGGTAGGCCGTGGTAAGAAACCTGTTGATGCCTATTTGGATATCGAAGATATTATCCGCATTGCACACGAACATGATGTAGATGCTATTCATCCGGGTTACGGGTTCTTGTCTGAAAATGCAAAATTTGCCAGACGCTGTAAGGAAGAAGGCATTATTTTTATCGGACCGAATGTAGAACATTTGGAAATGTTTGGTGATAAAGTAAATGCTCGTATCCAGGCAAAGCTAGCTAATATTCCTATGATTCCTGGCAGTGATGGTCCGTTAAAAGATTTTGATGAATTAGAAGCATTCGCTAAAACGCATGGCTTCCCGCTGATGATTAAAGCAGTAAACGGCGGCGGTGGTCGCGGTATGCGTGCCGTGTCTCGGATGGAAGAACTACGGGATGCATACGATCGTGCTAAATCAGAAGCTAAGATGGCTTTTGGCGATGACGATGTATATGTCGAAAAATTAATTGTAGAACCGAAACATATTGAAGTGCAGGTTATTGGGGATACGCATGGCAATGTAGTTCATCTCCATGAACGTGACTGCTCCGTACAGCGCCGTCACCAAAAGGTTGTCGAAATGGCACCGGCCTTTGCCGTACCTGTGGAAACACGTCAAAAAATATGTGATGCAGCAGTTCAGATTATGAAAAATGTGCATTATGTAGGGGCTGGTACCGTAGAATTTTTGGTAACCAACGATGGTAATTTTTATTTTATCGAAGTTAACCCGCGTATTCAGGTAGAACATACAATTACCGAAATGGTTACCGGTATCGATATCGTACATACACAAATTCGTGTAGCCGAAGGATATTCCTTATACGATAAAGAAGTCGGTGTGCCGGAACAGAAGGATATTCGTTGTGATGGACAGGCAATCCAGTGCCGGATTACAACAGAAGATCCAAGTAATAACTTTATGCCTGACACCGGTAAGTTGTTAGCTTATCGCAGTAGCGGTGGCTTTGGTATTCGTCTTGACGGTGGTAATGCCTTTACGGGATCGGTTATTACACCGTATTATGATTCTTTGTTAGTAAAAGCGTCCTCTTGGGCTTTGACACCGAAGGAAGCTATTAACAAGATGCTTCGCTGTTTACGTGAGTTCCGTATTCGTGGTGTTAAAACGAATATTCACTTCTTGACAAATGTATTGGAAAGTCCTGAATTCCAGGCCGGTACCTGCAACGTAAACTTCATTGATGAACATCCGGAATTGTTTGTGTTCAAACAAGAACGCGACCGTGGTACGAAGATGTTACGTTACATTGCAGATGTTACTGTAAACGGTTATGCCGATACGGGTAAACAGGAGTTACCTGATTTTGAACCGATTCAGTTACCGCCGACACTGGCTATCGAACCGCCGCGCGGAACCAAACAGCGCTTTGATGAATTGGGACCGGAAAAATTTGCGCAATGGTTAATGAAGGAAAAACAAGTCTACTTTACGGATACTACATGGCGTGATGCTCATCAATCCTTATTTGCTACGCGTCTGCGCACAGCCGATATGGCTCGTGTTGCCGGTGAAGCAGCGCGCGGTGTACCGAATCTGTTTTCCCTGGAATGCTGGGGCGGCGCAACCTTTGATGTAGCTTATCGATTCCTTCATGAAGATCCGTGGGAACGACTTCGCATGTTCCGCAAAGAAGTACCGAATGTACTTTTACAAATGTTGTTGCGCGGTGCTAATGCTGTTGGTTATACCAGCTATCCGGATAATGTAGTGCGCAAATTTATTCAGCTGGCAGCTAAAAACGGGGTAGATGTATTCCGCGTATTTGATAGCTTAAACAGTTTGGACAACATGCATGTTGCTATTGATGAAGTTCGTAGTCAGAATAAATTGGCTGAAGTATCTTTGTGTTATACCGGAGATATTTTAGATGCATCTCGTCCTAAATATAATTTGGCTTACTATGTAAATATGGCGAAGGAACTTGCCAATGCAGGGGCTAATATTATCGCTATCAAGGATATGGCAGGCTTGTTGAAACCACAGGCTGCGTATAACTTGGTATCCGCTTTGAAAGATGCTGTTGATTTGCCGATTCACTTACATACACATGAAGGAGCCGGCAATGCCATTTATACCTATGGTCGTGCCATTGATGCAGGTGTAGATGTAGTGGATGTAGCTTACTCAGCATTTGCTAATGGTACTAGCCAACCGAGTATGAATTCCTTGTATTATGGTTTGACAGGTCATGAACGTCAGCCGTCTATGGATGTGGACTATATGGAAAGTATGTCCCACTATTTTGCATCAATTCGTCCATACTATAAAGGGGTAGACCACACCTCTCCGTTCCCGAGCACAGAAGTGTATCAACATGAAATGCCGGGCGGACAGTTCTCAAATCTACAACAGCAAGCTAAGAGTGTAGGCCTTGGTGATCGGTGGTCGGAAATTAAAAAGGTATACCATCAAGTCAGCATGATGTTCGGTGATATTATCAAGGTAACTCCGTCTTCTAAGGTTGTTGGTGATATGACATTGTATATGGTGCAAAATGGTTTAACCGAACAAGATATCTATGAAAAAGGTGAAACCTTGGACTTCCCGCAATCGGTAGTGGAATTCTTTGAAGGGCGTTTGGGTGTGCCGTATCAAGGATTCCCGGAAAAGTTACAGAAGATTGTATTGAAGGGAAAACAGCCGTTAACGCAGCGTCCGGGGGCAGCATTACAGCCGGTAGACTTTGAAGATGTACGCAAGAAACTAGCTGATATGGGTGCCGGCACTACCGATGAAGATGTAATTGCTTACTGCTTATATCCGAAGGTATTCAGCGATTATGTAGAATTTACCAAGGATTATGGTGATATTTCGGTCCTGGATACGCCGACATTCTTCTTCGGGATGCGTCGCGGTGAGGCTATTCACGTTGTCATTGAAAAAGGTAAGATGCTCATCATTAAATTGATTCACGTTAGTGAAGCCGATGAAGATGGCAAGCGTATAGTAAGCTTTGAATTTAACGGTCAGCCTCGTGACATCAAAATTCAGGATAAACACGTTAAGACCACCGGTGTAGTTCGTCATAAAGCAGACAAGACGCAGCCGGGCGAAATCGGTGCTACCTTGTCGGGATCCGTTGTTAAGATTTTGGTTAAAAACGGACAGGCTGTTGTAAAAGGAGAACCGCTTATTGTAACAGAAGCTATGAAGATGGAAACAACAATCACTTCTCCTATCGACGGTTTGGTTGGTGAAGTATATGTTCGTGAAGGCAGTCGTATCGAAAGTGGCGATTGTCTCATGAAGATTGAAGATAAAGGCAGTCAGCAGTAATTGGTACTATTACTTTATAGTACATACAGGTTGCCAGATTATGTAATTAATTGCTATATGCGAATGATAGACTGTTAATTTGTATTTAGCCGGAGCAGCTCTTCAGGGTAAGATATACCCTGAAGAGCTGTTTTTAGTTTTCTTACGGATTATAGAGGGACTACTTAATAAACGGAGCAATATGTTGTATAATAAATGGATGAATGTAGATACTGTATTTTATAATGCCTTGCAGTGGAGATGGCTACAAGCCGTAGTAGGAAGGAGTCAAGTATGCTTGAGTTGGCAAGAGAAGAATGCAATGGGTGTGGTGCCTGCTATAATGCCTGTCCGATGAATTGTATAACAATGGTCCCCGATGAACGAGGATTTTTATATCCTAACATCGATACGGCGGTGTGCATTTCTTGCGGTGCTTGCGAAGCAGCTTGCCCTCCGTTGACGCCGCTGATGACGTTAACATCCGAGTCTACAGTGTATTTGACCTGTTATGAGCATGAAGGATTTTTGGAACCGGCAGCAGGCGGTGCTATCTTTGCTATGTTGGCACGATATGTCATTGAGAAAGGAGGTACCGTATTCGGTGCTTCTTTTTCCCCGGATATGGAGTTGCGCCATCGCAGTGCTACCGAGTTAAATGATATTTTTAAATTGCAAGGGGTTAAGCTTTCGCAAAGTGATACAAAACATACTATGCGAGAGGCTAGAGATCTCCTTAATGATGGTAAATGGGTGTTATATGCAGGGACGCCTTGTCAGATAGAGGGATTCTTAGCCTTTTTGGGACGTGAATACGAAACGCTGATTACCATTGATTTCGTATGTTCCGGCGTCAGTTCGCCACGCTTGTTAGCGTACTACTTGGAAGGACTATACAAGGATTACGGTGAACCGGTTGTATCATTACGGGTTCGGGAGAAGTATAAAGGTTATAAAGAGCCGTATGTCAAAATATTCTGCAAGCCCAGTGTTAAGATTTTTGAATTAGCACAAAGAAATTCGTATGTACAATTATATGAGAAGGGCTATGGCTATCGGCCGTCTTGTCGGAGTTGTCAATTCCGTAAGCCGCATCATTTGTCTGACTTTACGATAAGTGATGCGTGGTCGGCGGTGGATGATAGTTTTGCCGCGGACAATCGAGGCTTGACTATCGTGCAACTTAATACGGAACAAGGCGATGCAGTTTGGAAAACGTGTCTGGATATTGTTGAAGATAATCGCCGCTTATTACGTGCCGTGCCGTATGACCTGGAAAAAGAAAAAGCTGTAAATGCCGGATTTACCTCAGATAAACAAGTGGATGAGGATATGGAAGAAGCTTTGTTCAACGATTTAAAAACGAAACGGTTCCGCAAGGCGGTTAAGGCGTATATAGAAGAACCTAAGAAAAGCTTTTGGAGTCGTTTGCTAGGGCGTTAAGCAAGAGCGGGATGAAGTAATTAAAAACCGAATAGGTGATATAGGAGGATTTTTTGTGTTAACTTATGCAAAGAAGCAATGGCGACAGGGTCGCGAAATTTACGGATATCATAGCTGGAGAGAAAAACGACGGATTTTTCTACATACGTTACGTTCCTATAAAAACTACAGCCAGTTGCAGGCGTTAAAAGCCTACTTTGATACCTACACGGCCTTTCCCGGTTTGCTGGAAGAACATGTGGGGATCTATGAAGTAATCAATCGTATCTTTTTATATAAAAACTCTACGGCAAAGGAACGTTTGCAGTGTATTATGGATCATTTTGATAGATTGCCTCAGTATTTTACGACAGAAGCCATTCGTCGGATGTACACTAACGACCAGTCGCAAGAAGTTGTGATTTGGAGTAATGAAGAGTTGGATTTGCGCGCTACGTTATGGTTTCACACGGGGCAACGCAAGGAAGGATTCCTAAGCTTATTCCTTTTTATGGGTGACCAAGGAATTTATCATATTAATTTCCGTCTCGGCTATGGCTATAAAAAGGAACCATGCATTTGGATTGGGACTATACAAGGTTACCGTGAAGGATTGGCGAATGCCAAAAAATTAACCAAAAAAATGTTTGGGTATCGTCCGAAAAATTTCATGTTCTTTTTATTACGGCAGCTGGCTACAAACATGGGAATACATTCGTTGTATGCCGTGTCGGACGAAGGATTTTATACAAATACACATTTGATTCGAGGAAATCGATCTAAAAAAGTTCGCTTTGATCCGTTTTGGGAAGAAATGGGGGGAACGGTGTGTCCTGAGGATGCTCGTTTCTATCGGATTCCCTTGGAGGAAGAGCGTAAAACCTATGAAACAGCTAAGACACATAAGCGTAATATGTATCGCAAACGTTATGAAATGCTAGATACTTTTATTGAAGAAATTGCAGCCTGTAGCAAAGAATATTTACGCAAATAGAATAGGGCTGGCAGTATGTTGAAAAAGAGGTGAAGTGCGATTATGAGATGTCCCTATTGTAAGCATGAAGACAGCCGTGTAACGGATTCACGGGCAACAGATGATGGCAAGAGTATTCGTCGTCGTCGGCAGTGTATGAGTTGCGGCCGTCGTTTTACAACATATGAATATATCGATCGTCCGCCATTGGCTGTGATTAAACGTAGCGGTGGTACGGAAATGTTTGATGCCAATAAATTATTACGGGGCATTAGTCGCTCTTGTAATAAGCGTGGCATTGACAGTGAAGTATTGGAAGGAATTGTAAAGTCCGTGGAAGAATCGCTTCGTAGCGAGGGTAAAATGGAAGTACCTACCGAACGTATTGGAGAATTGGTGTTGGATCAGTTGCGCGATATCGATCAAGTAGCCTATGTGCGTTTTGCGTCGGTATATCGCAAGTTTGATAATATTGACAGCTTCATGGATGAACTGGAGCAGCTGAAGAAACTTAGCAATAACAGACGCGGACGGCGTCAGCAAGGAGACAGTGATGATTGATTTACACTGTGATACGATTATGCAACTTATAAATCATCCCGATAAGGGAGATTTAATGAATAATTGTTGGAAAATAGATATAGAAAAATTAAAGCGCGGTGGCTACTATCTGCAGGACTTTGCTCTATTTGTGGAATTGGACCACGAAGCGGATCCTTATGCTCGCTATGAGGCCATGCGTCAGGTATTTGCAAAGCAGATGGAATTATACAGTCCTTATATTCGTCATGTGAAAAGCTATGATGAGTATGAAGCGTGTCGTCGTAATGGTGTACTCGGCGCATTGTTATCTGTAGAAGAAGGTGGCGTGTTCGGCGGTAGCTTGGAAAAATTAAAGAAGGCCTATGACGATGGTGTTCGCCTAATTACTATTAGTTGGAATTTTCCTAATGGGCTATCTTATCCTCATGGACCGGAATATGAGGGTAAAGGGCTTACCAAGACAGGAGTAGCTTTTGTAGAGTATATGGAAGAATTAGGGATTATGGTAGATTGTTCGCATCTAAATGCTGCGGGGATGTTCCAGCTTGTGGATATGATGAAAAAACCGTTAATTGCTTCACATTCCAACGCACGCGCCTTGACACCGCATACAAGAAATTTAACGGATGAACAGATTCGGAGTATAGCGGAAAAGGGTGGCGTTATCGGACTTAACTTTGCCCAGGCATTTTTGGGAGAGTCAAGGGTAAGTCAGATTCGAGATATGGTACGTCACACGATGCATATATATCAGGTAGGCGGCAGTGATGTGTTGGCACTGGGAACTGATTTCGATGGTATCAGACCGGACACGGAAATTGAAAATGCTGCGGATGTACCGCGGTTGTTTACGTCTTTAGCCGAAGCGGGATTACCGGAAGAGGCAATAGAAAAAATGGCATGGCGGAATGCTGAACGGGTTATGAAGGAGTGGCTGGCATGAACGAAGCAATACAAGTATTAATCGCACAGCGATTTAGTGATCATCTGGATGTTTTTGGACAGACGATGGAACAGATGGAGGTCATCAGTGATATAGCCGAGCGATGTCGGGCTGCCTTAACAGCAGGACAAAAAATATTGTTTTGCGGCAATGGCGGTTCCGCTGCCGATGCACAGCACCTAGCGGCAGAGTTGATCGGTAGATTTCAGAAAGAACGACGCTCCTTAGCTGCGGTAGCATTGACGACCGATACATCTATCCTGACAGCAGTGGCTAATGATTACGGCTATGAAGAAGTATTCGCTCGGCAAGTAGAAGGTTTGGGTCGTTCCGGCGATGTGCTGATTGGCATTTCCACCTCTGGCAACAGTAAAAATGTAGTAAAGGCTGTGGAAAAGGCCCGTGATATAGGCATGCATACAATTGCTTTCACCGGTGAAGGCGGTGGGAAATTATCGTCTTTGTGTGATATCACGTTAGCCGTGCCGTCTAAAGTTACGGCACGGATTCAGGAAATGCATATTTTGGTAGGCCATATTATATGCGAATTGGTGGAAGAGGATTATGGTAACGCAGACGATAAATGATTTTTTAACAACAAAGCTGCCGGAGCTTTCTATTGCCGTTATTGGCGATATCATGGTTGACAGATATGTGTTTGGCGATGTGGGGCGTATTTCGCCGGAAGCACCGGTACCGGTAAATCGAGTGACGGATATTCGTGAAGTACTAGGTGGCGCGGCTAATGTAGCATCCAATTTGGCAAATTTGGACTGCCATGTATTTTTAGCAGGCTTAGCCGGTAATGATGAACATAGTCCCTTATTACAGCGTCTTTTGAAAGAGAATGGTATTGATGATAGCGGTGTTCTTTACGAAGATAGTCGCCATACAACGACTAAAATGCGTATCTTAGGCGCACGGCAGCAAATGTTGCGCCTGGATTTTGAAGAACCGCGTGATATAGCTAAGGAAGAAGCGAAACATATTATTAGTTGGCTTGAGGAAAAAGCGAAGATGGGATTGGATGGTATTGTTATTTCCGACTATGGCAAAGGTGTATGTACCCCGCAAATGTTAGAAACAATCCTTTCCATCGCCAGAGAATATAATATTACCACTATCGTTGATCCAAAGGGAAATGATTGGACAAAATATAACGGAGCGACCTTTATTACTCCGAATGTAAAAGAGTTGTCGGAACGTGTAGGCTATGCAGTGGCTAATACAGATGAAGCTATCGTCAAGGCAGCTAAAAATGTATTGACCACGGTACAGCTTAATTATGTAGTGGCAACACGTTCTGCCAAAGGGATTACCGTTGTCGGTCGGACGGGTAAAATTTGGCATAGTCAGGCAACGCAGCAAGAAGTATTTGATGTAAGCGGTGCCGGTGATACGGTTGTGGCTATGATTATTACAGCAATTGCCGCAGGTCTTACTATGCGTGCTGCTTTACACGTAGCAAACGGTGCTGCCGGCATTGTTGTATCGAAGGTAGGCACCTATCCAATTCATCGTCGGGAACTGTTGGAGTTATGGCGCAACGTGCGTCAGCGGCGTCGACGTGCCGTTGATTTTTACAATCGGCACTCGATGGCACAACAGATTAGACAATGGCAAAATGATGGTGATACGGTAGTTTTTACTAATGGTTGTTTTGACATTCTTCACTGCGGACATATTTCGTATTTGGAAGCGGCTGCAAAATTGGGAGATCATCTGGTGGTGGCACTTAATTCCGATGCATCTGTAAAACGTTTGAAAGGTGAAGCACGACCTATCAATAATGAAACCGATCGCGCAACTATGATGCAGGCGTTGGGGTTTGTGTCCGGCGTGGTATTCTTTGATGAAGATACACCGGCGGAGCTCCTTAGTGAGTTAAGACCTAACATTTTAGTTAAAGGCGGTGACTATACGCCGGAGAATGTTATCGGCGGTGAATACGTAGATCGCGTAGAAATTTTACCATTTAAGGACGGATATTCTACGACAGGCATTATTGAGCGTATTAAAGCTTTGGTGAAGGAGGGAAAACTATGATACTAGTAACAGGCGGGGCCGGATTTATTGGCAGCAATATAGTAAAAGAATTAAATAATCGCGGCCGTAATGATATTTTGATTGTTGATGATTTAACAGACGGACGAAAAATCAGAAATTTGCAGATGTTGGATTTCTATGATTATGTGGATTGTCTTGATTTTGATGAAGCGGTTGCCAATGGGGCGCTAGATGTAGGCCCGCTAGAAGTTATTTTTCATCAAGGGGCCTGTGCGGATACAATGAATTATGACGGCCGCTATATGATGAAGAATAATTTTGAAGGAACGAAAAATTTATTCCATTTTGCCCAAGAGCATCGAATTCCGTTTATTTACGCATCATCTGCATCTACTTACGGTCATGGAAATAAAGGCTTCCGCGAGGAAGCAGCTTGTGAAGAAGCATTGAATCCTTATGCGTATTCTAAATTATTTTTCGACCGCTACGTTCGCCGATTTAAGGATTCCTTACAATCACAGGTGGTAGGATTACGGTATTTTAATGTTTTCGGCCCTAATGAAAATCACAAAGATAAGATGGCATCATTAGTACGTCAAATGTTTTATAAATTGCAAGAAACCGATGAAATAACTCTGTTTGAAGGCACGGATGGTTATGGTGACGGTGAACAGGTACGTGATTTTATTTATGTAAAGGACGTAGTTAATGTCAATTTGTTTTTCTGGGAACATCCGGAATTGAGCGGAATTTACAACTGCGGAACCGGTGAAGCAAAAAGCTTCAATCGATTCATGAAGGCGGTAATAGCCTATGCGGGTAAGGGTGCTATTCGTTATATTCCGTTCCCGGAGGTATTAAAGGGAAAATATCAAAGCTTTACAGAAGCAGATACGACCAAATTGTTGGCAGCCGGATATGATAAAGGCTTTACGCCACTGGAAGAAGCGGTAGCCGAATATTGCGAGTTATTGGATCATAATGAAGGATACCTGCGTTAGCGAACTGGTGTATAAACATTAGTGTAGTATGTGGGATGAAAGAGGGAGGACAGTCGTGAGAAAAACACTTTTTCTCGATCGTGACGGAATTATTAATGTAGATGTCCACTATTTACATCGCATTGAGGATATGAAATTTATACAGGGCGCAATAAAAGCGCTGAAGGTAGCGGTCGAGGCCGGTTATCAATTAATTGTTATTACCAATCAAAGTGGTGTGGCGCGGGGTTATTATACGGAAGACGATGTTAAAAACTTGCACCGGTATATGGGAGATCAACTGGCTGCTGCGGGAGCACCAATCACAGCATTCTATTATTGTCCACATCATGAAAAAGGAGTAGTACCGGCGTATACAAAATCTTGTGAATGCCGTAAGCCACGCCCCGGTTTAGTGTTACAGGCGGTGCGTGAGCATCAGGTGGATGTGGCGCACAGCTTTATGATTGGTGATAAACCTAGCGACGTTGCTACTGCTGAGGCGGCCGGTATGGACGGATACTTGTTTAAAGGTATCGATTTAGCGGATTTCTTGCTCCCCATTTTAGCGAAAAGAGGATACGATGAAAGCGTATAAACGAATTTTAATTATAAAAATGAGTTCTCTCGGTGATGTAATTCACGCATTACCCACATTGTATGCTATTCGCAAAAATTGGCCGGACGCTCATATTACGTGGGCAGTGCATGAACAATTCAGTCAAGTCTTGCCTGGCAAACCATGGATAGATGAAATTATATACATTGATAAAAAGAAACTCACATCCTTGCCGTATCTGTGGCAGTTGCGAAAAGAGTTACACCGTCGTAAGTTTGATATGTGTTTGGATTTACAATGTTTAGCAAAAAGCGCTTTGGTTGCTTGGTTGTCGGGAGCGAAGGAGCATTATGGCTATTGGGAATTGCGCGAAGGTAGCGGTTTGATTAATACAGCATTGGTAGGGCCTCATAAAATGGGGCATGTGATTGAGCGTTATCTGGATACCGTACGTGTCTTAGGAGGTACGGTAGATAAGGTAGAATTCCCATTGCGCCGAGATCCAAAAGAGGCTGATGCAGTAAATACACTGTTGCAGATGGACGGTATGCCGAAAGGCATGCCTTACATCGTTGTAGCTCCGGGGGCACGCTGGGCAGTTAAGGAGTGGCCTTCTGAGAATTATGGGCTTTTGTGTAAGCGCTGGGCAGAAAAAGGAATGTATACGGTGATTGTAGGTTCCTCGGCGGAAAAGGCAAAGGCCATGTCTATTAGGGATATCGCGGGTACAACGTATTGTATTGATATGACGGGGAAAACTACATTACAGGGACTAATAGAACTTATAGCCGGCGCCTCTATGTATGTGAGTGCCGACACGGGACCGTTACATATAGCCAATGCGCTGAAAGTTCCGTTGCTTGCTCTGTTTGGTCCCACTTCGCCGCAGAGAACGGGACCGTACGGCGGTGCACATGTGCATTGTCTTATTTCTCCTACCAGTAAAGCAACCCCGGAGCATCCCTTGGTAGATGATCCGGAATGTATAAAACAAATTACGGTAGATGATGTGTGGTCGATCTATGAGGAGGTGTCAAACCATGGAATTAAACCATAAGCGCATTGTCGTTACATTTTTGATGCATTTAGGCGATGTGATTTTGACGACCCCTTTTATGTATGTATTACGACAGGCTGCTCCGGATAGTCATATTACGTATGTAATGGATGAGAAACTTAAAGATGTTATGCTGTATAACCCGTACATCGATGAAATTATAACGGTTGATAAAAAGGGAAAGGATAACAGTATAGGGGCATTATACCGTATTGCGCGAAATATTCATTGCAAAGTGCAGCCGGATGTGGTGATTAATTTACATCCTAACGAGCGAACGTCCTTTTTGGCATGGGCCATCGGTGCTAAGAAAACCGTGGGGATGAGTCACTTTTTATTTCGTCTGTGGATGACAACGTATACACGATTAGATAGGCGTACGCGTCATGCGGCTGATATGTATATCAATGTGTTGGAGCAACTTAAGGTACCCATTGTGCCGAATAAGGGATTGCAGATTTTTAGTTGTCCGCAGTGGCAGTCTGCGGTAGATGATTTATATAAGGCCCAAGGAGTGTCTGCATCAGATACGCTAGTTGGTTTTAATGTAGGAAGCGCAGTGCCGGAAAAACGTTGGCCTAAGGAGCGCTTTGCAGCAATTGCCGATACATTGGCTGATGAAGGCTATGTACCGGTATTCTTCGGGGGACCTATGGACGAAGAAATGGTGTCGGAGGTAGTTGCCGGTATGTCGCATACACCGATTGTCATGACAGGTCGCTTGGGATTAGGGGAATTAGCGGAAGCGATTAAGCGTTGCCGTTTGTTCATTACCAATGATTCGGGGCCTATGCATGTAGCTGTCAGCCAACAAGTGCCGGTAGTGGCTTTGTATGGTCCGTCAAATCCTAAATTTTACGGGCCGTATACAACGAAGTGTATTGTTCTTGAATCAATGACAGACTATGAAATCGGCAAAAGTATGAAGCAGATTATACGCGAAGGAAAGTATAAAGGTCTTAGTGTTATATCTGAGGAGGCTGTTTTGGAGGCAGCGCATACTTTATTGCAGAAACAGGAATAGTAGGTAGATATGGAGTATGTAATATTTGATTTAGAGTGGAATCAGCCGTATGATAATGATATAAGCTTTATTAAGCGTACAGGTATGCCTTTGGCCGGTGAAATTATTCAAATCGGAGCGATTAAGTTAGATGCAAAATTTCATCATATAGATAGCTTTAATTGTATCGTGAAGCCAAAATATTTGAAGCGAATGCATTGTCATGTACAGCGATTAACTCATATCACAAATGAAGATTTGGCGTTGGGGACCGACTTTGTCACAGCATTTCGACGATTCGATGCATGGTGTGGTGATGATGTGGTGCTACTGACTTGGGGCGTAGATGATATTACGATGTTACGCGATAATTTGCGATTACATAAATTGCCGGGACAGTTGCGATTGCCATGGTATGATGCTCAATTGTTATATGCACACTTCATGCATGGTAATCAAGAGCAGGTGTCGTTGAAGCGGGCCATGGAAGAATTATCTATTTCTTTCGATGATTTAACGGCTCATGATGCATTGCATGATTCTATTTTTACCGGTCGTGTTTGTCAGCAAATACCATTGGCGGAGGGAATGGCGATTTACGATGAATTGACGCGTGAATCTACACATTCCGTGTACTTCCCGGATCCGTTGGCCTTCTTTATTTATGAAAACTTCGAAGATAAAGAAGAAGGGTTTCGGTTACCGAAGGTGCATCGCGTGTATTGTCCACACTGCCAGGAACCACTTCAGCTGCGACGCGTGGAGCGCATCGCCAGAGATAAGCAAATGACAATCGGTCACTGCAAAAAGCACGGTGATTTTGCCGTATTGTGGCGTGTCAGCAAATATATGGCACGACATAGATTACCGCGGTTTTATATTACAAAGACGATAACGGAAGCTCCGCCTTTTATGACGGCGCTATACGAAAAGAAAGCACATATAAACAAAGTAAAGTGGGAACGCTATTTGGCGCGTAAAGCGCAAATGGAGTCTCAAGGAAAGGAAGGATAGTATGGAACGTAAATATGCATGGCATGAATATAACGAACAGGATATGAAGGCGCTTAACACATTATGCGATGAATATATGGCCTTTCTTGATGCAGGCAAAACGGAACGGGAATGTGTACAGCAGTCCGTAGCATTGGCAGAAGCCAAAGGATATCGTAATTTAAAAGAGGTATTGGCAAAGGGAGACACCATTAAAGCAGGTGATAAACTGTATGCGGTGCAGATGAAAAAAGCAGTAGCTCTTTTTAATATCGGAACGGAGCCGATTGAAGACGGCATGAATATTTTAGGGGCTCACATTGATTCACCTCGCCTTGATGTAAAACAAAATCCTTTTTACGAAGATAGCAATTTAGCTTTTTTTGATACCCATTACTACGGTGGCATAAAAAAATATCATTGGGTAGCTATGCCCTTAGCCTTACATGGGGTGGTTGTCAAGAAAGATGGTACGGTAATTCCGATTTCCATTGGGGAAAAAGAAACAGATCCGGTATTCTGCGTAACGGATTTGTTACCACATTTAGGTCAGGAGCAAATGGAAAAGAAAGCGGCCAAGGTGATTGAAGGAGAAGCATTGGATTTGCTTATTGGCAGTCGTCCGGTAAAGGGAGAGTTGAAAGAAGGCGTAACCAAGTTCTTGCAGGATGTATTCACTAACGAATATGGTTTTGAAGAGGAAGATTTATTGTCAGCAGAATTGGAAATTGTACCGGCCGGTAAAGCTCGGGAAATGGGTTTCGATCGTAGTATGATTATCGCCTATGGTCAAGACGATCGCGTATGTGCATACACTTCTTTAGCGGCTATGCTGGAAGTTGATACGGTAGCGCGCACTAGTTGCACCTTGTTGGTGGATAAAGAAGAGATCGGTTCTGTTGGGGCGACAGGAATGCAGTCACGATTCTTTGAAAACATCGTAGCTGAATTATTGGAAGGCATGGGTATAACCTCGCCACTGGCCGTACGCCGTGCATTGGAAAACAGTCGTATGCTTTCTTCCGATGTAAGTGCCGGTTATGACCCGTTGTATGCATCTGCCTTTGAAAAGAAAAATGCGGCATTTCTCGGTAAGGGTGTTGTATTTAATAAGTTCACCGGAGCACGCGGTAAATCCGGCTCTAATGATGCCAATGCAGAATATATGAGTTTGGTACGTCGTATTATGGACGATAATAAAGTTACCTTCCAGACAGCCGAATTAGGCCGTGTTGATCTTGGCGGTGGCGGCACTATTGCGTACATCATGGCATTATACGGAATGAATGTTATCGATTGCGGCGTAGCTGTATTGAGCATGCATGCGCCGTGGGAAGTAACAAGTAAAGCCGACATTTATGAAGCTAAAAAATGCTATGTGGCCTTTTTACAAGCAGCCGGAAAGGAGTCGGTATTAAATGACCTCTGCAAATAATTTTGCCGGTGCGCCGTTAGCGGTAAACCCTGACAGTCATGATGGACGGAAGCATAAGACAGTACATATTGATATATTTGATATTCCGGCGGATGAAGCGGAACAATTTTTAAAGGATCGCGATTTTTGTATTCGCGAGGCTACAAAAGTAATGGAACCGTATTGCGAACACGTCGCCGTTGATTGTTTAGACCCTGATGAAGGACAGGCCGTCGTAGGGTATTACCATACAGGTGAGGTTTTGATGAGCGTTGTTTTGGATCCTTTCGAAATTCCCGTTATGAAGGTAGCCTATGAAAGAGGTAAATTGAAAGAATATATCTTGGCTGCCAATGGGCTGACGGAAGATATGATGGTAGAATTGTCTAAGAAGGAATCATAGTTCTTAGCGCATAAGAAAAGGAGAGATTGTATGCTGTTTATCGAGTATCCTAAGTGCACTACTTGCCGTAAAGCAAAAAAGTATTTAGTGGATAAAGGAATCAACTTTACGGCGCGAGATATAAAGGAAGATAATCCGACTGAGGCGGAAATACGGGAATGGCAACCTAAAAGTGGTAAGGAGTTAAAAGCGTTCTTTAATACATCCGGACAGATATATCGCAGTGAACAGCTGAAAGATAGATTGCCGTCTATGAATGAAGAAGAAAAAATTTCTTTATTGGCAGCTAATGGCATGTTGGTGAAGCGTCCGATATTGGTGTTGCCCGATACTGTGCTAGTTGGGTTTAAAGAGGCCGAATGGGAAGCGGCGTTAGTTAGAAACGGACTATTGAAATAGTTGGAGAAACACGCTATAATAAACTCAATCTATCCGTGATGGACGGATATTTGTAGCATAGTAGAAGGGAGTAGTTTCGCATGTGGAAGAAACGAATTGTAGGTGCCATAGCAACACTTATGGCAGTAGGACTCATTGCAGGATGTGGCGGGAGCCAGGGAACGACGAGCGGAGATAAACAGTATAAGGTCGGTGTGGTGCAGTTGGTAGAACATCCGGCACTGGATGCGGCCAACAAAGGGTTCGTTGATGGTTTGAAATCAAAAGGCTTCGATAAGAATGTAGTATTGGATCAGCAAAATGCACAGGCCGATCAGTCTAATTTGAATAGTATTGCACAGCGATTTGTATCGGATAAGAAGGACTTAGTATTGGCTATTGCTACGCCGGCAGCACAGGCGATGGCTAATGCTACAAAGGATATTCCTATATTGGGTACGGCGATTACCGATTATAAAACGGCAAAGCTCGTTCAATCCGATGAAAAACCGGGTACGAATGTAAGTGGTACTACGGATATGAATCCGATTGAACAACAGGTAGACCTGATTATTAAATTGGTGCCTAATTTAAAAACACTGGGTACTATTTATACAGCTAGCGAAGTGAATTCGCAATTGCAGGTAGAAAAGATGAAGGCCTATGCAGCTACGAAAGGGATTACTGTGGTAGAAGCTACGGTGTCTAATGTAAACGATATTCAGCAGGCAGCACAAAATCTTGCGTCGCAAGGCGTACAGGCCATTTACATACCAACGGACAATGTGGTAGCCTCGGCATTTGCCAATGTAGTTAAAATCACTGATGCAGCAAAAATCCCTGTATTCCCGGCAGAAGAAAACATGGTTAAGGCCGGTGGGGTAGCTATTTATTCGGTAGATTATTATAAACTGGGCTTCCAGACCGGTGTGATGGCAGCTAAACTGCTATCCGGGGAAGCAAAGATTTCGGATATGCCAATCGAACGTCAGAAAGAAATGAAGCTAGTTATTAACAAGGAAGAAGCGGCAAAGCTGGGTATTGCTATTCCGGCTGATTTGGCGCAGGAAGTGAAGTAGGTTTGTAACAAGCAGGAAAAGGGCATCTGATGCCCTTTTCTTTTTTAACCGGGAGGAAATTATGACAGATTTAATTATTGCCACATTGGGGCAGGGATTGTTGTGGTCCCTCTTAGCCATTGGTGTATTTATAACATTCCGCGTACTTGATATTGCTGATTTGACGGTAGAAGGAAGTTTTCCTTTAGGAGCAGCCATTTCGGCTACGCTTATCGTTGAAGGCGTAGATCCCGTGGTATCAATTTTAGCCGCTGCCATCGGGGGAATGATTGCCGGTGCTGTTACGGGATGGATTCATACAAAATTAAAGATTCCCGCATTGTTGGCAGGGATTTTAACGATGATTGCCCTATATTCTATTAACTTACGTGTTATGGGTAAAGCCAATGTATCCTTATTGCGAATGGACACCATTTATACGTTCTTTGAAAAGCTGAGCTTCATGCACACATGGGCATTGGCGTTGGTAGGTTTATTGGTAGCTGTTGTTACCTGCGTTGTATTGTTCTGGTTCTTCGGCACGGAAATAGGAGCTTGTCTGCGAGCAACCGGCGTAAATCCTCAAATGATTCGTGCGCAGGGGGTTAATACCGATACCATGATTGTGTTAGGCCTTCTTCTTTCCAACGGTTTTGTCGCTGTTTCCGGTGCTTTAATTGCACAGGGGAATGGCTTTGCCGATGTCGGTATGGGGGTAGGTACCATCGTAATCGGCTTGGCATCGGTAATTATTGGTGAGGTTCTTTTTGGAACCCGTTCTTTCGTATCGAACCTGATTTCCGTTGTACTGGGTTCTATCGTGTATCGTATTGTTATTGCCGTAGTGTTGTATCTCGGTATGCCACCAAATGATTTGAAATTATTTACAGCTGTATTGGTAGCTATTGCCTTGTCGTTACCGACATTGAAGGCAAAATGGCAGAGTCGCTAAGGAGGGGTACCATGCTAGAACTTACGGGAATTGTGAAAACCTTTTTTAAAGGGACGGTAAATGAAAAAACGGCGCTCCGCGGTGTGGATTTGCGATTGGAAAGCGGTGATTTTACGACGGTTATCGGCGGTAACGGGGCAGGTAAGAGTACGTTACTGAATTCCATTGCAGGTGTATTCCCTGTGGATGAAGGAAAAATTGTTATTAATGATACGGATGTAACAAAGATGCCGGAATATAAACGGGCTGCTTTTATCGGGCGTGTATTTCAGGATCCTATGCTGGGGACGGCAGGTAATATGCAAATAGAAGAAAATTTATTGCTAGCCTTACGCCGCGGTAAACGCATGGGTTTGAAATGGGCCTTTGTACCTAAAGAACGAGAATTTTTCAAAGAACGATTATCTTTGCTTGGCTTGGGTCTGGAAGATCGACTGACAGCGCGTATGGGATTGCTTAGCGGTGGTCAGCGTCAATCGATTACGTTGTTAATGGCGACGATGATGCGTCCTGATTTATTGTTGTTGGACGAACACACGGCAGCGCTGGATCCTAAAACAGCAGCTAATGTATTAACCTTAACGGAACAACTGGTTGAGGAACATAAGTTAACGACATTGATGATTACGCATAACATGCGCGATGCACTTCGTTACGGGAATCGCCTTATTATGATGGATAACGGAAAAATCATTTTTGATGTTCGTGATGAAGAAAAGAAAAAACTCACCGTCAAAGATTTATTGGAACGTTTCGAGGTAGCCGGCGAAGGAGGCCTAAGCGACCGTATGATGTTGGGATAACCTCTTTACAGCAATACGGATATAGTGTATACTGACATAGGTCACCGATGAGAGTGGCTAACGCAGGCGAAGTAACCGACTTCTCCGACGACTACTTCAGCTTTGCGAGGTTATGATAATTAAGGAGGATACAGAAATGTTAACTACTGAAGCAAAACAGGCAATCATTAAAGAATTTGCAGTTCATGAAGGCGACACCGGATCTCCGGAAGTACAGATTGCAATCTTGACTAATCGCATCACTTACTTGACGGAACACTTGAAAGAACACAAGAAAGACCATCATTCCCGTCGTGGTTTGTTGAAATTGGTTGGTCAGCGCCGTAACATGCTCGACTACCTTCGTCGCAAGGATATCGAACGTTACCGTGCAATCCTTGAAAAATTGAACCTTCGCAAATAATTTATTTGCTGATACGTATAGGAGTGGCTATGGCCACTCCTATTTTTGTAGATAAATAAATTGCCTTTTTCGGCTATTTCCTTTAGAATAGTAGGGAAATCTAAAAATGTTTATAGTTATAAGAAAGCGACACAGGTCTTTACGATTTGTTGGATGTCGCCAGAGGAGGAATCGGAATGGAACAATTCCAAATGGAATTAGCCGGTCGTACCCTAACGATTGAAACGGGGGAGTTGGCTAAGCAAGCAAGCGGTGCCGCATTGGTTCGCTATGGTGATACGGTAGTATTAGTGACGGCTACAGGATCTAAAGAAGCTAAGGATATTGACTTTTTCCCGCTGACTGTTGATTATGAAGAAAAAATGTACGCCGTTGGCCGTATTCCGGGAGGCTTTGTAAAACGTGAAGGACGTCCTCCGGAAACAGCTATTTTACACAGTCGTTTAATTGACCGTCCGATTCGTCCTCTTTTTGATAAAGGATGCCGCAATGAGGTACATGTAGTGGCAACGGTATTATCTGTTGACCAAGATAACGCACCGGAAATTTGCGGTATGATTGGTGCTTCGGCGGCACTGGCTATTTCCGATATCCCGTGGGCAGGTCCGATTGCGGGTGTACGTATGGGGCGTGTAAACGGTGAGTTTGTTGTTAACCCAACGGTAGCACAATTGGAAGAAAGTGATCTCAATGTTGTTGTAGCCGGTACAAAGGATGCTATTCTGATGGTTGAAGGCGGTGCTCAGGAGGTACCGGAAGAAGTACTGCTGGAAGTTATCATGACTGCACACGAAGAAATCAAGCGTATCGTAGCATTCCAAGAAGACATGGTAGCTAAGGTAGGCAAGGAAAAGCGCGTGTTTCCTGTTCATGAAATTGATGAAGAAGTATCAAAGGCCGTACATGAATATGCACATGATGCTTTGGATAAAGCGGTTCGCTGTGCAGATAAACAGCAGCGTGACGCGCAGCAGGAAGCTGTGTTTGCTGAGGTGTTGGCTCATTTCGAAGAAATTTATCCGGAACAGATGCAAGATGTGTCCATGACATTAGAAAAAATGGTGAAGGAAATTGTTCGCCATATGATTACCGTAGAAAAAATTCGTCCGGATGGTCGTAAATTGGATGAAGTGCGTCCGATTTCTGTACGCGTTGGGGTATTACCGCGCACACATGGTTCCGGATTGTTTACGCGTGGACAAACACAGGTATTGAATATCTGTACGTTAGCACCATTATCTGAAAAGCAAACAATCGATGGTATTGGTATCGAAACGGAAAAACGTTATATCCATCATTATAACTTCCCGTCTTATTCGGTAGGGGAAACAAAATCATCTCGCGGCCCGGGACGTCGTGAAATTGGTCACGGGGCTTTGGCAGAACGTGCTTTGGTGCCTGTTATTCCGTCGGAAGAAGAATTTCCGTATGCCCTCCGCTTGGTATCTGAAGTGTTAGAATCTAATGGCTCCAGCTCTATGGCCAGTGTATGCGGCAGTACCTTATCCTTGATGGATGCCGGTGTACCGATTAAAGCCCCGGTAGCAGGGGTTGCTATGGGACTTGTAACCCAAGGTGAACATTACACCATTTTGACGGATATTCAGGGCATGGAAGATGCACTGGGTGACATGGACTTTAAAGTAGCCGGTACGACAAAAGGTGTTACGGCAATTCAGATGGATATCAAGATTTCCGGTTTGTCCCGTGAAATACTCAGTGAAGCATTACAGCAGGCTCACAAAGGACGCATGCATATTATGGGCAAGATGATGGAAGTCATTGATGCTCCTCGTGGCGAAATGTCTCAGTGGGCACCGCGTATTATCACGATTCATATCGATCCGGATAAGATTCGCGATGTAATCGGTCAAGGTGGTAAAGTAATTCGCGGAATCATTGAAGAAACTGGCACGAAGATTGATATCGAAGATGATGGTACTGTATACATTGCTTCCGTGGAAGCTGCCGGTGCCAACCGTGCTATCGAAATTATTACCAGCCTGACAAAGGAGCCTGAAGTAGGTGAAGTGTACATGGGTAAGGTAACACGTCTGATGAACTTCGGTGCTTTCGTAGAAATTTTGCCGGGTAAAGAAGGATTGGTACATATTTCTAAGCTCGCTAAAGAACGTGTGGAAAAAGTAGAAGACGTAGTTAATGTAGGCGATGAAATTATGGTTAAGGTTATTGAAATCGACAAACAGGGCCGCATTAACTTGTCTCGCAAAGACTGCTTAAAATAAAAATCATGACAACCCGTTGTGGTTATATTGTGCAGAGTATATGGCGGTTGCCTTCATAGTGTTGACGGCAGCCGCATTGCTTGACATGATGTAACTAGTTAGGGTGGCATAGTTATGAAATCAACCGATAAGGGAGTTATTTAGATGGATATACGTGGATTTGAAGTCGTGTCCGCTTATGAAGAGGCAGATATTAATTTGCCGCAGCGAAAGACAGCGGAAAGTGCCGGCTATGATATTGAATGTGCAGAAGAGGTAGAGATTCAACCGGGGGAAATGAGGTTAATCCCAACGGGGTTAAAAGCGTTTATGAATTATGATGAATATTTAGCAATTCATATTCGTTCCAGTATGGCGATTAAACGCGGATTGATGCTAGTGAACAGCACAGGAATTATAGACAGCGACTACT
The DNA here is from genome assembly GCF_000428745.1 of Veillonella magna DSM 19857. Lineage (GTDB taxonomy): Bacteria > Bacillota > Negativicutes > Veillonellales > Veillonellaceae > Veillonella_A > Veillonella_A magna. The sequence goes on from NZ_KE386795.1 coordinate 125,562, forward strand.
ATAATAATGAAGATAATGAAGGACATATCCTAATTGCTATTCGTAATATGGGACATGAAACCGTAACCTTGGCTAAAGGAGAACGTGTAGCGCAGGGGATATTCTCTAAATATTTAGTAGCTACAGATGATCAAGCGACGGGCATCCGTACCGGTGGGATAGGTAGCACGGGCAAGTAATATCTTCTTGGTCATTAGAGCCATACAAAAAGAAATTTGTTTTGTCCCCGTAAATAATATATAGAAGGTTTTCGTTTTCTGTGATATAATCATACTAGAGTGTAGATGAAAAATTTTCGATATATTATCGATGGGAGGTTTTCTTGATGAATCAGAAAATTGCAAAAGCATTAAATGAACAGGTTATTTTTGAATTTAATTCCGCATACCTATATTTAGCAATGTCTTTGGCTATGGCTGATGCTCGTTTCAAAGGCTTTGCTGCATGGCTGCGCTTCCAGTATCAGGAAGAGATGGATCATGCATTTAAATTTGTGGATTATCTCGATAGCCGAAACGAAAGCGTAACCTTAGGCGATATCAAAGCGCATGCTGTTGATTTTACGGATCCCTTAAAGGTAGCCGAAGCAGTATACGCGCATGAACAGGTGATTACTGGTAAAATTAATGATCTCTACACATTGGCTGTAGAAGAAAAAGATTATGCTACGGTAAATTTCCTCAACTGGTTTGTAACGGAACAGGTAGAAGAAGAAGCTAATGCACGTGATTTGGTAGATGAATTTACATTTGCCGGTGATAGTCGCGCAAGCCAGTTGTTTGTGGATGCACGTTTAGGTGGTCGTGCTAAATAATTCTTTGATTACTAATTACATAGGTTTGAAAGAGTTGTTACAGTTATTGCTGTGACAACTCTTTTTCTTTTTAAAGTATTCCGTTCACAAGGCTCTCGAGAAATGATATATAAGTATTTATAAATTTTATGTTGCGTTAACTCGATGAACGTGTCTTTGTAGCTTATTATAAATGTATTTTGGTAGTTTGATTATATGTGTATATAAATAATCCTTGTTATTCTTGAATAATAGATGGATAGGGGGGTATAGAAATATAATGCTGATATGATGTTTGCCGGAGGCTGGTATGTTTAACCGTATGAATTAGTTTTTTGCAAAGATGAGAAAGGCTTCTTTGAAGTTTTTTATAAAAAGTTTAACTTTTTGACTTTTTGCGCTTGACAAAAGTCAAAAAGTCTAATATTATATAGCCAAGGTCAAAAGAACAAAAGAGCAAAAGACCAAAAAGTAAAAAAGAAGTGATGTATATGAGTCATCGATCAAGATGTCATCAAGAGAATATAATGAGGTGATGATTATGGGAATCTTGGCAGATCGGATTGAACAATTCATTTTGGAGAAACTCTTAGAAGAACAAGAACAAGCGATAGTGTTGCGCCGTAATGAATTGGCCGATGAACTTGAATGCGCCCCATCACAAATCAGTTATGTATTGAGTACTCGTTTTTCTACTGATAGAGGTTTTACCGTAGAGTCTCGTCGGGGCTTGGGCGGCTTTATCAGTATAACCCGTATTCCGGCTTCTGAAAATGCTGTGCCTCAGCAGGTGAAGAAAGAAGCCGTTCAAGATAAAAAGCCACTTACACTTGGTGCAGTAGATAATGCCTTATTTGATTTGATAAAGCATAAACTACTGACCAAGCGAGAGGCTGCGTTTCTTCACGAGGCGTTTGCGATTTTGATGGAAGAGTCCAATCAAGAGCAGCGGACAAAGCAGGTTCGTCGTTTATACGATGCGGTACTAAAATTAACGAGGGAGGCATAAGCTATGCTTTGTGATGAATGTAAGAAAAAAGAAGCTACTGTCCATATGACAAGCGTAATTAATAATAAGAAGACCGAAAGTCACTTATGTGCGGACTGTGCGGCTAAGCACGGTGGCTCCGGAAGTCCCTTTGGTACTTTCGGATTTGGCGGAAGCATTTTTGATAATGATTTCTTCACTAACGATTTCTTTACCAATGCGGTATATCCTGACGGAATGTTGGGACGACGAGGCCAAACGTGCAGCGGTTGCGGTATGACTTTCGCCGATTTTAATCGAACAGGAAAGTTTGGATGTGACCGGTGTTATGAAACGTTTGCCAGCGAAATTGATCCGTTGGTAAAACGTTTACAAGGGTCATTGGACTATGAAGGTCGTGTACCGGGACGAGGTACAGGGGTGTTTAAGACAAAACATCAGATTAAACGACTGCGTCAAGAATTGACAAAAGCAATTCAGGCAGAACATTTTGAAGAAGCAGCTAAGCTGCGCGATGAAATTAAAGTCTTGGAAGATTCATTGCAGCAAGGCGAAGCGTAAGGAGGGATTACGATGTTAGATCGAATTTTGGATGAGCCTCTCAGTAATTGGCTGAAACGGCCGGAACAAAGTGATACGAAAGAACACATCGTTATTTCCAGTCGCATTCGTTTGGCTCGTAACTTTAAAGATATAGTATTTACCAATCGTCAAGACAAAGAAGCACTGGCGAAGGTCGACACTATGATGCGAGGTATCTTGGGAGTATTAAAGAAGGCTGACGGTCATGAATACTCTAGTATCAGCCTTGATAAGCTGTCGGATGCGGAACGGGAAATCCTAGTGGAAAAGCATTTGATTAGTCCGGCTATGGCACAGAAAGCACCATATAGAGCGTTGGTTGTATCCGATGATGCATCTGTAGCCGTTATGGTGAATGAAGAAGATCACATTCGTATACAAGCAATGGCACCGGGGCTTGATTTAAGCAGTGCTTATGCTCATGCGGTGCAGGTAGATGATGCAATTGAAAGTAAATACGATTACGCATTTAATGAACATTTCGGCTACTTAACAGCATGTCCTACCAATGTGGGGACGGGCATGAGAGCTTCGGTTATGATGCATCTGCCGGCACTGGTAATGACAGGACGTATTAACCGCGTAGTACGCAGCATTTTACAGTTAGGCTATTCTGTACGAGGACTGTACGGTGAAGGTTCGGATGCATTGGGACATATTTATCAAGTATCCAATCAGTTAACAATGGGCATCAGCGAAGAGGATACTATTGCGCAGCTTGAAAAGGTTATTAACGGTTTGGTTGCGGAAGAACGTAAGGCGCGTCAGGCACTGCATGACGGTGACTGGGAAGCCTTTGAAGATAGAGTATGGCGTGCATATGGCACTTTGGAATATGCACGTCGCCTGTCCGGCGAAGAAGCGTTGTCGCTGTTAAGCGATGTACAACTGGGCATGGACATGGAAATATTGCCGAAAAAGGGTGATACATTCTTTAACGAATTAATTGTGATAACAAGACCGAATTTCTTGGCGAAGTATGCCGGTAAAGATGCGATGACAGCATCTGAACGAGATAGTTATCGCGCTAAAGTGATTCGTTCTTATATAGAAAAATGAGGTGATGGGATATGATGCAACGATTTACAGACGGAGCACAACGAGCATTAGCAATTGCTCAGGAAAAAGCAAAGGAGTTCGGCCATGATTATGTGGGTACAGAACACTTATTGCTTGGTTTATTAGAAGAAAAAAACAGCGTTGCCGCTAAGGCATTGCATAAATTAGGTTTACAGGATAAAGAGGCAGAAAAGGCTGTTCTTGATGCAGTCGGTCGCGGTTCTAATCATGGCGATACATTATACATGACACCGCGTACGAAACGAGTTCTTGAATTGGCTGTGGATAGTGCTAACCGCATGCAACACAGCTATGTGGGTAGCGAACATATTTTGCTAGGCATTCTCAGTGATGGCGGCGGCGTGGCAGTAGCTGTTTTACAGGCATTCGGTATTCGTGCCGAAGATATTGTAAAGGAAATTCAGGCTATGGTTGGTCGTGAAGGTGGCAGTAGTTCCGAAAGCGCCGGCGCTAACAGCGATCTCGGCGAAATAGCCGACTATGCCGTTGATTTGAACGAAGCAGCTAAACAAGGAAAGATTGATCCGGTTATCGGCCGTGACAATGAAATTAATCGTGTTATTCAAATTTTGAGTCGTCGTACGAAAAACAATCCGGTACTTATCGGTGAACCGGGCGTAGGTAAAACGGCGATTGCCGAAGGATTGGCGCAGCGCATCGTAAGTCAGAACGTGCCGGAAATCTTACGTAACAAACGTATTATTTCGCTAAGCTTGTCTTCCATGGTAGCCGGTGCCAAATATCGTGGTGAATTTGAAGAACGGCTGAAAAAAGTTATTGATGAAGTACAGTCTCATGATGATATGATTGTGTTCATTGACGAATTACATACATTGATTGGGGCCGGTGCTTCTGAAGGTGCTATGGATGCGGCAAATATTTTAAAACCGGCGTTGGCTCGCGGTAGCTTCCAAGTTATCGGTGCGACTACGCTGGATGAATATAAGAAACATATTGAAAAAGATGCAGCTTTGGAACGTCGTTTCCAACCGGTACAGGTAGGTGAACCGAGTGAAGAAGATGCATTGGAAATTTTGAAGGGGTTACGCGATCGGTATGAAGCATTCCATAAAGCAAAAATTACCGATGAAGCATTAAAGGCCGCCGTAGAATTGTCCAGTCGGTATATTTCCGATCGTTTCTTACCGGATAAGGCCATCGACGTTATGGATGAAGCAGCTTCTAAAGTGCGCATGCGCGTATTTACCGCTTCGCCGGATGTTAAGAAGTTGGAAGCAGAGTTAGCTGATGTACGCAAAGAAAAAGAGGCAGCCATTACGGCACAGAACTTTGAAGAAGCTGCTAAACTGCGTGACCGTGAAAAAGCATTGACGGAGGATATCGAAGCTAAGCAAGAAGCCCGTTCCAAAGAAGATGAAGAAAAATTAGTTGTTACGGAAGAAGATGTTGCCGAAGTCGTATCCGATTGGAGCGGTGTACCGGTAGCGCGTATTGCCGAAGAAGAATCGCAACGACTCCTTCGTTTGGAAGATGAATTGCATGAACGCGTAGTAGGTCAGAATGAAGCCGTAGTAGCCGTAGCTAAGGCAGTACGTCGTGCACGGGCCGGCTTAAAAGATCCGAAACGGCCTATCGGTTCGTTCCTCTTCTTAGGACCGACCGGGGTAGGGAAAACCGAATTGGCCCGTTCCTTGGCAGCTAGTCTGTTCGGTGACGAAAATGCTATGATTCGACTTGATATGTCGGAATACATGGAAAAACATACTGTGTCTCGCTTGGTTGGGGCACCTCCCGGATATGTTGGTTATGATGAAGGCGGTCAATTGACGGATGCGGTACGTCGTAAACCATATAGCGTAATCCTTTTTGACGAAGTTGAAAAAGCCCATGCAGATTTCTTCAATATTTTGCTCCAGGTATTGGATGATGGCCGTCTGACGGATAACCAAGGTCGTACCGTTGATTTCAGAAATACGGTTATTATCATGACCAGTAACTTAGGTGCTAAATTCCTTAAAACGGATGATGCAGCTGTGATGGGATTCTTAGCCGGTAAGAATAAAGATGGCAAAGAAGCAAACGATAATTTTGAAGAAGCCAAGAAATCGACGATGGAAGCAGTAAAACGTCATTTCAGACCTGAATTCTTGAATCGTATCGATGAAATGATTGTATTCCACCCGTTAACCGGCGATGATTTAAGCAAGATTGTCACCATCCTGTTGCGCTCCGTAACAAAACGTTTACACGAACGCGGATTGGAATTGGAAATCAGCGATGATGCTATGAAGTTATTGGTAAAAGAAGGTTCCGACTTTGCCTTTGGTGCACGCCCGCTGAAACGTGCTATTCAAAGACTTATTGAGGATCCGATTTCTGACTTGATTTTGAAAGGAGAGGCTAAGGAAGGTAGTACCATCAAAGCAGAAGCTAAGGATGGCGAAATTGAATTGACGGTATAACTGCAAGGCACGTCCTCACCGAAACAGATATCATCAACAAGAGAATTAATATTGCAACTTTAGCTAATACATGATACATTACAGATAGTAATGCAGGGATTAGCGATGGAAATCACGAATACTGTAACAGGTATTCGTGATTTTTTTATATAAGGAGGATGTATGGCGAAGGTAAAGACTACATTTTTTTGTAATAACTGTGGTGCCGAATCACCGCGGTGGTTAGGCAAGTGTCCTCAATGCGGGCAATGGAATACATTGGTTGAAGAGGTAGTACACGATAGCAATAAAAAATCAACATCCGCCGCGTATCGACCGGTGGATAGCACGGCGACCAAGCCTCTGGCATTGGATGATATACAAACGACGGGCGTAGCTCGTCTTACAACAGGGTACGGCGAAATCGATCGTGTACTTGGCGGCGGTATTGTTCCGGGATCCTTAGTACTGCTTGGCGGAGACCCCGGCATAGGCAAATCCACGCTACTCTTACAAGTTTCCGGACATATTGCAGAAAAAAGCGGTGTAGTCTTATATGCATCTGGCGAAGAATCGCAAACACAGTTAAAACTGCGGGCGGAACGACTTCACATTACTGGCAAACGCTTGCAGGTAATGGCGGATACACGTCTTGACGGTGTTTTAGCAGAAGCGGTTCGAAATAAACCGGTATTGCTTATTGTCGATTCCATTCAAACTATGTATACCGAAGATATTGAGTCGGCGCCGGGAAGTGTGGGCCAGGTAAGGGAATGTACGGCGCGGTTATTACGATTTGCTAAAGAAACAGGGGTACCAGTAGTTATTATCGGTCACGTTACTAAGGAAGGAAATATTGCAGGGCCACGCATGCTGGAACATATGGTAGATGTTGTACTTTATTTTGAAGGAGAACGGTCGTATCAATTTCGTATACTACGGGCTATAAAAAATCGTTTCGGTTCCACCTCGGAGACGGGGTTGTTTGCCATGGAAGAAGAAGGCTTAGGAGAACTACTGAATCCGTCGGCAACATTGCTGGCGGAGCGTACCGAAGAGGAAAGTGGTTCGGCTATTATGGCATACCTGGAAGGTGTTCGCCCTATTCTGGTAGAAGTGCAAAGTCTGGTCGTGACTACAGCATTCGGCATGCCGCGTAGAACATCCATCGGTTATGATTTGAATCGTTTGATTGTGTTATTGGCGGTGTTGGAAAAACGATGTCGGTTAACGTTGGGAAATAAAGATGTCTATGTAAATGTTATCGGCGGACTCAAAGTAAACGAGCCTGCTTGTGATTTGGCAATGGCCGTAGCTATCGTTTCCAATTTAAAAAATCGAGCTGTGCCGGCAGATATGGTTATTCTCGGTGAAGTCGGCCTTACCGGAGCAGTGCGCAGCATTCCTCGTATTGAGCAACGTATACAGGAGGCGGCAAAGCTTGGTTTCAGACGTTTTATTGTTCCAGCCGGTAACAAACAACAGTTAAAAAAACTGAACGGAGATATAACGGTACATGGTGTAAGTACAGTCGAAGAAGCATTACAGGCTGTATTTGGGTAATAAAATCATGGAATACCTGAAATTGTTCATGTATAATTTATGATTTTGCTGTACAATATTATATATACGGAAAGGAGGTGAAACGAAATATGTATAGGATTTTACGATATGTCATAGCCATCTTATTCGGAATCATGGGCTTCATGTTAATGGAGGCGTCCATGCCGATTTTATCGCCTATTATTGATGTGAAGTTTTTAAAAATGGGCTTTTTCGGTGTATCGCTGATGAAGATTTTAGCACTGATACTAGGCTCCGGTCTAGGCGGTGTGGTAGGCTACTTGATTTCAGCCTTTGTACTCGACCAAGGGATTCGCATGTCTAAACATGTAGAGCGTGTGTTATCTCATGTGCCGAGTCAAGAATTAATGGCCGGCACAGCCGGATTACTTTTCGGACTCATAATAGCAAATTTAATCGGCTTGGCATTTTACAGAGTTCCTATCATAGGCTCCTATATTCCTATCGTGTTAAGTGCTGTTCTCGGTTACATCGGTATGCAACTGGCCTCGCGAAAGGGTCCGGAATTGTATACTTCGCTATTGCAGTATAAGAGTGCACCGAAGGCGAAGAAAAAAGAAAAAGGAGACGCAAAAGCAGCGGCAATACAGGACGATCGTTTTTCCGGTATATCGGAAGCAAAACTGCTGGACACATCGGTGATTATCGACGGTCGCATCGCCGAACTGTGTGCTACTGGATTTTTAGAAGGTCCATTGGTAGTCCCTCTTTTTGTATTGGAAGAGTTGCAGCGCATTTCCGACTCGTCGGATACGTTGAAACGGAATCGCGGCCGACGCGGTTTGGATATTTTGCAGGATATGCAGCAACGAGATCTCATTCCGATTATTGTTATTGACGATGATTATGATGATATTGCCGAAGTAGATTCTAAATTGATGCGGCTGGCTTTGGAACGACGTTGGAAGATTATTACTAATGATTTTAATCTTAATAAGGTAGCGCGATTACAAGGCATAGCCGTATTGAATTTAAATGATTTGGCCAATGCATTAAAGCCGGCAATGATTCCGGGCGAATGGATTCGCGTGCAGGTTATCAAGGAAGGGAAAGAAAACGGTCAAGGCGTAGCCTATCTGGATGACGGAACTATGATTGTCATTGAAAACGGCGCCGAATATGTGGATACGTCTATTGATGTTATGGTTACTTCAATTTTACAAACCAGTGCGGGCCGTATGATTTTTACACGTGCTAAAGGGAGTAAGGAATGATTAGTTGTATTTTGTTGGTGGCCGGATGCGGTCGTCGCATGTGTATGAATAAGAATAAAATATTTCTTCGCATCGGAGGACTCTCCTTGGTGCAGTGGAATTTAAAACATCTACGAGAGGTTACGAATCTGGCAGAGGTAGTTATTGTTACGGCTCCCGGCGAGCGTGACTCCATTCAAGGCGAAGTGGCGGCTATGGGAGAATTTCCCTGGCGCGTTGTGTATTGTGATGGTGGCAAGGAACGGCAAGACTCGGTAGAAAACGGACTGGCCATGGTCGGTGACGATTGTAATGTCGTACTGGTTCACGACGGTGCGCGTCCTATGGCTACGGCTGAACTGTTTGAAGCGGTAGCGGCAAAGGCCGCCGAAGTCGGCGCTGCTTTAGCGGCGGTGCCGGCCGTGGATACCATTAAACGGGTGGATGGCGATGCCTCTCGAAGTTTGGCTACGTTACCGCGGGAAGAATTATATATTGCGCAAACGCCGCAGGGCTTTCGCAAAGATGTAATGATAGCCTCAAGACGCTATGCGGTTACCCATAAGGTGCGAGGCACCGATGATGTTTCATTGGTAGAAGCCATGGGAGAGCCGGTGGCCATTGTTGCCGGTGATTATAAGAATATCAAGATTACAACGCCGTCGGACAGACAGGCAGCCATGTGTTATTTAGGAGGGAAACAGCCCATGATGCGCGTAGGCTATGGCTACGATATTCACCGATTCAAAGAAGGACGCCCTTGTATTTTAGGTGGTGTTACCATTGAGAGTCCCATAGGGCCGGACGGTCATTCCGATGCAGATGTACTGATTCATGCCTTGATGGATGCTCTGTTGGGAGCTGCGGGATTACGGGATATCGGCTATTATTTCCCGCCGGAAGACATGCAGTATAAAGGGATTTCCAGCATGGAGCTGTTGCGCCGGGTGAATTTATTGTTGAAAGAAGAAGGGTTAAAAGCCTATAATGTAGATGTTATGGTTATTGCTGAGGCGCCGAAGTTAAAACCGCATATTGAGCAAATGAAAGAAAACATCGCTCGTGTGCTGGACATGGAGCCCGGCTATATAAGTGTAAAGGCTACTACCAACGAAATGCTTGGTGCCTTGGGCCGAAAAGAAGGTATTGCGGCACAGGCAGTAGTTACACTGTGTGAAAGAGAGGATTTGTGATTATGTCAAAAATGAAAGTTCGTTTCGCTCCGAGCCCGACGGGGCCGTTCCATATCGGTGGCGCACGCTCCGCTTTATTCAACTGGTTGTTGGCTCGCCGCGAAGGAGGTACATTCCTACTTCGTATCGAAGATACCGATTTGGTGCGCTCTACCCGTGAAAGCGAAGAAAATATTAAAGCCGCTTTAAAATGGTTAGGCATGGATTGGGACGAAGGTATTGACGTTGGCGGTGACAACGGTCCGTATCGCCAGACAGAACGACTCGATATTTATAAAGAAGTGACGGATCGTCTCATTGCCGAAGGCAAAGCATATTATTGCTATTGCACGGAAGAAGAATTGGAAGCGGAACGTCAAGCACAGTTGGCACGCGGCGAAACACCGAAGTACAACGGTCATTGCTGTCATTTGACGGAAGAGCAGCGCGCTGCTTACGAAGCGGAAGGACGTAAGCCGACGGTACGTCTTCGCGTACCTCTTAACGAAACCGTTGCGTTTGATGACATGGTTCGCGGTCATGTATCCTTCGAATCGAACGGTATCGGCGATTTTGTTATTGTTAAGTCCGACGGTATTCCGGTATATAACTATGCCGTTGTCATCGATGACCACACGATGGAAGTAACCCATGTTATTCGCGCGGAAGAACACTTATCTAATACGCCGCGACAGATTGTTATCTACAATGCCTTGGGCTGGGAGGTACCGACGTTCGGTCACATTTCGTTGATCATGGGCAAAGACGGTAAGAAGATGAGTAAACGTCATGGTGCTACATCGGTAGAACAATATAAAAACCTCGGTTACTTGCCGGAAGCAATCAATAACTTCTTGGCTCTTATGGGGTGGGCTCCGGAAGGCGAACAGGAACTCTTTACGACAGAAGAATTGATAAAGAACTTCTCCATGGATCGCGTTGCTAAAAACCCGGCCGTGTTCGACATTGATAAGTTGAATTGGATTAACTTCAATTACATGAAGAAACTTACCGATGAAGAATTATATAGGTTGTGTTTGCCATCGCTACAGGAAGCAGGCTATGCATCGGCGCAGCCCGATGAAGCGGAAAAAGCACGGCTTACCATGTTGTGCGTATGCTTGAAGGATCATATCAGTTACGGTGCGCAAATTAAAGAAGAAGCGGCTATGTTCTTTACCGACAGCATCAGTATTGACGAAGAACACCGTGACGATATCAAGGCTGTGTTGGCGGAAGAATCCTGCCCGACTGTATTAGCTGCTTTCAGCGATAAATTAAAAGCGATGGACGAAGTGACGCCGGAACAGGTAAAAGCAGCCATTAAGGCCATCATGAAGGAAACTAAACTGAAGGGTAAATTCGTGTTTATGCCGATTCGTGTGGCCATCACCGGACAGATGCACGGACCGGACTTAAACTACATCGTGCCGTTACTCGGTCGCGATACCGTATTGGCACGCTTGGCATCCGTAGATACATTGGCATAACACAGGTAGCGCCGTTAGGCGCATAAGGGAGGCAGTACAATGGAAACTATGTTGGAACGTTTTATTCGTTATACAAAAATTAATACGCGGTCAAATGAAGAAAGCACGACGGTGCCGTCTACCGAATCTCAGGTGGCCTTTGCCAAGATGTTGGCAGAGGATTTAGAACGTATCGGTATGCAAAACGTAATGATCAACCCGCGAAATGGTTTTGTAACGGCGGCATTGCCGGCGAATACGGATAAAAAGGTACCGGCTATAGGCTTTATTGCTCATATGGATACCGCCGATTACAATGCGGAAGGTATTTCTCCGCGCGTTATTGAATCCTATGACGGTAAGGACATCTTGCTAAATGAAAAGGAACAGATTTATAGTCGCGTAAAAGACTTCCCGAATTTAAAAAACTATGTAGGAAAAACACTGATTGTTACCGACGGTACAACTCTGTTGGGTGGTGATGACAAGGCAGGCATCGTAGAAATCATGGAAGCCTTACAATACTTAATGGCTCATCCGGACATCGAACATGGTCTTGTTATGTGTGCCTTCGGACCGGATGAAGAAATCGGGCGCGGTGCCAATTTGTTTGAACCGGATACTTTCCCTGTTGACTTTGCTTATACGGTGGACGGTTCTTGCTTAGGCGAACTGGAATACGAAACATTTAACGCTGCCGGAGCTACGGTTACCTTAAAGGGGATTTCCGTACATCCCGGTTCGGCAAAGAATACCATGATCAACTGCAATAAATTGGCGATGGAATTCGATCGCATGTTACCGCAGTGCGCCGTACCGGAATTAACCGAAGGCCATGAAGGCTTTATTATGTTGCAAAGCACTACTACCTCTATCGACAGCGGCGAAATGAGTTATATCATTCGCGATCACGACAGAGCAGCCTTTGAAGCTAAAAAACAATTATTCCTATTGGCAGGAAAAGTATTAAATGAACGGTACGGTACGGATGTAGTAACGATATCCATGAAAGATAGTTACTATAATATGTACGAAATTATTAAGGATCACATGGAATGCGTGGATGTTGCCAAGCGCGCCATGGAAGAAGCCGGCGTAACACCGATTATTCAACCGATTCGCGGCGGTACCGACGGTTCGAAAATTTCCTTTATGGGAATACCGACGCCGAATATTTTTACCGGTGTAGAAAACTTGCACGGTCGTCATGAATTTGCTTGTCTTGATGATATGCAAAAAGCGGTTGCCACTATTGTTAATATCTGTGATACGAATAAATAGTTTACTCTGAAATACTTTGACTTTATACGGCGGTCGTGGTATAGTATTACATATTGAAAATTTATAATGTAACGACTATGATTGAAAGAAGTACTTTTACACTAGCTTTACAGCGAGGACCGACTGGTGGAAGGGTTCAAGTATAGAAAAAAGGAATGCGTTCAGGAGTTGGTGGGTCGAATGATGCAGTAGACTAGCCCGGCGACGCCCGTTATGCGTATTGAGTGAGCGTGTACAGCGCTTAACAGAGTGGAACCGCGGGCCACCGTCTCTGTATGAGATGGTGGCCCTTTATATTTTTACGGAAGTGAGGCATCGGGGACGATGAGAGAAGTTAAAGTATTCAACACAATGACGAGGGAGAAAGAAGTATTTAAGCCTGTAAAAGAGGGGGAGGCTAAAATTTACGTCTGTGGCGTAACTCCCTACAATCACCCCCATATCGGTAATGCGCGCCCGTTTGTAACTTGGGATGTGATTCGCCGTTACTTAACGCATATCGGTTACAAAGTAACCTATGTGCAAAACTTTACGGATGTAGATGATAAAATTATTAACACCTCCAATGGCGAAGGCGTAAGCTGGGATACCATTGCTAATCGTTATATCGATTCGTATTTTGAAGTTATGGATGCCCTCAATGTACGTCATGCCGATATCTATCCGCGCGTGTCGGAACACATTGATGACATCATTGCCATGATTTCCCGTTTGGTGGAAAAAGGATACGCATACGAGTTGGACGGCGATGTGTACTACAGTGTAGAAAAATTCGAGCATTACGGTGAACTGTCCGGTCGTACGTTGGATGATATGGAAGCCGGTGCTCGCGTTGATGTAGACGATCGCAAGCATAACCCGATGGATTTTGCGTTGTGGAAAAGTGCTAAACCGGGGGAACCGTACTGGGAAAGTCCTTGGGGCAACGGTCGTCCGGGATGGCATATCGAATGCTCTGCCATGAGTAATAAATACTTGGGTGAGGAATTTGATTTCCACGGTGGCGGCAGTGACTTAATCTTCCCGCACCATGAAAATGAAATTGCCCAGTCAGAAGGGTGTAACGGTCATCATCCGTCCGTGCGCTACTGGTTGCACAATGGATTTATTACCATTAACCAAGAAAAAATGAGTAAATCCTTGAATAACTTCTTCTTGGTAAAAGATATCTTGGCAGAGTACAGTCCGGATGCATTGCGCTACTTCCTTTTGAGCACGCATTATCGCAGTCCTTTGGATTTCAGCGATGAACGCTTGGAAGAAGCCAATAAATCATTGGAACGCATGACGACGGCTATCGAAAACTTATTGTACTTGGAAGGCTGTGAAGACGGCCCGTGTGATGAAGAAGCAGCAGAATTATTAAAGAAGGCAAAAGCTTACGAAGAAGAATTTGAAGAAGCCATGTCCGATGATTTCAACACCGCATTAGCCGGAGCACCTATGTTCGGTTTGGCAAAAGAAATCAACATTTATTACCAGTCGGTACAGAACCAATCCGGCACGGTATGCCGCGAAACCATTGCGGAAGTAAAACGTATTTTCCGTATGATGACGGATATTCTCGGTATTTTGGAACAAGCATGGGAAGGTCCGAAGGCAGACGGAAAAGAATATGATGCGCTTATGCAGGTGATTCTGCGCGTACGTCAGCATTGCCGCGATAAAAAATTATGGGACGTAGCGGACGCAATTCGTGACGAATTGAATGAATTGGGTATTATTATCGAAGATTCTCCGCAGGGAGCACGGTGGAAGAAACGTGAAATTTAAACAATATCAGTTTTTACGAGACAGAGCCGTTGCTATATTGAAAGAACAAGACACGCATGAGGGGATGCACACCGTTGAGGCGGCAGAGGATTCCCTCATGCTTGCCTATATGGGGGATGCGCTGTATTCTCTATATGTACGAGAACGTGTGATTGCTACGGGCATTGCCAAAGTGCAGGTACTTCACACGATAGTGACGGAATTTATCTGTGCCAAATCACAGGCGAAGGCGTTACCGGTACTGGAAACCTTGTTTACGGAAGAAGAACATGAGGTGGCCAGACGGGCACGCAACGGTCATGTGAACGTGCCGAAGAGTGCTACCGTACAGGAATACCGAGCCAGTACGGCATTTGAAGCCGTACTCGGTTATTTATATTATGAAGGGCGCCGGGATCGATTGCAGAGCCTGATGGCAAAAGCATTTTCGGTTACGCTGGAGAATTTACACTTTTAACTATCCGAAGAATGCTGAACTGATAAGAAAGGACGACCATGGAAGAATATATTGTAGGACGCAATGCTGTTCGCGAGGCATTGCGGTCGGGACGACCCATTCAACGCCTGTTGGTGACTACCGAGAAAGGGCAAGGCTCACTGAAAGAAATTATTGCCTTGGCAAAGGATAAGGGCATTGAAGTACGTCACGTACCGGAATCACAGCTACAGGCTTGTGCTCACGGTAATGTGCATCAAGGCGTGGCGGCCATGGTTGCCACCGTACATTTTGCTTCGCTGGATGATGTACTGGCACAAGCAAAGGGAACGCCGCTGCTTATTCTGACGGACGGTGTAGAGGATCCGCACAATATGGGAGCAATTATTCGCACCGCAGAATGTGTAGGTGCTACGGCTGTTCTCATACCGAAACGTCACAATGCGCCGATTAACGCAACAGTGGCAAAGACATCGGCCGGGGCGGTAGAGTTTATTCCTTTAGTGCAAGTGGGCAATGTGGCACAAACCATTAAGGAGTTACAGAAGCAGGGCTTTTGGGTAATGGGCGCTCATATGGAAGGCGACAGAACGATGTACGAGGCAGACATGACAGTACCTACTGTGTTGGTGGTGGGGAACGAGGGCAAAGGCCTTAGTCGTTTAACCAAAGAAAGCTGTGATTTTTTGGTGACGATTCCTATGGCAGGACGCCTTAATTCCTTGAACGCTTCGGTAGCAGCGGCATTGCTCATGTATGAGGCACAGCGACAAAGGCAGGCTTGATACTATGAAGGCAGACATATTGCTGGTTGACGGATATAATGTAATTTTTGCATGGCCCGAACTCAAACGATTGAGTAAGCAATCATTATCGCATGCGCGTAGTCGTTTGCGACATATACTGCAGAACTATGGTATGTTCAAGGGCTATTACGTTATTTTGGTATTTGACGGTAAGTATGCGGGAATGGCACCGGCGGAGGAGGAAGTGTCGCCGGACTTTTTGGAAGTGTATACGGCGGAAGGCGTGACGGCGGATTCATATATTGAAAAAGCAGTATTTATCCGTAAAAACAGCTTCCGCAATATTTATGTGTGCACATCGGATCACGCGGAACAAAACCAGATTCTCGGTTCCGGGGGCCTTCGTATTTCCGCGCGGGAACTATTGCGGCAAGTAGAACGGGCCAAGTTGGATGAACGACGTCATTACAGACATACGCATACCGGTGACAGC
This sequence comes from Veillonella magna DSM 19857, assembly GCF_000428745.1. GTDB lineage: Bacteria > Bacillota > Negativicutes > Veillonellales > Veillonellaceae > Veillonella_A > Veillonella_A magna. The sequence continues at coordinate 141,554 of NZ_KE386795.1, forward strand.
GTTCGGTTGGAACGCAATGAATTCGGTCGTCTTATCGAGGGGACAAAGGCAGCCGAAGGTTGGGAAACAATGCGCCTTAACGGCAAGAAACGAGAGAACAAGGAATAGTAAGTAAATACGAATGAACCCTTGCGTTACGGCAAGGGTTAACGTATAATGGAGGATGTATTGATACATCGTTCTTGTATGTAACGGAGGGCCGTAAATGAGCGTGATAAGACAGCATTATGAAGGTTATGACCGCTTTGAGGGCTTGAAGGATGAGGACATTGTCAGATATATACAGGCAACTAAAGATGAAATTGCTATAGATTTTCTTGTAGAGAAGTATAAAAATTTTGTACGAGCTCGAGCGCGGACATACTTTATTGTCGGTGCAGACAGAGAAGATTTAATTCAGGAAGGGATGATTGGTCTTTATAAGGCCATGCGTGATTTTAAAGCCGATCGCACCGCATCGTTTAGGGCATTTGCCGAATTGTGTATTGTACGACAAATTATTACAGCAATAAAAACAGCGACGCGGCAAAAGCACATTCCTCTGAATTCATATGTATCTCTCAATACCCCGATTTACACGGATGAGTCGGAACGTAAATTGGAGGATGTCATTTCCGAAGGACAAGTAGCCAGTCCGGAAGAGGAAATGATAAACCACGAGGACTTGGTAGCTATGGAAAATTCCATCGGTATCATCCTCAGTAAATTCGAAGCTCGGGTAATGACGGCCTATTTAGACGGGAAAAGTTATCAGGAAATCGGTGAAGAGGTAGGACGCAGTGTCAAGTCCATCGACAATGCTCTGCAACGGGCTAAGCGCAAGTTGGAGCAACATTGGGGAATTCACCATAAAAATAAAGGCGCGGCAGCCGGTAAGGAAGGATGAACGAAGTGAAAAGCTTTTTGATGTTTGCAGAGGTAATCGTTTCTGTATTATTAATTGTGGTAGTGGTGATGCAGTCAAGCAAGAGTGCAGGCATGGGCGGTGCTGTATCGGGCGCGGCTGATTCCGTGTTTGGCGGTAAAGCACGCGGCATTGACGGATTTTTATCCAAATGCACTATCGTGTTGGCGGTTATTTTTGCCGTGTTGAGCCTTGTATTAGGGTTCTTATTAAACCAATATTAATAGGAGGGCCTGCGTATGCGGGTCTTTTTTTATAGAAAGCGAGACGACAGTATATGCGAGAGGCAATAGACAGACAAGAAATAAAAGAGCAGTTGCTCACTTTTTATAAAGACATTGCACCGGAAGCCTATCATGTGGAGGATGCAGCGTATATGCTGGGCATGAAAAGCGCCGATGAAGTAGCGGCCTTTATGGATGCCGTGGATGAAGCAAAGCGGGACGGGCTATTGATGACAAAGGACGGAGAGTATTATAGGTATGCGCCGGCAGTGGCCAAAGGAATGATGGCAGAAGGAATTTATAAAAGCTATCGCAAGAGCTTTGGCTTTGTGGTAGGTCCCAATTTGGAAGAGGATATTCATATTTCCGAAGAACATCGTCACGGAGCTATGCAGAACGACAAGGTGCGAGTGCGGATTATCGGAGCCGAGAAGGGACGACGCCGAGAAGGTGAAATCGTAGCGATTATCGAACGAGCCAATACGATTATTGTTGGTACTTACGATCGCCAGAAAAAATTTGGCTTTGTGAAACCTGACGATGAACGGATTACCGAGGATATTTATATCAGCCTGGATCATGCGCTGGATGCACGCAGCGGTGCTAAAGTGGCGGTGGAAATTATTAAATGGCCGGAAGGCAATGAATTGCCGGAAGGACGTATTACTGCCGTACTCGGCTATGAAGGTGATAAGGGTCTTGACATTAATTGCATTATGGCACAGCATAAGATCCCCTTTGCTTTCCCCGAAGATGTACTGAAGGAAACGGAGTCTATCAGCATGACCGTTCTGCCGGAAAAGGGTCGATTGGATTTACGGAACGAACCGATGGTTACCATTGACGGCGAAGATGCGAAAGACTTGGATGATGCGGTCAGTGTTAAGCGCTTGCCTAACGGACATTGTCAGCTGGGTGTTCACATTGCGGATGTAAGCAACTATGTGGTGGCGAATACGGCGATCGATCGCGAAGCGTACAGCCGTGGTACCAGTGTGTACTTGGTTGACCGTGTAGTACCGATGTTACCGACGATTTTATCCAACGGAATTTGTAGTTTAAATGCCGGTGAAGACCGTTATGCCATGAGTTGCATTATGGAAATCGATGACGATGGTACTGTGGTGGAATCAACTATCAGTCCTTCGGTTATTCGGGTTGACCGACGCTGTAGCTATCGCGAAATTTACCAAGCCTTGGAAGAAGACATTATTCCGGACACCTTAGTCCCGCTGATGCCGATGGTAAAAGAGCTGCGGAATGTGGCCGAAACATTGATGGACATGCGTCATCGGCGCGGTGCTATCAATTTTGAGTTCCCGGAATTTAAAATTATTCTTGACGGTGACGGTACGCCACTGCGCATCGTTAAACGGGAACGGACGATTGCGGAAAAAATCATCGAAGAATGTATGCTGATTGCCAACGAAACGGTAGCTTGCTATCTGCGTGATCACGCGCCGGCCTCGGTGTATCGTATTCATGAAACGCCGAATGCGGAAAAACTGGCAGCACTACAAAACGTATTGCAGTATCTGGGACGTAATGAACGCTTTACCGAAGATGTGACGCCGAAGGATGTACAGAAATTTTTGGAAAGCGTCAGCGGTGAAGACATTGAGCAGGTTGCCCAGGTCATGACACTTCGCTCCATGCAGCAGGCGCGTTACTCTGCCAACAATGCAGGACATTTCGGTTTGGCGTCGGAATGCTATACGCATTTTACATCGCCGATTCGCCGTTACCCTGATTTGATGGTGCACCGTTTGCTGAAAAAAACGATGCATTGGCATGACGGCTACAGCAAGCGCGATGACGATATAGCGTATTTGGCAGAAGCAGCCGAACACTGCTCCATGCAGGAACAGGTAGCGGTGGAAGCCGAACGCGATACGGATGATTTGAAAAAAGTACAATATATGGAACGCTATGTCGGTGAGGTATTTACAGGACGAATTAATTCTATTACCGGATTTGGGATGTTCGTCGAATTGGAGAATGGCATTGACGGATTGGTACACGTATCCATGATGGAAGATGACCACTACTTCTTTGATGAAGATCACTTCCTATTGGTAGGACGTCGCACGGGCAAACAATATCACCTGGGACAGGAAGTAACGGTTACGCTGATTAAGGCAGACACGGAACGACGCCAAATTGATTTTGTCCTCGGCGAAGTAGAAAACTTAGCCGCCTTGCAACGACGTTGGCTGGATAAAAGTATGAAGCGCGACAGTCAGGCCGGTCGCAAGAAAGGTAATGCCGGGTCATCTGCCGGGGGTAGGAGCAAAGCTAAGAAGAGTCGCAACGGTAAATCCGGCAGCGGGAAAGGAAAAAAGAAAAAGGCCCATGCATCGCGTAAGCGTAATCGCAGTAAAGGAAAACATAGAAAATAGTTGAAAGCATAAAAAGAATTGAACGCATGAAAAGGGAATAAAAATATAGAAAAGAATTGAAACAGGAGGGATACCATTGGCAAAGACAAAGAAGGACAGTACCAGCTTAATTGCGGATAATCGCAAGGCACGTCATGATTATCATATTCATGAAACCTATGAAGCCGGCATTGCCCTAACCGGGACAGAGGTAAAATCGATTCGCCAAGGTCGACTCAATTTGAAGGACAGCTTTTGCGGTATTGAAAATGGAGAGCTCTTTCTCTATCAGGCACATATTAGCCATTACGAACAGGGCAATCAATTCAATCATGAACCGGAACGGACACGTAAGCTATTAATGCATAAGGCGGAAATTCATAAATTGTTGGGGCAGGTCAAAGAGAAGGGCTTCTCTTTAGTGCCGTTGAATTTTCACTATAGTCATGGCTTGATTAAAGTTACCGTAGGTCTTGTGACAGGGAAAAAGAATTATGATAAGCGACAGGATATGGCGGAACGAGATGCGAAGCGTGATATTCAGCGGCGCATGAAAGAACAAGATCGCTATTAATTAAAATAATTGACAAGCTAATGAGGTATTGCGTATAATAAAGTTTGCACATGATATGTGCGTACTCGCGGGGACGTAATGGTTTCGACAGGGATGCGTGTATCATGGATAGCGAGCCGGCGTTCCATTAGGCCGTTAAACGGTGGAACCTTTAAATTAAACGCAAAAGAAAACTTTGCATTAGCTGCATAAGCTACGTCTTACCTCTCTTCGCCCGTGAGAGGGGATAAGGCGTCAAACTACGGGCTGGTTTAACTCACTTGCTCAAATGAGTTAAATAAGATTCCTTGAGCTGGGACAGTGTAGTTTGTCGTTGTACAATAGCTGTCTGAGATTTAAAACAGCGACTGCGCTCGGAGAAGTCCTTGGGGCACCGTTTTTGGACAGGGGTTCGATTCCCCTCGTCTCCACCACATGCTTGGTCGGTTTTGCGAAATGTGTTAATCATGGAGAAATATCGGCCAAATACATTCCATTATACTGTGAGAGGTAGCATTTAATATTAAATTTTTAATTACCTCAATTTTTTCCCCCTCGCTATCCTCTCAGCAAAACAAGCCACTATGTAAGTAGTGGCTTGTTTTGTTATATACCGTAATTTACGAAGAATGCCGAGTTTGGATTATCGTAGTGGCTCCGGTTGAAATCCGGATAACTCTTTTGTTAACTTTGGTGTAGTATACAGTTGACTAATGTATATATATCTTCTATAATCGAAACGTAGAAATCAAAATTGAGGAGGGACAGCGGTGTATACATTGTTTCGTGCTATGACGGCAGCGGATATACCGAAGGACGTTGTTATTGCTTCTTTGGCATGGCGGCAACACAATCCGTCTCGTGCCGGAGTCTATGACAAAAGTCCGGAAACGAAGGTGCGTTGTCGTGGAAATCGCTACCGTTTCTTTGCTGTCGATGATGAGGGAAGCTTGGAGGCTGTCTTAGTGCCCTATGATTCTTCACGCACGATTCTTCCGACGAGTACTGCTGATGTAACAAGCGTAGGCGATACCGAGCAGTTGATACGCTGGCGTTCCTTTTCGCCAACGGTGGTACATGCGTTTACCGAAGCGGTAGGCGATGCCAATCCCATTCACCGAGACGACTGCTGTATTGTGCCGGGGTGCTTATTGCTGGCTGCTTTTTACGAAGACTGGCCATCGGTAATACGTGGGAATAAGGAAAACGAGGCACGGCAGGAAGGCGATACACTTGGCACTGATATAGTGGGGAATGAGACGGTTTGCGGTAATACAAAAATACCATCAACAAAGGATACCATCAAGGAGATCCGTATCCGTTTTCGCAATCCCGTGTACGGGGATACACCGTTGTTTCTCCGAAGTGAGGGACCCACAGACTATACGGTGATTACTGCAGATGGACTGCGGCTGTTTGATGTGGTGGTTACTGTATCGGCATAGGATAGGTTCTTGACGTAGCAATTAAAAATAAATGAAGAAGGAAGTAGAGCTAGATGAGTGATGTACGTAAATTGACAAAAATGGCGCTTTTGGTAGCGTTAATGTGTATTTCGGCGTATATTTCGTTTCCCTTGCCCTTTACACCGGCGATGGTTACGGCATTAACATTGGTTATGTGCTTGGTGGCCTTTATGCTGCCGCCGAAGGAAGCTTTCATTGTACTTTGTGTCTATGTGTTGCTGGGAGCGGTAGGCTTACCGGTATATGTAGGCGGTACGGGTGGTTTGGGCAAGCTGTTCGGACCGACCGGCGGTTTTATTTGGGGTTGGCCGGTAGCGTATACATTGCTGAGTATTTGCAAAGGTAAAACCGTATCCTTTTGGAGTTATGCATGGCGCGCCTGCGTCATTACGATTCCCATTACCTACGCGTTTGGTATTGCCGGCGGTATGATTGTAACAGGAATCGGATTTAACGCAGCCTTAGCCGGTTATGCGTTGCCTTTTATTCCCGGGGATGTTTTCAAATGCCTGGTGGCTTCGTGGTTAGCTACAAAAATTAGATTGTAAACAAAATGTAACAGATCGCAAGAGGAGGAAACGTTGTGAGTAACGGTAACAAGACTTCTTGTCGCGACGTATATATCATGGGCGGCCTTAGGTCGCCCATTGGTGTATATAGAGGACAATATAAGACAACGCCGCCGGAAGTATTGGGAGCGGCAGTGATTGATGCATTGCTGGAGCGCACCGGTTATACGACGGTGGATCGTGTCTATTGTGGCAATGCCGTAGCCGGCGGAGGAAATATAGGGCGTCTTACTGCATTGCTTTCATCATTGCCGGAAACAGTACCGGCCGTAACGGTGGATATGCAATGCGCTTCGGCCGGCGGTGCCTTGGAATGGGCGTACAGCGGTATACGAGCCGGGTTGTACGATACCGTTTTGGCCGGTGGGACTGAAAGTAGTTCGCTGCAACCGCTGCGTACCTATGGGGACGATGATTATCGGGAAGGCTCGTACCGCGTGGCACAGTTTTCGCCGCACGAGCGAGATGAGCTGGCCATGCTCAAAGGGGCGGAGCGTACCATGCAGAAATATCAGGTAAGGACCGATGATTTGACGCCGTGGATATTGCGCAGTCATCAGCGTGCCGTGCTGGCTGAGAAAGAAGGCTATCTACAATCATACAAACTTGACGGCGAAGACATGGAACGGCGCATAGCGCTTGTAAGTAAGGCCTATGGCATACCGCAGCCGATATTAACGCATACGCCGGTTGATGAATGCATTCGGCCGCGTATGTCGGAGCGTTTGTTACAACGAATGCCGTCTCTTTTGGGACCGAATACGCTGACTACGGCGGGGAATGCTTGTCTTACGCATGATGGAGCGGCCTTTCTTTTACTGGGGACACAGCCCTCAAGATATCGAATGACAGCGGTTACAGCATGGGCAGGCAATCCTTTGTACAGTCCGGAAGGTGCTATGGAAGCAACGGAACAATTGTTGACGCAAACGGGACTGACCATGGAAGCAATAGATGCAGTGGAGTGGAACGAAGCCTTTGCAGTGATTGATGTATTGTTCGGTCGGCGGTACGGAACATACACGGAACGCTATAACCGTTGCGGCGGAGCATTGGCGTACGGGCATCCGTACGGTGCATCGGGAGCGATTATTGTACTTCATCTCATGGCATCGTTGGAATGCTGCGACGGACGTTACGGATTGGCCGCCATTGCCGGTGCCGGCGGTGTAGGGACGGCAATGCTTATCGAACGGATGATAACAAAGTGAGGAAATTAACATGGATGATTATAATCAGACCGGACAAAGTGAGATGACGTATTCCCCGGAGAGGAATAGAGTGACCTCGTTATATGCGATGATGCTTGCATGGCAAAAGGCGGAGCCGAATAAACCTTGTTTGTGTATCGATGATGCGGTATACACCTATGATAACTTTATGCGAGACGTGCAGGTGGAAAAAGAAAAGCTGGAAACGTATGCGCAACCACAGCCGCCAGTCATATACCGAAATTCCGTGTACGACCAGTTGACGGTGTGGATAGCTGCCATAGGAGCAGGTCTACAGCCGATCATCGGTCATCCGGACAGTGATGATACCGTTCGAAAGGCACTGGAGGAACGATTGAAAGAACCTAGCGCTTGTTGCGACAAGGCTGACTTCGGCGTGCTTTCGTCAGGATCAACGGGGGTACCGAAAATCTTGTGGCGACGTACCGCTTCGTGGGCCGATTTCTTTCCCGTACAAAATGAAATCTTTGAAGTAACTAAGGATACACGTTTGTTTTTACATGGCAGCATGAGCTTTACCGGTAACTTAAATGCTCTGTTGGCCGTATGGTATGCCGGCGGTACGGTGGTGACCTCTGCTTATTTGCGCCCGCGGTCGTGGCTGAAGGTGATGGCGCGGTATGCGATTACACACATCTACTTATTGCCTACCAAATTGCGTTTGCTTATGGAGGCAATGCCTATAAGCAAGGAGAATACGGCGGCACTATCGTCCTTGCGAATGATTTTTGCAGGTTCGCAAATGTTGGACACAAAGCTGATGCATCACTTGCAAAGGACTTGGCCGCAGGCGCGGTTTATTCTTTATTACGGTGCCAGCGAACTAAACTATGTTACGTGCTGCACCGCCGAGGAGTGGCTGCTGGAGCCGAATACGGTGGGCAGGCCTTTCCCGGGAGTAAGGGTTACGGTTGATGAGGATCACATGATTTACGTTACCTCGCCATATACGATTGAAGGCGTAGCTTGTCCGTTCTCCGTCGGCGATAAGGGCTGGTTCAGTTCGTCGGGACGACTTATGTTCGAAGGGCGCGGCGGTGCCGTTATTAACCGAGGCGGTTATAAACTGTCTGTGCCGTTGTTGGAAAAAAAGATTCAGGAGCTGGATGGTGTGGCAGAGGCAGTCGTTATGGGACAACCGGATGCGTTGCGCGGTGAAGAACCGGTAGCCTTCATTCAATGCGAACCGGGATATACGGAAACGATGATAAAAAAAGTTATGACGAAGGTGTTATCTGTGCAAGAAATGCCGCATCGCATCATAGGTGTAGAGGAAATACCGCTTACGGCGGGATCGAAAATAGATAAGCGACAGCTCTTAAGGTTATTGGAGACATAACCATGGCCGGTATGAACCCTATCATTTGTTTTGATGAATAGAAAATAAATTCACAAGCGAGGTAATTAAATTACACGAAACGTGTAATTTTGAAGTAATTATATTACTTGGTACGCGAATTTAATCACAATATATAGTAGGCTATGTTTGGTAACTGTAAAATAAAATAGGAAATACACGGGGATTGGCATGCGATAAAATGTCAATCCCCTATATGTATGTATGGTCTAATCGATGGATGATATGGTATTATATATTGTGTTGAACAAAGGGGTAACACAATATATAGTGTAAAGATGAGGTAGATTTCGTATTTGGAGGAAGCTATGTTACAGGTTATTAAACGAGACGGACACAAGGTGCCTTTTGATAAATCAAAAATTGTAATCGCCATCGAAAAAGCAATGAACAGCAGTACCGGTTTATATGAAGAAGGCTTGGCGGATCGTATTGCCAATGAAATCGAAGGCTATGCATCCAAGCTGCATAAGGACATGACTATTTATGCCATCGAAGATCAAGTGTATTACAAATTGGTAGAATACAATAATCCCGCAACGGCAAGAGCCTATGAAAACTACAAGGCAGTACAGGCCTTTAAACGTCGCGAAAATACGACGGACAAAGATGTGTTCGGCTTGTTGGATCGCAGTAACGTAGCGGTGTTGGATGAAAACTCCAATAAGGATGCGGCCATCGTTTCCACACAGCGCGATTTGATTGCCGGTGAAGTCAGCAAGGATATTGCACGCCGTAAATTGATTCCCGCCGATATTGTACAAGCGCATGACAGCGGCGCTATCCATTTCCACGACATGGACTATATTATTCAGCCGATGTTTAATTGTTGCTTAATTAATTTGAAGGACATGCTTACGAACGGAACCGTTATCAACGGCAAACGCATTGATACGCCGAAGTCTTTCCAAGTAGCTTGTACCGTAACGACGCAGATTATTGCGCAGGTAGCATCCGGTCAGTACGGCGGACAAAGCATTAACGGCATCGATCGCATTTTGGCACCGTTTGTGCGTAAATCCTACGAAAAGATTCTCAATAATGTCATTGAAGAACAAGTAGAGATTTACGGGATGGAACCGAATATGGAAAAGGCGCGCGAAATCGCCTGGAAGCGTACGCGCAAGGAAGTAAAGGATGGTATCCAAACCATTCAGTATCAAATTAATACATTGATGACAACCAACGGGCAGGCACCGTTTGTTACATTGTTCATGCATTTCGATCCGAACAGCGAATATGCGAAGGAAGCGGCTTTAATCGATGAAGAAATTTTGAAACAACGTATTCAAGGCGTGAAGAATGAAGCGAATATATATATTACACCGGCATTCCCGAAATTGATTTACGTATTAGACGAACACAATATCTATCCGGATAGCCCGTACTACTATTTGACGGAACTCGCGGCTAAATGTACGGCGAAACGGATGTACCCGGATTATATTTCGGCAAAAAAAATGAAAGAAATTTACGAAGGCAATGTGTTCAGCCCTATGGGATGCCGTTCCTTCCTGTCGCCGTGGAAAAACGAAAAGGGCGAGTACGTCTTTGACGGTCGCTTTAACATGGGTGTAGTCAGCATCAACTTGCCGCAAATCGGTATATTAGCACGCGGTAATGAAGATAAATTTTTTGAAATTTTGGACAAGCGCTTGAAGCTGGTTGAAAAAGCATTACTGCTTCGTTACGAACTGTTGAAAAACGTAACCAGCGATGTATCGCCGATTCACTGGCAGTACGGGGCTATTGCTCGTCTTAAAAAGGGCGAGTCCATTGCCAAATTCCTAAAGGGCGGTTATGCTACGATTTCCATGGGGTATATCGGGATTTACGAAGCAACACGCCTTATTACGGGGCAGTCCAATACGGAACCGGACGGTCGTCGCTTTGCCATGAAAATTATGGATCGCTTGAACGCGGCGATTAAAGAATGGCGCGCTAAGCACAATATGGGCTTTGCTCTTTACGGTACACCGGCAGAAAGTCTGACCAATCGCTTCTCTTCTATCGACCGAGCCCGCTTCGGAGAAATTCCGGACATTACGGATAAAGGGTATTACACGAATAGCTATCATGTTAACGTACGGGAAGAAATCAACGTCTTCGATAAATTCAAGTACGAAGCGGAATTCCAGAAGAAATCTACCGGCGGTTGTATTTCCTATGCGGAAATTCCGAATATGACAAATAACATTCCCGCCGTGTTAACCATGATTCGTTACATTTACGATAATATTTCTTATGCAGAATTTAATACGAAATCCGATTACTGTCATGTGTGCGGCTTTGACGGTGAAATCAAAGTTAACGATGATAATCAGTGGGAATGCCCGCGTTGCCATAATACCGATCGTGACAAGCTGACGGTAATTCGTCGTACCTGCGGGTACCTGGGAGAAAATTTCTGGAACGAAGGGCGTACGAAGGAGATCAAGGATCGCGTGCTGCACATATAAGAAGGCAAACCCAATAGAAACGATGTAAACAAAATGGGAAACTATAAATAAAATATAAATGTGAATAAAATATAAAAAACGCAAACGAAATATAAAAGGATGCGATGGTATGAATTACGGGCAAATTCGGAAATATGATATAGCAAACGGCGATGGCATTCGTACGACAGTATTTGTCACCGGCTGTACACATAAATGTTTTAATTGTTTTAATGAGGAATATCAGGATCCTACGGCAGGTACACCTTGGACGGAGAAGGAAACAAAGGAAGTACTGGATTACGTACAGGATCCGAACGTAGCGGGGCTGACACTTCTCGGGGGAGAACCCTTTCAGAATGTAGACGGCTTACTGCCGCTGGTACAAGCGGTGCGCAAGGCAGTACCGGAAAAAAATATATGGACCTACTCCGGCTATACCTTTGAAGAGATTATGGCTTGCCCCAATAAGAAAGCGCTGTTAGAGCAATGTGATATTCTCGTCGATGGTCGTTATGTGGATGCACTACGGGATCCGGCTTTGCGATTTCGCGGCAGCAGTAATCAGCGGATACTGGATGTAAAAGCATCGCTTCAAGCCGGTACACCTGTCATTGCTATGGAATAACATCAAGAAAAGAAATACATGAAAAGGGCTGTAACGAATGAGTGATCTCATTTCGTTACAGCCCTTTTGTTGTAGTGACATAATATATAATTAGTTTTATATGATGTTAGCTCTTATACGATGTTGGTACTGCTACACATGTATAAGATGTTGGCACCGTCGTACATGTATAAGATGTTGGCACCGTCGTACATGTATATGATGTTGGTACTGCCGTACACGTATACGATGTTGGCATCATCGCAGACTTATACGATTTTTGCGCCGTCGTACACTTCGCCGCCGGCATCGGGAAGAAGACCGTATTCCTTCGTCCACAATGTTTTATACTTAACGGCTTGGTTGTGAATGCGTTCCAACTGACTTTCATCGGTGCGAATTACTTTACCCGGTAAGCCGACTACGAGCGAGTAGGGAGGAATGGTAGTCCCTTCCAACACAACTGCACCGGCAGCAATGATGGAGCCTCTACCTATACGACAGCCGCTGAGAACGATGGCACCCATGCCGACCAATACATGATCTTCCAAGGTAGACGCATGAACGATTGCATTGTGACCGATGGTAACATAATCGCCGAGAATGCACGCTTTGTCATCGTCAACATGAAGAACGGAATTATCCTGTACATTGGTGTAGCGACCGATTACGATTTTATTTACGTCGCCGCGCATGGCACAATTTTGCCAAACGGAGGCGTATTCCTTTAACTCTACATCGCCGGCGAGCTCTGCACCGGGCATAACACAACTTTTAGGATCCAGCTTAGGATATTTACCTTTGAACGGTAACATAATAACATCTCCTTCTTAAATAAAACGCTGGGCGCGTTTGATGGCTTCCTTGGCTTCGGCAACAACGGATTCCACAATGGCCTTAGCCGGTTCGATTTTAGTAAGACGGTTTAAGCTCTGACCGCACTGAACGGCACCGTTTACAATATCGCCGTCAACCGCAGCCAGACGGTTCGTGCCCACGGACATAGCCGTCAATTCTTCCTTTGGCGTGCAGCTGAATTCGGCAGCCAAATATTTAGCGGTGAATTCGTTTTTCAAAGAACGAACACCGCCGTGACCACTGGTAAGACCGGTTACGGCAGAATCCGTATCGGTAGCGGCGATAATAGCTTCTTTACAATTCGGATGCATCTGGCACTCTTCGGCTAAGATAAAGCGAGAACCCATCTGTACCCCTTCGGCACCCATGGTAAGGGCAGCGGCCAATGCACGGCCGTCAGCAATACCGCCGGCGATGATTACCGGAATATCTACTTCGGGCAATACGTTTTCCATAAGAGCCATCGTCGTCTGCGTACCGATGTGACCGCCCGCTTCCTGTCCTTCAATGATGATAGCATCTGCGCCGGATCCGGCTACGCGTTTAGCCAATTTTACGCTAGGCACAACAGGAATCACCTTAATACCGGCTGCGTGTAACGGTTCGATGTGAGGCACCGGATTACCGGCTCCCAAGGTGACAAAGGCAGGCTTTTCTTCTACCAACACCTGTAAAAGCTCATCAATATTTTTTGCCATGAGCATTAAGTTAACACCGAACGGCTTATCCGTCAACGCCTTGGCCTGACGAATTTCATTGCGCAGCCAATCAGCATCGCGTCCGCCGGAAGCGATAACACCCGTAGCACCGGCGTTAGCCACGGCAGCCGCTAATTTGTGCTCCGAAGTCCATGCCATAGCACCTTGGATGATAGGGTATGTAATGCCTAACAATTCTGTTAATCGTGTATTCATGTAAACCTCCTATACGTAACATATATACCGTAAATTTAAGAATCATTTTCTTTTATTGCTTACGAATCCTATTATATAGTAAAATGGTAGAAAAATACAGAGGAAGGGTGTCAATGACGAAAAATTTTTAAATATGATATAATACAAGTATGCAGTAAGTAAGTAATTTGCAAGGGGCAATGACTGAACAATAAAAGTTATAAGCCCGGCATGTGATACACAGTGTATCCTGCGAAGATAATGATGCGAGATACTGTGATAACGAAAGGAGCGTTTGATACGTATGAAAAAAGTATGGATTGGGGTGGTCGTTGTCATCATAGCCCTGATAGCTTGGCTGGTCAGCGGCTATAACGGATTGGTTCAAATGGATGAACAAGTGAACGGACAATGGTCACAGGTAGAAACACAGCTACAACGGCGTAACGATTTAATTCCTAATTTAGTCAACACCGTAAAGGGCTATGCATCTCATGAACAAGAAGCCATCAAGGCCGTAGCCGATGCGCGTGCTCGTTTGGGTGGGGCTAAATCTGTAAAAGAAGCATCGGAAGCCAATGATCAGATGACCGGCGCTCTCAGCCGTTTGCTGATGGTAGCGGAAAACTATCCGAATTTGAAGGCGGATGCTAACTTCCGTGCCCTTCAGGACGAATTGGCCGGTACGGAAAATCGAATTGCCGTAGCTCGCCGCGACTATAACCAGAGCGTACAGGCCTTCAACGCCAAAGTGCGTACCTTCCCAACCAGTGTGTATGCCGGTATGTTTGGTTTCAGTGCTAAGGATTATTTCGAAGCCTCCAAGGAAGCACAGCAGGTTCCGAAGGTATCCTTCTAAGGGTAGCCTATGAAATGGAAACGATATGTAGGTAGAATTCTACTGGCCTTCGTCATCCTGTTCGGTGTGATGCAAACAGCATCGGCTGCGGACATTCCGCAAAAACCACAGCCCGGTGTCTATGTAGTGGATACGGCAGGCATCCTATCGCCGCAAGCAGAAGCAGAGATGAACAGGCTGGCGCACGAAGTAGATGAAAAGACAACAGCCCAACTGGCGGTGCTGACGGTGAAGAGCCTTGAGGGCGAAGCACCGGATGATTATGCCTTGGCCGTGTTGCGCAGTTGGGGCATAGGTCAAAAGAAGGAAAACAATGGTATGCTACTCCTCGTTTCCACCGAAGATAAGCGTGTGCGCATCGAAGTGGGATACGGACTGGAAGGCATTATCAATGATGCCAAGGCAGGGCAACTCCTCGATACCTATGCATTGCCGTACTTTAAAGCAGGACAGATGCAGACGGGTATAGTGAAAACCTTTACGGCCATGGCGATAGTGACGGCCAAGGGATACAATGTCACCTTAACCGGCGATGCCAAGAGTCAATCGACAAAGGTAGCGGCTAATCAAGACAACGATAGCTCGTGGCCATGGTGGCAAAAGCTGTTGGTCGGTGCCTTGGTTATCGGATTCTTCGCGGTGGACATCCTTTTCTTCGGCGGACAGATGACAATGATGATAATCATTCTGTTATCGAGAGGCCGCGGCGGAGGAGGCGGTGGCTTCGGCGGAGGCCGTGGCGGCGGTTTTGGCGGCGGTTCCGGCGGCGGTGGCGGAGCCGGTCGAGGCTGGTAATAATGATGAAGAAAAAATGAGAAAAAAGATATTGATAAATATCGATATCCGTGATAGACTAAGAGTGTAGATTAAGTGTCTATATTGTGATCGAAAGGAGGCGCAAGTGATGGATAAATACGTATGCGTTGTTTGTGGCTGGATTTATGATGAAGCTGTTGAAGGCGTTAAATTCGAAGATCAGCCGGATGATTATGTTTGCCCGGTTTGCGGTGTAGGCAAAGATCAGTTCGAAAAAATGTAATAAACGAATTGGTAATAACCAACGGCTCTCCGCGAGGAGGGCCGTTTTGACACATATGGGTATGTCTGTGACTGGTGTAAAGCTGTGTCATAGCTTAGCAGCCTCGTTGGCCTTAGGCGAAATAGAATTTGACAAAGGCCGGTGTGGTAGCTATAATAGTATAGTCGAGGTAGAATTATGAAACTGCAAGTAGAGCAAGCAAAAGAACATATAGGAAAACCGTTTCCTTATACATGTACGGAACCGGCCACCGTGCTTGGTGACGTAACTGCTTTTCCTTGGAGCCGTCATGATATAACCATTAGTGGTGAGTTTCGATATGATGGGCAGAATTACATTGTAGAAGGGACCGTTCGTACCGAAGGCGAGTACGAATGTACGCGGTGCTTGACTCCGCTTACACATGTGCAGGTGACTCCGTTCAAAGAAACCTTTGGTGTTTTGAAAGAATGGCAGAATGCGGAGGATGCGGAAATAATTCCCTTTGATGGTGAAACCATCGATGTAACGGACCTCATTCGGGAAACATTAATCATCAATAAACCCTCTCAAGTGTTATGTCAGGATGATTGCAAAGGATTGTGCGTTCATTGCGGAGCAAATTTAAATGTTTCACCTTGTTCTTGTGAATCCTTTGTGGTGGATCCTCGATTGGCGGTGCTTCGTACACTGCTCGATAAAGATGATGATTAATTAATCCTAGTGATTATGTTAAGGAGGTGCAGATAATGGCAGTACCAAAGCGTAGATTGTCCAAATGCCGTCGTGACCGTCGTCGTGCAAATTGGAAATTAACTGTTCCCGGCTATGTAGCTTGTCCGCAGTGCCACGAACCTATGATGCCTCATCGGGTTTGCCCTACATGCGGCTATTACAAAGGAACTCAGGTTATCAACAAAGTAGCTGAATAATAAATGATCCCAAGGACATGCCTTGGGATTTTTTATTGCCTGTAGTGACGATAGCTGTAAGGTAGATACTATTATTCGAAATATTGATCCAAGAAGCGGTACACTCTTTCTTTCGAGAGGGGTGTACCGTTTTTATGTGTATAGCGAAAAATATCGTAGCCCAGTTCGGTAAGAAAGCGATCGCGCTCTTTGTCGAGGCGACGTTGGGCTTTTGTCTGATGCGAGTCCCCGTCAAGTTCAATAATACATTCCACGCTGCCGGTGGAGCGAAGGATAACAAAGTCCAATCGCATGCGATCGATTTTGTATTTTAGACGGCGAAACACTTCCGTGTCGGGACGTGCTTTAGGTTGAGCCAAGCAGATGAGAGGCACTTGAGAGAGAATGATGGTATCATCACCGAAATACCGGCGAAGCAACACATAAAAATCGCGCTCCATCTTCGTCAATGGGTAGACACCATTTCGCGTATACCACTTGGCATTGATTTCCTTGCGACGAGAACCAAATACACGTCGTGCTATGAGCGCGATGATGACTATGGAAACGCCGAGGGCGAGCCATTCAATGGTAGTATATAAAGACGGTGTGGACAATATCGGCATACGAGGCACCCCTTTCTTACAATATCAATAGGGAGATGATGATAGATAATAATAGACACAATAATATAATAGATAAATAATAATAGATAAGTAGTAATAGATAAGTAGTAATAGATAAGTAGTAATAGATAAATACTAATAGATAAATACTAATAGATAAATACTAATAAATAAATGATAAGATGCCAATGGGGGTATGCTGGTAAATGGATACCAATAGATGGATATCAACAGATGGATACCAACAGATGGATATCAACGGCTATTATTATATACCGAGAACGCTAGTTTCATCTACTCTACATATCTGTGATGTGCTATAATGAATTGTCATACATGTTGATTGTTATTAATGAAATACGCTCTCCCTTTTAGTAAAAATTATTTATAAATGTACAATGGGGGGACGATGTTATATAATTGAAACAAAATTTTTGATGTAGTATTGGAAACAAAGGATGATGGTACATGCGCGGACGATGGACGAAATTATTAATTTTTATTATAGCGGATATAGTGGCGGTGCTCTTGGGCACAGCCATCAGTTACGGCTTGCGCTTTGAATTTCATACAACGCCCTATGCGTCGATGCTGCAGCAAACAGCGCCCATACTGGTGCTTAGCTATTTAGCTTGGATGTATATTCTGCGCATTTATCAGCGGGTATGGCGTTATGCGGGATCGCGGGAATTGTTTGCGCTCATTTATTCCGGCTTAGGTGCTTGTGTTACCTACGCGGCGATTACTATGGCCATGGGATTGAACCTGCCACGCTCCTTATACGTAATTCTCTTTATCGTGATTACCGGGATTATCGGCTTCGGTCGACTTATGTTCCGTTACGTTAGCTTGAAATATTATTCTAATAAGCAAAAGAATGAAGAAACCGTACCTGTCCTCATTGTCGGTGCCGGTGATGCAGGGGCCATCATTGCCCGTGAAATCATGACCTATCATGCGAAAAATCGTGAACTCGTAGGCTTTGTGGATGACGATCCGAAAAAGGTAGGTCGCCTCTTGGCGGGACAGATGATTATGGGGGACCGCCACGATATTCCGCGTCTCGTAGCCGAACACGGTATTAAAGAAATCGTTATTGCCATGCCATCGGCGAAGGCAGCTACGGTGAAGGAAATCGTTTCCATCTGTGCACCGCTGAAATGTAAGACAAACATTTTGCCGGGACTGTATCAATTATTGGATGGCAATGTATCCTTGTCGCAGATGCGTCCCATCGAAATCGAAGACTTGCTGCAGCGTGAACCGGTGCGCCTTGATATGGAAGAAATTGCGGCGTACCTGGAAGGTAAGGTTGTTCTCGTTACCGGTGCCGGCGGATCTATCGGATCGGAAATTTGTCGCAGCGTTATGCGCATGAAACCGGCCAAACTTATTTTACTCGGTCACGGTGAAAACAGCATTTACTTAATCAATAAAGAACTGAGCAAGCAGTACGGTGTTGATGCCGTTACGCCGGTAGTGGCGGATATTCGCGATACAGAACAGTTGATGAGTATCTTCGCCGAATACAAGCCGGAGGTTGTGTTCCACGCGGCAGCGCATAAACATGTGCCGCTCATGGAAGCATGGCCGATGTCGGCAGTGTTGAACAATATTTTAGGAACGCGGTCCGTGGCGGACGCAGCCGGACGCAGCGGTGTACGTAAATTCGTAATGATCTCTACGGATAAAGCGGTAAATCCGACCAGCGTTATGGGCGCGTCAAAACGCATTGCGGAAAAGGTTATCCAAGCGATGAATACCTGTTATCCTACGGAATATGTAACGGTGCGCTTCGGCAATGTACTGGGCAGCCGCGGCAGTGTGGTGCCGCTCTTCAGGGAACAGATTGCCAAGGGCGGACCGGTAACGGTAACGCACGAAGAAATGATTCGTTACTTTATGACCATTCCGGAAGCCAGTCAATTGGTACTCCAAGCCGGTGCCATGGGGAAAGGCGGCGAACTCTTCCTCTTGGACATGGGGGAACCGGTTAAGATTATTGACCTCGCTCGCAATATGATTCGCCTCAGCGGCTTTGAACCGGGAACGGAAATCCCCATTCAGATTACAGGTTTACGGCCCGGCGAAAAATTGTATGAAGAATTGTTGACCGCCGAAGAGGGAACGGAACACACTAAACACGAAAAAATTTACGAAGCACGCATTGAACCACTGGATGCAGATTGGCTGTTTAATAAAATCGAAGAGCTGTTGCATACACATTCGGCGGATGACATTATTACCATTTTTAAAGAGATTATCCCCACCTATCATCCGAACCATACATCGGAAGCGGCCAATGCCGTGGCAGATAGCTTGATTCGCGCCAAGGCAACCAGCGACGGCGTAAACTTAAACGAGCTTGCATCGGCTACATTGACTAAAACGAATGCTAAACAGTAAAGTGGATATCTCGCGTAGAAAAGAAGAGTAGGAGATTAATCTAATGATAGACTTACATTCTCACATATTATATGATATAGATGATGGATCTAAATCGTTTGACATGTCCATTGAAATGTTGCGTATGGCAGCAGCCTGCGGCACGACGGATATCATCGCCACGCCTCATGTGAACCGGCGCGGTGTAGTACCGGAATGGTCGGTTATCGTGGAAAAGGCAACCGCCTTGCAGGAAGATGCCAAAAAAGCGGGCATTCCCATTACCATTCATACCGGTGCGGAGGTGGAAATTAACTTTGAAGCCTTAAATTTCCTAAAGGAAGACGCACGGGATTACTGTATTGCTGGCAGTCGCTACATTCTTTGCGAATTGACCAATCAAAGTGAACCGAAGCAAACCGAAAACTTGCTGTTTGAATTAATGGTACGTGGCTATCGTCCTATCTTGGCACATCCCGAACGGTATGACCGCATTATGGAAAAACCGCGGTACATTTGGAAGTGGCTGGAAAAAGGGGTACTCACCCAGTGTAACGGCGGTAGCTTTGTAGGCTATTTCGGTGAAGAAGTACAACGCCGTGTAGAAATGCTGGCCCGTAAGGACATGATTTGTTTCCTCGGCAGTGATGCTCATCGGACAACGGTGCGCAATCCTGACTTGGCCCCTGTTGAGGTGGCGATTAAAAAGCTAACGAACGGTGCCGCTTTATGGCAGCGTTGTGAGGATAATGGGAGAAAGCTATTGAATAAAAAAGCTATTTATCCGTCCATAGAAGGGGAATGGCGTGAAGAAAAGCCGAAGAAAAAAGGCTTCTTTGCCAAATTGTTCGGATAAGACAGATAGCAACACGTAAGTAAGTGGATAGCATAAGGAGTTGTAGGATGAAGAAGAAATTGGCAGCAATGGTCATGGGCCTTGCATTGACGACAAGTGGCGCCATGGCCAGCGAATATACCATGCGCTCCGGTGATCAGCTAAGCATTGTGGTCACCCAGGAGCCGAGCATCAGTACATCAGTGAATGCATCGGGTACTATGACACCCTATTTGGTACGGCCTGATGGAAGAGTATCCATACCGCTGGCCGGTGAAATTAACGCAAACGGTATGACGGTAGCACAATTTACGGAGGAACTGCGGACGCGCTTGTCCAAGTATATTGTGGATCCCGATGTGGCGGTAAACGTTGTAAAACTGGGTACCGTACGCGTCTATGTGTTCGGTGAAGTGAACCGTCCCGGTGCGTTTGAGCTCACCAAGGGACATACCGTTATTGATGCTATCGGGGCTGCCTCCGGTTTTAATTGGGATACGGCGAAAAAGAAAATTTACCTTATTCGTCAAGACCGTCCGAAAGAACTGATTGCTATTAACTTAAATCGCATGCTCGAAACGGGGGATATGAGCGAAAATTACGAAATGCGCGAAGGCGATATGCTGTACTTAACGAAGAATGGTCGTATTAGCTTTAGTCGCGATATTGCACCTATCTTTAGTGCCGTTTATTCTATTACAGAAGCTAAAAAGAATTTAGATGATTGATAAGGGGTGTGACAATGGCAGAAGATACACGTAAGGATATTCCAAAAGAAGAAGAGACCATAGACCTGGTCGAGCTGTGGCATACCATCCGTGAGCATACATCGTTTATTGTGAAAACGACGGCGGTATGTATTTTGTTGGCCGGATTGTATTTGGCAATCGCAACACCGACATACCAGTCAGTAGCCTTGCTGCGGGTGAAGCAGAGTCAAGGCTTGGGTGATTCCATGCTGAGTAGTCTTGCATCGGGAAATCCATTGCAATCCAAGCAACAGATGAGTACAGATGCAGAAATTTTAAAGAGCCGCCAGGTAGTTATTCCGGTTATTGAAGCCACGCAAGAGCCTAATGATGAAGGCAAATATCCGGAATATGAAGGTTTTGTTAAGAAGCATATTACTACGACACCCTTTAAGGATACGGACATCATGCAGGTGGCCATGACAGCCGACACGGCGGAAGGGGCGCAAGAAGCCAATAAGCTATTGGTAAATGGTTTCCTTAAACGCTTAACGGAACTATCGCAGAATGAAAAGAAAGTGATTCGTCAATTTTTGGAAAAACGTGTAGTTTCTTCGAAGAAGGAACTACAGGCGGCAGAAGATAAATTGCAGGCGTACCAGTCGGATAATAAAATCTTCTCGCCAACGGATCAGATGAAGGGATTAACCGATAAGATTTCTATGCTGGATAAGGCAAAGGCAGAAAACCAATTGAATTTGGAAACTGCAAAAGCAGCCTTGGCCAGTGCGGACGGTCAATTATCGTCAGCCGGTATTAGCATTGCAGATAGTCCGACCATCCAGAAATACAAAACACAACTGGCGGAACTGGAAGCAGAAAAAGCCGGTTATGTGGGCAAATATACGGATGAACATCCGAAGATGCAGGCTTTGAATAAACAAATCCAAGAGGTAACGTCTTCGTTAAATACGGAAATAGACAAGGTAGTCTCTCAGGAAGCACCGTCCAGCAATCCGGTTCAGCAAGGACTCTTAGCGAGCAAGTTTAAAAATGAAGCGCAGATTGCGGTAGCACAGAGTAAATCCGGTGCCTTGGCACAGCTGGATGCGGAAGCGGATAAGATGATGGAACAATTCCCGGAACAGCAAAAGGGATATATTCAGTTAAAACGCGATCAGGACGTGGCACAGGAAATCTACGTTATGCTATCGAAGCGTTTGGAAGAAGCAAAGGTAGCGGAAATCATGGTACCTACAGAGGTACAGGTTATCGATGAACCGACACTGCCGGAAAAACCGATTGCACCGCGTAAGGTGTTAACGTTAGCCATCGCGTTTATCTTGGGGCTGCTAGGCAGCAGTGCTTTCGTTATTGCCCGGAGCCTGCTTAATCGCAAAGTACGCACAGCAGACGATGTGGAAAAATACTTGGGCTTGCCGGTACTGGGTGTGATTCCTAAATTTGAGGATCAGATGGAAGAGGGTCCCGGTCACAGCAAACAATCATGGTGGGATAAGCTAAAAGGAGGATTGTCATGGCGAAAACGGAATTAATAGCACATTACGATAAGCTCTCTCCTATTAGTGAAGGCTACCGTGCTATTCGTATTAACCTACAATTTGCAGGAGCGGATAAAGCCTTGCAAGTAGTAGGTGTGACCTCGTCTTCACCGGGGGAAGGGAAATCGACGACCATTGCCAACTTGGCTATCGTTATGGCGCAGGACAATAAGAAGGTGCTTCTCATTGACTGTGATTTGCGTAAGCCGACGCAGCATAAAAAGTTTGAAATCGAGCAGGATGGTTTGACGAATACTCTCGTGCGCGGGAAAGCTTTGGATGCTTTGGTGCAGCACGATGTATTTCCCAATTTAGATATATTAACTAGCGGACCGATTCCGCCGAATCCATCGGAATTATTGGGCAGTCATAAAATGGCTGAGGTCATTGCATGGGCCCGTGATCACTATGATTATGTTCTTATCGACTTACCGCCGATTCTGGCTGTAGCTGATGCGGCAGTTATCGGGAACATGGTTGACGGCGTGCTCATGGTAGTGGCATCCGGCAGTATGACGCCGAACGAAGCTATGGATGCGAAGAAACGGTTACAACAGGCCGGCGTTACCATTCTCGGCGTTATCTTAAATAAGATGCCGCAACAACGACGCTATGGCTATTATCAATATTATTATCACGATGATGATAAGCTGTAAGCGATAGATACTAAACAAAAATTTTCATCATAGGTAGGAGGAGAGAACTATGACAGATACTAAAGGACTAAAAGATATGGCTAAACGAAATATTCCCTTTAGCCCTCCTGATATTACAGATTATGAAATTGAAGAAGTAGTTAAGGCCTTACAATCCGGTTGGATTACGACAGGACCTCGGACGAAAGAGTTAGAAAAACGCTTGGCAGACTATTGCGGAACCAGTAAGGTTGTTTGCCTGAATTCGGCGACAGCAGCAGAAGAACTCAATTTTAGAATTTGCGGTATTGGTGAAGGTGACGAAGTTATAGTTCCGGCCTATACATATACAGCATCTGCGTCGGCAGCTATTCATTGCGGTGCGAAGGTTATTTTCGTAGACAGCCAAAAAGATTCTACGGAAATGGATTACGAAAAAGTAGCAGCAGCCATTACAACGCGTACAAAGGCGATTGTAGCCGTAGATTTAGGTGGCGTGGTAGCACATTATGAACCTCTGTTTAAGATTGCCGAAGAAAAACGTAATCTGTTTACGGCAAAGCAGGGAGATGATTTAGGTGCTCGTATTCAGCAGAGTGTAGGTCGTATTCTTATTTTCTCCGATTGTGCACATGCTCTCGGCGCTTCGCGAGATGGCGTGATGACCGGTGCTATTGCAGATTTTACCGACTTTTCCTTCCATGCAGTAAAAAACTTTACCACGGCCGAAGGTGGTGCATCGACCTGGCGGGATATCCCAGGAATTGATAATGAAGAAATTTATCACCAGTATCAATTGTATTCTTTACATGGTCAGAGTAAAGATGCATTGGCAAAGACACAAATCGGTGCGTGGGAATATGATATTATCGGTCCTTGGTATAAATGTAATATGACAGATATTATGGCTGCTATCGGACTTCGACAGCTAGATCGCTATCCGAAGTTGCTGGAACGCCGTAAAGAGATGATTAAGCGCTATGATGCTATGTGTGACGAATTAGGTTTATTCCATTTGGATCACTTTGCAGAACACCAGATTTCTTCCGGTCATTTATATTTAATTCGAGTTCCGGGGGCTAGCGATGAAGTACGCCGCGAAATTATTACTGAATTGGCAAAACGCGGTATTGCAACTAATGTTCACTATAAGCCATTGCCGATGATGACGGCGTATAAAGCGTTGGGATGGGATATTAAGGATTTTCCAAATGCCTATGATTATTATCAGAATCTTATTACATTACCTTTGCACACACACTTATCCGACGAGGACTTGGACTATGTAATTGAAAATGTAAAAGATGTAATTAAGCAATATTAAAGATTAATAGAAGTAAATGAATAAGGAGCGTGCCATGCTATTACGAAAATGGAATGAGTTACCCTCTCATATGCAATGTGATGAGGTGAGACCATATTATGACATTTTAGAGAAGAAGAAAGGTAGCTTAATTGCCAAACGAGTCTTTGATGTAATAGCAGGGAGCATGCTCCTTGTTGTTTTATCGGGACCGATGGCAATTATCGCAGCGTGCATTAAAGCTGATTCCAAGGGACCTATTTTTTATCGTCAAGAACGTGTAACAACGTATGGAAAAAAATTTGGAATCCATAAATTTAGGACGATGGTCAATAATGCGGATAAAATAGGAACTGCAGTCACTGTACAAGGCGATAGTCGCATTACAAAGGTTGGTCACTTTCTTAGAAAATACCGTCTTGATGAATTTCCTCAGGTATTTGATGTTCTCAGTGGTAATATGAGCTTCGTAGGAACAAGGCCTGAAGCTACAAAATATGTGGAACATTACAGTAATGAAATGCTGGCTACATTATTGTTGCCAGCTGGGATTACAAGTGAAGCGAGTATTAAATATAAGGATGAGGCGGAATTACTAAAAAATGCTGTTGATGCAGATAAGGTATATATAGAAGATGTATTACCGGAAAAAATGAGATATAACCTTCAAACTGTGAAGAATTTTAACTTTATGAGTGACATCAAGACGATGATTAAAACGGTATTGAGCGTTGCTGGAATAGGAGATAAATAGAAGTGGAAAAATATTCTGTTCTGATGACAGTATATAAGAAAGATAACCCTGAATATTTTCTATTAAGCTTAAGAAGTATGATAAATCAGAGTTATAGACCAGACGAGATAATAATTGTAAAAGATGGCATTATAACACATGAATTGCAGTCTGTTATAGATAAATGTAAAACGGATGATATATCTATTAAAGAAGTACAACTTAGCACTAATAAAGGATTAGGCTTAGCATTAAATGAAGGACTTAAATATTGCACTAATGAATTAATTGCTAGAATGGATTCAGATGATTACTCTATGCCGACTCGTTGTGAATTACAAGTAAAGGCCTTTGATGAGAATAAAACACTTACTATTGTTGGTTGTCAAGTAAGGGAATTTGAATGCGATATTAATAATATTATTGGAGAGAGAAGAGTTCCTCTTGATAATGATGAAATATATAAGTTCATCAGAACAAGGGATCCTTTCAACCATCCTACCGTTATGTATAGAAAGTCAGCAGTTGAGGCTGTTGGAGGATATGGAAGTTATAGAAAAAATCAAGATACAGATTTATGGATTAAAATGCTTCAAGACCATGCTGTATGTAAAAATCTAGACGGCGATTTATTTAGGTTTAGATTTGACAAAAATACATATGCTAAGCGTAAGACATGGTTGAATACAAGTATTCTTATTGGTATAAGATATAGGGCTTGGAGAAGTGGATTTAACTCTTTCTTTGATTTTTTCAAGGTAGCTGTAGCTCAAACGGGAATGTATGTATTGCCAGTGGGCTTTCAAAAATTTCTTTACCGTGTTTTATTAAGGAGATAATAGCATAATGGGGATTGAGCAGACAATTAATTATCAGTTAAATAAGTATCCAGTAGCTAAAAAGTTTATAAAACGTGCATACCAGTATACTATGTATGGGTTATCAAAAAAAATAAAATCAGAAGGTAGTATTCAGAGAATGACACCAATAGATGATAGCTATGAGTATTTCTTTGGTTACTATGATAAATCGCCATGGGATGCCACAGAACAATATATGTTGTGCTTGCGAGTAAAAAAAACATGGGATGATGTTTCACCTAAAGACGTAGCGGATATTGTTTTAATTGATACAAGTTTATCTGAGTCCTATCCAAAACGCATTCGCAAGCTAGCAGAATCGCATTCGTGGAATGTACAACAAGGATGTATGTTGCAGTGGCTAGGCCCCGATTATAAGGAACGTATTATCTATAATGATTGTCGTGAAGGAAGATACTGTTCTATAGTTTTGAATGTGTTTACAGGTGAAGAAAGAATTATTGAGATGCCTGTATATACGGTAGCATCCGACGGAACATTTGCTTTAACATTGGATTTTAGCCGGTTATATAATCTTCGTCCTGGTTATGGATACTATAATATTCCCGAAAAAACTAAAGACGTAGCTCTTCCAGATGCAACGGCTATTTGGTATGTTGATCTTTTTACAGGTGAAAGCAAACCTTTGCTTACATATGTAGATTTTTCTTCATTTATGCCTAGACCGGAGATGATGGAGGAGGGAAGTGTACATAAGGTTAATCACTTAATGCTAAATCCAGATAATCAGAGATTTATGGTCTTATATAGATGGTTTAACGGGCATAGAAAATATACTCGGCTAATTACATGTGACGTTGATGGAACTAATATGTATGTTCTTTCAGATGATGATATGGTAAGCCATTGTTTTTGGCAGGATAATGAGCATATATTGGCTTATGAAAATAAATCTAATGATGGACCTGGATATTATTTAATGAAAGATAAAACACAAGAGTATATCCATTGTTGGCCGGAATTATCCAGTGATGGACATCCAAGTTACTCACCTGACAGAAAGTATGTTGTTACGGATACCTATCCAGACCGTGCTCGTATTTCAAAAATTAAGATTATGGAGGCGGATAGTACAAAAGACAAAGTATATACTGTAGCTAAAGTCTTTTCTCCATTCAGATACGATAATGATACACGGTGTGATTTACATCCTCGATGGAATAGAAGAGGTAATAAAATATGCTTTGATAGCGTATTTGAGGGGAAAAGAGGACTTTATATAATTGATTTTAATTCTAGCTTTAATTATTTAGCATCTCTTTCAAAAACAAAAGAGAATGAGAAATTATTGAGTATAATAGTACCTGTTTATAATGTAGATAAATATTTAGATATGTGTGTAGAGTCTTTACTCAATCAAACATATAGGAATATTGAAATTATTTTAGTTGACGATGGTTCGACCGATTTAAGTGGAAAGTTATGTGACAAATGGGCAGAAAAAGACAAGAGAATTAAAGTTATCCATAAAGTGAATGGAGGGTTATCTAGTGCTAGAAATGCTGGAATAAAGTTATCTCATGGAGAATACATTACATTTGTTGATAGTGATGATTGGATAGCTAATAACATCTATGATAAAGCTTTAAAAGCTATTCATACTTTTAATTGTGATATTGTAGATTTTAAAGTTAAGTTCAGTAAGGTAAGAAAGGAGAGTCCTATATTCACTGAAGAAGGATTACCCACTATTGTCAAGGGTAATATGATTATTGAGGATTATTTATATCGTGGTCAAACAGATGTATGTCCTTTTTCTGTCTGTAGAAAAATATACAAAAAAAGACTTTTTGAAGGAATTATTTTCCCTGAAGGAAGGTTAAATGAAGATATAGTAACTAATTTTAAATTGCTTGAAAAGGCGGATACATTAGTCCATTTAGATGTAGTGGGATATTATTACTACCAGGGGAATGTTGATAGCTTAACAAGTGGGAAATTAAAGAGGAAAGATTTCGATTTATTAGATGCAAGTAATGAGTTGGTTCAATTATCAAGAAGATACAGAAATTATCCAGGAATAATAAAACTTGCTGAAATTAAGGTAGCAAGAAGCTATTTTTCACTTTTAGCTAAATATGTGATTGGAGGAAGAGATCAGAGTATATCAGATAATGATATATATTTCCTGCAATATAATTTAAGAAAACATTATAGTCTATTGATGAATGCGCCAATTTCTTTTAATCGAAAGATGCTGATGAGTATGGTGTCTGTAAATTATAGATTTTTGAGAAAGTTAGTTAAAATTATAAAAAGGATTAGATAAGATGAAAATTGTATTTGTAGCTTATCTTCATGGATTTGGTGGAGCAGAGAAACAAATAATTATGTTGGCTAATGAAATGGTGTCACGTGGACATGATGTGACGTTGGTTTCTTTAGCCGCCAATAACTTATGCTATGAATTAGATAAAAAAATAAAATATATTTATATTCCTGATAAGTATACTGATTATAGACGACTGGTTTTCAGATACTATAAGCTCTATGGTGTTTTAAAAACAATCAAATGTGATTTGGTTGTTAACTTTTGGTTTCAATCGGCGTATATGACTGCTTGTATGAATAAATCAATTATAGGGAAGGTTATTTATGCTGAGAGGGGAGATCCTTCTGATGCTGAGTATACCGGAATATTGGGGATGATTAGGAACTTATGTATTACGAAAATAGATGGATTTGTATTTCAGTCACAAGGAGCAAAAAAGTACTTTCCAACAGTCAAAAATGAGAACTATAGAGTTATTATGAACCCTATATCGTTTAGTAAAAAAGATTATGAACAACCTCAGAGTCGCAGAAAGGCTATTATAAATGTAGGACGATTGCATCCGCAGAAAAATCAGAAGTTACTGATAGATGCTTTTTCAAAAGTGGCATCGGATTTTCCCGAATATTCGCTGGAGATTTATGGTGAGGGGCCTCTAGAAAAAGACTTAAAAAATCAGATTAGATTTCTTCATTTAGAGGATAGAGCCTTTTTGAGGGGGACCTCAAAGAATATATTAGATATATTAAATACATCTTCATTATTTGTTCTAACATCTGATTATGAAGGTCTTCCAAATGTGCTTATAGAAGCAATGGTATTAGGGGTGCCCTGTATTTCTACAGATTGCCGTCCGGGTGGTGCAAGAGAGATTATAATAAACGAGGTGAATGGACTTATTGTTCCATGTAACGATGTACAGTCCTTAGAAAAAGCTATGCGAAGATTTTTACAAGATGATGGTCAACTAGCATTGAAGAATGATAATAAAGATTATGAAGACAGGTTCAAAAAGTCTACAATATATGATGAGTGGGAAAGTTTTTTTGAACAATTGAGGTGTTAAGTATGACAGTGTATTATTTTACCTTTTCTGTCGTGGCTTTTCTTTCATTTATGTATTGTTTTCTCTCTGGCTATCAAAAAGTTGTTATAGGGAGATATACAGTTTATGATGAAAATAAGAAGAGGGTTTATTTGACAGCTTGTATTATGTTTATATTGGGCTGTATAGGAGCTATTAGAGGGGAGACCGTTGGTACAGATTTATTTACCTATGTACCAAGGTACTTTAGCATCGCAGGTACAACATGGGAAAATTTAGTTTATTTTAAGGAGTCATGGAGTTTTGAATGGGGGTTTATAATTTTTTGTAAGTTGTTATCAGGAATTTTCCCCTCAAGTATTCAGCCTTTTCTAATAGCAACTTCCGCTATTACAATATATGGCTTCTATAAATTTATTGCTAAGTTTTCTAAAATACCAGAGTTAAGCATTTTTATATTTATAACGTACGGTTATTGGAGTAATTCGTTTAATACTGTTCGTCAGTATATTGCTATAGGATTATTAAGTTGGGCTTTTGTTTGTTGGCAAGAAAAAAATAAAATAAAGGCTTTTATCATAACTATATTGGCAATCTCAATACATGCTTCATCTGTTGTTTTTATACTAGTTTTTTTTCTCGATAAGATAAAATTTAGTAAAAAGGCATTTCAAGTCATTTTAATTATTACGATAATTATTTTTTTAACTCCTAGATCTTTCTTGACAACATTATTATCCTTTACATCATATTTTTGGTACGCGGATAGGACCGGTAGTGGCTTATCTATTTTAATTGTTTTAACCTTTATTTTTATATTGACCTTTATTATGAAAAGTAGGATTAAGACATTTGATAATAAAATTGATTTATGGTTGTGGATGTTGGGAATAGCAATTATTTCTAATGTTATGGCACTAGAGATTGGCTTATTTGAACGTATTATGCGATTTTTCTTAATAAGTTTATTTGTTATAATTCCGGATATTTCTTATGCTTTTAGAAAAAAAGTAGGAAATATAATTATTTATGGTAGTGTGATGATTGCGTTTGGATTATATTATTTTCTTGTACTTCTATCAACTCCTGAATCATCTGGATATGTTATCCCTTATTATCCTTTTTGGGAAAGTGTAATATGAGGAAAGAAAAATGCAGCGATCTGCTTATTCGTTGATGATATTCTAATGTGATTGGCTTAAGAGAAATTTTTCTCTAGAAGTCTGATTTGATTTTTGCAATAAGGTGTGGACAGAAATGAAAATTAATATTTTACATTTTATACCTAGTTTATATTCAGGTGGAGCAGAAACTCTTGTTAAGGAGTATGCTCAGAAAATAGATAAAGAGAAATTTCATATTGAGGTTCTTTGTTTTAATCGTCTGAATTCTCCTTATGAAAAGTTATTACAAGAAAGCAATATAACTGTTACATTTTTATCGGATCACAGGTTTTTCATAAATAAAGTACATCCTAACTTGTTTGAGAGAGCTTTTAATAAGATCTTAAGATATATATTAGTGAGACAATATATTCGGAAAATGAAGCCGGATATTATACATTTTCATCTTAATGTTGCTAGTTATGTTAATTTTGCCAGTCCAAAAGAAAAGACTGTTATTTTTTATACACATCATTCAACAGTAAAGCGTTTGTTGGAAGATTATGCATATAAAGGGGCTATATCCAATATAAAGAAATTAATAAAAAAATATAGAGCGCATATTCTCGCATTACATGACGAAATGAAAAATGAACTGCAGGATATTTTTAAGTTCAATAATATATCTGTTCTGAATAATGGCGTTGATGGAGATAGATTTCGTATTAACCTGAATAAGTCGCAGGCAAAACAGAGATTGGGCCTTGCAGAGACCGATGTTGTTATTGGTCATATTGGTCGATTTGTACAGGTAAAAAACCACACATTCTTATTGAAAGTTTTTAGACAGGTGAAAAATAAGGTGCCTGCGGCCAAGTTGTTGTTGGTTGGCTCCGGGGAACTAAAAAATAAAATTATTGAAGAGGCAAAGCTATTAGGCATTGACGAGGACATTAAGATTTTAGAAAATCGATTAGATATACCTGAAATAATGAAAGCAATGGATTGTTTTGTATTTCCCTCCATCTCTGAAGGACTTCCGATAGTTACTATCGAGGCCCAGTTTGCAGGGTGTCCGGTTGTTACATCCGAAGCAGTAGATAAAAGAACAGCCATTAGTAATCTAATACAATATGTATCATTGGATAGATCAGAAAGTGACTGGGCCAATAAAATACTGGATTGTATTACAGATTGTGATGAGAAAAAAATTCAATATTATGGGTTAGAGTCATGGGATATGAAGTATGTTATTAAGAAATTAGAAAAATTATATGAAGATGAGTACGCAACTATGCACGTAGAGGCTAAAGAAAGGAATTGATCGGTAAATGAAAAAATCCTTTATTATTACAATAGACACGGAAGGAGATAATTTATGGAAATGGAAAGCAGGGGATGTTGTTAGAACCGAAAATGTTAAATATCTTACTCGATTCCAAATGTTAGCAAATACTTATGGATTTAAGCCTGTATGGCTGAGTAATTATGAAATGATAGCTGATGACGCATATATAGAATTTGCAAAGGCTATTACGAAAGATAACTCGGGAGAAATAGGTATGCATTTACATGCCTGGAATTCTCCGCCGTTATATGATTTGCCGGTGGCTCAGAACGGAGCGCCTTATTTAATAGAGTATCCGGAAGAAGTCATGGAAGAAAAAATTTCTTATATGACGAATTTTATTACTAAGAGAGTAGGTATTCAGCCTGTCTCACATCGTGCCGGACGATGGGCTATGAATGATACATATTTCTCTTTGTTAAAAAAATATGGGTATAAGGTAGATTGTTCTGTTACTCCCCACATTGATTGGCGTACTAGTTTAGGACAAACGCAGGGGGCAAAAGGTACTGACTATAGACACTATCCTGAAGAACCGTATTATATAGACGAGGATAAGGACCTCTTGGAAGTACCGGTAACAGTGAGAAGAGGTAAAAAATTTTACTTACCTAAAAGACTAACACCAAGGTCGATAGCTGGAACCGTATGGAGAAGGATTAAAGGTCAGTCCCTATGGATACGACCTAATGGATATAATTTCCATCAAATGAAAGATGTAATAGATACGGTTGTACAATCAAAAAGCGATTATGCAATGTTTATGATACATTCTTCTGAATTGATGCCAGGAGGAAGCCCCACGTTCCCTAATGAACAATCCATAGAACAATTGTATAATGATTTAGAAAAATTATTTGATTATGTAAGCCAATTTTTTGACGGCAGAACATTAGCAGAGTATACGAAAACAAAGTTTCGTGCAGATGGACTTATGCATGAGCAAAAATAAAATGGATTGTAGGATCAATTATTATGAAGAATAGTTTAGCTAGTAAAGTTCTGGATGGTCTTATATGGTCATTTTTTGAACGATTTTCATCACAAGTTGTATCGGTAATTGTTGCGATTGTTTTAGCAAGGCTACTTGAACCTCGATACTATGGAGTTATAGCCATGGTGACAGTATTTATTACGCTAGGTGATATTCTTGCTAATTCGGGGTTTGGTAGGGCTGTTGTGCAAAAGAAAAATGCTAGTAAGGAAGATTATGATAATGCATTTTTTCTTAGTATATTAATTTCTTCAACTGTATATGTTATTTTGTTTATTTCTGCTCCCTATATTGCAGAATTTTATGGAATAGAAGAGCTAAGTATGATTGTTAGAGTGATGGCATTAAGGGTTCCTATTTCGTCATTTTACTCTATTCAACAAGCATATATACAAAAAGCGATGCTTTTTAGAAATTTTTTTCTTGCTTCACTAAGTGCGGCTATAGGCTCGGGAGTTATTGGAATTACATTAGCGCTATTGGGATATGGAATATGGGCGTTAGTTGCTCAGGCCCTTTCAAATAGCATATTATCTACATTAGTCCTATTTTATATTTCAAAATGGCGCCCTAGTTGGAAGGTGAGGAGAGAAGGGCTTAGAGATATATTTTCTTTTGGTAGTAAATTGATTGAATCTGAGATTATAGCGAATGCTATGACAACGATTAGAACCATGATAATGGCTAAGATGTACACGCCAAGCGATTTAGCATATTATGATCAAGGCCAAAGATATACAGGAATAGTTGTTGGAAATCTTAGTACGGCAATTAATAGAGTGATGTTACCGGTGTATTCTTCAATGCAGGATGACATTACTTTATTGAGAGATAAAGTAAGAACATCTATTCGGGTTGGTATTTTTTTTATGGCACCGATGATGCTAGGTCTATTCGCAGTAGCAGATAATTTAATAGTAACCTTGTTGACAGAAAAATGGATAATGGCGACTCCGTATTTACAGATATTTTCGTTGTATTATTTGACAAGACCATTTGAGTCTATAGCCAATCAAGCGCTGATTGCGAGAGGACATGTAAAAAGCTCGTTCTATGTTATGGTGTTAATTAATGTTATTTCTTTTGTATCAATGATGATTGTTATGATTTTATCATTAGACGTGCTTGCCTTTGCTAAGAGTATTTTGATAGGTACTATAGTCAGTGTATTGTCTTTTTCCTATTGCATGAAGCGATATCTTAGGTATAAGTTTTTAGATCAACTAAAGGATATCGGATCATCTATTATGATAGCTGCTGTTATGAGTAGTGTTACTAGCTTAGTTGGACATGTATTTGTTAGTTCCTTGCTTAATTTAGTGGTGCAAGTTGTAGTTGGAATTATTATTTATATTGGAATTGCATTTTGTTTTAAATTATCTGCTATGACTTATTTGGTGAAAAAACTTAAAAGTAGATAAAGTATTTTATTAGATAACTATGAATTGGAGATGTCAGCATATGGTCGAATATAAAGTGTTGGTTATTGGAGGAGATCATCATAATACGTTAGCAGTGATACGGTACTTAGGTAGAGGAAATATACCCTTTAAGGTCCTAGTACATGGTGATTATTCCTCAATAGGAGATATTCACATTGCCGCTTCAAAGTATATTAAGCCTGATATGATTGCATTTTGTCCGGATGATGAGACTATATTGGAACAGCGTATTTATGACTACAGCACTATGTTCAGGGGAAGATGGGTGCTTATACCGTGTTCTGACTTTTCTGCTTATGTTATTGATAAGAGTGATATACTCTCTTCTCAAAATTTCATCCTCCCAGGATTTAAGGACCGTAAAGGGCAAGTGGCCTTTATGATGGATAAATACCAACAAAAAGTATGGGCTGATAAAAATAATATTCCCATGGCAAAAACGTGGAGTATAGGTATTGAAGCAGGACACTTTACAATACCTGCTGATATTATTTATCCTTGTATTGTAAAACCGGAAGTATCGGCGTTAGGGAAAAAGTCAGATATTGTTATTTGTAAGGATAAAATACTATTAAGCGCAGCTCTGGTTGAGCTTGCAGACAAGGGCTATAAACATTTGCTTATTCAACAATTCTTAATAAAAAAATATGAAGAGTGTGCTTATGGCTGTTTGGTTGAGCAATCACCACGTATTTGTGGTGGAATGATAAAAAAATTAAGAGAGTATCCTGTAAAGGGGGGGAGTACAACATATGCAGGTTTTGAAAGTAAAGACTGTTTTTTACGTTCGCTTGCTTATAAAGTGTTAGAAAAATTATGGGAGCAAGGCTATCGAGGTATGTACGATATTGATTTGCTTGTGTGCGAAGATCAAGTGTATTTAAATGAGATTAATTTTCGGACTAGTGGAAATGGATATGGGATGATGGCAGCTGGAGTAAATTTTCCTCTTATCTATTTTATGGATGTAACTAATAAAAGATTATCTCGCGCCTTGAAAACAAGAGTGGATTCTAAAGTTTTCTTTATGGATGAATTAAGTGATATCAGGCACGTAAAAGAGGGGCGAATATCTTTAATTAACTGGGGGGCTTATATTATGAAAGCAGGTGCTTTCGCTAAATGGAGTCGTGATGATATAAGCGGAAGCTTAGCTTGGTATAAACCATATGTGAAGCGAGTTTTTGAAAAAATAGTAGATAAATGTAGAAGAAAATAGAATTAGCCTATATATTGATGGGAGATATAATGAATGAAACTTATTCGAAATTATTCCATAGATATGTTTAAGTTTATTTTTTCGCTTTTGGTTATTATGATTCATATTCATGTTTGGGGAAACCGTGAAAATAGTATTGATTTTTAGCTTACTAATTTAGTACCGCGCTTGGCCGTACCTTTCTTTTTCATGTGTACAGGATACTTTTTATGGGAAAAATACAAGGCTGAGACACTTAACATAAAACGTTATTTAATAAAAATTATAAGGTTATATACAATATGGTGTATTATCTATTCACCTATTGTTTTTAGGGATTTATATCATAATGTTGATTCGTTGTCAGGCCTTGTAAAATATATTGTCCATATAGCACACTATTTTATTGTGGTAGGATTTTATCACCATCTATGGTATTTAAATGCAGTTATATGGAGTGTAGGAATAGTATTTTACTTAGTTTATCATGGAATAGCTTTTAAAAAGATATTCTTCATATCGATTATTTTGTATTGTGCTGGGTTATTAGGAGAAAGCTGGGGAGGGCTGGCGGAAATATGTGAACAGATTGTACCTAGTTTACATATATTGTTTGTTTTTACTGGTAAAATTTTTGTAACTGCTAGGAATGGTTTGTCTGAGGGGATGCTATTTATTTGTTTAGGGATCTTAGTGTCGATTAAGGGAAAGGCGCATAGCTTGCCATTATCAGTAATGGGAGGAATAATATGTTTAGCTTTACAAGCTATAGAATTATATTATGTAAAGTCCAATGATATGGCAATTCACTATGACACTTTTATTATGCTACCGTTTACGGCATATTTTCTTTTTCAAACAGTATTAGCTCTATCTACAGACTACCATAGAGTCTTTCCGTATTTAGGGCCAGCGAGTACATTGATTTATTTAGTACATCCATGGGTTATCATTCTTCTAATGTTTAGTGATAAGTTGCTACATACGCATTTTATGGACTTTATAAGCCCCTTTATTATTGTTCTTATTATAACGTTAATTATCTCCTGGGGAATATTAAGATTGAGTAATATATCTAAATTTTCTTGGTTGAGAAAATTATATTCATAATGCTCAGAAAGATTGGGAGAGTACTGATGCATCTAACAAAAGGACATGTGACGAATCACATGTCCTTTTTAGCATATTAATATGGATACAATTTTATTTGTATACAGATTTTAATTACCAATACGCTGTTATGGGCTAGAGTATAAATAATATACATCTATAAATGATATACATCTGTGAATGATATGCATCTACACATGATATAGATCTAGAAATGACAGATATCAAAAATTAAAATCCCGTGTGTACCTTCATGCTATAATAAAAATATAATTTCATGGTCCTAAAAAGGGAGGGGATAGGCATGAAAATACTTCGCCGCATCGGCAAACTCGTACTTAATGCATTTCTTTTCCTATTTATGCTATTTATAGTAATTATTAGTAATCCTCTTATGACTCTGCTTTTACTTATTTCTATCCCAATTGCTTTAATTTTTACTTGGATTCTTGCGCTTTTTATTCTTCAAGTATTTACTGATAATCCAAGTACGACGGGAGTGTAAAATAGTTTGTGTAAACAGGTTATTATACTAGTTTCAATTATTCCCCTCATAATTGGGCAAACACATAGCAAGAATGATACTCATGACAAAACGTAAAAAAACTATACCCACTCCCGGAGAGCAAATTGCGCAGCAGATTCTTGATAACTATGACCTTAAAGATACTCAAGATATACAAGATGCTCTGAAGCAGATTTTTGGCCCTATCTTTGAAGCAGTATTGAAAGGCGAAATGCAAAATCATCTTGGTTATGAAAAGAATGGGCATACAGGAGAGTCTACGAATACTCGCAATGGATATTCAAAGAAAACATTGAAAACATCACTGGGAGAAGTCCCTATCTCTGTCCCAAGAGTCCGTCAGGGGCAATTTGAGCTTCAAATAGTAAAGAAGTATCAGCGTAATGTATCCTCGATTGAAGGCAAAGTGCTGGCCATGTATGCACGCGGGATGAGCCAGCGTGACATTGCTGCTACCATTGAAGATATGTATGGATTCCAGCTCTCTCATGAACAAATTTCGAATATTACCGACTGCGTTATGGAAGAAGTAGACCGCTGGCGTACATCCTAGTGCCATCGCTGTTTGGGAAAACAATTTCCAACACGTAGAACAGTTCTTTATGTATGGCAGTGCAGTACGAAAGGCAATGTACACGACCAACGCCATTGAAAGCGTAAATGCCAGTTTTCGCAAAGTCACGAAGAAAGGTTCCTTCCCTAACGAGGATGCTATTTTAAAAATTTTCTATCTTCGTATTTAGGAACTCTATAAGAAATGGACTTCACATCATCTGGCGAACTGGGCAATAATCCGTAACCAGATGCTTATTGATGAGCGGCTGGGACCTTTGATGGAAAAGTATGACAAAGATTTTTAAGAGTTTACACAAAATATTTGACATGCCCGTATTTTAATATAGTGGCTTATATAAAAGTGAATTTTAAGATGTAGGTCAAAAAGAGAATACAGGGGAAGCGAGGAGTAGCCTGTGATTGGCTTAGCTACTTTTCTTGTATAGGAGGAAAGCCCAATGGACAAAATTGCTCAATACAGATTTGAAGCGAATAGATTTTCTGCTATTGAAGTGTTAGCCGAATTATATAATCAATGCTATGCTCATATTGGAATGTCTACGCTTGATGATATGACGAAGAAAAAATATTTGGATTATATATTGGACAGACAGCAAGAGTTGGCTGTCGAAAAAATTAAGACACCTGATGATATCCACAAACAGAAAGAAAAGTTTAAAAGATTCAAAGAAAAATTAGCTTACGATGGAGTAGGCTAAGACACGCAACAGTTAAAGAATATGTTATAATCAATACAGTCCATAGTGTTATCTCGTGTGTAGGATTTTGATCGTGATACGATGGTACAAATGATACGATAAGAATGTAGGAAAATGGCAACTTAAGAATGTAGGTTTTTGGTCATGTAAGAATGTCGAGTTTAATAATATCATTACGTACCTAAGGAGGTGTGAAGATGAGTGAAAAGGATCACGATAATTATCGTGATGAACATTATGATAAATTGCTATGCCTTTTCACGGCTGCAGAAGCAAGGTTTTCTCTATTAGATTGGAAATTAATAGAGCAAGGTCTTGCAGAACGCACTCTTTGCGGAGCGCTCATGAATAGACTTAATGAGATAATTTGCTTTGATGGTCACGCATATAATCTTGCTCCGGAGACAGTAGCCGATGTGGAGTATAATCGACTCTGTAAGAGCAAATTGGACGGGGATAATAAAAAACGAATTATAGTTGAGAGAAAAGAAAATCGTAGAAAACATAAGGGATATATTTTTACAGATATTATTGTACACAAAAGAAAGAGTACATGTAATGAAATTGCCATAGAGGTGAAAAAAATTGGCAATTTTGACTACATAACTAGGAGAGAAAAGAAAGGGATACATTCTGACGGGACTCGCCTTAAAAATTTAACTTCTCAGGATGGGAACTATAAATATAAAATGGGAATTCTTTGTATATTCCATCCATGGGATATACAATCAAATAGTTTTGGGATAACTCATGAATTTTATAAGGATGGGAAGTTTGTGGATAAGGAAGTAGTGATATATAAAGTTAAGAAAGAGAGGGAGAGTACGAAGGCTGAAGGAATTTACGAGTTAATGTTGTAGAGAGATATGTAAGTTAGGTTGCTATAAAAAATATAAGCTGCCAAAGCTAAGTAATCAGGTCTATAGGTTGATTGCTTGGTTATGGCAGCTTATTTTTGTATGTAGAAAATTCCCGACTGAAAGTGTTCTTGAGTTTAACAAATCATTTGTAGGGGATATTCGTGCATAATTCAGTGATAGTGTGATATGGTATAATATGAACATAGAATCGATGATAGCTTGATTTGAAATAGTTATGATTAGAAATATAGATAAGGCGATATAATTTTGCTGAGTGCGAAGTAGTTATTTATTATGAAAGTTAAATACAGAATGGGAGGAAGAAAATTGAATAAGGTTCCTATTGTTGCAATTATGTATGACTTTGATAAGACACTATGTACAAAAGATATGCAGGAATACGCATTTATCCCTGCATTGGGAATGACAGCAGAGCAGTTTTGGAAAGAGGCACAAGAACTTACAGATAGGGAAGAGATGGATAGTATCCTAGCGTACATGTTAAAGATGGTTGAAAAAGCAAAGGAGAAAAAGATTCACATACAACGATCTACATTACAGAAGATGGGGGAAGATGTAGAATTCTTCGAAGGTGTGGAAAGTTGGTTCGACCGTATTAATAGTTATGCTAGAGAGATTGGAATAAGAGTAGAACATTACATTGTTTCATCCGGGTTAAAAGAAATTATTGAAGGAACAACGATTGCTAAACAGTTTAAAAAGATTTATGCTTGTGAGTTTCTTTATGATTATACAGGGATGATTCAATGGCCAAAGTTTGCTGTTAATTATACAACTAAAACTCAATTTTTATTTCGTATAAATAAAGGTGTACTTACAGTCGATACAAGAAGTGAAAGAGAATTAAATGCATATAAAGAAGATATGGAGCGTCGGATTCCTTTTTCTAATATGATTTATGTTGGCGATGGACTAACGGATGTCCCTTGCATGAAATTAGTTAAGGTCAACGGAGGGCAATCTATTGCAGTATACAATCGCGACCAGGGGCGTCAACAAGCGGGAGATTTGATGAAAGCTAAT
Organism: Veillonella magna DSM 19857; assembly: GCF_000428745.1. Lineage (GTDB taxonomy): Bacteria > Bacillota > Negativicutes > Veillonellales > Veillonellaceae > Veillonella_A > Veillonella_A magna. The sequence continues at coordinate 181,686 of NZ_KE386795.1, forward strand.
CGTGTAAATTTTGTAGTACCCGCTGATTATAGTGAAGGTAGTCAAATAGAGGTGGCAGTAAAGGCTATCATGAATAAAGTAAAGGCAGTAGAGGAATTGGCAGAGACCACTAAATCAATCGCGGAATGAGGACTATAGATTAAATAATGTTGATGTATTCTTACGATATATGAGGTATAGTTGTATGAAATTTAAGTCAGTAAGGATAATAAATTTTAGAAACTTTGAAGATATATCTATAGATTTAACTAATAAAAATGTTATATTTGGTATGAACGATGTAGGAAAGACAAATTTTTTATATGCTATAAGATACATATTTGACAAAGAGATTAGAAGACGCAATTTTGGAGATACAGATTATTATAAAAAGAATGTAGAGACACCAATAGAAATTATTGTGGGAATTGATATTAGCGATACAGGTGATATGGACAATCAAAAGTTGCGTGCAAAATTAAAAGGGGCGATTCTCTCGAATCAAAAGACTGTATATATAAAATTACTAGCTGAGTATGATGAAAAAGAAATGGTTGGTATTCCATCTTTATACTGGGGAGGGAATCTTGAAGATCTGGAAGTAATGCCGGCTCGTAGCACATTTTTTGAGATTGACTATGTTTTTAACGTAGTTTACATTGATGCATATGTCGATTTATATGCCCTGTTTAAAAAGAATGTCAATAAATTGCTTATTAATGATAATGAACAGGATAGAGCGATTTTAGATGATATTGGCAATACTTGTGATAATTTAAACTCTCATATATCTAAGTTATCTGGCGTAAAATCATTTGAGGAGAAAATTTCACCTGAATATAAAAAATTTAGGCATGATGATGTATCTATATCTGTTAAGTCAGAAATTGCAGTGAAAGGCTTATATTCTAATATAGTTCCTTATATAAAACAGGATGCAGATGATTTTTTATATCCGACGTCGGGAGAAGGACGGAAAAAGCTATTAGTATATTCTATTTTTGGTTTACTTTCTCAAGAGGAAGAAGAACGAAAAATCAATATCTTTTTAATCGAAGAGCCTGAAAATCATTTGCATCGCTCTATGCAGATAGCCTTATCTCATGTTTTGTTTGACGAGAATAAATATCGATACCTGTTTATGACGACCCATTCCCCTCAGGTGTTGACTGAAATGGATAAGGTAAATTTGGTTCGAATATATAACGAAGATAAAGTAGTAAGCAAAAGTATTCTTTATAAGGTGCCTGATGAGTTTAAAAATCAACGAAAAATGTTGAATCGGGGATTGGTAGAGGCGATTTTTGCAGATAAGGTATTACTTGTTGAAGGACCATCTGAGAAGATCTTGTTTGATAAAGTTTTAACGAAAATAAATCCACTGTATGAGGCTGATGGTATTTATATACTCCCGGTAGGTGGATTTGGATTTGAACCATATTATGAAATTCTTGATGCGTTGCAGATAAAAAAGATTGTTAAGACAGATAACGATTTAAGAAAGATAAAGGGGAAAAAGAAGTATAGTGTATTAGGTTTTTCACGATTAAATAGATATATTAAGAAGAGTGAAAATGATGATGTTGAAAAGTGCCTCCTTCCTGAAACGCCGATTAATAGAAACGGGGTTAAAGCAAAACAGAAATTATATGAAAATAATCGAGAAAGACTCGATGAAATCAGATCTAAATATTCTCTTTACTTATCTAGATGTAGCTTAGAAGAAGATTTGGATGAGGTTATTCACGATAAAATGCTTACATATCTTCCTAATGCTGATGGAGATCCTATTAAGTATTTGCAGGATGCGAAGAATAAGCACATGGTTGAACTTGTCGAAAAACTGGAAGAGCAAGATTGCACAAGGATTTATGAGCATTATAATTTTGCATGTTTAAAGGATATAATGGAATGATGTTATCTCAAATACAAAAGGAAATTGTCGAAACGCCAGGTAATTTGATTGTAAGCGCGAGTGCTGGTACAGGAAAAACACACACTCTAGTGGCTAAAATGGTGCATGATATTGAACACCAATATACGCACAAGGTGGTTGCGGCGATTACTTTTACAATTAAGGCTGCTAAAGAAATAAAAGAACGATTGGCAGTAGATACAATGGGGCATTTTATTGGAACAAATAATAGTTTTGCTATTGAAGAAATTATCAAGCCTTTTATGAAAGATGTATACGGTATGGCATATAGAGTAGGTATGAGTACAGATTATTCTGTAAAGATTCATACATTTGAAGAAGGTATAGATAAAATAAAAACAAAACAAATATTATGTTCGTATCAAGATAATAAGAAAAATTTTATATTTGAACTTGCTTTAAATATTTTAAAATGCTCAAAAGCATGTCAGTTGTATTTGAAAGCAAAATATTTCAAAATTTATGTGGATGAATACCAGGATTGTGATAAAGATATGCATAATTTATTTATGTATATTTGTGATATATTAAAAATAGATACTTTTATTGTGGGAGACGAAAAGCAATCGATTTATATGTGGCGGGGAGCATACCCTGAAGCTTTCAAAGGAATTTTGAATAAAGTCAATTTCTCAAAAAGATTTATGGTAGAGAATTTTCGTTCTTGTCAGCAAATTCAAAATTACTCAAATTTGCTATTTGAAAATACCAGGAATCTATATGTACCGGTAGATGATTTATCTTCTGTAGTAATAGTATGTTCATCGGAAGAGAATTGGGTGTCTAAGATTACCCCCTATTTAGATGAGAGTAAGAAGAGTGCATTATTGAGATATAGTAATGAGAATGCTAAAGTAGGAGCCAATAAACTGTTGGATAGTGGCATTGAGTTTACATATATTCCTCAAATTCCTATTGCTGATATAACTACTGAAGCCGCATGGCTATATAACGCAGTAGCAAAATATTTTATATTACCACAGTACTCAGCTTATGACCTTCGGGATGAGATTCCCAATGAAGCAGATGGAAATAGAAAAATCTTAAATCGTATTAAAACTGCGCTTACCTATTTAGGTAAAAGTTTGGAGGAAAAAGATGAACTAAGTTTTTATGAACAGGTGGAGGAAATAGCTAACTACTTAGGTTATCAGACAAAAATTGATCATTGTAAGCAATTATATACTACAATTTGCGATGAACAATATCACGCAGCATTTAAGATTGATGAACTTAAACATGTTGCTATGACATTTCATTCTTCTAAGGGTTTGGAATTTGATCAGGTGATTATATTTGCATCTGATTATAGTTTAGCAACTAAGCAGGAGATATATAATCATTATGTTGCAGTAACACGGGCAAAATCTAAGTTATTTATCGTATATGTTCATAAAAATTCTTATGCAAATCAGTTTGCTAATAATATCAATGAAATTTTAGAAAAATCAAGTCTAAAAATGAAAGAAATAGCTACTATTATGAAGTAACCAAGAATTAAAGAATTTTTCTAAGTTGCAATATGAAATTGAACACTTGCTACGTCCGTTAGCTTTTTGACTCCGTCAAGGAATGACTTTTGCGGTGCACGGTAACCGAGGACTTTTCTAGGCAACGTATTACACCAATTTGTTGCTCGGTTAAGAATTTCTTTAGATACCGTGTGAATAGGTGTACCTTTAGGAATAAAGCGACGCAATAATCCATTGTGCCTTTCATTAGTGCCACGCTCCCATGCGGTATAGGGATGAGAAAATAGATTTCAAAGTGTTGAACGAACCTTTCCGAGATATTTCGTAACTACCCTGACCGCGATCAGTTAAGTACATGAGTATTGGCTTTCCTTGATTAATTTGTACTACGGTGCCGCGTCTGATTTCAGTATAAATCATTGCTCTGGAATGCCCCAGTGCCTTAGCAATGACTGCCTTTGAGATAATTAGCCTGTAACTACTTTTAGATGTAGAAGCATTCTTCATACGATAGGTGTTTGTACGGAGTGATGTATTATGATTAATGCAGTCCATAGTGATACCTCGTGTGTTTGGTTTGGTCACTTTAATCATAACACGGCGGTAGTCACTATGGATTTTTTATGTGTTCAATTTCATTTTACAATTAATCAATGAGATGCTTCTATTAAGATGATGGTTATTGATGATAGTTTAATATAATACTTACTTCATGTGTAAGAGTAGTGCTATGATGCACTAAGAATTTAGGGGGATATTTTTCTGAAACGATAAAATAATTTAATTACTAACTTTGAGTTATCATTTTAAGATAGACTATTATTTTAGAATACAGTATACTGAGAATAGACGCATGAGAAGATTTTTTGCTTGTGATTCGCAAGCATTGACAAAAAAGTGCACATCGCGCTTCTGTGCCAAATTAATGATACTCAATAGTTTATGAGTAGTTTATAGTTTAGCCTAATGAGTTCTCGTGCGTCTATTTATATAAGAGGGTGAAGGTGATCGTTATGAATCAGAGAGGTAGTGGGATTCAAGATAAACGGGACCTATGCAGGAAATTAAGAATACAGTATAGATTACTTACATATATTCTTTATAAAAAGGGGATAGATAGTTTTTATGAACAATTTAAGATTTCTAAAAAAAGTGGGGGCATTAGAATAATTTCTGCACCTAAAAGGCCGTTAAAGTTTGTACAAAAACGTCTAGCGCAAATGTTACAAACTTTTTATGATGGATCGACTACAAAAAAGAATAATATAGCGCATGGATTCTTAAAATCAAGAAGTATTATAACCAATGCTCGTAATCATAGGAATAAAAGGTATGTAATAAATATTGATCTGGAGAATTTTTTTGACAGTTTTCATTTTGGTCGGGTGTGTGGCTTTTTTGAAAAAAATAAAAATTTCCTTTTTCCAAAAGAAGTTGCGGTTACCTTAGCCCAGTTAACATGCTATGAAGGGAGTTTACCACAGGGCGCTCCTTGTTCTCCTATTATCACAAATTTGATATGCCAAATTTTAGATTATAGAGTTTTGAGAATTGCAAAGAAATTCAAACTTAATTATACAAGATATGCAGATGATTTGACTTTTTCCACTAATGATAGAAAATTTGTTAATGAATATGATGAATTTATAAAACAGGTTGAAGCGGAAATTATTCGTGCTGGGTTTAGGATGAATACAAAAAAGACTCGCTTTATGTATAAGGATTCTAGGCAAGTGGTTACAGGCTTAGTGGTGAATAAAAAATTAAATATACCACATGAGTATATAAGAAGAACCCGTGCTATGGCACATAGCTTGTATACAAAAGGTGAATTTAATATTGATGGGGTATTAGGATCTATTGAACAGTTGGAAGGACGGTTATCTTTTATTAACTATATTGATAAATATGCTTCTACATATGCAGAATATAAAAGATATAATCGATTTACGCCTAAAGAGATGTCTGGCCGAGAACGTCTATTTCAACAATTTTTATTTTATAAATATTTCTATCATAATGAATTACCTGTGATTATTACTGAAGGAAAAACAGATAAACGATATATAAAGGCTGCATTAAAATCGTTGTGTCATCATTACCCTGCATTAGTAACTGCAGTTGGAAATGGAAGGTTTAAATTTCATATTTCCTTTCTAAGACGTAGTAAGCGATTAGAGCGGTTTTTAGGGATTCAACATGATGGGGCAGACTCAATGAAAGTTATTTCAAATTATTACGGCTCCCCCAACAGTGAAGGACTTCCTGACTATTACTCATATTTTTCAAAATATTCTTGTGAAGCGACAAATCCAGTTTTTCTGCTTTATGATAATGAAATAAGCAATAAAAACAAACCTATAAGAAAAATGCTTAACTTTTGGAAACAGAAAGTAGAGGATATAGTAAACATAGTAGAAAAGCAACAATACTGTTGTTTGCAAGGAAATTTGTACATTTTAACATTTCCTACTCTGAATGGGATGGCAGAAAATGAGATAGAAGATTTAATTCTAAAAGATAATCCTTTAATACAGATAGGGGGACGGAACTTTAGTAGAGAAGAGCGTTATGATATAAGTAAATTTTTTGGAAAAAATGAATTTTCACAGTATGTTTTAGATAATTATGATAAATTAAGGTTTGACTCTTTTAGGCCGCTATTAGATACTTTAAATTCAATTATAAAAGAATATAAGGAATAAAAGTAGACAAATTTATTAAGAGATAATAATCAAGTTATTATAGTTGATAAAAAATTATAAAATGAATAGAGGAAAGCCGTCATGGAAATTAATCAAGTCATTATAAGATTAATAATGCTAGATTCATGTCGGCTTTTTTATCTTATATATCATACAATTAAGACTTTTGTTATAATAAAACTAAATATATCGTTGGTTTGTTCGTGGTATAGGTAGGAGCAATTATGGAAATTAATAAGGATAAACCCATACAAAGCCATGAAGTGGATCTTTTACATCGAGAAAAATTTGTAAATAGTATCGTGAATTTATTACGTAATAATGATGATGATGACTCTTTAACAATCGGTTTGTACGGTGAATGGGGCAGCGGTAAAACATCAATTATTAATATGATATGTGAGAGACTTACTTCTGTAGATAAAGAGGGGTACGGATATGGTGAAGGAGAGGAGTATATCAAGGTTATACATTTTAATCCTTGGTTGTATTCGAATGCCAGTGATTTGACTAGGCAATTTTTTACTCATTTACAGGGTGAGTTAGAGAAAAATAAAGCACATAAATTTACAACGATAGTTACACAACTGGGACAATATAAAGAGGCGATGGTACCGGTAGTATCACTAGTTTTCGGCCCGACTGCAGGAATAGCGACAAAGGCAGGAATAGATGCCTTGACGACATATACTTCACAAACAGAAAACCGTAGTTTGCAAACTATTAAAGATGAGATTGTGGAGAAACTGAAAGAATTAAAGCAAAAGATAGTTATTTTTATAGATGATATTGACCGATTGTCTGATGAAGAAATCGTTACTACGTTTAAACTAGTAAAGCTACTTGCGGATTTTCCCTATGTAACCTATGTATTGGCTTTTGATTATGAGGTGGTGGCCGAAGCGTTAAATCGGGTGCAGCATAATAGAGGCAAAGAATATATGGAGAAAATCATACAGGTGCCGATTGCGATACCGGCTATTCAGAAGAAAGATATAGAAAATCTATATCTCGAATACTTATATAAGGTATTGGGTGAAAGTAAGGTACAACGAATGCTTTCTTTAGAGAGAGGAAAACAATTATATGCAGAAGGTATAATGCCATATTTAACCACTATGAGAAGTGTGAAACGATTTTTTAATAATATAAGAAGTAAATTAGCGATTTTAAAAAATGATATGGGCGGTATAGATAGCATTGATTTAATGGGAGTTTGTTGCTTAGAGGTATTCGAACATGAGTTGCATCAAAAGCTTTTTGAATATCGTGACTTCCTGTGTAAACCTTATATGGAGTCATGGACTCTAGGCAATGAGAAGCAAAAGGAAGTTATTCAAGAGCAATTAAAACAACTACTAAACATGGCAAAAAAGACTGAAGCTGCACGCTCTATACTACTTTGTTTATTTCCTTCATTTAACAGCTATGTAAACGATAAGGCTCTTTATACGGTATATCCATATGAGGAACAGCTAATGAATCATAGTATATGTTATATAGATAATTTTGACCGCTATTTTGTATGGAATCTTGATAGTAACAATATAACTCAAATGGGTGTTAATAAATTTTTAATAATGTATGACAAACAAACTGTTAGGAATACACTAATGACGTATTATATGCTGGGTAAACTTGGAGATTTTATAGATTATGTAGTCGTATATATAAATAAAAAAGATCGACAAGAAATTTTACGGGAACGGGTAAAATTGATTATAGATTCTTTGTTTTGGGTTTTAGGAAGAATTGATGTGAAAGTTGAGGCACTTAATAAAATATCAGTAGTAGCAGGAATATATCGGTTGTTAAATACATTTAAAGAGGAAAAACATGATGTATTGATAGAAGAAATTTTTAATAGTACTGAGCTACATATAAGCTCAATGGCACGGTTTTTATACAGCGCTATTAATAATCTGGAAAAGGTTGTTCAAGCTAAATTACTATCAAGTTCTGAGGTGGACAGGTTAAAGCAAGTATTTATGAAAAAAGCTGTAGATACTATTAAGAATAGAGATTTTATCGATGATACATATGGTTTGGGATTTTTAAATCTAATGGATATGATAGATGGAGATATCTTAAGGAATCTTACAGAATATATTATTGCAGATATTCGGGGACTCATTAAGTTAGTGCTCTATGTGTCGGAGGGTTCTATAGTTACACAGAACCTACAAGACTTTACAACAGTATATATAAAGAACGACATAGATGAAAACATGCTATATAAATTTATTACTAAAGAAGATGCGATTAGACGTATAGGGGAGTATCTTTTGAAACCAGGTTTTGAACGTTTAGAAGAGTTAGAAAAAAAGAGATTGGCAATTTTTTTATATATATTTCATAATGAGGATAGACCATCATTTGAATTATTTGGAGAGAATAAATCTATAATTCTTAATAAAGTACAAAAAATTCTTGAAATAAAAGAGAAGCTTTAACTTATAATGTGCAATGTAAGGGGATGATGTTGTTGAATTTTTTATCTGATGATTTCTGGCAGACTATATTTGGGCTTTATCAAAACATAGCTTTGTTTATAGGTGATCATGTGTGGATAACCATAATCTGTGCAATAGTGTGGTATTGTTTTAAAAATATTGATATCAACTACTATTTTAGTTTGAGGAATATTATATCGGTAGTGCTCTTTTTTTCTGTTTTGTTAGGTATACTCTGGTCAGTTATGGCATATGGCTATTGGATAGGGGGGATAACTTTCCTTGGTATTCTTTGTATCCGCTATATTTTAGTGAATATAATATATGAAAAAATGTATAAAATGTATAAAATAATATATAAAATATATAAAAGAAAGAATCGTTTGGAGCAAGCGGAGGATATATATAAAAAGGGATTACTAGCATGTCGAAAAAATGATTTTGATGAGCTGGAAAAGAAATTTGAAAAGTTTTCAATTGTTGGAATTGACGGTGCTTGGGGAACAGGCAAGACCTATTTAGTGAACCGATTATTGAAAAAAAAGAAAGATCAGGGATGGATTGTTATAACAATAGATGCCCTACAGATAAATATAGATAGTTTAATACATACAATCTTTACGGAATTATCAGTCGTATTACGTCGACATGGGATTATAAGCGGTAGTCTTACAACCATAGTTGGAAAAGTAAACTGGTCTGATAAGTTAGCATTTCTCGGTAATTTGTTAGGCGTCATTAAATCGCCATCGGATACATTAGGAGCATTAATTCAAAAGTTAAAATATTTGAATAAAAATATTGTCATTAACTATGAAGATATTGACAGAATAGAAGCAGGAGAACGGTTACGTCAAATACTAGATATAAATCGGAAATTAGAAGAAGGAGTTGAAGGAATTAAAATTATATATCAATATGATTATCAAAAATTAAAGGAATTAGGTATGGATAAACGATATGTTGAGAAATATATTCCGCAAGAGATATTTTTGAGCACATTAACCTTTGATATGATAATCCAAAATATTAGTTCAGAGTGGAAGAAAAGTCATACTAACGAAAAAGATCTATTGGAGGATGTTCATTGGGAAGCTGTTTTTGATAAGCAAGTGGAATGGCAACACGGAATATCTATGGCGATGGTCAACACGCTGGAGTATATTCCTAAACCGCTATGGGTGATACCTTATGATTATAGAAGAATAGAGGAATACTATAAATTAGCTCAGGAAACATTACGTGATAGAGAAGATCTTACAGATAAAAAGAATGAAGTTCTCAAAGTTCTCTTTATAAAGATATTTTATCCCGATTTATATAAAGAACTGGAAAACTATTGTTTGAAAGAAAATTTGGCCCATTATATCGAATATGATTTTAACGGAAAAAAGATGCCCTGGGCAGCTATGATACAGATACAAAAAGCTAAGGTGGAAAGTGATAGTACACCAAATAAAGGTGTGAGAGAAAAATTAGAGAGAGATTTAGAATACCAACGTATTAACCAATTAATGTTGTTTTGGGGATATGGACAACAAGAAAATTTGAGTAATATAGGTACTATTGATATAGTTGTTGCTAGTTTAGTTAATCCTTCTTTGAAGGCTTTTTCAGATTCTGAAGCGTTAATTAATAAATGTATTAAGATTTTTGATACTTATTCATCTGAAGAGGAACGGGTAAAAGCTATACATGGAGTGATAAAGAATAAAGAATATCTAAATGGCTATATTAGAAACCAAAATAGAAATGATGAATTATTTAATAATGACTTTGATTATATATTCAAAGCATGGAGTATAGTAAGATTTACTACTAATGTTGGGGATAAATATCCTGATTTATGGCTAAAAATATTTTGTCTATATACATTCTGGCTGCATCAGAACTACTCCGATAATTATGTTACGTTGATATGCAGGCAAGCTATTAAGTCTGCACATACAATTAAAGAAATAGATGCGCTAGTAAGTTTATACAGTGATTTTTTTGACAAAATGATGCAGCATATATATTGGGGTGATTTAGTAGTGTATATGTATGATTTTATGTATACTTTTGTACTATCTGGGCATATGATATATGGGCCTATAGAAAAAATTGAAAATCTAAAAAATATATATCGTGAGTACAATGAGGAGAATCGACTGTTGGTAATAGACTGCTTAGACAGCTCTATACAATCTATAAAAAGTCAACATATAAATCTTAGCAATAAATTACAAACAAAGATTAATAAGTTAAAAAGAATAGATCAGGATAATTATATAGAAAGTAAGGTAATAAATGATACCTTTAAAAATATTGAGGGCTTAATAGATAAACTTAAAAGCCATATAAAAGAGAATAAAAACATTAAAGTAAGAGATATGCGTTTTGCTACATCTAATACTACTTACAAGGAGTTAGATAGATTAAGGGAGCGCATGGGACAAAATATATCGATAGAGACGATTGAAAGGGAATACGAAAAAGATGAATTATCATTAAAAGCATTGGAAGATTTACTTGATGAAGAAGATAATCAAAAATGAGAAAAGTAGCCAGTAGGTTTACTCAAGATAAGGAAAATTCATTGCATAATAAGTAACAACAGCTTATACTGAAAATAGTATAAGCTAGGTATCGAAAGGAGGTGGGCTGATGAGAGTATCTATTAAACCTGAGGTGTTGCGATGGGTCATAAACTATAGCCAGAAGCCATATGAAGAATTAGAAAAGCGGTATGCGAAGTTGGGTGAGTGGCTGCGCGGGGATGCTATGCCTACAATGAATCAGGTTAAAGATTTTGCTAAGTACACAAGAGTGCCTATAGGGTATTTATTCCTCACGCAGCCCCCAAAAGAAGTTACTAACGACATGCCTGCGTTCAGAACTGTAACGACTAAGGAAAGTATGCAATATAGTAGAGAATTAGTTGATACTATCAACAGTATGAGACTCAGACAAGATTGGTTGAGTGAGTATCGTAAAAAAGAGGAATATCCTATGCTTTCTTTTATTGGTGCTTACGATGGTATCGATATTGATAAAATGGTAGCAGATTCTTATAAAATGCTGGATTTGTATGAGGGTTGGCAAAAAAAATTAAGAACTAAGAATGAAGCAAGTGCTGTTTTAATACAGCGATTAGAGAATATAGGGATATCTGTATTTATTAATGGCATTGTGGGGAATAATACATCCAGAAAATTACGAGTGGATGAATTTAGGGGATTTACCCTTTTAGATCCCTATGCCCCCATCATTTTTATTAATGGTGCTGATACAGATGCGGCTCGCTTATTTACATTATTGCATGAATTTTGTCATATCCTTTTAGGGCAAGAGGGTGTAACGAATAACATTGATCACGAAGTTATTTGTAATCGCTACGCTGCAAATTTCTTGGTTCCTAAAAAAATATTCTTAAATGAATGGCGTGAACACAAAGAGGATTATGGTAAGCTATCGAGCCTTTTAAAAGTAAGTGAACTAACAATTTATAGAATCGCATTTACCTACCATGCAATTAGTGAACCAATATATCATAGTTTGGTGGAAGAGTTTTATAAGAAGTTTTGGAATCAAAAAAAGAAGAAAAAATCGGGAGGAGATTTTTATAAAACCTCTGTATACAGGGTCGGTAGGACATTTGGCATTACTGTAGATAGAGCGGCCAAGAGCGGAGAGTTGTTGTATGGTGATGCGTATGATTTATTGGGAGTTAAGGGCGATACATATAATAAAGTGATTGATAAATTGACTTCTAGTCGGAATGGGGGGATGTAATAGTGGTGTATTTAATAGATACTAATACTCTCATAACGGCCAAAAATTTATATTATGGTTTCGATATTGCTCCTTCTTTTTGGGCTTTTTTATCCCGATGCAATTCAATTAAAACAATTGATTGGGTTGAAGATGAGATTAACGATGGAAAGGATAATTTATCTTCATGGTTTTCTAATAATTGGCATAATTCAGTGATAAAAACTAATGATAATATTGAAATTGTTAATGAGTACCAAGCTATTGTAAATTATGTAAACTCAAATGATAAGTATAAGCCAGAGGAGAAGAATAAATTTTTATCAAAGGCAGATCCGTGGCTTATTGCTACAGCTAAAGCGCGTGGAGATACGGTAGTAACTTTAGAGCAGTTGGTCGATTCACAATCAAGAAAGGTTAAGATTCCAAATATCTGTCAAGTTTTTAGTGTATCCTATATAAGTCCTTTTGACATGCTACGGCAATTACAATTTAGGATGTAATTATAGGGCAATACGATTAGGCACGGAAGAATATTTATAGTTTAAATTTAATATACCACACCTACGCCGCCAAGGCAGAGAGTAAACACTCTCTGCTTTTGCGGCGTATTTTTTATTTCCTTTACAAAAAAAGTTATGGGTAAAGTCATTGCAGATAAAATAGTCGTACAAAAATATATATTAAAGTATACGAGAATGAAAGCCTAATCAATTATTTTTATGACTAATTGAAGTTAAGTAAAATGAGAATTATACAAAAGTATGAGTTGTAAAGTTTGAATATAAGTGTATAATTCGATAATGTTTTTATGAATTAATAATCATATAACGATGATTCATTTATTTGCTTTTTGGTAGATTCAAAAATTTTTTGAAAAATTTTTAGATTTTGGTTTACAAAATCTCTTCTCGAGGGATTGTATATAGTAGAGGGGTAAATTTTTAATCCCTTGATTAGTTCCTAATTATGGAGGCGATTCACAATGAAGTACATAGAAGAATTGAACAGATTTCACGTTTGGTTGGCGTCACATCCGGATATGCCCACACCGGCCAGATTGTTATGGTTTGTGCTCATGCATTATAACAATGGCTGTTATTGGAAGCGGGTGTTCTCCCTTTCTATGGCAAGGTTGACCGCTGCTACCGGCTTATCTCCATCTGCGGTAAAACGAGCGCGATCTGTTTTGCAAGAGGTCGGACGTATTCGTTACATGCCGCGTAAGGGTGGCTTGTCTACGTTATATGAAATCATTCCGCTAGAAGAGGAAGGAAGCAGAATGGTGTGTGCCGGTCATGGAGGAAGAGCGAATGAACACATCATTCCTGACTCGACACCCATGTCGATGGACCCACTTAACTCGACAACTATGCCGGTTGAAACACAAAAAGATGTATTGGCGACTACACTTGATGATGTACCGACAGATTCCCTTGATCATGTACCGGTAGAACAAGGTAATCATGTATCGATGATTCAAGCGGAAGATGGACCGGCTGTACGACAAGATGAGTTGCAAGATGAGTCACATGGTGAATTACAAGATGAGCCACGAGGTGAACTACAAGGTGAGCTGCAAGGTGGGCAACGAGGTGGGCACATACATAGACAAGACAAGACTAGACTAGACAACACTAAAGAAACCACAGTAAAGAAAGGCAAGCCTGAGCAGGGTAAAGCCAAGAAAATACCGAAGTGTTGTTTCACACCACCTTCGGTTGCGATGGTGCGTGCCTATTGCGAGGAGAGAAGCAATCACATTGATCCTGAGGAATTCGTAGATTTCTATGGTTCCAAAGGTTGGATGGTTGGCAAGTCGAAGATGAAGGACTGGAAGTGTGCCATACGTAATTGGGAGCGTCGTCGCAAAGAGGAAGGAACGCGCAGTCAACAGGCGAAGCGGTATGCTCGCAGCAGTAACTCCTCGGGAAAAGGCGAAGGTAGTCAGGCACGGCGTCACACTTTTGTGTATCGTAAGGGAGGGACGACGAACTGATGACGGATCTTACGGCGTTGCTTGCCAAAGCACCTTCCGGTGTAAAGGAGGAGGCGTTGCTAGCCGATGATGAAGCACGTATTGCCGCGGCGTTGGCACGGGAGCACATTACCTTGGACAAGGCAGTAGCGCAGAACGAAAATTATTTTTTTCGGTTGTTGGAGTTTGCCCGTAGCAATGAGCATTGCACCTTTCACTGTCCGGGACGGGCCGCGTGCGATCACGTGGTCAAAGGCTATACGGCCAAGGTAGATGCCCACGGCTATGTGTCGTATGCGCCTTGTCAAGCAGGGAAGGCCTACGAGGATGTGTTTTCTTCGGCGGAACTGAAAGAAGCAGCACGGATTCCTGCGCTCTATGCAACGATGACCTTTGCGAATTACGACTGTAACGAAATGAATCGGGATGCGTTAGCCTACGGAAAGACACTGTCCACAGGAACAAGCGGTGGACGCGGTTTGTTCCTCATCGGGCCTACGGGGGTAGGCAAGACGCATTTGGCTGTTGCCATATTACAGGCGTGGGTACAGAACAATCGCAGCGGTGCGTTTTGCACGGTACCGCTTTTGATGGAGCGATTGCGCGAGTGTGTGCATTCCCATGAACGAAAGTCCCGGTATCTGGAGAGCTTGGCCAAGGTAGACCTGTTGGTGCTGGATGATTTCGGTGCGGAGCACGATACGGATTGGGTGCGCGAACAGCTGTTACTCATCATCGATGCGCGGTATGCGGAAGGAAAGCCCATGGTGATTACGTCAAATTTGACGATGGAGGAGTTTGAAGCGGAAGGCGGCATAGCCAGTCAGCGTATTTGCAGTCGCTTGGCCGGGAGTTGCGAAGTATTTCTGTTGGACGGAGAGGACAGACGAACGATGTCGCCGTGCCAAGAGTCATATAGCATGGCACCGCTGTGTTAAGCGATTGATAATTAGCAAATGCTACTGTGCTAAGCGACCGGTGGTAGGATACGGCTGTACTAGGCGGCGGGTGGTAGGATACGGCTGTGTGAAGAGATTGCAGATTTAAAAGATTGCTGTGTAAAGAAGTTGATAGTCAGCGAATCGTGTTAGGGTCAATGGTATGTAGTAAGAAACTGTTGGCAAGAGATAGGCATAAGGAGGTGATGCGTTACGACCGTAAAACAAGTGGTGTGTATGGCAGAAAGGGCGCGATTAACAACAGGTGAGAAATTTCAGAACACACGATTGGGTAAAGAGGAACAGAAAGGAGCCGGTATACAGTACGATGGACATGGGTACAGAGGAAAATCGGAATAGGCACGAAGTGAAGCAGGCAAAGACAAGCAGGGAGGCTATAAAAGTAATGACACATGGAAGAGATAATGTTGTAACACCGAAGGAATGTAAAATGAGCACGGAACAGAGCAGCGCGAGAAATAGTGTTGCAAGGAAGCCTACACCGGATTGGGCAGTCATTGATAAACGGGATAACGATTTGGTGCTTCGTGCGCAACACGGTGACCAACGCGCCTATGAGCGATTGCTAAAAGTATACAATCCGATGATTCAAAAATGCTGTGCCAGTCTACGAGGAAAGAGCTATGGGGACGATGTACTGGATTTGGTGTGGATAGCTACGGTAAAAGCTGTGAATTCATATGATCCGGCTAAAGGGTTTTCTTTCACGTGCCATTTGAATCATTCTCTGTTCTTCGGCAAGTTGAAAGGGCTTAAACGTGTTATGCAGGTGGCGGAACGAGAGGAGCTTTTCAAAGATGGCGTAATCGGTGAAGAGATGGTGCCGATAGGATTAGAAGGAAGCACTTCGTACGATACGGAACATGTGGCTGTCGGTCATATGGTAGAGGCTATGGTGGATGCGCTGGTAGAAGAGTTGGATGAGGAAGAACGGGAAATTATTTATGCCATTTATTATGAAGGCTTGTCGGTGGCGGAGCTGGCAGCGAGGAAAGGAATCAGTCGGCAAACTATGAATAAACGCCGTAACAGTTGCGTAAAAAAGTTGCGGATGTTGGCAAAGCGGCATAAAGAATGTTAAATAGAGTGATGATTTAGCAATGACTGAAGGGAGGTGAACGACCATGACGATATGGCGGAACAGGGGTCATAAAAGGAGGTGCGTCACCGCAGATAGCGGTGTATACGTGTTGTAAATGAAATGCCAATGAATCGAGATTGGATTTGTGAGTATGTTGTTGTGAAGGTGCCGCCTCATGGGGCGGTACAGGGATGAAAAGGAGAGTATAGTTATGATTACTACACACCATAAAGCGACTGACGTGATTAAAATGAATTTTACCGATGATACGACGAAGATGTCCTTAAGCGTGCCCATCAGTATGCCTAAGGAAGGGATTACTTTGGAAGACGTCGATGAAGTAGGGCGCTTCATTGCCATGGGTGGTTTCTTTGTGGATTCCGCCGGTTTGGTAGCCACGCGTTATATTTGTGCCCATAAGGAACACACGACCGTGGAAGAAATGAAGTAAGCTGATTCATTGGGTTTTACCTTTCACCAAATTCCGGTGTGAAAAGAAGGGTGATGACATGTCGATGAAAGAAGTGATCAAGCTGCTGGTGGAAGTGATAGCAGCGGTGATTTTGAAAAAATTATAAATGTGAGTGAGTATGTGATAAGGAGAGATACGTATGAGTGAAGAAATGGTACATGCAATGAATGAAGAAGTAAATGATGTGAAGGATACCGGTGCAGTAGCCTCTAAAGAAGATAACTCTATGGGTGATGGTGTACGAGCTAATGAGGCCGGTAGTGCCGTAGCGGCAGCGGTTACGAGAGAGGGTACGGCCGATGGGGTTGGTACTGAAATTGATAACGCCTCTGATGAGAAAGCTACCGGTGAATCTCCTGATGTGGTTGACGGTGAATCTCGCGGTGTAGTTGATACTGAACGCGATGTAAACAATGATGAATCTCCTGATGTTGTCAATGATGAATCCCATGATGTAGATGATGGATCCGGCGATATCTCCGATGATTACGATGAGGAAGAGGAAATGCATGGTCCGCATTGGGACGTCATGGTGCCGACTACCAAGGTGCAGCTGCGTTTAAATGTGGAAAGTGAAGGGTCTTCTAAGGTAAAGTTAGTCGCGTTTAATAATATTAGTCCGAAGAAGACGGATGAAGAGTTAAACATTCTCTGTGATAAGCTGGCATCGTTGTTCGCCTATCCTTCTGTAGGGTTCGTGCGCATTAATACAATGACATATAAACCGGAAAGTTTGTTGTTTAAATAAAAGAGTGATGCCCGCATAATAGGTTACACCTTATTATAAAACAGCAGCTCATCAATAACGAAAGCTCGGTCTTGCGAAGGGATGAGTAAAGGCGACTTTTCTATATCTCAGCGGTCAGGTCTGACGAATGACACGCTTCCGATATGGAAAAGTCGACCTTTAGTGGGGAGGCAGGATGGAAGGTTTGATATTATATTGATGAGTCGCTGTTTTCTCGGTATTTCCGATAAGCGGGAATTACTTCCTCTGGGAGAGAGGGAGTAAAGTCATTCTTTAGTGGGAAGGTGAGGATGAAAGGGTTAATTTTATTTTTGTAAGTGTTTGGTGAGTATAAGTTTAGTTATATAGCTATAGGAATTCTCGAAGCTTAACAGATAATATTTAAAGCGAGACTCATATATCTAAGGGGTCAGGTCTTGTAAATGAATATATAAAAGAAGGAGACTATCAGCAACGAAAGCTCGGTCTATCGAAGAGCGTAATTTAAATAAAGCGATGCTCATATATCTAAGAGGTCAGGTCTTACGAATGACACTCTTGCGATATATGAGCATCGCTTTTCTTTTTTTTTTGGGGGAGAGAAGAAAAAGAGGAAGGCTTGACACCAAGACATGAGTCGCCCTCTTGGTTATATGGTTTATATCTTATAGTAAATTATGTTCTTTGGCGAGGTCATGAATTTCTTGTTCGGTTAAGCCGGTGTATTTGCTAATCAACGGTATGGACGCCTTGTCCTCTAGCATGGATAAGGCAATTTTTTGTGAATTTTCTTTGCGGCCGGCGGCTAATCCTTCTTCGCGTCCAGCAACCAAGCCTTCTTCACGTCCAATATTGATTCCGATATTAATTCCAATATTCTTAGCTTCCCGTCTGTGTCTTTCGATTTCCATTGCGTATGTCATATATGATTTCTCCATTTCTTTGTTATCTTTTACTTTAGAAACTTCTGCATTGATTTCATTTACAAATTTTCCTTGTGGTGCATGACCGTTAATGTATTGTAAGAAATAAAAAATATCATCATCCAAATTTGAATAGGGAAATGTATCCGGCGACTCGTAGGGAATAACAGAGGTACTGTTAAGGAAAAGCTTCGTTGTTCCGTCGTTGAGTTCTAACTTGTTATCTTCAAGGCAAATGTTACGAAATGTATACATGGGATAACCTAGTCCAAACAAATCAAAGGTACAAATGAAAATTATATACGTCGAATTTAAATCGGTGTAGTTCATCCCTTTGTCAATGAGATCCATGTCTACCATGCCTTGATAGTAGCGAGTTCGTTTTACTAACTCATTATCGAATGGATTCGTACACTGCATTTCAATATCATACACTCGACCTGTGTCATCAGTGACATATACGTCCAGGCGAACACTTTTGCTATCGCGACGGATAGCAATTGATTTTTCAGCTTCAGGAAACTCAATGGACTGAATGGTAATGCCTAAGATTTTTTCGATTAATCGTTTGCAGATTCGTTTATTGTGCATTACCTTCTCGAACAAAAAGTTTTCAGTAATCGTTGCATCCTGCCATTTCGGCATATGATACGGCGAAGCATTGTATAGCTTTGCTTTATCATGTACTAAAAATCGTGATACGCCTAAATCTAACTCCCTGCTATAATGCCAATCTTTTATAGTTGGCAATTTATATTTCGCCGTGTTCATTCAATACACTCCCTTTATTATTGTATCATTAACGATAGAAAAAGCATAATGACTGGTTGAGAAGTATCTGAAAAATTGTTTAGTAATCATACAATCCCTCCTTGCTATAATAATACGAGGAAGGACCACGTCTATCCTGCTTAACTTCTCAGCTGTTCATTATTCTACGCTCAGTGTTAATATATACTCTCGGTGCTAATACGTACTCCAGGTGTTGATCAATACAAGTGCATCTTTGTTATTACGATGTGCATATGTCTCAGAGGTCAAGTCTTGCGAATGAACACATAAAAAAAGGAGACTATCCGCAACGAAAGCTCGGTCTATCGAAGAGCGTAATTTAAATAAAGCGATGCTCATATATCTAAGAGGTCAGGTCTTACGAATGACACTCTTGCGATATATGAGCATCGCTTTTCTTTTTTTTGGGGAGAGAAGAAAAAGAGGAAGGCTTGACTACCAAGACATGGGTTGCCCTCTTGGTTATGTGGTTTATATTTTATAGTAAATTATGTTTTTTGGCGAGGTCATGAATTGTAACCTCACCGGAGGAGTATGCTGTATGGCAGCAAACAAAAGCGGATGCTAAGGCTGATTATGTGAATGAATTTTTAAAGATTGGGAACGGACTTTTTAAAATTGCTGATGATGCAGCCGCTAGGGAGTTTTTTACAACACAGCAGAGTTTGAAATTAGATATAGTGGATAAAAATTATGAAATCACACATGCACAATGGCAGTATGAACACACGAACGATAGTGCAGGGCTTGATGTTAAAAAGAAGGCCTTAGATGAAAGAGATAGAAATAGCCGCTACGATACGTTGTGATGTAAAATAAAAGACGGTCTTCCATTTGAAGGAAGATCGTCTTTTTATTGTTGATTACTTATAGGCTGTTATGATACATGCTACGGTGTTTTACGATATATTACACGCGATAAAATTCTTTGTACCATTGTGCGAAGCGGCGTAAACCTTCGCGCAATGTTGTGTTGGGTTTAAAATTGAAATCCCGTTCCAGTGCAGAGGTATCTGCATAGGTAATGGGAACATCGCCGGGTTGCATAGGGACAAGTTTTTTGTGACTGTCAAAGTCGTAATCGGCCGGTAGGACTTCGGCGCGGATAAGCTCTTCTTGAAGAATCGTGACAAAGTCCAGGAGATTTTCCGGGTTGTTGTTGCCGATGTTATACACAGCATACGGCGGTAACGGGAGACCGTCTTCGCCGGTTTGTTTAGACGGTGCTTTTTCCATCACTCGTTTTACGCCTTCCACGATATCGTCAACGTAAGTGAAGTCACGTTTGCAGTTGCCGTAATTGAAAATTTGGATGGTTTCACCTTTCAACAGTTTATTGGTAAATCCGAAGTAAGCCATGTCGGGACGTCCGGCCGGACCGTATACGGTGAAAAAGCGCAGGCCCGTAGAAGGGATGTTGTAAAGTTTGCTGTACGCGTGCGCCAATAATTCATTACTCTTTTTAGTGGCAGCGTAGAGGGAGACCGGATTATCTACTTTATCGTCGGTACTGTAAGGGACCTTTTTGTTGGAACCGTATACAGAGGAGGATGAGGCATATACCAAGTGCTCCACACCGGTAGCACCATTATCGTAGGAGTGGCGGCAGGCTTCCAGAATATTATAGAAGCCGATGAGATTACTTTCCACATATGCATCGGGATTCGTAATGGAATAGCGAACACCGGCTTGAGCAGCAAGATTGACAACGATATCCGGTGCATAGGTAGCGAACAGCTGATCAATGCAGGCTTTGTCGGCTAAGTTTCCTTTAATAAAATGATAGGTGGAGTCCGGATGTTCGGCGGCGCAGGCGTCGATGTGTTGAAGCCGCCATTCTTTGATGGACACATCGTAGTAGTCGCTCATATTATCAAATCCGATAATTGTAATGGGCGACTGTGTGCGAAGTAATTCCAAGACGAGGTTACTGCCGATGAATCCGGCAGAGCCTGTAACGAGTACGGTTTTTCCGGTAAGAGAAATGGCGGTCTTGGCCGGTGCAGAGGATGTCGAGGTAGAGGTTACCATGAGATGAGACTCCTTTCTTAGGTACTACTCATAGATTTTTTGAGAGATATTCATTGGGGAAGGTGTATCCCTTTTTTTGTGCATCCCGATTAGGGGATTGACTTTGATGTTCTCAGGGTTAATCGCGTTTGAAAATATCGCGAGTATATACTTTATCTTTTACATCGTCTAAGCAAGCATCGTAGCGGTTGGCGACAATGGCTTGGCTTTGTGCTTTGAAGGTAGCCAAGTCATTTACTACTTTACTGCCGAAGAAGGTTTCACCGTCCTTGAGAGTCGGTTCATAAATAATTACGGTAGCTCCTTTGGCTTTGATGCGCTTCATAACGCCTTGGATAGAGGATTGACGGAAATTATCCGAATTGGATTTCATAGTCAGACGATATACGCCGATAATTTTATGGTTAGCTTCTTCCATAGCCGGGTCCCAAGCACTGTTAGCTTCATAGGTACCGGCAATTTCTAAAATACGATCGGCAATAAAGTCCTTCCGTGTACGATTGGATTCAACAATGGCAGACATCATATTTTGCGGTACGTTGTCGTAGTTGGCCAATAGTTGTTTTGTATCTTTCGGCAAGCAATAGCCGCCATACCCAAAGGATGGATTGTTGTAGTGGGCACCGATGCGAGGATCAAGGCAAACGCCGTCGATAATGTTTTGTGTGCTCAAGCCTTTCATTTCCGCATACGTATCCAGTTCGTTGAAGTAGGATACGCGCAGGGCCAAGTAAGTGTTGGCAAATAGTTTGACAGCTTCCGCTTCGGTAAAGCCCATGAAGAGGGTGGGGATGTTTTCCTTGATGGCGCCTTGTTGGAGCAACGCGGCAAATACGCGCGCTTTATGTGCCGATGTTTCATCGCAGGAAACGATGATGCGGGACGGGTACAGGTTATCGTAAAGGGCTTTCGATTCACGCAAGAATTCGGGGCTGAAGATAATATTTTCCGTATTGTATTTTTCGCGCACATGTTTCGTGTAGCCTACGGGGATTGTCGATTTAATAATCATCATCGCCGTTGGATTTACTTTTAATACCAATTCGATAACGGCTTCCACGGCAGAGCAATCGAAGAAATTTTTCTTGGTATCGTAGTTAGTCGGGGCAGCGATAATAACAAAGTCTGCATCGCGGTAGGCTGCTTCTCCGTCCAAGGTGGCCGTAAGGTTTAATTCTTTTTCGGAGAGGTAGGCTTCGATGTAGTCGTCTTGAATCGGCGATTTACGTTGATTAATGAGGTCTACCTTTTCCGGAATGATGTCTACGGCAGTGACTTTGTTGTGCTGGGCTAACAACGTAGCCAGAGATAAACCGACGTAACCGGTACCGGCTACGGCAATGGAGTAGCCGCCCTCTTTGAGTGTAGGGATGTTGATGGCGGTAGCGGCAGAGGCTGCTTCTTCCACGAATACATCGGTAATATCAAAGTCTAGCGTGGCGGCTAACTTTTGTAATTGTTCAATGGAAGGGGTGTATTCTTGGTGTTCGATACGACCGATCATGATACGATTGATGCCGGTGCGATCGGAGACTTGCTGCTGGGTTAAGTTTTTTGCTTTACGACTGATAATAAGCGTGTCTGCTAATTTAGCTAGGGATAATGTTTTCATAGGGCACATCCTTTAGAAATATATACATATGTTACTTTGAGTAACATATGAAGAGATAAATTGTAAAAAAATATAAACAAAAAAGATTTTTACAGAATTTTTATATGTTTATGTTACCAAAAATAAACATTGATGACAATAGAGAAGTTGGTGAATACATGGAGAACTTAGCTAATGAATAGAGATGGTATGCGCCGCATATATTTGTAGTAGACCTCCCAAACTATATATGCTTACTTTCCCTCTTGACCTAGAGTCGACTATAGGTAGTATGATAAAACCATAGAAGTAGGAATGACGACTAGGCATACAACGTATGCTAGGTGTGTGAAACAAGTTAGGAAGCAATAGTAGATGGGAGGAATTTTCATGGCAACAACAAAGAAAGTACCCGGCAAGGATGGCAATGTATATGTTCCGTATGAAGCGCGCACCGGCGAGGAAGCAGTAGTATATTTTACGCGGGATCTTTCACCGGCCGGACTGGTACGCTTGTACGATCGCATCAAGGATGTGTTAAGCGGTAAGATTGCGATTAAGCTGCATACCGGAGAGCCTCACGGTCCGAATATTATTCCTCGTCCTTGGGTAAAAGAGTTGATAGTCAAGCGTTTGCAAGGGCAGTCTATCGTGGAAACCAATACCTATTATGAAGGGGAACGGTATACGACGGAGCAGCACCGGAATACATTGGAGGTCAACGGTTGGGACTTTGCGCCGGTAGACATTATGGATGAGGAAGGAACGACGAAGCTGCCTGTGCCGAAGGGCAAGTGGTTTGATGCGATGAGCGTAGGAACCCATTTGCTGACATACGATTCATTGTTAGCGTTGACGCATTTCAAAGGTCATGTGCAAGGCGGTTTTGGCGGGTCGAATAAAAATATCGGCATCGGTTGCGCCGACGGCCGTATAGGAAAGAAGATGATTCATACCACGCCGAATCAATCGGATATGTGGGATATTGCCAAGGAAGAGTTGATGGAGCGCATTACGGAATCTACACTGGCTACGATTACCCATTTCGGTCACCATGTTGCTTACCTTAACGTATTGCGGAATATGAGTGTATCCTGCGACTGCGAAGGGACGGCGGCGGAACCGGTGGTGACCCCGGATATCGGTATGGTCGCCTCGGTAGATTTGTTGGCCGTGGATCAGGCCTCCGTTGATTTGGTGTATGCGCTACCGGAAGAAAGCAAGCATGCATTGGTAGAACGGATGGAATCCCGTCACGGATTGCGCCAGCTTTCCTACATGAAGGAAATGAATATGGGGCATGATAGATACCGTCTGATTGATATTGACCATGATGATGCGGTCATTACTGCACAGGAAGCGGTAGCCGGTATTAAAGGAACTTGGGTTCCGGATGCATTTCAAGTCTAAGTATAAGACGGTTCGGTTACCTTGGTTCCCGAGGATGTGGGATTGAAAGGACGTCCGCAGGAATAGGAACGGGCAGATTATGAAGTGGTATAATGATATTACAGTAACAATATAAGAATAGGACGTAGTGATTGAAAGTAGGGGGAAGGAAAATGATGATTATACGACGATGGATTGCCTTACTGTTAGTGATAATAGGGTGTGTTGGAAGCAGTGTTCTAGCCGG
The DNA here is from genome assembly GCF_000428745.1 of Veillonella magna DSM 19857. Taxonomy (GTDB): domain Bacteria; phylum Bacillota; class Negativicutes; order Veillonellales; family Veillonellaceae; genus Veillonella_A; species Veillonella_A magna. The sequence goes on from NZ_KE386795.1 coordinate 206,174, forward strand.
AAATTTTTCATTAGCTAAAGATTGGCATCATATTGGTTTTCATGAGCGCACATATACAGTAAAAGGAGAGATGAATGATACGATTACATTTAAGGTAAAAGGGAATGCTTACTACTCATCTATTCAGTTGATAAGCAGTCGGAAAGATGTGCCGGTACTACGTTTGCCCTATCCGGAGGGAATGAATATGGCACCTATAGATTTTTATATTAAGGAATTAAGAGATACTACCAGTGGTAAACGCTTTTGGGTCGTAACTTCAAGAGAAGGTAATAAGGTTATTGGATACGGTTTTTGGATTGTAGGGGAATATAAAGGAACATATGTTGTTTATGTGTCTGAGCAAAGTATGAGGAATATGGGGTGGAATCGCCCTCTACACAAAAGCTCAAGAAATTATATAGGAGTTGTGGATGGAGATTTATATATTCGTCTCACGAAGGTACATGTAGATTTTAATTTGCCGACATATATGACGTGGACTGATGAGGATCCAGTAACAGTCAGGTTGTTCTGGGATAATACGGCGAATTGGTTTGGTATGGTCAGTGATGGAGCGACGATTCCAAAGGCCGAGATAGAAACACGCTATTATTGATAGAATAAGTAAATTATTTATATATGTCGATGATTGCAAACTAGTATGAATAATTTAAATGTAATAGAAATGTAGTGTATATAAAAAGGTCTGTAACGCAATGAGAAACGCATCCCATTGTGTTACAGACCTTTTACTATATAGCTACAGACCTTTTACTATATGGATTTTACTATATAGGTTTTATCATATAGTTATAAATATAAATGTTGTTTATGCAGGAATACCCTTAGAACATCCATTCAACGGTGGTGCCGGCAAACACGGAATTGTCGGAGGTGTTTGTTCCTTCCGCATGTTTTACCTGAGCATATCCCAAGGTACCGCGGAGGTATACGTCGCTGCGAAGTTTGTATTGACCGGTCAAGGCTACTTCGTTAACGATAGGATGGTTGGCGATGTCCCGTTCCATTTCGGTACGTTTGGCGTAAAGACCAAGGGTGGTTTCATTCGGCAGGTAATGATTTACCCGTGCATAGTAGGAGCGGGCTTCGCGTCCCATGGGGTCACCGAGAATGTGACCGCTGTAGGTCCAACCGTTTTGGAAGGTACCGTGACGATACCAGTTGCGACCGGTATCGGCGATTTCCAATGTCATATCCCATGCGCCGTTGTCGGCGAGGTTAGGCAGGTATGTACCGAAGCGATAGCCTACCTGACTCGGCAAGTAACCGGCCTGGTCTTCACCGTACAGTTCGCCGTAGAATTGTACGCCCGGCAGACGTAAGCGGAAGTCAAAGCCGGCGATGTCATTCCATTTATCATCAAAGTACGCGTTAGTACCGGTGAACCAGTCGCTCCAGTCGGAATGGTTCAACGCATTGCCGTCGCCACCGATCATGGAAATACGAGAAGCACCGATGGTGAAGTAGTTGGTAGGCGTTACGTCAACGCGTAATCCCAACAGGCCCGGATGATCAAATTCTTTTTTGCCACCCAGCTGTGCTGCTACATCGCGGCGATTGCCTTCCAGTTCGCCGTAGAAAGCATGTACGTCAACTTCGCCTAAGAAGCGGAAGAAGCCACCGATTTTCTGCGGTTTCTTAGTTTGTACGCGGAAGGTAGTCAACGGTTTCATAGAATTGCCTAACAAAAGATTACCGGATGCACCTTGCCCCCAAATCATGGCTTCTTTACCGAAGAGGAGATCCCAAGCACCGATACCGCTTTTGATATAACCTTCTTCCAGGCTTAGCTTACCGCTGTTGTCCTTGTCGTAGCTCCAGCGCGGTTGTGCGGACACGGCGATGTCCTTCGTCAGGTTGCCTTCTACGCGGAAGGTGGCCAAATAGTTGGAACCGCGGCCGTTGTCATAGCCGTTATTGCCGGTCCCGAACGGCTGGTAGTGACCGTTAATCACGTTGCTGCGCACATTGCCGTCTTTTTTGTTGTGCACATATCGATAGTTCATCTGATCGCTGTGGTTATAGGCATAGCCGAGGGTAGCGGAGGTTACATGTAAGGGGTTGTTTAATTCTTCGCCGTTCAATACAGCCAGTTCAGGTGCTAAATAGTCTTTTAATGCATTGAATTGGCTTTGCAAATAGGCCGGCATCGGTTTAGTGGCAGCTTTGGCTTCCGCTTCTTTTACCCATTGCGCCATTTGCTGACGGCTGTACGGTTTGGCACCGTTCGGCATGGACTTGATATACCCCATACCGCTTAGTTTTTCAATGTAGTTGTAGTATACAGTGTCTACCGCAACATCCGGTGTTGTAGTAGATGCACCGGCTACGGCAGGGAGTAGGAGACTACCGAGGACAGCCGCATACAATACATGACGTTTCATATCATCACTCTTCCTAATAGTTTTAACACGTAAATATACAGTAAATAGTAAAATCTACATTATTATATCATAAAGTTTGGTAACACGGTAAGGGAATACTTCCTTTACATATGTAAGTACCTTTGGTACTCTAAGCGTATTGAGTAAAAGGAAGGAGCGTCGATAGATGAAAAAATGGATAGTCCTTGCCGTAGTGGCTGCGGTTATCGTGGCTATTTGGCATAATTCGTGGCAATCGGCCGATGTGTCGGATGGACTGAGCTTATTGATTACCCGTAAGGTACGATGGATCTTTAACGATTTAGGATTTCACTGGTCGGTAGCCTATACAAACCATGTGCTGCGCAAAATGGCGCATGCCTTTGAGTTTATGTGTTTAGGGATTACCGCTTATATAGCGTTTTTGGTTATCGGGTGGCGTCGATACGGACGGTGGATAGGCACTTTGCTTCTTTGCATAGTCGTTGCTGCTACCGATGAGTATTTTCAATTCTTTAGCCCCGGCCGGGCACCGATGTGGCAGGATGTGGTGTTGGACAGTGCCGGCGGCTTGGTGGGAATTATTCTGGCATCCGTAGTAGGCAGTGTATTTCGTTATATTACAGGGCGTAACTGATAAATGCTTAGTTTTATTTTGTTTCGATATAATCGCCGATTTTCTGAATCAATTCCGACAGAGGAATGCCACTGCGGTGGGATACTTTTTCTAAAGTGGCTTTGCCGGCCATCATTTTCGCCATCGGCGTAGCGAGCATGGTAAACATGGGATGAATGGAAGGCATGTGTTTTTTCAAACCGTCGACTTTATCGAAGAGGTCAAACAGTTTGGTATCGCCGGTTAACGTAATGCCTTTCACGGTGCGCGTCACTTCGGCGGTATCAGTTTTGCCGGTATCTGCTTTGTCGGTTTCGTCGGTAGCATTATCGGCGGTATCGGCGTAGGCAGTATCGCCGTGAACTTCATCGTCCCAGGTAAGCAAGGTACGGGAGCCTTCGAGGGAGCGAATGCGCGTGCAGTCCTGCATCATTTCCAATACGCCTTTGAAGTTTCCTTGTTCATCGCGAACGGCGGTATAGATGATATAAATAAAGAGATCCGGTTTGTTAATCCAGAACTCGGCCTTGTCCTGTTCGCCGCTGCGGAATTTTTCGATAATTTCTTCCACGAGGTGAACGCTCTTGGCAGGGTGACAGTTCTTTACTTCGCGGCCGATGACATTGGCACTGCGCGGGAAAATGCGATGCTTCGTGTCGCTGTAGAATTTGACCAGTTCGTTTTCATCAACGTAGGAAAGGTCTACAGGCATGTGCTTGAAGAGAAGGTTAATGCGTTCCAAGGAAAGCTTGCCCGTGGCTACATCCAGCTCTTCTTCCTTGCTCGTGGTGCCGATATTGTATTTGCCGAGAAGGGCAGCCAGTTCATCCATAAAGCCCGCCGGTGCTTTTGTTTCGGTGTTGGCGGTTGTTACAGTATCCGCCGGTACCGTGCCGTAGAAGGGCGGTGTAGGGATGAGGGCAAAGCCGATTTCATGATCGCCGCGGCTCATTACGGCAAAGTCTTCTTCGCTGAGAAGCTTAAAGGCAGTAGGCAGAAGGACTTCTTGTTCTTTGCCCAGCAAATCGCGGAAGTCGTCAATCAGTTTCGGCATGGCGGCTATAAATTCATCCGTAGTGTCTGTGGTCAGCAACGTGTAGGCGCGGCTGATGGATTCGCGTACAGTATCGTCGAAGGTCCACATAATTTTGGTGGGGCGATCAAAGCCATAGCGTTCCAACATGGGATACAGCTGATTCTGTTTACGCGATAGGTGGGTAGGCCATTGACGGAAGCGATCGAAGAGACCGAGCCACGGATTTTTGATGAAGTGCGGTGCCTGCAACAGTGCTTCCGCTTCGCGGGCCAAGTCTTCGGCGGCATTGATTTCCTGTTTGTATACCCAAAGCGGGTGATTTTTGGGGAATTCATTGTTGGCGCGTACGAGAATGCCGTCAAAGAGGGCAAGCAGGTCATCCATGCGATGGGTAATTTCTTCGTCCGTGTAGGTTCCCTTTAATTGTTGTTCGCCGTACGCGAATTCATCCGGTGTACAGGTGCCGATTTTTTCTTTTAACTGGGCACGCGCTTCCTCCATAGTGTATTCGCCGGATAAGTATTTATCTTTAATAGTAATTAATGTAGTTAAGCGATCGGTGTCGGTAAATTTAAAATTCTTTTGTAATTCGTTATTCATTATAAAACCTCCTTAGCGTAGGGATTATGTAGTACAATTCACGTGGCGCACGCTGCGCAAACAGTGTGCTGTTGTGATTGTCATTATAGTGAAATTGAAACATATTTTCAGTAGCTGGGGATACATTTTGCGCAATAACTGTTTGGCAGGATGCACATAGGTTAAATTTGTGCTTGCATAAATGGACATAGTCGCATATAATTGGAATGAACTATTATTACTTGGTCATAAAAGGTGGTCTCATGAGTCGGATAAAAAAACAAGAGCGCCAGCAGCAGTTGCGGGAAAAACTGAATAATACGCCCTTTGTTACTGATGAAGAGTTGGCTGCCTTTTTTCAGGTAAGCGTGCCAACGATTCGTCTGGATCGATTGGAATTGGGGATTCCCGAATTGCGAGAACGCATTAAGGCTATGGCAGAAGAGCATAGTCATGATACAATAGAGAACGAACGGGTAGAAGTGGTAGGCGAGTTGCTCGATTTAACAGCGGGCAAACAAGGCCTTAGTATGTTGCACACTACGGCGGATATGCTGGATGCCACAGGGTATGTGGAACCACACTTCTTATATGCCCAGGCCGATTCGTTGGCAAAAGCGGTAATCGGTATTCCCGCCGCCATTGCCGGCGTAGGCAATATAAAATATAAAAATCCTGTTGCGGCGGAATGTAATTTAGTCGCTAAGGCAGAGGTTGTTCGTCGTCGCGGTGACAAAGCATTCATTTGGGTGACGATTAAGGATAAGGTTAGAGAAGTGTTTCGGGCCAAGTTTATCATGGAGCCCGTAAAGAATAGGATGTAATACGGATGAAAATTGCAGTAGACGCTATGGGCGGTGATTTTGCGCCGCTGGAAATTGTCAAGGGCTCCATCGAGGCAGTCAAGGCATTTCCTCACATGGAGATCGTCCTTGTCGGCGATGAAGCACAGATTCATAAGGTGTTAAGCGAACACGGTGAAGCGGATAATCCGCGTATCTCTATTCACCATGCCAGTGAAGTCATCGAGATGAACGAGCATCCGGGTATTGCCTTACGCAAGAAGAAAGATGCTTCCATCGTAGTCGCTACACGGTTGGTACGGGAAAAACAATGTCAGGCCGTTATCGCTCCGGGCAGTACGGGGGCGGCTGTGGCGGCTGCGTTGTTTGGTCTCGGTCGTATCAAAGGCATTGACAGACCGACGATTGCAACGCCGATTCCTACACCGGAAGGTGTAACGGTTATGCTCGATTCCGGCGCCAACTCTAACAGTAAGCCAAAGCACTTGGTGCAGGGGGCCATCATGGGGTATAACTACGCCAGACTTATGTTTGGTAAGGAAAACCCGACGGTGGGACTTTTGAATATCGGTGAAGAATCGACGAAGGGCAATGACGTTGTATTAGCGACGTACAAACTATTGGAGCAGCTTAAGACGATTCCCTTCAAAGGCAATGTGGAAGGCCGCGATATTCCAAAAGGCACCGTGGACGTTGTTGTCTGCGACGGTTTTGTAGGAAACGTGGTGCTTAAATTTGCGGAAGGTCTTGTAGGCGTTGTAACGCAATTATTAAAAGAAGGTATTAAAGAAAGCGGATTATTCGCAAAGCTTGGTGCGTTATTGGTATATCCGGTGTTTAAGAAATTGAAGAAACGGCTGGATCATACAGAAAACGGCGGGGCGCCATTACTGGGTGTTAACGGTGTTTTCATGATTTGTCACGGCAGTTCGCGGTCAAAGGAAATTTTGACGGCCATTAAGATTGCCGGCGAATTGGTGGAACGCAAAATCATTGAGAATATTCAGCATAGTATAGAAGAAGAAGGAGCAATTACCTATGACGATGTGGACTAAGCCGGTCGGTATTATCGGTACAGGCAGCTTTTTACCGGATAATGTGGTGACAAACCATGATTTGGAAAAAATGGTGGACACCAGCGATCAATGGATTAGAGAACGGACCGGCATCGAGGAACGTCGTGTTGCGCCGGAAGGTATGAATGCTTCGGACATGGCTACGGAAGCAGCTAAGAAAGCATTGGACGCGGCCGGACTTACGGCAGAGGACATCGACTGTATCATCGTGGCTACGTTAACCGGTGATATGGCCATTCCGTCTACGGCTTGTATCGTACAGGCCAATCTGGGTGCCACCAAGGCGGCGGCTTTTGATTTAGGGGCTGCTTGTTCCGGTTTTGTATACGGTTTGATTACAGCCGGTAGCTATGTAAATATGAATATGTTTAAAAACGTGTTGGTTATCGGGGTAGAAGTATTGTCCCGCGTGTTGAACTGGAAGGATCGCGGCACATGTATTCTCTTCGGTGACGGAGCCGGTGCGGCCGTAGTTTCTACCGTTGAAGAAGGGTACGGCATGCGCGGTATGGATATGGGGGCTGACGGTACCGGCGGAATGTCCTTGAGTATTCCGTCCAGCGGTACGGCGATGGTGCCAAACGATCAGCGCATAGAAGAAGGCTTGACCTATATTCATATGAACGGTTCGGAAGTTTATAAATTTGCAGTAAAAACTATGGGACGGACTGTGCTAAATGCACTGGAACGTGCTAATATGGAATTAGAAGAATTGGATTGCTTTATTCCTCATCAAGCGAACCTGCGCATTATCGATTCCGCAGCGCATCGTTTGAAATTATCCGAGGATAAGGTATTTGTTAATTTACCGAAGTACGGTAATACGTCGGCGGCATCTGTAGGGATTGCACTGGATGAGGCAGTACGCTCCGGTTTTGTGAAAAAAGGCGATAATGTAGCATTTGCCGGATTCGGGGCCGGATTGACATGGGCCGGCTTAGTAATGAAATGGTGCTAAGGAGGAAAATCATGATAAGGACTGATATTTGCGATTTGTTAGGTATTGAGTATCCTATACTGCAAGGCGGTATGGCATGGCTCGGAACTGCCGAATTGGCAGCCGCTGTGTCTGAAGCAGGTGGTCTTGGCATCATTGGTGCAGGTCACATGCCACCGGATGTATTCCGCAACGAAATTCATAAGTTGAAGGAACGTACGAGTAAACCTTTCGGCTGTAACATCATGTTGATGTCGCCGTTTGTAAAAGAAGTTATGGAAGTGGTTTTGGAAGAACGCGTACCTGTAATCACCACGGGTGCCGGTAATCCGAGTACCTACATTCCTCGTTTGAAGGAAATTGGTACCAAGGTAATTCCGGTAGTGGCTTCCGTATTGTTGGCGAAGCGCTTGCTCCGCGGCGGTATTGATGCAGTCATTGCGGAAGGTACCGAATCCGGCGGACACGTAGGCGAAATTACTACGATGTGCTTAATCCCGCAGATTGTTGATGCCGTAAATGTTCCTGTTATCGCAGCCGGCGGTATTGCCGACGGTCGCGGCATGGCAGCTGCCTTTGCTTTGGGTGCGCAGGCAGTACAGATGGGCAGTCGCTTTGTTGTATCCGAAGAATGTATTGCACATCCGAATTACAAGGAAGCCGTATTAAAGGCAAAGGATCGCTCTACGGTTATGACCGGTTTGACTACAGGACATCCGGTTCGCATTTTGGAAAACCTTTTGTCTCACCAGTACCAGGAACTGGAATTCAGCGGTGCGCCTAAGGAAGAATTGGAAAACCTCGGTGCCGGTACGCTTCGTCGTGCAGCTATCGAAGGTGAAGTGAAACACGGCAGCGTAATGATCGGTCAGATTTCCGGTATGCTTACCGATATCAAGCCGTGCGCTACGATTATTAAGGATATTGTTACCGAAGCAGAATCCGTTATTGGCGGTTTGCAGACGGTTGTCAAGTAACATAGGAGGGTACCGATGAAAACAGCATTTGTATTTCCCGGCCAAGGTTCGCAGAAGGTAGGTATGCTTCTGGACCTGTATAAGGAATATGAAATCGTGCGTCAGCGTTTTGCCGAAGCAGACGAAGCCTTGGGGTATTCTATTTCCCAGCTTTGCTTCGACGGTCCGGACACGGAATTGGTGAAGACGGCCAATACGCAACCGGCGATTCTTACAGCCAGTGTAGCATGTTATGAAGTCTTAAAGGAAAAAGGCTTTACACCGGATGTAGTGGGTGGACACAGCCTCGGAGAATACAGTGCGTTGGTTGCGGCCGGCGTACTTGATTTCAAGGATGCGGTATATGTTGTTCATAAACGTGGCGAATATATGCAGGATGCGGTACCGCTCGGAAAAGGGGCTATGGCAGCTATTTTGGCCTTACCTCGCGAAACGGTAGTAGACATTTGCGAAGCCGTTGACGGTGAAGTCGGTTCCGTACAGGCGGTTAACTTTAACTGCCCGGGACAGATTGTTATCGCCGGTGAAACCGCTGCCGTAGAAGAAGCATCCAAACGCATGAAGGAAGCCGGTGCGAAACGTGCCGTTATGCTTCCGGTAAGCGCTCCTTTCCACAGTCGCTTGATGGAACCGGCAGCAGCTCGTCTTGAAGAAGAATTGAATAAAATCGCCATCCATGATGCAACTATCCCGGTGGTAGCTAACGTTACCGGCCAGATGGTAACATCCGGCGAAGAAATTAAAAAGCTCTTAGTCGTACAGGCAGCGCATCCGGTACTTTGGGAAGACTGCGTGGATACGATGGTGAAGAGTGGCGTGGAAGCATTTGTCGAAGTAGGACCGGGCAAGGTGTTGACCGGCTTTACGAAGAAAATTAACAAAGAAATGAAGCTGGCAAATGTAGAGGATGTAGCATCCTTGGCTAAAACACTTGAATTTTTGCAAGGAGGGATATAAAATGCATTTGGCAGGTAAAGTAGCATTGATTACCGGTGCGTCTCGCGGTATCGGTCAGGCCGTAGCGTTGGAAATGGCACGGGCCGGTGCGGATATTGCCGTAAACTACAGCGGTAGCGAAGCAGCTGCACAGGCTACGGTGGATCAGGTAAAAGCATTGGGCCGTAAGGCTATTATGGTAAAGGCCAATGTAGCCGATGCGGATGAAGTGGCAGCAATGGTAGAAGCTGTACAGGCTGAATTTGGTCACATTGATATTTTGGTAAATAATGCAGGCATTACGCGCGATACATTGTTGATGCGTATGAAGGACAGCGACTGGGATGATGTAATTAACATCAATCTTAAAGGGGTGTACCTGGTAACCAAGGCGGTGTCCAAGCTGATGATGAAACAGCGTAGCGGTCGCATTATAAATATGAGCTCTGTAGTCGGTGTTACGGGTAATGCGGGACAAGCGAATTACAGTGCCTCCAAGGCCGGCGTTATCGGCTTTACCAAGACCTGTGCTAAGGAATTGGCCAGTCGCGGTATTTTGGTAAATGCTATTGCACCGGGCTTTATTCATACAGATATGACCGACGTGCTTCCGGAAAAGGTGAAGGAAGCTACGCTGGCGGCTATTCCGTTACATCGGATGGCTGAACCGAAGGAAGTAGCATCGGTAGCTGTCTTCCTGGCATCTGAGTATGCGTCTTATATTACGGGCCAAGTGCTGAATGTAGACGGCGGCATGGTAATGTAAGCCAATATATAGATAGAACAATGTGAAAGGAGGTGAATCCCAATGACCACGTTTGATAAAGTAAAGGCGATCGTTGTGGAACAGTTAGGCGTTGACGAGTCTGAAGTTACCATTGATTCTACTTTCATCGATGACTTAGGCGCTGATTCCTTGGATATCGTTGAATTGATCATGGCTTTCGAAGAAGAATTCAACGTAGAAATCCCTGATGATGTAGCTGAAAAAATTAAAACAGTAAAAGATACGGTAGAATATATCGATTCTATCAAAGAAGCGTAAGACTGTGCACCGATGGAGGGTGGTATGGCCACCCTCCTGTCGGTATGCACCCAACAGGAGGAATTAATAGTGAAGCTCCCTGAACTTCGCATTGGCAATTTGGTGGCTAAGGTGCCCATTATTCAAGGCGGTATGGCGATCAGATTATCTACGGCTCGTCTCGCAGCGGCTGTAGCAAATGAAGGTGGCATCGGTCTTATTGCGGCCTCGGGTATGCCATTTGACGAATTACGTTACGAAATTAGATTAGCACGAAAATTATCACCTACGGGGATTATTGGTATAAATGCAATGGTGGCGGCCACCCAGTTTGCGGGTTTGGTTCGTACCGCTATAGAAGAAGGAATTGACCTTGTGGTAGCCGGCGCAGGTTTTTCGCGTGATATGTTCGGCATGGGCAGAGAGTCCGGAACGCCTATCGTTCCGATTGTATCGTCTGCTAAGTTGGCTCGTATCTCCGAAGGGCTGGGCGCATCTGCGGTTATCGTGGAAGGCAGTGAAGCCGGCGGACATTTAGGTACAAACCGCTCTTCGCGTGAGATTGTACCGGAAGTTGTAGCAGCAGTGAAGAAGATTCCGGTTATCGGTGCCGGCGGTGTACTTGACGGTAAGGACATCGTGGACATGTTACGACTCGGTGCCAACGGTGTACAGATGGGAAGCCGATTTGCAGCCAGCGTGGAATGCAATGCTTCGGATGAATTGAAGAAGATGTATGTACGCGCTACGGATCCGGAAGATATCGTATTGATTCAAAGTCCGGTAGGATTGCCGGGACAGGCCATTCGCAACAAGTTTGCGGAAACGGTATTGGACGGTACGGTACCACCACCGACGGAATGTGATCGTTGTTTGAAACATTGTTCACACAAGTTCTGTATTATAAAAGCGCTCTCCCGCGCACAGCAAGGTGACGTTGAGACGGGATTGGTATTTTCCGGCAATAACATGCGCAAGGTAGATGAAATCTTGCCGGTTAAGGAGATTTTTGCCCGTTTGAAGAAACAGGTTGCCGAAATAGAGTAATGTAAGTGATAGATGTAAGAGGTGAAATAATTGGAAAAACGTGTAGTTATTACCGGTCTCGGCGCCGTTACTCCGGTGGGCATCGGTAAGGATGCATTTTATGAAGCACTCTTGGCAGGTAAATCCGGTATTGGCCCGATTACCCATTTTGATGCCAGTGAATATGCCACTCGTATTGCCGGTGAAGTGAAGGATTTTGATATAACCAATTACGGTGTAGAAAAGAAGGAAGCACGCCGTATGGACCGTTCTGCTGAATTTGCTATTGCGGCAGCAGTAATGGCATTGGAAGATTCCCATTTGGATCTTGATGAAGAAGATCGCGATCGTTGCGGTACTGTAGTAGGTACCGGTATCGGCGGGATCGACTCCATCCACGATGTATATGTAACGTTGTTTAATAAGGGACCTGCTCGCGTAAGTCCGTTCGCAGTGCCGATGATGATTGCCAACATGGTATCCGGTCGTGTTTCTATCCAGCTCGGTCTTCGCGGACCGGCTATTACGGATGTAACTGCTTGCGCATCCGGTACGAATGCTATCGGTGACGCATTCCGTATCGTTGCTCGCGGCGATGCCGATATTATGTTTGCCGGCGGTACGGAAGCAGCTGTATCTCCGGGAGCCGTAGCCGGCTTTGCTTCTATGAAAGCTATGTCTACGCGCAATGATGAACCGGAATTGGCATCTCGTCCGTTCGATGCCGAACGCGATGGCTTTGTTATGGGTGAAGGAGCCGGTATCGTTGTATTGGAAGAACTAGAACATGCCAAGGCTCGCGGTGCTCATATCTACGCAGAAGTTATCGGTTACGGCAGCAATGGTGATGCATACCATATTACGGCTCCGGCACCGGGTGGTGTACAGGCACGTAAATGTATGGAATTAGCTATTAAGGATGCCGGTATTGATCCGAGCGAAATTAACTACATCAATGCGCACGGTACGTCTACCGGTTTGAATGATAAGAACGAAACCTTTGCTATTAAGGAATTGTTCGGCGATCATGCTAAGGATATTGCCGTTAACTCTACCAAATCGATGACCGGTCATTTGCTTGGTGCCGCCGGTGCTATCGAAGCGATTGTTATGGCCATGGCTATCGAAACAGGTAAAATTCATCCGACCATCAACTTGACGAATCCGGATCCGGAGTTGGATCTTGATTATGTTCCGGAAGGGGCTCGTGAATTGAAGGTTAACTGTGCACTTTCCAATTCCTTCGGCTTCGGCGGTCACAATGCTACATTGTTAGTACGCCGCTATGAGGACTAATTGAAAGGGCGCAGGACCCATAAGACAATCTCGTTACAGGCTCGTGAGGCTTCGCTTCAGGAGCTTGTGGCGCGTTTGCGCTTACCCTTGACGGATATTGCCTTACTGGACAGGGCATTTACGCATACGTCTTATGCAAATGAAAATAAGGCACGTCATGTACAGCATAATGAACGCTTGGAATTTTTAGGTGATGCTGTATTGGACTTGATTATCGGCGAGTATCTTTTTAAAACATATCCTCAAATGACTGAGGGTGAACTGACGAAAACAAAAGCAGCGATTGTCTGTGAAACTTCATTGGCAGCGTGCAGTAAGAAGCTGGGCTTTGGCAAATATTTATTATTAGGACGCGGCGAAGCGGCCACCGGCGGAAGCGAACGTCCGTCGATTTTGGCGGATACCTTTGAAGCCTTGGTGGGAACGCTGTATGTGGATGTATCCTATGAGGCAGCCTCGCAGTTTGTGTTGAGTCATTTGGCAGGATATTTGGAAAAAGCTCGAAAGGGTACCTTAGGTAAAGATTATAAAACGCTATTACAGGAATTTGTACAGCAGGAAGGCGAACGCCAGATTCACTATTCGTTAATCGGCGAATCCGGCCCAGATCACGACAAGGTATTTTGTATGGAAGTACGCATTGACGGGCATCGGTACGCGTCCGGTACAGGTAAGAGCAAAAAAGAAGCAGAGCAGCATGCTGCACAGGTAACATTGGCGCAGCTGCAGCAGGCATCATCACATTGATTAGGGAAAGGAGTGGGAGACCGCTCCTTTTTTGTTGATGTAAAAGACAGTGATGTAAAAGAGAGTAATGTAAAAGAAAGTAATGTAAAAGAAAGTAATGTAAAAGAGAGTATGATTGGGATTGAATACAGCCGATGATGAATACGGTTGTGCGTAGGATAGGAAGGAGTGACGAAGGGGAGATGGCAAAGCAAGGATTGATTCCTTTTTTTATTCCTCATATCGGATGTCCGCAGCAATGCGTGTTTTGTAATCAACATCGCATAGCTTCGGGACAAGTACAGGCAACGGCGGAAGATGTGGCACGCACCATTGAGGACTGTACGACAGGGGCAAGTTGCCACAGACAGTCGTTTTGGGAAGTCGCTTTTTACGGCGGTAGCTTTACAGCATTGCCGGCAGAGCGTCAAGAACGTTTACTTACGCCGGCTTGGCAGGCATTGCAGCGCGGTGCCATTCAAGCCATTCGTTGCTCCACAAGACCGGATGCCATTGATAAAGCAGTGATAGCCAGGCTTCGCCGCTTTGGCGTCACTACCGTTGAACTAGGCGTACAGACGATGAATCAAGCGATGCTGGATGCATCAAAGCGCGGCCATACGACAGAGGATGTAATCCGTGCGGTGGCACTTCTTAACGAGGCAGGGTTTACCGTAGGTATTCAACTCTTACCGGGACTGCCCGGTGAAAACTGGCATACCTTGGTAGCCACGGCAGTAGCGGTGGCAGCCTTAGCACCTGATTTTATTCGCATCTATCCGGTAGTAGTGGTGGAGGATACGGAATTGGCAGATATGATGCGCCGTGGTGAATATACACCATTAACTACGGAAGAAGCAGTCGCCTACAGTGCGTTTTTACACAGCTATATGAAGAGTAAAGGGATTCCCACTATTCGCATCGGTTTACAGGCAACAGAGGATTTTGATAAAGGCATCGGTCTTGTAGGTGGTCCTTACGAACCGGCGATGGGAGAAATGGTTGTCAATTATGAATATCTTATGCGAATGAAAGCAGTTCTGCAAAGCCATCAAGTACAATGGGGACAGCCGAATACAGTGGTTGTGGTGTATCCGCGTGCATTTACTTCAAAGGTGCGCGGTTTACATAACAGCAATCGCGAACAGATGGAGAGCTTGTATGATACTGTGCGATGGTCCTGGTGCGAATGGGGTAGTCGGTCGTGGCAACGCTTGATCCCGATTCATCGTCGATGGGGAACGGCAGAAGCAACAACCGTACAAATGTATATAGATGGTATAGCCTATGTGGTATAATAGATAAGATAATACATAGTGCATAGGTACAAGCAGTAGGAAAGGTGGTAGCCATGCAGCTTCTTCGTTTGGAGCTACGAGGATTTAAATCCTTTGCGGACAAAACTATAGTGAAATTTTCACCGGGCATGACTGCCATAGTAGGGCCTAACGGCAGTGGTAAAAGTAACATTACGGATGCCATGCGTTGGGTGTTGGGCGAATCGAATGTGCGTAATTTGCGTGGCCAGCGTTCGGAAGATGTCATCTTTGCGGGAACGGAAAAGCGTAAACCGCTCAGTACGGCAGAGGTGACTTTAGTCTTTGATAACAGCGACGGGCAATTACCGGTAGAGCGAGCGGAGGTGGCCGTAACCAGACGGTTGTATCGTACCGGGGAAAGCGAATTCTTTATTAATAAGCAAGCATGTCGATTAAAGGATATTCATTTGCTTTTGGCGGATACCGGGCTTGGTAAGGATTCCATGGCCATTATCGGACAGAATCGCGTGGATGCCATTTTAAACAGCAAACCGGAGGAACGACGTCTGATTTTTGAAGAGGTAGCCGGTATTGCTCGGTTTAAGCTCAATAAAGAAGAGGCATTGCGGCGCATTGGAACGACGACGCGCAATATGGAACGCGTGGCGGATTTAATGGCCAATCTATCGGAGCAAACGGAAAGCTTGGCAGAGAAGGCCGAGGCTACGCGCGAGTATAACCGCCTCAGTCGAGAACGACGGACCTATGAAGCCGTGCTGACTCTGCATGAGTATCGCACGGCGGATCGCTTATTTACGCGACAGGAAAACGATAAGCTGGCGTTGGAAGCAGAGGATGTGGAGCTACAAACGACGGAGGCGACGACCGGCGCGGAAGAGCAACGGTTACAGCTGGCGTTGACGGAACAGCGTACCGCGCTGCGTACCTGCGAAGAGGATTATGCCAAAGCACAGCGCCGCGAGGCAGAATGCGAAGGAGACGTACGCATGTTGTGCGAGCAAATGCGAACCATGGAAAAGGAAGCGGCGGATAAAAAGAGTCGCTTGGATGAATTGGATGCCTCTCGGGAAGCTGATTCGCAGCAGGTGCAGTTATTGGAGAAACTGATGGCTGACGAAGAAGCGGAGCTTGTATTGCTGCGTGCTAAAGAACGGGAAGCGGAGAGCTATTATACATCGGCTACGGCAGCCTTGACGGCCGGACAAGCATCGTTTATGGAGGCGCAACAAAAGGAGCGGACCCGACGGGAACAGGAAATGGCGTTGATTGCGAAAGCGGAAAGCTATCGTTCGGATGTGACGGCGGCGGAAGACGAGTATCGGCGCTTAACGGAAAGTTTGGAACGTTTGGAAACGGAAATCGAAGAAGCGCGTCGTGACACCGCATCTATCCGCGAAGGCTATGAACAGCTGACGATACAACTAACCGAGGCGGAAGCAGACGGACGCCGTTGCCGGGAACGTCAGAGCGAATGCCAGCAAACGATGCGCCGCTTGGAAAAGGAACAGCGCCAGAATCGACAACGCTTGGAGCAGGATAAAGGGCGACGGGAGCTGTTATCACAATGGGCCGAACAGTACGAAGGCTACAGTGAAGGTACGCGAAACGTATTGAAAGCTACCTTGCCGTGGCGTAAGGCGGTGGCCGGTGCCGTAGCCGAATTATTTACGGTAGATGACACGTATGCAACGGCTATCGAAATTGCTCTCGGCGGCAGTGTCAATCACGTCGTAACCACTACGTCGCAGGTAGCCTCGCAAGCGGTGGCGTATTTGAAGGAAACCCAAGGCGGACGCGTTACATTTTTGCCGTTGGAAGCGGTGAAGGGGCGACGTCTTACATCGCCGGCACTGCAGGAACCGCATGTACAAGGATTGGCTGTTGATTGTATCAAATTTGATAATCGCTATGAGGGAATTTTTGCACAGTTGTTGGGCAGAGTGATTGTAGTTGATACATTAGAACATGCTATAGGGTTGCAGAAAAAATACCAGCATCGGTTGTCCGTAGTTACTCTTGGCGGTGAACAATTACAACCCGGCGGATCGTTAACGGGCGGTGCCGTAAAACGGCGGAAGGCTACCGTTATGGCGCGCAAACGAGAAGCACAGCAACTGGACGAGCGCATCGCCGTAACGGAGCATCGCTTGGAAGCGGCCAAGGCAGAGATGGCAACCTGTGAAACGGCACTGAGTGAAACGGATACAGCCTTGCAAGTAGCGACGGAGCGGTATCGCGATTTACATTTGCAGCAGGCGAGTCGCGAGGCTACACTTACGGTAGCTAAGGAACGGTTGGAGCGCAAGGAACGAGTATATCATGATGAAACGGCGCGTCGTCATGAATTGGAGACGCGCAGAGTTCAGCTTACGCAGGCATTACAGGATGCAGAGCAACAGCGAACAGCGTTGTACAGCGAAGGGGAAAGTGCGGAGGACGAAGCGGAACGCGTGAAAGAGCTGAGTCGACTGCAGGAGGCCCAACAAAAAGCGTATGAAGTGTTGAGTCAAGCGAAGTTGGCCGTTATGCAAGGAGACAATGCACAAGACGAACGACGTCGCACGATTCACGAAAAGAAGGGTGCCATTGCTTCTTATGAATTGCGTCGTCAACCGTTGTATACGGCTTGGCAGGAAGCCAGCGAAGCAATGCAGCATCGGTTACCGCAAGCGCTGTCCGAGGCGGAAACAGCATTGAAGGAATGCCGCGCTATTATACAGACGATGGCGTCGGGCAAGGATGCCATGTACGGACGCATTAAAGAGTGTGAGCAAGCTGTCAATGAATTACGAGAGCGCCGACGGGTAAATGAAAATCGTCTTCGCCAGGTGCAGCGTCGCTTAGGCGATATGCGCGAACAGCTGGCAAAGTATGAGGTACAGAAGGAGCAAGCCTTGGAAAAATTGGATGCTCTCGGCTTTACCCGCGAGGAAGCGCAGGCACTGCGCGTGGATGGTGCCGTTGCCGATTGGAAGACAGCACATATTACTTTATCCACAGCCATCGAAGCGTTGGGGGCCGTTAATCCCAATGCTATCGAGGAGTATGAAGAGGCAAGGAATAAGCTGGCCTTCTACGAAGCGCAGCAAAATGATTTAACCGAAGCAAAAGCACAGCTGGAAACAGTAATCGAAGAAATCGACAAGGCGATGACCGATCAACTGTTGCAGGTATTGGATATCGTTGGCGAACGCTTTCAAAGTATTTTCAGTCAGCTGTTCGGCGGTGGACAGGCACAGATTGTAGTGACTGATCGGGAGCATATTTTGACGGGGGGCATTGATTTTTATATTCAGCCACCGGGAAAGAAGCGTCAGCAGCTGAGTTTATTGTCCGGCGGTGAACGGGCTTTGACGGTTATTGCGCTACTGTTTTCGTTTCTCGATTACCGGCCGGCTCCGTTTTGCGTGTTGGATGAAGTGGATGCGGCCTTGGACGAAGCAAATGTAGAACGCTTCGGTCGGTATCTTAAAACCTTGGGTGAGGATACCCAATTCATTGTGGTATCTCATCGTAAGCGAACCATGGAGGCAGCTCATGTATTGCAAGGGGTAACGATGGTGGAACGCGGTGTATCGCGATTGCTCACGGTAACCTTAGAGGATGTAAAGGAGGATATGTAATGGCCTTAGGCTTTTTTAATAAAATAAAAAAAGGGTTGGAAAAAACCCGTAAACAATTTGTAAAAAACGTAGAACGCGTTGTTATCGGTTATGCGCAGATTGACGATGATTTCTTGGATGATTTGGAAGCCGTTATGCTCACCGGTGATTTAGGGGTGCGCACTACGGAGTATTTGATGAAAGAAATTCGTCGCGGTGTTACGGAAGGAATCATTAACAATACCGGCGATGTTATGCCTTTCATGGAAGCGCGTATTGCCGAAATGCTGGGTGCGCAGGAAGAAGAACTGACGTTGCACAATCCAGAGGTTATTTTAGTGGTAGGTGTCAACGGTGTAGGCAAAACGACGACGATTGCCAAGCTGGCGCATTATTACAAAGAAGAAGGTAAATCGGTTATTTTGGCAGCGGCCGATACGTTCCGTGCAGCTGCGTCCGAACAGCTTACGATTTGGGCGGAACGGGCCGGTGTTCCCATTGTAAAGCATAAAGAAGGCGCCGATCCGGCAGCGGTTGTATTCGATGCCTTGGCCTCGGCGAAAGCCAAACAGGCGGATGTAGTCATCATTGATACGGCCGGTCGTCTTCATACCAAAACAAACTTGATGGAAGAGCTGAAAAAAATTGGTCGCGTAGCCGACAAACAGGTACCGGGCGCACCGCATCAGACGCTGTTGGTACTGGACGGTACAACGGGACAAAATGCAGTAAGCCAGGCGAAACTGTTCGGCCAAGCCGTGCCGGTTAATGGCATTGTTGTTACGAAGCTGGACGGTACGGCCAAAGGCGGCGTGGTTATTTCCATCAAAGAGGAATTAGGGGTTCCCGTACGGTGGATCGGCGTAGGCGAAGGCATGGACGATTTGCGTCCGTTTAATGCCAAGGATTTCACGAATGCCTTATTTGCCAAAACGACGGAAGAGCAGCCGTAGAAATAGAGTAAGATAAAATAAAAGAAAAGGCATAGGTACGCGAGACGAGTTGTATGGGATTGTAAAATTAGTAAGGACGAATAGAAGGACAAAGAGAGAATGAATGTACGTACTATGACACGAGATGATATTATCGCTTATAGCGAACGTGAAAACGAAGTAAACCAATACGGCGCACCGAAGGAAGCCTTTGCCACCATTGCGGATCTTGTTATGTATATGGGGCGCGAATTATATCGCCCCATTACACGCCTGTTACTGGCAAATTGGCGCGAGCTGCAGGGGCGGTTGGCTTCCTTTAAAGACAGCGAATGGGAGCTACCTGCTAAAGTAGCTGACGAAAGCGGACTGGACAAGCGTTCGGTAGCATTACTTATTGAGGTATTGGAAGGACAAGACACGACAATTCAGGCAGAAGCCGGTAAGACGACACTGACCGCGGCAGAGCGCGCAATGATTCAAGAACACTTGCAGGCCAGTCGTACGGAGGTTCCGGCGGAACAGGAGCAGTAATATGGCGACGCCTACTATACACAGAAATTACAGCGGCGAGCCTACACCGTTTAAGGTGGAGGCTCCCTTTGCGCCTATGGGGGATCAACCGGCAGCGATTGATTCTTTGGCGAAGGGAATAGAAAACGGCGATTGGGCACAGGTACTCCTCGGGGCTACCGGTACGGGCAAGACCTATACGATGGCTAAGCTTATCGAACGGGTGCAAAAGCCGACGTTGATTATTGCCCATAATAAAACATTGGCGGCGCAGTTGGCCAGTGAATTTAAAAGTTTTTTCCCGAATAACGCCGTAGAATATTTCGTATCCTATTACGATTTTTATCAACCGGAAGCGTATATTGCTTCTACCGACACATATATTGAGAAAGATGCGTCCATTAACGATGAAATCGATAAATTGCGCCACTCGGCGACGATGAGCCTTTTCGAACGACGGGATGTCATTATTGTAGCTTCCGTCAGCTGTATTTACGGCTTAGGCGATCCGGAGGATTACAGTGATTTGGTATTGTCTCTTCGCTTAGGGCAAGAAAAGTCGCGCGAAGACATTCTAAAAAAATTGGTGGATATTCAATACAGCCGTAACGATATGAATTTTACCCGCGGTACTTTCCGCGTTCACGGGGATACCATTGAAATTTTCCCGGCCGCTTACAGTGAAAGGGCGGTACGGGTGGAACTATTCGGTGATGAAATCGATCGCCTGGCGGAAATTGATGTACTTACCGGTGAGGTCGTGGCGGAGCGCAAGCATATTGCTGTCTACCCGGCATCACATTATGTAACGACTAAGGATAAATTAAATCTGGCCATTCAACGAATTGAAGCCGAATTGGAGGAACGTTTGGCACAACTGAAGGCGAAGGATCGTTTGTTGGAAGCGCAACGCTTGGAGCAACGCACGCGATACGATATTGAAATGATGCAGGAAATGGGGTATTGCTCCGGTATCGAAAACTATTCCCGTCTTCTATCGAATCGCAAGCCCGGTGAAGCACCGTTTACGTTGATTGACTACTTCCCCGATGATTTTATGATTCTCATCGATGAGTCTCACGTGACCTTGCCCCAGCTGCGTGCTATGTATAACGGGGACCGAGCCCGCAAGGAAAACCTGATTGAATACGGATTTCGCTTGCCGTCGGCTCTCGATAATCGCCCCTTGAAGTTTGAGGAGTTTGAAGAACGCATTAATCAAATTGTTTACGTGTCGGCTACGCCGGGACCCTACGAAATGGAAGTGCAAACCAATATTGCGGAACAGATTATCCGTCCTACCGGTTTGTTGGATCCGGTTATCGAAATTCGTCCCATCAAGGGGCAGATGGATGATTTATTAGGTGAAATTCATCAGCGTACAAAACGGAACGAGCGCGTACTGGTAACGACGCTGACGAAAAAAATGGCCGAGGATTTAACGGATTATCTCAAGGAAATGGGCGTGCGGGTGCGATACCTGCATTCCGATATTGCCACTATCGAGCGGGCCGATATT
Organism: Veillonella magna DSM 19857; assembly: GCF_000428745.1. Lineage (GTDB taxonomy): Bacteria > Bacillota > Negativicutes > Veillonellales > Veillonellaceae > Veillonella_A > Veillonella_A magna. Next base: position 227,418 of record NZ_KE386795.1, read on the forward strand.
ATACGCGATTTGCGTGCCGGCGTATTCGATGTTCTGGTGGGGATTAACTTGCTTCGCGAAGGATTGGATATGCCGGAGGTGTCCTTGGTGGCTATTCTTGATGCGGATAAGGAAGGCTTTTTGCGCAGCGATACGTCACTGATTCAGACGATAGGTCGTGCGGCGCGCAATGAAAACGGGCGCGTTATTATGTATGCGGATCGCGTAACCGGATCTATGGATAGAGCCATAGCGGAAACGAATCGTCGCCGCAAGGTACAGCAAGCATATAATGAAGAGCATGGTATTGTGCCGAAGTCGATTCGCAAAGAAGTAAAGAACCTTATTGATTTAACGAAACTGGAAGATGAAGAGCAGCCGACAAGTCGCAAGCGAGGACGACGCAGTAAAGATAGCACGGATACGTCTTCGCAAGTGGCGGAAACAACAGCTTCTTATAAAACAGGTGTGACGGCAGCAGCAGAAATGACTGCGGAGGATATATATAATCGGATTGAACGGTTAACCCGTGAAATGAAGGAAGCCGCTAAGCTGTTAGAATTTGAAAAGGCCGCTGCATTGCGCGATGAACTGGGTGAATTGCGTCAGCGTTGGTCTGATATGCATGAGGCAGGCCGGCGTAAACCGCGTGCGGCCAAGGATCAGAAACAACAAAAGTGAAAGGAGTTGCCGTGAAGGATCAAATTATAGTAAAAGGAGCCCGTCAACATAATTTAAAAAATATTGATGTCAGCTTGCCGCGAGACAAGTTTATTGTCATTACCGGATTGAGCGGTTCCGGCAAGTCATCATTGGCATTTGATACCATATATGCGGAAGGGCAGCGTCGTTATGTGGAATCGCTTTCGGCGTATGCTCGACAATTTTTGGGACAAATGGATAAGCCCGATGTGGATTATATCGAAGGACTGTCACCGGCAATATCTATCGATCAAAAAACTACCAGTCGTAATCCCCGTTCTACGGTGGGCACGGTGACGGAGATTTACGATTACCTGCGCTTGCTGTTTGCCCGTATCGGTAGAGCTTATTGCCCGTCTTGCGGCAAACCGATTACGCAACAAACCATCGAGCAGATGGTAGACGATGTGATGCGCTTGCCGGAACGAACGAAAATTCTCGTCATTGCGCCTGTATTGCGCGGCAAGAAAGGGGAACATAAAAATCTGCTGGAACGGTTGCGCAAGGAAGGCTTTGTGCGCGTGCGTATCGATGGTACGATTCATACCTTGGAAGAAGAAATTAACCTGGAGAAGAATAAAAAACATAGCATTGAATTGGTTGTGGATCGTCTGGTAGTGAAGGAAGGCATCGAGTCGCGTTTGACGGATTCCATGGAAACAGCGGCGCAATGGGGCGAAGGCCTTGTGGTCGTACAGGAGGTAGATGGGCCGGAGCATACCTATAGCCAACACTTTGCCTGCCCGGATTGTCAAATATCGCTGCCGGAAATCGAACCGCGCATGTTTTCCTTTAACAGTCCCTTCGGAGCTTGTCCGGCCTGCTCAGGGTTGGGCAGCACTATGGAGGTCGATGAAGACAGAGTGCTGTTGGACGGCGATACCAGTTTTGCGGACGGTGCCGTATTGCCTCTCAGTTCGAATCCCAATGCGTGGTTTATGCGTCAGTTGGAAGGACTTTTGAAGGAGTATGGCTACACGCTGGATAATTGCTGGAACGATCTTCCCAAAGAATTACAGGACAAGGTTATGAACGGCACGACGGAAAAGGTACGTTTCGAATATGAAAATATGCGGGGGGAAATAAAAACCTTCCATACCGAATATGAAGGAATTTTACCAATGGTGAAACGGCGCCATAGCGAAGCATCTACGGACAGCATGCGGGAAAGTTTTGAAGAATTTATGTCTATTAAGCCGTGTAAAACCTGTCACGGTGCGCGGTTAAAACCGGAAGCCTTGGCTATTCGGGTAGGAGATAAAAATATTGACGAAGTGACGCAGATGACAATCAATGAGGCCGGAGCATACTTCAATGAGGTAGTACTGACAGAACGGGAACAGTTTATCGGTGCGCAGATTCTAAAGGAAATCAAAGCCCGTTTGCAATTTTTAAATGATGTAGGCTTGGATTATTTAACTATGAGTCGCAGTGCCGGTACGCTGTCCGGCGGTGAAGCGCAGCGCATTCGCTTAGCTACGCAAATCGGATCCGGGTTGGTAGGGGTCCTGTATATTTTGGACGAACCTTCTATCGGCTTGCACCAGCGCGATAATGATCGCTTGATTGCTACGTTAAAGGGTTTGCGTGATTTGGGCAATACCCTATTAGTGGTAGAGCATGATGAAGATACGATGCTGGCTTCCGATTATTTGGTTGATATCGGTCCGGCAGCCGGTGAAAACGGCGGACAGGTTGTAGCGGCCGGCACGGTGGCGGAAGTTATGGCTAACGATGCATCTATAACCGGTCAATATTTAAGTGGTAAAAAATATATTGCTTTGCCGGAGCAGCGACGTAAGCCGGGCAAGCAGTATTTGGAAATCCGCGGGGCCAAGGAAAATAATTTAAAAGGTATTAACGTGAAATTCCCTATTGGTGTGTTCACGGTAGTAACCGGCGTCAGCGGTTCGGGAAAATCCACGTTAATTAATGAGATTTTGTATAAGGGCTTGGCCAATACGCTGTATCGTTCCCATCATAAGGTAGGAGCGCACAAAGAAATTCGCGGTACCGAATATATAGATAAGATTATTAATATCGATCAAAGTCCTATCGGGCGTACGCCGCGTTCCAACCCGGCTACCTATACCGGCGTGTTCGATGCGATTCGCGAGTTGTACAGTCAAACACCGGAAGCGAAGATGCGCGGCTATAAACAAGGACGTTTCAGCTTTAACGTGCGCGGCGGTCGCTGCGAATCTTGTCGCGGCGACGGTATCATCAAGATCGAAATGCATTTCCTGCCGGATGTGTACGTACCTTGCGAGGTCTGCAAGGGGGCGCGTTACAATCGGGAAACCTTAGAGGTGAAATACAAAGGAAAATCCATTGCCGATGTGTTGGATATGGTCGTAGATGATGCGGTAGAGTTCTTTAAGGCAATTCCTAAGATTCACCGGAAGTTGGTAACGTTGCAAGAGGTAGGCCTGGGTTATATTCGCCTGGGACAGCCGGCAACGACTTTGTCCGGCGGCGAAGCGCAGCGAGTTAAACTGGCGACGGAATTGGCGCGGCGCAGTACAGGGAAAACCTTGTATATTCTGGACGAACCGACTACGGGACTTCATGCCGAAGATATTCGTAAGCTCCTCGATGTATTGCAGAAACTGGTAGACGGTGGCGATACGGTAGTTGTTATCGAGCATAACCTCGATGTGATAAAAACGGCGGATCATATTATCGATCTCGGTCCCGAAGGGGGAACGCGAGGTGGCACCATTGTGGCTACGGGTACACCGGAAGCGATATGCCGAGTACCGGAAAGCTATACGGGGCGTTTTTTGGCACCTGTTTTAGCCAAGACTAAGGCACATATGGAAGGAAAGATTGATGGTTAGCGAAGAATTACTGGAGAAAGTCAGCCATTTACCGACTACGCCGGGCGTATATTTATGGCACGATCAGTACAAGCGAATTATTTATGTCGGTAAAGCAATTAATTTGCGCAATCGCGTGCGTTCCTATGTGCGCCATGACAGCCGACGTGCCCCAAAGGTGGAAGCTATGATGCGACGCGCCGTCGATGTGGAGGTTATACAAACCAAGACGGAAATGGAAGCGTTGATTTTGGAAGCTACTCTTATTAAGGAACATCATCCGCGCTATAATATTATGCTTCGCGACGACAAGACATATCCGTATGTGAAAATTACGGTGCAAGAGGAGTTTCCCCGTGTATTGATGACACGGCGCATGGAACGGGACGGGGCGAAGTATTTCGGCCCCTTCACGGATGTAACGGCAGTACATCGTACGCTTAAGCTGTTGCGGCAACATTTTCCCCTGCGTACATGCCGCAATATGAAGGTGGACCGGCCATGTCTGCAATATCATATGGGATATTGCGAGGCTCCTTGTATGGGCTATGTGAAGAAAGAACACTATGCGACGTACATTGATGAGATTGTTCATCTTTTTGAAGGAAAGCGTATTCCCTTATTGGATGTGCTGCAGCAAAAAATGGAAGCTGCCGCGGAAGATTTAGACTTTGAAACGGCGGCGCTATACCGCGATCAGCTGCAAAGCATCGAGAAGGTACAGGAAAAGCAACGGATGGTGACGCAGCGTGGCGATATTGATGTAATGGGGATTGCTGCGGAAGGACAACTGGCCTGTGTGCAACTCTTTTTTATTCGCAGCGGTCGCTTGTTGGGACGGGAAAACTATTTCGTGCAAAATGACGGCGATGAACCGGTGACGATTATGACGGAATTTATTAAGCAATATTACGGTGCGTCTACATTTATCCCAAAGGAATTGTTATTGCCGCTGGAAACGGAGGACCGTACGCTTTTCAGCGAATGGTTCAGTGCCATGAAGGGACAGCAGGTGGAAGTCAGTGTACCGCAGCGGGGTTATAAAAAAGATTTGCTTCGCATGGCGGAAGAAAATGCACATAATTTTTTGAACGAACGCCGTCGTCAATGGCAATATAATTTGGATAAAAGCGGCGGTGCGGTGAAAAAATTGGCAGAGGTGTTGGATTTACCGCGTTTGCCGGAGCGCATGGAATGCTTTGATATTTCTCATACCCAAGGAAGTGAAACGGTAGCCTCCATGGTTGTCTTTGAAGGCGGACGGCCGGCAAAAAAAGAATATCGCCGGTTTAAATTGAAAACCGTGCAGGGAAAGCCGGATGATTTTAAATCCATGGCAGAAATTATGGAACGCCGCTACGGTAATGAACGGGATTGGCCCTTGCCGGATTTGATTATTATTGACGGCGGCAAAGGTCAGCTGAATGCGGCACTTCCGTTGATACGCAAGGTAGGTGTCAGCGATGTACCCGTTATTTCCTTGGCCAAGCGCATTGAAGAAGTGTTTGTGGAAGGCAAATCGGAAAGCATTATCTTGTCACATCATTCGCCGGAATTACAATTGCTCCAGCAAATTCGCGATGAAGCCCATCGTTTTGCCATTACGTACCATCGCAAGCTGAGGGGCAAGCGCAATCTGGAATCCATTCTCGATCATATTGAGGGAATTGGCCCCAAGCGCCGACAGGCACTGTGGAAGCATTTCGGTACTATGGAAGCCATCAAGGCGGCGACGGTGGAAGAACTGGCGGCGGCAGACGGCATGAATCATAAAGCGGCGGAAGCAGTATATCGTTTTTTCCGCTTGTCGAAGGATGAAAAAAAGAAAATTATCGAAGGCTGATATACATGTTTGACTATGGTCTTTATTTGGGATACTATGGTAATTGTGTGCAATATATTACCTAATTAACAGGAGAGTGATTCCAGTGCAGCAAAAATTATCATTGAGTTCGTCGATACTTATCGGCTCAATGTTGTTCGGCATGTTCTTCGGTGCCGGCAATTTGATTTTCCCTGTTCATATGGGACAGGAAGCCGGTGCTTCTGTATGGCTAGCGACAGCAGGCTTTCTTATTACGGCTATCGGGTTACCGTTTTTAGGTGTGGTAGCCATCGGTATTTCTCGAAGCAACGGCTTATTTGATTTGGCTTCGCGCATACATCCGACCTATGCGAAATTATTTACGGTGTTATTATATCTAACCATAGGTCCTGCGTTTGCTTTGCCGCGTACGGCTACGGTATCCTATCAAATCGGATTGGCACCGTATATCGGCGAAGCATATCAGACGATGGCCTTGGCCGGTTTTACGTTGGCATTTTTTGTGGTAGCTTTATTCTTTGCCATGAATCCGGGCAAGCTGATGGTATATATCGGAAAATTGCTCAACCCTTTATTTTTACTCTTTTTGGCAGTGCTTTTGGTGACGGCCTTGCTCGCACCTATGGGAAGTATTGCGGGAGCACCCGTTAGCGGTGATTATGTAAGTCATGCTTTCTTCAAAGGATTTACGGAAGGCTATAACACAATGGATGCACTGGCAGCGTTAGCATTTGGTATTGTCGTAGTACGTGCCATGCGCGAATTGGGCGTGACCGAACCGAGTGCCATTGCCGGAGGTATTGTAAAATCCGGGATTGTTACGGTTATTTTAATGGTAGTTATCTATGGCTTCTTAGCGTATGTAGGGGCATCCAGTGTAACGACGCTGACGCTTTCGGCAAATGGCGGGATTGCTTTGGCACAAACGGCGGATTATTATTTTGGATCCGTAGGGGCTGTTCTTCTGGCTGTTATTGTTACCTTGGCCTGTTTGAAAACAGCGGTCGGTCTTATCAGTGCTTGTTCGGAAACCTTCGCTGATTTATTTCCGGCAAGTATGAGTTATAAACCGTATGCATATGTGTTTACCGTAGTCTCCTTTTTAATCGGCAATGTAGGGTTGACACAAATTATTACGTTGGCTATTCCTATTCTAATGCTCTTATATCCATTGACGATCACGTTGATTTTATTAACCTTTTTATCACCGTTGTTCCATCATCGTCGCGCTGTATATGCTTGGACTACGGGCTTTGCCGTATTGGCTGCTATCGGTGATGCATTGAATACATTGCCGGCAGCGCTAGCGCACACGGCAACGGTGCAAAGCATACTGGCTGCATACGGGCAATTGCCGTTTTTCGATATTGGCATGGGATGGGTGGTGCCATCGATTATCGGTTGTATCATCGGCTGTATACATGCGGCTTTTTCGCGTGCCCAAGTATAACGCATCTATAATTTCACTGACCATGTACGGCTATATTAATTAAGTAGGAGGAATGCTCCATGAATATTTGTGTTACCGGCGGGGCCGGTTTTATCGGGTCCCATTTGACAGATCGTTTGATTGAAGAAGGACATCGGGTTCTTGTGATTGACAATTTATTTACCGGCAGTCGTGAGTTTGTCAATGCTAAGGCCGATTTCCGTGAAATGGATATTCGCGATACGGCATTAACAGAGGTATTGCTTGCATTTAAACCGGACTACGTATTTCATGAAGCGGCGCAAACGATGGTGCCTGTATCCATGGAGAAGCCTGCATTGGATTGTGATATCAATCTGATGGGATTGATTAATGTCCTTAATGCGTGTCGGGCGGCTCATGTTAAAAAATTGATTATGCCATCTTCCGCAGCCGTGTATGGTGATTTAGATACGTTGCCGTTAACGGAAGCCATGCAGGGGGCACCGTCTTCCTTTTACGGCTTGACGAAGCTGACGACGGAAAGTTACCTGCGTATCTATAAGGAAGCCTTTGGTCTTGATTATATTTGTTTCCGTTATTCTAACGTGTACGGGCCTCGTCAGGGGCACGGCGGTGAAGGCGGTGTTATCAGTATATTCTGTGAACGTTTAGCCAAAGGACAAGGTGTTACGGTATATGGCGACGGCGAGCAAACCCGTGATTTTATTTATGTCGGCGATGTAGTGGAAGCAAATATGTTGGCGTTGCAGCATACGGAATGCAGCGGAGTGTATAATGTAAGTACCGAGGTAGGCACTTCTTTGAATACACTGCTTAACGAATTGAAATCTATTATCGGAACCGATATTGATGTCAACTATGAGCCGACTCGAACTGGTGATATAAAACACTCAAGATTAAGTATCAAAAAAAGCAATGATAACCTTGGATTTAGAGCAAAAATAGATTTGACAAGTGGCCTGAAAACAACGTATCATTATTTTGCAGATATGGAAAATTTTGATATGTAAAGGTGAGAGTATATTACACTTTTACAGATGTGTAAACGAAAACTATTTATGACATATTGATGTGTTAGATGATGAAGGAGAGATGTATGGAAACGAAGAAGCAACAAGAGAAGAAGATACAGTATATTATTTGCCGCGTTTGCGGATACATCGAAACGGCAGATAAGGCAGATCAGCCTTGTCCGGCTTGTGGTTTTCCAAAGACGGTTTGGATGGAATATAATCCGCGCCGTTTGAATCCGACACGTAAGAAATTATTGGATTTGCATTTACATCCGATTGCCGTACACTTCCCAATTACCGGTTCGGCAAGTACCTTATTGTTGCCGTTGATTGCCTTAGTAGTACCTTATGGTTTATCTTATCGTTTGTTCGATATGGTAACTTTGATTGCTATGATTATGCCGCTTTTGACATTAATCGGTGCAGTTAGTGGTTATATCGGTGGTAAGCTGCGGTATAAGACGACTACGGCACCGTTGTTAAAACGCAAGATGTACTTGAGTATTGTGTATTTCCTCATTACGTTGGGACAGTCCTATATTGCCTTTTCAACCGGCGTGGGACCGGAAAATGCGTTGATCATGGCCGGTTTGGGGTTAGTTTCGTCCGTTGTGGCAGCTATTCTCGGGAAGCAAGGTTCCCATTTGTTTGCCGGTTTGCACGGACCGTATGTAGCCGGTTAACGAATATTAATAAAATATGTAATAATGAGTGCTCCGATTCATGTGTTATAATACGTGATGACAGAGCACTTAATTTTTTTATAGGAGTTGTGATAGATGCAGGTAAATAAAGCAGTACTGCAAATTTTTGACTTTACCTCGTCCTTAGCAGTGTATTCGGAAAATGAACTACAGGTAGGCGAAGAGCATATACAAAATTATTTGCAAGCTCATGTGGATAAGGCGTTTAGAGATCCCGGCGCTCGTACCGGCTATATTCGGGAAGAGAGTCACATAGGTCAGCAGCTGGCATCGTATGCGGCAGGCGAAACTTCGTTGGTAGCATTGTCTAAGACGATGGGGGAACAACTGTTCAATTATATGAAGCAAGCTACGGAGCCGGTAGTTATGGATGGGATTTTCTGTGAAGCTGCCGGTGATGCAGGCAATTATCTGTGCTTACTTCTTTGTCAAGCACACGATGCATATACGCATCAACTGTTTAGCGAGGATGATGGTACCTTGACGACGGAACTGGTTGAGCATCGGGCAGTACTTCCCATGCCGACGCAGAAAATACGATCTTTTTTTGCCGTCAATTTAGAGAATTACAGTGTGCGCGTATTTGAGCCTAAGGGAGAATATGACGGTGAGGTTGTGTATATTCTCAGCGATAAGCTTCTTGACATCGGAACCAATCAGTCGTCACGCGACACGGTGCGTAAAGTAAAAAATATCGTAAATCGAGTGGCAACGGCTCATGAGTCGGACGGCGTAGCAGAGATGGCCAAGGCGAAGGAAATCATTGCAAAGAATGCCGAGGTGTCCGATACCTTAGATCCGGTAGCTGTTATTGAAGATGTGTTCAGCAGTAATCCTATTCAGCAGGAAGCGGCTAAAAAGGAATTGGCCGAAGCCGATATGATGCGACCTTTGCCGGTGAATCGCGAGTTTGCCGGCAAGCAGGGACGACAGCATAAGATAAAAACGGATACGGGCATCGAAATCAGTTTTCCCGTAGAATATATGAAGAATCGAGATTTTATTGAAATCGTTACGAATCCTGACGGTACGTTGCGAATCGAGTTAAAGAATATAAATAAAATTTCTAATAAGTAACGTCTGATAAAGAAAAATAAAACATAGTAAACGAGGTATGAAGTAGGTATGAGTAAGAAGGATCACAAGAAAACAAATGCTATGCGTATTTTGGATACACATAAGGTGGCATATAATGTATTGGAATATGAATGGGAAGAAGGGCGTGGTACCGGTGTGCATGTGGCAGAAGAATTACATTTGCCGGCAGAGCGTGTGTTTAAAACATTGGTTGGCCGCGGCGCCAAGACAGGTCCGGTTGTTTTTTGTATTCCCGTAGCGGCGGAATTGGATTTGAAGCAAGCTGCTAGAATCAGCGGTAACAAGTCGGTGGAATTAATTCACGTGAAGGAGTTATTGGGTATTACCGGTTATATGCGCGGCGGCTGCTCGCCGGTGGGGATGAAGAAGCTTTTCCCTACATATTTCGATGAAACTATGGCGCAATTTGATGCGGTCTATGTCAGTGCGGGACTGCGCGGCATGCAAATTCAGCTGAATCCGCAGGAATTGGCAGAGGTGGTACAAGCACAGTTCGTACCGCTTACCATGTAACCGATTAGTCCTATGCAGTGGATTATAGAAGCGTATAATATACAGGCAATAGATTCGTATGTAATATATGGTCAATCGAGAATATACAATGTATTAATACTAGTGAAGATGTAATGCAAAGGAGGTCGCATGGCCAAAAAGTTTTATGCCGTACAACGAGGGCGTACACCGGGGATCTACGTGACCTGGAGCGACTGTGAAAAGCAGGTGAAGGGATATGCCGGAGCTGTTTTCAAATCATTTCCCACGATGCAGGAAGCGGAGGCTTTTATGACAGGGGGCAGTGTAAGCATGTCCTTAGCCGATTATTTCGGATCACCTAAGGAAGCCGAGGAAAGAAGGATATTAAGCCGTGGCGTGCCTACGTCTCGTAAATCTATAGGAGAGAGTATATCCGACAAAACCGGAAAAGAAGAGGTCGCACCATCGACAGAAACTATATTGACCGCATATATTGACGGTAGCTTTGATAAAAGAACGGGGGCGGTAGGTGCCGGCGGAATTATATTCCGTGGCAATGAAGAGGCGGAGTTTTCGTTCGGTACTCGAGAATCCCTGTACACGGCGTATTGGAATGTGGCCGGAGAATTGTTGGCAGCACGGCATGTTATTGAGGAAGCCTTGGCAGGCAGATACGATGAGTGTCATATTTACTACGATTATATGGGCATAGAAATGTGGGCCACGGGCCGGTGGAAGGCAAACAATCCTTTAACGCAATCGTACGCTGCTTTTTGTAAAGCCGCAGCTAACAACGTGAAGCTAGTATTTCATAAGGTGGCGGCGCATACCGGAGTAGCCTACAATGAACGGGCAGACAGTTTGGCTAAGGCAGGAACCAAAAAGGTATAGTATGCGCATTGACAAGAGTTATGTGAATAGTGGGAATATAGACTGCTAATGAGCATTTATTGGTTGCTAATGAACAAAAATACCGTTACAATGAAAAAGGTAGCTATTTTCATGATTGCTATGCAAATAATTAATAAAGGACGGTGACAGTTATGAAAAAGATCACATTATCATCGGGTTTTTCCTTTGATTATACAAATATAATGATGGATGGCGGCGTAGTACAACAGGATATCGAAGAATCCTTTGAACGCATTGCCAATGCCGTAAAGGCATCTGAACGTGTACGGCGCAGCGGCGTTGTAGACGGTCATCTTTCCAAAGACGGCGAGCCGGAGGCAGTGTTGTTTCCTCAATTACCGTATATAGAGGAAGGGAATATTAACAGCCCGGCGGTACTTCATCGTTTAGAGGCGCTGGGAAAGCATGCGCAGGCAGAGATTGATGCGGTAGTGAGCTTTGGTATCGGTGGCTCCTATTTGGGAGGCAAGGTGCTGTTTGATGTACATTGCGGCGAATTTTGGAATTCCATGAGTGCGGAAGAACGTAATCAATATCCGCGATTATATTTTAGTGGTAATAATGTAGACGGTGATCGCACGGCAGCACTTATTGATCAGCTTTGCCGTGAAGCACAGGCGAAGAGCGGTAACTACAAGGTTATGCTCATCGTCATTTCTAAATCCGGATCTACGATAGAGCCTATGTCTAATTTTATGGTAGTAGAGCAAGGACTGCGGGATGCAGGCATTGATTACGAAGTCATTGCTGTGACGGATCCTCATGAAGGCGAAAAGGAAACGCTGCTGCACAGTTTGGCAGTAGAAAAGAATTGGCCTATCTTTTCCGTACCGGACGGTGTAGGCGGTCGTTTCTCCGTGTTTACCGAAGTAGGTCTTATTATCGGTGCCGTGACCGGCTTTGCCATTCGAGAATTTTTAGATGGTGCCAAGTCTATGGATGAAGCGTGTCAGACAGGCATTGTTACAGAGAATCCGGCGTTGATGAATGCATTGTTAAAATATATTGCAGCAGAAAAATACGGTCGCAATATAGAAATTATGATGCCCTACGGTGATAATCTTAAGTCCTTATCGGAATGGTATGTACAGCTGTTGGCGGAATCTCTCGGCAAGGAGCAAAAGAATGGCAGTCGGTACGGTCGCACACCGGTGGTGGCCGTAGGTACGACGGATATGCATGCGCAGACGCAGGAGCATCAAGAGGGTCGATACAATAAAATCGTCAGCTTTGTGCGGATAGCAAAAGGAAAATCGGATCTCGTCGTACCGCATACATACGATACGTACAGTAAACTGGCTGCCTTCAGCGGATTACCCTTACATACGATTATGAATACAGCCTTGGAAGCTAACGCAGAAGCATTGACCAGCGACAATCGTTTTAATTGTACGGTGGAATTGCCGCAATTGAATGCATTTCATTTGGGGGAAATCATGTTCATGTATTGCTGGGCTATTTTCTATGAAGGACAGCTCGCCGGCGTAGATGCGTTTAATCAACCGGGCGTGGAAGTGTATAAGAAGCTGCTGGGTCCTAAATTGGCAGCGCACAAGGAAGAAAAATAGGAGGCGTTACAGCTATGAAGTTATTGGTTACCGGCGGTGCCGGTTACATCGGCAGTCACACTGTGAAGGCTTTATTGGCAGCCGGTCACGAACCGGTGGTATTGGATAATCTATCGCGAGGGCATGTGGCAGCCGTACCGGCGGGAGTTACGTTTATTAATAAAGATATTGCGGATCCGAATCTGGCGGAGCTTCTCCGGGAGGAACAGATAGAGGGCATTATGCATTTTGCCGCACATTCGCAAGTAGGCGAATCTATGATAAACCCTGCGATTTATTATGAAAATAACGTGGTCGGTTCGTTTCGCCTTATCGAAGCAGCACGGCAGGCCGGTGTTCGTTACTTCGTATTTTCTTCGACAGCTGCCGTATACGGCGAACCGGATGAGGTGCCCATTAAGGAAACAGCAGACTTGCATCCTACTAATGTATATGGACGTACGAAACTTATGATTGAACATATGCTTCGCGATTACAGTTCCATTTACGGTATGCGCTATGTAGCCTTGCGGTATTTTAATGCGGCCGGTGCCGATCATTCGGGTTGTATTGGCGAAGATCACACACCGGAAACACATTTAATTCCGCTTGTATTGCAGGCAGCACAGGGAAAACGTGAGTCTATTACCGTGTTTGGTACAGACTATCCTACGGCAGACGGTACTTGTATACGCGACTATATCCATGTCAGCGATTTAGCGTCGGCTCATGTGTTGGCAATGGAATATTTACGTGACGGCGGCGAATCGCAGGTATTTAATTTAGGAACGGGCAATGGTTTTAGTGTTAAGGAAATTATTGATGCGGCTAAGAAAGTGACGGGCATTGATTTTAACGTGACTATCGGTGAACGCCGTGCCGGTGACCCGGCAAAATTGATTGCTTCTTCGGATAAAATTAAAGATATGCTGGGATGGAAGCCGGTAGCCAGTGAGGTAGAACAAGTATTGGCTGATGCATGGCGTTGGCATGAAGCACATCCTAACGGATATGATGACAAAGACTGATGAAGAATACGGAATAAACTAGCAAGTAGTGATTGTTCTACGGCAGAAAAGTAGTCTATTATAAGTGAAAGAAGATAAATAAGTAAAAGAAGGCAAAACATATGAATATAAAAAGACCGAACCGACAGGCAGTATGGGATATAGTAAAAAGAAAGGGCCGACTCCTGTGTGGAGCGGTCTTTTTATTTTGCAGTATAGGTATATACGGTTGGCATGTAGGCGCATTACATACTGTTTTTGGACATACATTGGCAGCAAATACAACGTCAACGATAGATGCACATAATAGAGGATATGAATTGACTGAGGGCAAACAGGTAACAGACGACGGAGAAAAAGAGTTAGTAAGTGTAGCCAATAGTCAGCGAGCTTGGCCATTGGAGAATCCCTTCGACGGAATTATACATCACGGAGATACGACTGAGAGTATGTCGATGGAATTAGTTCCGCTACAAGATAGAGGGGGAGAGAATACAGCAAAAAGACAGCGCGGAAGCAGTGAGATGAGAGTAGGAAACTATGTACAGGCGCTGCGGAGCCGGACACCACAAGCATTACAGGGAGATGCTTCGACGTTGCCGAAGAAAAGCGTCTCCTCTTCTCGAAATAAAACGGTTACGCTACAAGGTATCGTAACCGGGGGACATCCGGTAGCACTTTTGCGTGTAGGTGGGCAGGAAGAAGCCTGCGGAGTAGGTGAAGGTGTAGGCGGTGTGCGTATTGTTTCTATTGCAGATACCAGCGTTGTCATTGCCGACGGCACCGGTACGAGAAGAATATATTTATAGGAGATGGAATACATGGTAATCGGGTATGTACCTAAATCGTTAGTAAAGAAATTTATGTTCATTATGGTAGCTGTGATAACGGTGAGCCTGTGGGGCGGGCGCACTACAGTGGAAGCCGCCGTAACAATGCATGTTAATAATGCCAATATAGCCGCATTAGTACGGGGGATTGCCAGATCGGAGGGGATTCCTATTATAGGGACGGAAACCTTATCCGGCGAAGTAACGGCTGACTTTAATCACGAAAGCGGTAAGGAAGCTATCTATATGTTGGGAAAACTAAAGCATTTTTCCGTAACGGAAGAAAAGGGAATTCTCGTAGTAGATGGCAGCGGAATGGAAAACAAAGAGGATCGACAGGCACATATTATTGTCCCAAAACATTTATCGCCGCCGGCACTGGCCGACGCATTGGCAGCAGTTATTGATACGAAACGGTGCCGTGTTATAAAAGCTACCAATCAAATTATGGTGTATGCTACGCCGGCCGAATGGCGTCGTATTACAGAGGTGCTGGATACGATAGATCGTATACCGCAACAGGTTCATATTGAAGCGGCCGTGGTAGCTATGGAGGCTTCTTATATGAAGGAAGCCGGAATTGAATGGAGTTGGCAAAGCTTGACTGGGCATGGAGAAGATAGCACGCATGAATACGGCGCGATTACTTACGGTAAGCTGCTGCGAAGCGATAGGTACCACGTATTAGTAAAACCGACACTTCATGCGTCGGAAACGGAAGGTAAAAGTGTACTTATTACAAAACCATCCATCATGACGGTAAACGGAGAGGAAGCAAAAATTCTTATCGGTGATAAGCTGCCTGTATTGGTAGAAAATCGCGAAGACGGTGAAACGAGAACGACCGTGCGCTATGAAGAGTCGGGGATTCGATTGACCTGTACACCATATGTTACATCCGACGGTAGTGTAGATGCAGATATTTTTGCAGAGGTCAGCAGCCCTTCCATGGTGTCCGAATTAAAGGCGTACAGAATTACATCACGAGAAGCACACACGCGTGTACATTTACGGCGGGGAGAAGTCTTGGTTATCGGCGGTCTGATGGATAATCGCACAGGACGCCAGGAAAGTAAAGTGCCATTGTTAGGGGATTTACCGTTGGTAGGTCATTTATTTCGCCATGCGCGACGTACGAAAGACAGCGTGGAGCTTTGTATTTTAGTAAAAGCCGATGTGATTCCCTCTGTCGGCTATGACGAGGGACCTTTACAATACGCGCCGGATAGAGGATAATTAAATAGATTATGTAATGACGAGCAAGGAGGCAGGTATGGAGCGAATTCGTATTATAGGATTGGGTAAGTCCTTCGGCATACGTGAAATTTTTAAAGATATATCTTTTGAAATAAAAACCGGCGATCGTCTTGGGTTAGTAGGTCCTAACGGTGCCGGTAAATCGACATTACTTAAATGCATTATGGGGCTGGAAGAACCGGATGCAGGACAAGTAGTCATTGATGATGCGGCCAGTATCGGTTATTTGCAGCAGGATATCAGCCTCGGTAATGATAGCTTGGAAGAGGAAATACAAAAAGCATGGCGCGATGTGCAGCATTTGGAAGAACAGCTGCAAGAAGTGACGGCACGGCTGGAGAAGCAACCGGATAATGAACGTGATTTACAGCGATTAGCACATTTGCAGGAACGGTTGGAATGGCTAGGCGGTTATGATTATGAAGCACAAAGTCGTCGCATCGCTTACGGGTTGGGCTTTACCGATGAAGATCTTAAGAAACCGGCGGATGAATTTTCCGGGGGACAGAAGACACGTATTAACCTGGCGAAGGCATTGGTGCGCAGACCGGAATTTCTTTTCTTGGATGAACCGACCAACCATTTGGATATGGATATGCTGGAATGGTTGGAAGGCTATTTGAGTGCTTATCGCGGCGGAATTCTTATCGTCAGCCATGACCGCTATTTTTTAGATCGCGTAGCGACGGGTATTGTCGAATTGGATCATCATAAGGCTACCGTATATAAAGGAAATTATAGTCGCTATTTACAGCTCCGGGACGAACGTATGAAGGCGGCGAGAACGGCATATGAAAAACAGCAAGAATATATCCGTAAGACTGAGGAGTATATTGATAAATACAGAGCCGGTATTAAGTCTAAAATGGCGCGGGGCCGACAATCCCAGCTGAATCGTTTGGAACGTCTAGAAGCACCGGAAGCATCACAACACTTGCGCTTTACATTTCCGCCGGCTGCCGTCAGTGCCGACAAGGTATTAGTAGTAGAAGAAGTATCTGTAGGTTATGGGGACCGAGATATTATTGATGATGTATCGTTTACCGTACGCCGTGGTGAAGCAGTAGGCCTTATTGGTCCTAACGGTGCCGGTAAATCGACATTGGTTAAAGCGATTATGGGTGAACTGGTGCCAGAGATAGGGTTTATCGATATTGGCAATCGCGTGCAAATAGGTTACTTCTCACAGGAGCACGAGGAGTTGCATGACCACTGGACCGTATTGGAAGAAATTATGAATAATTTTAATTATTCCGAAGAAAAAGCACGCAATGTGCTGGGCATGTTCCTCTACCGCGGGGATGATGTATTTAAAACGGTAGGCGATTTATCCGGTGGCGAACGGGCACGATTGGCTTTGCTAAAATTATTTTTGGAAGGAGATAACTTTCTCGTACTGGATGAACCGACCAATCACTTGGACATTCCTACGCGTGAAGTGGTAGAAGAGGCGTTACAACGCTTTGAAGGAACCTGCTTTGTTATCTCCCATGACCGTTACTTTTTGGATAAGGTAGCCAAGCGTATTCTTGTCTTGGATGAAGGGAAAATCACGGAATACGGAGGTAATTTTTCCTATTATAAGGAAAAGCTGCATGAGCAAGCGGAGCGTGAACGATTGGCTAACGAAGAGTCCGAAGCAGGCAAAAAAAATCATGGTGCGAATAGCGGAACACCTACAGCCGATAATGCAGTAGGTGTTAAGGGAGCACAGACAAAGAGTCCTGTCGATACCGGTAGTGCTGAAGCAACACCAGCAGCAGAGGTTAAAAAACCCAATGCCTATATGCAAGCAAAGCGTTTGACAGAAATAGAAACAGAGATTGCCCGTTTGGAAGCAACGCTAAAAATGTATGAAGTACAGGTAGCCAATCCTGAAGTACAATCAGATCTTGAAGAAATGGCACAGGTAGCTCATGCAATGGAAGAGGTTACTACAAAATTAGAAACTCTTTATGAACAATGGGAGGCCTTGGCAGAATGAAGGGGCGATTTGCACCAAGTCCCACCGGCCATATTCATTTAGGCAATGTATGGATAGCCATGTTATCGTATATATCCACACGGCAACAGCAGGGTTCGTATGTGCTTCGTATGGAGGATATCGATTATGTACGAGCCAAGCGCAGTTTAGGTGAAGATTTACTGGATGATTTGGAATGGCTTGGTTTCGATTGGGATGAAGGACCGCGAACGGGTGGTCCCGATGGTCCTTACTGGCAAAGTGAACGCTATGATAGATATACGGAAATTTTGGAAGCGTGGCAAGAAAAAGGGCGCATTTATCCGTGCTACTGCAATCGGGCACGCTTACAAAGTATTGCGTCGGCACCGCATCCGGGAGAACCGCCTCATAGTTATGATGGCCGCTGTCGTCATTTATCTGCTGATGAGAGAAAGGCGTTGCGCAGTAAGAAGGACCCTTCGTGGCGATTGTGCTGTGATACGCGAAGCGTATATTTCTATGATACTTGGCAAGGACCTCAGTTATATGAATTACAGGCAGCTACCCATGACTGCGTAGTTCGTCGGGCCGATGGAATGTTTGCTTATAATTTGGCAGTCGTGCTCGATGATGCGGCGATGGGGGTTACCGAAATCGTTAGAGGCTATGACTTATTGGACAGCACACCGATTCAGTTGTATATATACGATATATTAGGAAAGGAACCACCGGTTTATAAGCATGCACCGCTTATCGTAGATGGCAAAGGGTATCGCTTGTCCAAGCGGCAGCAAAGTATTACGATTCGAGAACTAAAGGCCTCGGGATTCAGTGCGGCCATGATATGGGGGCGCTTAGCATTGTTAGGTGGATTAGTAGAGGAATCTATGCTGGGACCGCACCGGACAATAACATTAGCACAGTTGAGAAACATAAAACTAAATTTTACAAAATTAAAATGCCCATCTATAAGATTGACAAATTTCGATATTAAGGTATAATTAATGGCGTGAGGTGATATACTATGATGCCCCAAGAAGCATTGAAGAAAAAGGTTTGGGCCGTTATCGGTGCCACGGCACGAACAGAAAAATTCGGTTATAAAATTTACAAACATCTTCGTGACCATGGCTATACGGTATATCCCGTAAATCCGAATGTCACCGCTATTGACGGTGATGTTTGCTATCCATCGTTACGCGCTTTGCCGGAAGTGCCGCAGGTAGTCGATTTTGTTGTTCCTGAACGGGTTGGACTTGAGGCTGTTGACGAATGTCAACAGCTGGGCGTGGAAATCGCTTGGTTGCAGCCGGGTGCGGATACATCGGCAGTGATTACAAAGGCGAATGAGGCCGGTTTAGCAGTTATAACGGATTGCGTATTAGTACAACTTAAGTAGCCGTAAGTATGGCAGGCTTACAGCATGTAAATATAGAGTGACAGTAAAGGAGATATACACATGAGCGAAGTAATTAAAGATGTAACCGTAGAAAATTTTAAAGATACCGTAGTTAATTATGAAGGCGTAGCTGTCGTTGATTTTTGGGCACCGTGGTGCGGCTATTGCGTACGTATGATGCCTGTATATGATGAGCTGGCAGCTAACTTGGGCGATAAGGTTGTGCTTGCAAAGGTTAATACGGATGAACAGGTTGACTTAGCAAAGGAATACCAGATTGAAGTATTGCCGACATTTGCTATTTTCAAGAATGGTGAAATTGTTGATCGTAAAATCGGTTATGTACCGCTAAGCGAATTGCAGGCTGCTGTAGAAAAACATTTATAATTGAATAGCGGTAAAGTGGATACGAGCTTTGCCAAGGTATAAAACATCATAAATTACAAATGAAGAAGCAGTAACGAATGGGATATTTTCTCGTTTCGTTACTGCTTCTTTTTATGTCTTATATTATTACTGGTGACCGGCACCTCTATCCTGTAATAGCTGTAAGAGTCGTTGATGTTTAGCACGATCCAGATAACGACTGGCCAGAATATGCGGAATAGATACGCCGATAGCAATACAAATAATAGTTGTTATTCCGGTTACACCGCTACGTAGTGCATGAAGAAGACTTTCAGTATCCAATGTGTTAATCGTAACAATTCCAAAAAGGAAACGATACAGTAATACGCCGGGAATCAAAGGGATCACCGAGGGAATGGAAAGTACTGGTGCAGCGGTTCGGAAGTAGCGACTTGCTTTCAAAGCACATATGCTGATAATAGCAGTAGCTAGAAAGGTAGCACCGGGAAGAGAAAATCCTAAGTACACCAGTAGGGTGTTGCGTATGGCTACGGCAATAAGTCCTCCAATGCCCACCAATGGTAAAAGACGGTACGGAATATTAAAAATAATAGAAAATCCTATGGCACCAACCACAGAAGCTGCTAACTGTAAAGGATATAGTTGACCGGGAAGAATACTCAGGCTGGTAAAATTGGACAGGCGATCAAAATATAATGCCATCGTTATACCGACTGTCATGCTGCCGACGATAAGAAAGGTATTCATAGCTCTTGTCATACCGGCCATGATATGATTGTTTATCATGTCATCTACCGCATTAATGAGGGGAACACCAGGAATCATGAATAAGGTACAGCTTATCATGGCGTAAATCATGGCATCGGAAGCAAACAGTGTGTGCAGTAGATAGGCGGATGTGGTAGCAGCGAAGGCAGCAGCCATGATACTGATATAAATATTGACTTCCCAGCGATTACAGAGTGTACGAACAAAAAATCCTATGATTGCACATAAGGTTGTAACCCACGCAGAAAGAATAGTACCACCGAAGAGCAAAGCAAATGCGCCACAGGCAAAACCGGCAGCTATGTTAAGGAGACCATGAGGATAACGTGGCGGTGTTTCGGCAATGGTTCGTAAACGTTTTTCAAATTCATCTAAGGTAAACGATTGCTCCAGCGCTTTCCAAGTTAGCTTACTCAGTACGGAAAGCGTTGTCATATTTACTCCGTGATGTAATGTTTTTCTAAAAACCGTGTAGGCATGTGAGTCATCGGAAATATTCAACATAATCGTGGTATATGAAATATGAACATGCACTAAATTTTCATCAATACCCATATAGGCGGCAGCGCGTAGTATATCACGTAAAATCTGATTGGTGTTGGCGCCGTTCTCCATAAGAAGTTGACCCAGTAGAAGCAGGAGATCCATTTTTCGACGGATGTCGTCAAACGGCGTTTCTAGCAGGGTCAACTCTTTTTTTGTATATACATTCATTACATACTGTCCTTTCTCTTTATTATCGTTTCTAAAGTATAGCATGATTAAGAGTTGGGCAAAAGAGCATTCCTTTTGTAAAAGAGAGGAGGCCGAAGATAATACCGTTATGGTGTGACAGATTATGAGGTGGTGTGTAGTGGTATATAAGGTGATATGTAGTGGTGCATGAGGTGGTATGCAGTGGTACATGAGGTGGTATGCAGTGGTACATAAGGTGGTGGAAAGTGGTGCCCAGTAGGCAAGCTGATGTTATAGAAACGAAAAAATGAACAATTATATAGAACTAATATATTATAAAATAGTATGAATACAATAAGAAATTACATTAAATTTCAGAAAAATTTACAAATTAGGCTATATTTATTGTGATAAGTGGGGGATTGTGGTAGAATTTACCATATAGTGGGTGTGAAGAACAAGGATGGAAGGAGGCGAGACAACATGTTCATGGGTGAGTTTTCACATACGATTGATACAAAGGGTCGTTTGATTATCCCTGCAAAGATGCGTGAGCAATTGGGAGAGACTTGTGTTATCACTCGTGGATTTGATTCTTGTCTGGCCGTATACACCTTGGAAAAATTTGAAGATATGCGGGCGCGGTTAGCAAAGCTGTCCGATACCAAAAGCGGCGTACGCGCATTGAAACGCCTTTTATTCGGACGCGCTGCGGAATTGGATTTTGACAAGCAGGGCCGTGTTCTCATTCCCAATTCGTTGCGCACCTATGCCATGTTGAAAAAAGATGCTGTTGTAGTCGGTACCAGTGATCATATTGAAATCTGGAGCCGAGAACAATGGGATCGGTATAACGATGAAGTCGGGGGCAATTTAGAAGCGTTAGTTGAAGAGTTTGATGATATTATGCTGTAGAAAGGGGTCTTGTATGGAATTTCAGCACGTAAGCGTTTTATTGGAAGAAACAGTGACGGCTGTCTTAACAGATCCCGATGGCATTTATGTGGATTGCACGCTGGGCGGTGCAGGTCATTCGCATGCGTTGGGAGAACGCCTTAGCGAAAAAGGTCTGTTAATCGGATTCGACCAAGATGAAGTAGCGTTAGAAGTAGCTAAGAAGCGACTGTCCGATTTACCATGTCGGGTTATGACGATTCCCAGCAATTTTCGGTATCTTAAAAAGGAATTGGCTGAGCGGGGAATTGATGCCGTCAATGGTATTATTTTTGACTTAGGTGTATCCAGTTATCAGTTGGATACGGCAGAGCGTGGATTCTCATATATGAACGATGGACCGTTGGATATGCGCATGGATCAGCATAATCAGCTATCGGCGGAGGCTGTAGTCAATGACTATGATGCAGAGGAACTGGTTCGAATTATCAAAGAGTACGGTGAAGAGCGATGGGCTAAACGCATTGTAGAATTTATCGTAGATGCTCGGCAAGAAGAACGTATTACGACGACGGGGCAATTGGTATCCATTATAAAAAAGGCAATCCCGGCCAAGGCACGTCAGGATGGGCCGCATCCTGCGAAGCGCACCTTTCAGGCTATCCGCATCGAAGTTAACCAGGAGCTGTCGATTTTGCACGATACCTTTGTGGATGCAGCGGAATTACTTACACCCGGCGGTCGTATGGGGGTTATCACCTTCCACTCGTTGGAAGACCGAATTACAAAACAAACATTTAAAGAATTAAGTACAGGATGTATTTGCCCGCCGGAATTGCCGGTGTGTGTATGCCATCATGTAGCAACAGTGAAAGCAAGAAATAAGGCAATAGAGCCCAGTGTGGAAGAGATAGAGCGTAATCCGCGTTCGCGCAGTGCCAAGCTTCGTGTAGCGGAAAAGTTATGATAGACGGGAGAGGATAACATGTTGGTAGAAAAGGCAGCCTGGAAGATGAATTCGGCACAGCCCTATGTCGGTGACGTACAAAAAGTCAGGCGCCGGGGTGGCTCTTTTCTGAGCATGTCTCCGGAGATGAAAGGGATATGCATAGTTGTCGGAATGATAGTGCTTTGTGTTATAATGTTACTGTTCATGCAGTCGATGAAAGCACGTACCGGTTATGAAGTTGTTCGTATGCAGCAAGAAGTTGTACAACTGACCAAAGCCAATGATGAATTAAATTTAGAAGTGGCAGAACTTAAATCGCCGACGCGTATACAAAAAATCGCGCAGGACAAATTAGGGATGGTATTACCGGACGCTTTCGTGTACAATAGCAAAGGTACTACGGTAGAACGTGACGTACAAGTAACGAAGCGTATTGTAGATTAATCTATGGTATAGAGCAGCCCTCAAGGGCTGCTCTCCTTGTTTGAAGTGGAGGTTTTACTGGTGAAGACGGTAAACGAAGTATATAACAGTATCACAAATGCCACCCTGACGGGCAACGGTGACATACAAATTACCGGCATTACTGCGGATTCTCGCGAAGTAAAAAAAGGAAGTTTATTTATTTGCTTAGTGGGGGCTCACGTAAACGGACATAACTATATTGATAAGGCGGTACAAGCAGGAGCGGCAGCCGTCTTGGTATCCGAAGATGTGAAGGTGCCTACGGAAGTAGCGGTTATTCGTGTCGACGATACGAGAAAGGCAATGCAAGAGTGCGTGCCTTATTTTTATGAATATCCGGCGAATAAAATGCGGATGATAGGTGTAACAGGAACGAATGGTAAAACGACAACAACGCATATTATCGGACATATTTTGCGTAAACAAGGATATAAGGTAGGTATTATCGGAACGGTACATGTGCTCATCGGAGATAAAACGTATCCTATTCATAACACGACACCGGATGTAGTCGATTTACAGCATATACTGGCACAGATGGTAGAAGAAGGGGTAACACATTGTGTAATGGAAGTATCTTCTCATGCTTTGGCATTAGGACGTACGGCCGGTGTAGAATACGATACGGCAGTATTCACTAATTTGACGCAGGATCACCTGGACTTCCATCATACCTTTGAAAATTACTTGGCAGCTAAATGTAAGCTTTTTGAACAGGTAAGTGCCACCAATCAGCATAAAGGGAAAAAAGGTGCCGTTATTAATATTGACGATCCTTACGGAAAACGTGTTATGGAAAAGAACTCGGCGCCGCTGATTACCTATGGTACGGAAGGTAGAGGTTCGCTGGAAGCTTCTCATTTGACGATTACAGCTAAGACGTCGGCGTACGATATAGTATGGGATGGTACTACGTATCATAATCATATGCGTATTACAGGCTTGTTTAATGTATATAATACATTGGCGGCAGTAGGTGCTTGTCTCAACGAAGGCATAGGTATGGATGCTATTATTCAGGCATTGAGTGATTTTACAGCTGTGCCGGGACGATTTGAGCTTATCGAAGAAGGACAACCTTTCGCAGTGGTAGTGGATTACGCACATACACCGGATGGATTGGAAAATATATTACAAACAGCCAAGAAGATTGTTGAACATAGAATTTTGGTTGTCTTTGGTTGCGGCGGTGACCGCGATGCAACAAAGCGACCGATTATGGGACGTATTGCTGCACAATACGGTGATGTTGTATTTGTTACCTCGGATAATCCGCGTACAGAAGATCCGGTACAGATTGTAAAGGATGTAGAGGTAGGTGTAAAAGAAGGCCTTCGTGATGGCGTACGCTACGAGGTTATCGTCGACAGAGCAGAGGCTATTCACAAGGCAATTGCCCAAGCACAGGCCGGTGATGTTGTTATTATTGCCGGCAAAGGACATGAAGATTATCAGATTTTGAAGGATAAAACAATACATTTCGATGACCGCGAAGTTGCTCGAGATGCTCTTAAGGAGAGATAATCATGGCTGAATTTACATTGCAGGAAGTCATTGAAGCTACCGGAGGAAATTATTCGGGAACAGCAGGAAATGATACGATGTTTACGCATATTTCAACGGACACTCGAGCTATTGAGGCCGGTAATTTATTTGTGGCATTAAAAGGCGACACCTTTGATGGTCATGATTTTTTAAAGACTGCCAGAGAAAAAGGGGCTATCGGTGCCATTGTTGATCATGGACGAGGCATAGATGGTCTCGTTTGTATCGAAGTCGATTCCACGCTGCAAGCATACCAGGATCTTGCTCGGTATCATCGGCGTCGTTTTACGATACCGGTAGTTGCTGTAACCGGTTCGTCGGGAAAAACAACAACAAAGGAAATGATTGCTGCTGTGTTGGCAACAAAGTATGCTGTTTTAAAGACTGAAAAAAACTTTAATAATGAAATTGGTTTGCCTAAAACATTATTACAGCTTACTGATGAGCATGAAGCATGCGTAGTAGAAATGGGTATGCGTGGTTTGGGGCAAATTAAAGAGCTGGCTGATATTGCGGAACCTACGATAGGGGTCATTACCAATGTGGGAACCAGTCATATTGAACTGTTAGGCTCACAGGAGGCCATTGCTCAAGCGAAAGGTGAATTAATCCAAGCCATTAAAGAGGATGGTACTGCGATTCTTAATGGTGATGATAATTTCGTTAAAGCTATGGACAGCCTTACTGCGGGGAAAACGATTTATTATGGTATACACCGGCCGGCTACGGTGCAGGGTGTCCAATTAAAATATCGGAAGGACGGGATAGGATTTACTTGTCGGTGTTTTGATGAAGTATTTCCGGTAACCTTACCGATGATTGGGGAACACAATGTATACGATGCATTAGCGGCAATTACCGTAGGACGTGTTCTCGGTGTGCCATCGGCAAAGATTGCCAAAGGGTTGGCAGCGTTTGCCGGTACACCGATGCGTCAGGAAATCGTATCTTTCCCGGATTTTGTTATTTTGAATGATGCGTATAATGCAAATCCGGCATCGATGGCAGAGTCGATTAGAGCATTAGGCCAGCTGGAAGGTAAACGAAAAATTGCTATGCTAGGCGATATGTTGGAACTTGGTGGATACACCAAGGAAAGTCACCGTGAGGTAGGAAGCTTACTGGCAGAAGAAGGGTATAGCGCAGTCTTTACCTTTGGTGAAGCAGCAAAATACATAGCAAAAGCAGCTAAGGAAGCCGGTGTGCCAATTGTTAAGCCATGTACCAGTCATATGGAAATGGCTAATGAATATTTGGAAATGGCCGTAAAGGGCGATGTTATTTTGGTAAAAGGCTCGCGCGGCCTGCGGATGGAACGGGTAGTACAGGAACTAAAAGAACGGTAAAATATATTGCATTGTAATCGGTTATGTACTACTATATATAGCGGTGCTTTTTCGTGGCATCATGGCTATCACTATGTTCAATGCAAGAATAAGGGAGCGAACCTGATAAAATGATTTTACAATTGATATATACGTTTATTTTTACATTAGTTGTTACGGTAGTGCTGGGACATTTTGGCATTCCTATGTTGCGACGATTACATGCACAGCAAAGTATACGTGAGGAAGGTCCGAAAAATCATCAAGCAAAGGCGGGGACCCCAACTATGGGCGGGCTTTTTATGATGCTGGCTCTCATCATTGGTGTGCTATTCATGGCTCCGTTGAGTATCACAACAGGAATTTTGTTGTTTCTGACATTGGGTCATGCACTCTTAGGTTTTAGTGATGATTTTATTAAGGCTGTTAAAAAACGTAATCTGGGGTTGACAGCTAAGCAAAAATTGGCAGGTCAGTTGGTGATGGCAGCTATTTTTTGTTACATTGCAACAGAATATATAACTCTGCCTACGACAGTATGGATTCCTTTTGTTGATACTACCGTAGATATCGGTGCGTTCTATTACTTCTTAGTATTTATCGTTATTGTAGGGACGACGAATGCAGTTAATTTAACGGATGGGCTTGATGGCTTGGCAGCCGGCACAGGTGCGGTTGCGGCAATTTCTTATGCGGTTATCGGCTTATTGGCAGGACTGCCCAGCGTAGCTTTCTATGGTGTAGCACTCTGCGGTGCCGCCTTAGGATTTTTGTATTACAATATGAATCCTGCAAAAGTGTTTATGGGCGATACCGGATCGTTGGCACTGGGCGGTGCGTTTGCCGGCATGGCTATTATGACAAAAACAGAGTTATTACTTGTGATTATCGGGGGCATTTTCGTTATGGAAGCGCTTTCGGTTATTATACAGGTGGCTTCTTTTAAAACGCGGGGTGTTCGTGTCTTTAAGATGAGCCCGATTCACCACCATTTTGAATTATCCGGATGGGGTGAGCAAAAGGTAGTAACACGTTTTTGGTTGGGCGGATGCATATGCGCGATTATAGGATTGGCTGTGTACATCGTGCAATGTCAATAAAGTCATTAGCTGAGCAGGTGAAATTATGGAATATAAAGGTACACATATTTTAGTATTGGGGGCCGGTGTCAGCGGCATTGGCGTGGCACATATTGTGGCCGGATTGGGAGCTCATGTAGTTTTAAACGACTATAAGCAAGTTTCCTTTGATAAAAAAACGGAACACCTTTTGGAAGAATCCGGTGTTGAGGTCATTACAGGCCGTCAGGATTTTTCATTACTGGATGGAGTAGAGCGTATCATCGTTTCTCCGGGAATTGCGTTGACAATTCCTATTTTGGAAGAGGCGAAGCGTCGCCATATAGAAATTGTTGGCGAGGTGGAACTGGCCTATGAAATTTCCAAGGCTCCCATATTGGCCGTAACAGGAACTAACGGTAAGACAACGACGACTACATTGTTGGCTGAGGTAGTAAAAGCAGCAGGCAAGCCGGTATTTGTCGGTGGCAATATTGGTCTGTCTCTCAGTGAGGCTGCCCATAAGGCAACGGAGGACGGGTATGTGGTAGCGGAATTATCCAGTTATCAGTTGGAAAGCAGTGTCACTTTCCGGCCTAAAGGTGGCATCATGCTAAATATTACGCCGGATCATCTGCAGCGACATAAGACAATGGAAGCCTATCAATATGCGAAGGAAGCTATTTTCCGTCGACAACGGGCCGACGATTTTATGGTTTTGAATATAGATGATCCTATAGTAGCCGATATGGCCATGCGTGTACCTGGCAAAGTCCTCTCAATCAGTCAACAGCGGCGCGTAACAGACGGTGCATTTTTTGAAGACGGCGTATGTTATGCCGTACAAAACGGCAAACCGGATCCGGTAGTCACTGTAAAAGAGATTCATATTCCGGGAGCCCATAATGTAGAAAATATTTTAGCGGTTGTTGCCCTGTCCTATGCACTAGGCTTTTCTAAAGCGAGCATTGCATTAGCCATCGACAGTTTTAATGGGGTGGAACATCGTATAGAAAAAGTAACGACCTATAAAGGTGTTACGTACTATAATGATTCAAAAGCTACAAATACCGATTCGGCTATAAAGGCATTAGATGCATTTCATCAGCCGGTGATTCTGTTGGCAGGTGGTCATGATAAGATGACTCCGCTGGAAGACTTTATGGCTAAGGTAAAATCGAATACAAAAGCCGTAATTTTCATGGGTGAAGCAGCCAATCGATTTACACAAGCCGCTATAACAGCAGGCGTAACGAATATATACCGGGCCGACTCTATGGAAGAAGCAGTTACTATGGGGGCTGATTTGGCTACGGAAGGAGATGTGGTACTGCTGTCGCCGGCATGCTCCAGTTTTGATTGGTATCATTGCTTTGAAGAACGAGGCGACGATTTTAAGCAATGTGTACATGAAATGGCAAAAAAGGGGGCTACGGAATGAAACGGGTAATCATATCCGGTGGCGGTACCGGAGGTCATATCTATCCGGCGATTACTATTTATAAAGAAATAGCGGCTATGACAGAAGCTGAGTTTTTGTATATCGGTACGGAACGTGGCTTAGAGGCTTCTATTGTACCTAAAGAAGGATTGCCGTTTCGCACGTTACCGGTTCAGGGGTTAGCTCGCAAGCTGTCTCTCCAAACCGCGGTGACATTAGGAAAATCGGTGGGATCTTTGTTTATGGCCAACAGTATTATTTCCGAATTTAAGCCGGATGTGGTTATAGGTACCGGCGGTTACGTGTGTGGCCCTATATTAATGGCAGCAGCATTGCGTAAAATACCTACATTAATTCAGGAGCAAAATGTAATTGCCGGTATTACCAATAAAATTCTCAGCCGTTTCGTCGATGTTGTGGCTGTAGGCTATGAAGAAGCGGCAGCATCGTTTAGTCATTGTAAGCGCGTTATTTACACAGGCAACCCTGTGCGACCTGAAGTCCTTATCGATTCACGCTCCGATGGTCGGCGTCATTTTAAACTGGACGATTCCGACTTTGCCGTTTTAATTGCCGGCGGATCGCGCGGTGCACGTAGTATAAATAATGCTATGATAGAGGTGCATCGCCATTTTAAAGATAGAAAGGGTATTAAACTCATTCATGTAACCGGAAGTGCCGAATACGATCGAGTGCTAGCAGAATTGGGTGCCGAAGATGGCAACTCTTTCAGTGAGTCGTCGTTAATTTTGTCATATTTACATGATATGCCAAAAGGCTTGGCAGCAGCGGATTTAGCCGTGTTCAGAGCCGGAGCGGTAGGTCTGGCTGAGTTGACCGTACGCGGGATACCTTCTATCTTGATACCGTATCCCTACGCGGCAGAGGATCATCAGACATATAATGCACGTTCGTTGGTAACAGCCGGAGCGGCGCGTATGATTGTGGATAAGATGCTTACCGGTGAAGATTTAATCGGAGAAATAGAATACTTTTTAGAAAATCGAGAAGAGTTGGCGCATATGGCGTCGGAAGCCAAGGCATTGGGACGACCGAATGCAGCAAGAGATATTGCTCAATTGGCATTGGAAATAGCAAAATAAATGTGAGGAGCGAATGCGACCATGTTGGATGGTATACATAAAATTCATTTAATCGGGATTGCCGGATCAGGCATGCGGGCAATTGCGAATATACTGATTAGTCAAGGATTTCAAGTGTCCGGATCGGATATCAAGGAGTCAGCTGTAACGGAACGTTTTCGTTCTATGGGAGCGACAATTCATATCGGACATAAGGCAGAATATGTAAACGGTACGGATGCAGTGGTTCGTTCGACAGCTATTCATGACGATAATCCTGAGTTGATGGCAGCAAAGGAAAAAGGAATTCCTATTCTTCATCGTTCGGACATCGTAAAAGCTGTACTTGATGTTACGACCGGTATCGCAGTGGCCGGTGCTCATGGCAAGACAACGACTACATCCATGCTGGGACAGATTTTTGTGGAAGCCGGTGAGGATCCTACCGTTATTATCGGTGGCGAAGTAGATTACTTGAAAGGCAGCAGCCAATGGGGGAAAGGGAAGTACAGTATTGCGGAAGCTGATGAAAGCGATGGTTCTTTTCTTAAGCTGCGACCGAAAAAAATTGTTGTAACCAATATTGAGAATGACCATATGGATCACTATGGGACCATTGAAAATTTGCATCGTGCGTTTGCACAATTCCTATCTGTATTACCTAGTGACGGAGTAGCTGTAGTTTGTGGTGATAATACAGCGATTCAATCTATTATTCCTCAAGTAGAACGACGCTTTATCACTTATGGTCTAGGTGAAAATAATGAGTATCGTGCACTGAATATTCATTATGAAAAGGGAAAGCTTGTGTATGATATTGCTTTCAAAGGGAATGTTATCGGTCAAATGGTATTACGCGTGCCGGGTACTCACAATGCACTTAACTCGTTAGCTGCTTTTATTATGGCGAAAGAATGCGGATTGGATGCAAAAACTATTTGTGATGCATTATCTCACTTTACAGGTGCCAAACGTCGTTTCGAAACAAAAGGACATACGGCAGGCATATGGGTGGTTGATGATTATGCACATCACCCTACGGAGATTAATGCGACCTTGCAAGCAGCTAAGGCCTTGGAAGAACATCGGGTGATTTGTTTATTTCAACCACATCGTTATACGCGCACAAAGTTGTTGCTTTCTGAGTTTGGGAATGCATTTAAAGCAGCCGATAAAATTTATATGACAGATATTTATAGTGCCGGAGAAGATCCTATAGAAGGCATTGACGGTATGTCTATTCCTACTATGATTAAGAAAACAACGGGACAAGACGTATGCTATGTGGCAGATATAGAAGAACTGCCTGCCCGTGTAAAAAGCGAATTACGTCCCGGGGATTTGGTAATCACCATGGGAGCCGGTTCGATTAATCAGTACGGCCCTAAATTGTTGGCACTATTAGGAGACGATAATAAATGAAAGACAAAAAAATTGTTGTATTAATGGGTGGCCCTTCTAAGGAAGCGGAAGTATCTCGTCGTACAGGGGCTGCCATTGCCGAAGCACTGCAAAGCATTGGTTACAAGGCTGAAACGTTGGAACTTCGTCCGGCACATGTAGTTGAAGATATACGTTCTGTAGGCGGTGATGTCGTGTTTATCGCTCTTCACGGAAAATTTGGTGAAGACGGGGCTGTACAGGGAGCACTGGAAATGGCCGGCATTCCTTATACCGGTTCAGGTGTTATGGCACATGCGGTAGGGATGAATAAAAAAATCAGTAAAGATGTATTCCGCGGTGCCGGCATTCCTACGGCATCATCCGTATCCTACAACGGTGCGGTACAAAGCGAAGAGGAAATTATTGAAGATATTCACCATCGCTTTTCCTTGCCGGTTGTATTAAAACCGGCTACACAAGGGTCGAGTATTGGTGTGGTAATCGTTAAAGATGAGTCTACATTGGGAACAGCGGTGAAAGAAGCATTATCGTATGACCCAATCTTGGTAGTGGAAACATACTTGGACGGTCGGGAATTTACGGTATCCGTATTGGATGGTAAAGCATTGCCTGTCATTGAAATCAGACCGCACTCCGGTGAATATGATTACTCGTCTAAGTATACAAGCGGTGCTACGGATTATTTAGTACCGGCTCCGATTGATGAAGAATTGACGGCTACCATGCAACGTATTGGTGAAACTGTATTTAAAGAATTACAGTGCAGCGGAACTATTCGCGTAGATGTTATGACAGACAGCCACGGTGATGCGTATGTGTTGGAATACAACACGATACCGGGAATGACGGCTACCTCGTTGGTGCCTAAAGCCGCGGGCGCATTGGGAATTGACTTTCCTACATTATGCGAAAAAATATTACAGTCTGCAGGCTTAGGAAAATTCTAGGAGGATAGGGTCGCCCATGAGAGAGTATAAAGGTGGTAACAGCCAGGGCGAACGTCAGTCTGAGCGACCCTGGCAAGCAGTAGCGGCTCCGGTAGTGTCTTTTGCCGAAGAATTGCGTAGACGTGGTGTTATCGTTGCCGGTGTTAATGATGACACTACGTTATCATCATCCGGTTCGGTTGCGATGACGGAGGATGACGGGCACTATAGGAATGGCGAATTTCCTGAAAACGCCTCTGACTTAGATACTACGCAAACCGAAGCTAACCAAGACAATAGAAGACGAAAAATGACAACGGATGGGCAACGGCCAATGCGAGGCAGTGGCGGAACACAGTTTCGAAAAGGCCCGCACCGTTGGCAGAGAAAAGCGATTATCAGCACGATACTGGTTATCGTGGTTCTTGCCTTGCTTTATGTATTACCGATTCCTTTGGGAACGATACAAGTAGTGGGCAGTGATAAGGTGACGGTACAGGACGTGATGGCCGCCGGAGATATTCGTTCTCCCGTTAATTTATTGCAGATTAATACGGGACGTTTGGAAGATCGATTGGCAAATGATTTACGTGTTGAAGTTGCCAAAGTTAACTATGTATTTCCTTTAACTCTTCAAGTTAATATCACCGATAGAAAAGCATTAGCGGTAGTAACGACTAAATTCGGATTTGCGTCGATAGATAAGAACGGACAGGTAATTGCTATGGGGCCGGCTATTGAGGACACGGCAGTACCGATTATATCCGGCGTTAAGCTAGGCAATATTTTATTAGGCGATAAGCTTGATAACAAGGCAATTCACGATGCGTTGGTTTACCTGAATGCCTTGACACCGGATGGCTTAAAATCTATTGCCGAAGTCAATGTAGGTGATGAAAATCAGTTGACGGCATATACCGTAGACGGGCTTCCGCTCCGATTAGGTGATGGCTCCGAACTGGTTAAAAAAGCACAGTTAAGCGAAGAAATGATTAAAGATGTGAAAACACGCGGCGTAGCAGCACAGTATTTAGATGTAAATGTTACGTCACCGTTTATTAAGGTGCAATAGATAGGAAAGGACAAGCATTGAAGCAAGGACGTTGGGCCATTGCGGCGGTAAGTATGGTATTGGGAATCATGTTGGTTACTCAATACAGAATGACTCAGACCATTACAGAGAATAATGTGCATTTGCAGCGAGCCGGGGACTTGGCGTTACAACTTAATGCGGCGCAAAAAGAGCGCGATGAGTTACGGGCTCAGCTGGAAAAAATAAAAAAAGGCACCACTGATGATGTTAATTCGGATTACAGTGTGTTGAAACAACGAGCCGGCTTAACTACGGTCAGTGGTACGGGTGTTGTGGTTACTATCAATGATAGTAAAGTACCTGTTAAGGATAACGAAAACCCCAACTTATATTTAATTCATGACGAAGATATTCTGCGCATTGTTAATGAGTTACGTGCCGGAGGTGCGGAAGCCATTGCGATAAACGATCAACGACTAATCGGTGTATCGGAAGTTCGATGTGCAGGACCGACGATTATGGTTAACGGCAAAGTGTTTGCACCGCCTTTTGTTATAAAGGCAATCGGTGATCCCAAAACATTATCTGCAGCACTTACGATGCGAGGTGGCATTGTGGATACATTGAAATATTGGGGCATTGAGCTAAAAATCCAAAAAGAAAATCAAGTAGTAGTACCTGCCTTTAATGGTACCTTTCGAGAAGAGCATTTGACAGCTGTAAAAGAGGGGGCGACTACATGATATATGTATATATAGTGTTGGGCCTGATTGTAGGTATCAGCTTAGGTTCGATATCACCCTTGGAAATTCCGCCGGTATATGCCAAATATACATCAGTAGCATTGTTGGCTGCTTTAGACAGTGTGTTTGGCGGAACCAGGGCTGCCTTGGAACGCGTATTTGACTTGTCCATCTTTTTGACAGGATTCTTTTCTAACTCGTTGTTGGCAGCGCTACTTGTATTTTTGGGAAACATTGTCGGTATTGATTTATACTATGTAGCATTAATCAGCTTTGGTTTACGACTCTTTCAAAATACGGCGGCGATACGACGCTTATTGCTTTCGCGCCGTACAAAATGAGGAATGACTACTGGAAAAAGTAGGGGCGATAATGATATAATGTAAATCAGAATGCAATTATAAAGTGGAAAAACTTTGAAATCTATTGTAAAATAGACTAAACAAACTATGGCAAGTATTGTGTGATAATGCAGCGTTAGCAAACGCGGCTACAATACTTGTAATATCCTGCGGAAATAGGAGGAGGATCTTAGATGTCGGAATTCGCAAATATTAAGGTAATAGGTGTAGGTGGCGGCGGAAGCAATGCCGTAAACCGCATGATTGATAGTGGCCTTCAGGGTGTTGACTTCTTAGTGGCCAATACAGAAACACAGGCATTGGATAATTCTAAAGCAGATATTAAGATTCAATTGGGTGAAAAGCTTACAAAAGGCTTAGGTGCCGGTGCAAATCCTCAGGTAGGAGAAGAAGCAGCACAGGAAAGTCGCGAAGAAATAACTAAGGCACTTCAGGGTTCCGACATGGTATTTGTTACTGCCGGCATGGGTGGCGGTACCGGTACCGGTGCTGCACCGATTGTTGCCGAATGTGCCCGTGAAATCGGTGCTTTAACGGTAGGCGTAGTAACGAAGCCGTTTACGTTTGAAGGTAAACGTCGTCGTACACAGGCGGATAAAGGTGTTGAAATGTTGACTAGCAAAGTAGACACGATTATCGTAATTCCGAATGATAAATTGTTACAGGTAGTTGATAAGAAAACCCCGCTTAACGAAGCATTCCGCACGGCGGATGATGTATTGCGCCAAGGTATCAAGGGTATTTCTGATTTGATTACTGTACCTGGTTTAATCAATCTTGACTTTGCTGACGTAAAAACCATTATGACTAATCAAGGTGAAGCCTTGATGGGTATTGGTGTAGGCGAAGGTGAAAATCGTGCTGTTGATGCTGCTAAGATGGCTATTAACAGTCCTTTGCTTGAAACTTCTATTGAAGGTGCAAAGGGAATTCTTTTGAATATTACCGGTAGCAGTGACTTGAGCTTGTTTGAAATTAATGAAGCAGCGGAAATTATTTCCGAAGCTGCCGATCCGGAAGCAAACATCATCTTCGGTTCCGTTATTGACGAAAATCTCGGTGACCGTGTACAGATTACTGTAGTAGCTACCGGATTTGGTGCTTCTCACAATCCAGGACCGGACTTTGGCGGAAACCGCGCTAAACGTCCTATGTCGACAGGAGGTCTCGAAATTCCTACGTTCATGAAACGGTAGGAGTTTCACAGATATCTGTGAGAAGAATATATTTTTATATTGTGTAGTAGTGCTTGGAGGGATACCCGATGAATAAAACATTACTTTTGAGTGCAGTAGTGACTGCTACGGTGACCGGTGCAGCATTTGCGGCTTCCGTTCCGGTGACAGACATTAATGCAGGCCAGAGTAAGGTTGCCGTAGAATACAGCTTTGCTCAACATGCTGAGGGCAACGGCGGTTCCAACGATGGGTTTGGGGCCTCTCTATCGACTGGTTTGTCCGATAAATTGGCATTGCAGTACGAATACAGCCGTGTTAATCTTGACAAAGGCGGCGATGTGAAGGATCATCGCTTAGAAGCTGTATATAAAGTAAGCAAAAATGTTAATTTATATGGGGCAGGTACATATCTTAGAGCCGATGGTGAACATGAAACCGGTTTCCAAGGTGGCGTAATCGGTCACGTTCCTTTAGCAGATAACTTAAGAGGTTTTGCTAAGGTTGGCTTTGGTAATGATATTAAACAAACGTATCAGATTGGTGCTACTTACGATTTGACGAACGATTTAGGCCTTAACGTATATTATCAGTATGATAAATATAGCGTTGATGGTAATGACAGCGATATTAAAGGCTTACATGCCGGTTTAGGCTATTCGTTCTAAGTAGGATTGGCGAAGAACGCTGAGATTACTTTACAAAGAAGAAAGGCTCCCGAGTACGAGTTGAACTTGTGCTTGGGAGCTTTTCTTTATATTTTTATAGTTTGCTCTATATTGTATACAATATTTTTTTATAAAAATGTAAAAAACATGGCACTTTTCATGGTTTATCCCTTGTATAGTGTATATATTTAGGCTATTATAAATATAGATTATTGCTATAATGGATAGGAAGGTGTAGGACATGACTATGAGTATGGCGGCTACGCACGCGAAAGGCAAGAAAGCAAAGGATAATATTTTTGTTATGAATTCACGTGCGCAGGAAGACGCAAAAAAAATCGGTAAGGAAAACGTATTGAATGGTACCTTAGGTTCTATTTTGGACGAAAACGGGGATATCGTTTTCTTGAAAACCGTAGAACATGAATACCTTAATTTACCGCGCAACGAATACGTAGCCTATGCTCCGATTGCAGGCTTGCCGGAATTTTTGGATGCAGCAATCAGTGAATGCTTCGGTGAATCGAAACCGGATGCATATCTTGAAGCGGTAGCGACAGCCGGCGGTACAGGTGGCATTCATCACTTGGTACATAATTATACGAATCCGGGGGATACAGTGTTGACTGCTGATTGGTATTGGGGTGCTTATCAACAGATTTGTGGCGATAATCATAGAACATTAGATACATATCAACTCTTTACACCGGATAATACGTTTAATTTTGAAGCGTTTAAAGCAAAGGCTACAGAGATAGCTGCGAAACAGGAAAATGTAGTATGGATTTTTAATACACCGGGGAACAATCCTACGGGCTTTAGTTTAACCGAAGAGGATTGGGACAAAGTAATTTCTTTTGCAAAGGAATTGGTTGCCAAAGGGAAAAACAAGGTGATTATTGCTTGCGATGTAGCATATATTGATTATTCCGGAGAAAAGCAATCGGTACGTCGCTTCTTTAAAAAATTTGGCAACTTGCCTAAGGAAATTCTCGGTGTTGTTTGCTATAGCTTATCCAAAGGATTTACCATGTACGGTCAGCGTGTAGGCGCTATGATCGGTATTACTTCCGATAAAGATGTACATGAGGAGTTCCATGAAATTAATCAGTTAACGTCTCGTGCAACTTGGTCTAATATTTGTAGACCGGCTATGCGCACGATGGCAAATATCGTACACGATCCGGCCAAGTTGGCAGCGTACGAAAAAGAAAGAAATGAGTATTGCCGATTAATTAACGAACGAGCACAGATTTTCGTAGAGGAAGCAAAAGAAGTCGGATTGCCTTGTTTACCGTATTGCGGCGGTTTCTTCTTAACGATTCCGACGGAACATTCTAAGGAAGTTGTAGAAGAATTAACTAAGGAACATGTATATGTTATTCCGTTAGGACATGGTATACGTGTTGCGGCATGCAGCATTCCGAAGCGCCAGATGAAAGGTTTGGCAACGACGATGCATACGATTATGAAACGATTGGGGTATTTATAATGAATATAACGGTTACCGATGCTAACGGCACAGCTGTAACCGTACCAAGTGGGACGACAGTAGGTGAGGTAGCTCGCCTACTGCCGTTTTTTACTACGGAGAATGCTGTGCTAGCAATCATACATAATGATATTTGTGATTTTCAGACGGCCTTGTATGAAGATGTAACGATACGATGGTTACCTCTGAATACGCGAGAAGGATTTATGGCGTATCAGCGAAGTCTTATCTTACTGATGGTGCGCGCGGTAAATGATGAATTTCCGGGAGCCACTGTTAAAGTGCTGCATACACTGGGCAATGCCTTATATTGTGAATTAACACATACGAACGGGCGCAGTGCCGGTTACGAAGATATACAACGTATACAGCGAAGAATGCGTCTAATCCAGCGTGAGGAACCGGCCATAAAAAAAGAATTTATGTCTAAAAGCGATTGCTTACGCTATGTGCGTAAGCATGGAAATGATTTTGATTGTAAAATTCTGGAATCTCTGGATTTACCGGAAATAACGTATTACCAAACGGGAAAAACGGCAGATTATTATTTTGGTCCTATGGTCCCTGATTTTTCTTATTTGCGTTACTTTTCGTTAGAGTTATACACGCCGGGATTTTTACTTCGCTATCCTGATTGGGAGCGACCGCGTGAATTGGCAACATATAAAGAGGTTCCTAAATTTGCAAAGGTGTTTTTGGAAGCTAAAGAGTGGGGGCGTATGCTCGACTGTAGTTATGTAAGTCAGCTAAACGATCACATTCATGACGGTAGTATTACAGAGATTATCGATTTGGCCGAAGCACTTCAGGAAAAGCGTCGGGCACAGATGGCAGACTATGTAGTTTCGCAGAAGCCAGCGATTCGTTTAATTTTGGTAGCCGGGCCATCCTCGGCGGGAAAGACAACCTTTACCAAACGTTTTTGTACACAACTCAAGGTCAATGGATTGCGTCCTATCATGCTATCCTTAGATGATTATTTTGTGGAACGCGCCTACACGCCACGCTTGCCTGACGGAAGTTATGATTTCGAATCGATTCATGCAATTGATGTAGGCTTTTTTTCACAACAACTATTGGCACTGTATGCCGGTGAAGAAGTACGACTGCCACAATTTAATTTTTTAACCGGTACCCGTGAATGGCAAGATAAAACTGTTCGGTTAACGCCGGGATCGCCTGTTGTTGTGGAAGGGTTACATGCGTTGAATGATGACCTTAGTCGCGTCGTGCCGCGCTATGAGAAGTGTAAAATTTATTTGGGGGCATTAACGCAGTTGGCGATTAATGATCATAATCGTATTTCTACATCCTATACACGTTTGGTGCGACGATTGGTGCGAGATCACCAATTTCGTGGACATGGTGCGGAACGTACATTGGAAATGTGGGACAATGTGCGACGCGGAGAGGAAAGTAATATTTTCCCGTTCCAAGAAGATGCGGATATGATTTTTAATTCCGCCTTATTATATGAGTTGCCGGTGTTAAAGGGATTGGCCGTTCCTTTATTGGAGGCAATTACTCCGGAGAGTCCGTATTACTATCGGGCACATCAGCTGCTTCGCTTTTTATCACCTTTCAAGGTATTAGATCCCAGCTATGTACCGAGTAATAGTATTTTAAAAGAATTTATTGGTTAGGACACGATACATATATTTAGTTTACGATATATAATGTAAAAATATATTACGTGTAAAATATGGTAAATGAAAAATATAGTATATGCAAAGTAGGATAACTTTAGAATATGGCAAATGTGAAATAATAAGTATTAATAGTATGTAGTAAAGGCAGAAGGCAGTACATATAAAATGTGATAGGTGTAAAACGAAGTAACTGTAAAGATATGATATAAGACATAATGAAAATAAAAATCTAATAATAAAAGAGGAACACAGGAGCAAGGACTGTTCTAATGAATAAGTGTATACGATGTAATCATTGAACAGCATGCTACTGTGTTCCTCTTATTTTGTTTGTGTAGATTGTTTAGTATTTAATCTTTGATGATGCATTAAAGCCGATAGCAAATGAGTTTTAATTTAATTTTTTAAAACCTACATTATCATAGGTACAATGTCCGGCATCTTCCGGTAGTTCATCAACAAACTCAATGGAGTCGAGCTGTTGTTTTACTTGACCGCGAATAAAGTCAAGATAAATTTTATAAAGTTCTTTCTTTTCAGCCAACTCTTCTTCGGTTAAAGGAATACCGGCCTTTTTCTTTTTTGCTAATTCGTTAATACGTTGTAATGTTTCATTTATATTCATTATCAGGTTACCCCCCCTTATTAATAGATATATACTGCTATTATAGCATGGACGTCAAGCCTTTATCTCATCTATGCATAATGTGTAGCTTTTATCGACAAGGAGTGATATAATCGTGGAGAAATACATTGCATCATTCAAAGGAGTTGTACATGAGAGTAACAAAGGCGATAA
This sequence comes from Veillonella magna DSM 19857, assembly GCF_000428745.1. Taxonomy (GTDB): domain Bacteria; phylum Bacillota; class Negativicutes; order Veillonellales; family Veillonellaceae; genus Veillonella_A; species Veillonella_A magna. The sequence goes on from NZ_KE386795.1 coordinate 267,183, forward strand.
AGGCAGAGCAGATTCGGATTTTAGAAGAAACGTATCCGGACGCGAAGCCGGCGTTGACGTATAATAGTCCGTTTGAATTGCTGGTGGCCGTGGTTTTATCGGCACAGTGCACGGACGAACGAGTGAATATCATCACAGCGCGTTTATTTCCGACGTATAGCAATCCGGCGGATATGCTGGCGTTGGGTGTTTCTAAATTGGAAGTGTTAATTCGCGATTGCGGTTTATACAGAGCGAAGGCAGCTAATCTGATTAAAACTTGTGATATTTTGGTGCATACCTATCATGGTGAAGTGCCGGAGTCCTTTGATGAGTTAATCAAGCTACCCGGTGTGGGACGTAAAACGGCAAATGTTTTAGTTTCTGTTTTATTCGGTGTCCCTGCCATTGCCGTTGATACACATGTGTTTCGTGTATCAAACCGGTTGGGCTTAGCAAAAGGGAAGACGCCGGAAGAGGTAGAAGAAAAATTAAAAAAGGCGATTCCTATGGAAAAATGGAGTGCCGCTCATCATTGGCTGATATGGCACGGCCGAAAAATATGTAAAGCGCGTAAACCGTTATGCGGGGAGTGTCCGTTGGCACCGGTGTGTCCATCGGCAGATAAGGAGGCTTAAGAATGACAAAGGAAATTGAGTCGTTAATTGCACGTTTTGAGGCCATCGGCTTACGAGGTGTCGCTATCATCAACGAGTTATTGCGTTTCCGTGCATTGGACCAAATGATCAGTGCCAGCGCAGAGGTACGTGAATGGGGCATTACGGCGGACAAATTATATACATTGGCAAAACAGTCTACGGAAGAGGAGTTTGGCCCTATCACGTATTCGGAAAATGATTTCGGTGCTTTGTATGGTCCGTCCTTTGCGGTAGAGCTGATGGATGTTATCAGTGAAACCGGTTATTTGGAAGGTATCGATGCGGGACGTCAGTGGACGGTACCTATGAAGGATATTATCGAAGAACATAAGCATACAGACGGAATTATTTTATTTGCGTATATTGAAGAGTACGCAGCATTGGCGGAAGATATCCTGCAGGAGCTTCCAGCGGATCGCTTAATTTTTTATACACCGTCGGAAAGCTGTTATGCCTTATTTAAAAAATTATATCCTTTGGCACCGATTACCAATGAATGGCCGGAGGATGTTATTTTTGATCATATCGTAGCGGCGTCGACAGGAATTTTCCAAGCTCCGGTGAAGATGATGGAGGAAGTGGCCTCCCGTGTTATGAACATCACCGAAGTGGGAACAGCGCATTACTTTATACCGCTGGCAGCAGTACAAGATCAGGTGGGCATGAATCGCATGGCCATTCAGTACATGCTGTTGCAGCGTCGCTTGGAAAGTGTGCGCGAATGGGCACCTCTAGGGGCGGTAGAATTTTTCTACACAAATCGAGATATCAAAAAGGTTGCACTGGAAATCAGAGAAATTATGAATGACTCTTGGCGGAGCACGCCGTTTATTGCGTTGCCTCATGAAGTACTGGCATCCATGGACACCTTCTCGGTTGTACAATACGGTTTATCTTTGTGTGGTTTCATTCCGGCGTTAAACCCGCAGGATACGGCTATGGGCGATGATGGCTTTATGAAAAACGACGGCCGCTTACCTTTGTATATGCGCCGTGTATTTGAAGCATACAAGGCAACGCGCCTTGAAGTGGAACGCAAAAAAGGGCGTGTCGATTTAAAAATCACGCAGGTAGAAGGTTTGGCACCGGACACGGCTATGAGCGAAGAACAGTTTGCTACAGCGGTAGCTGCTGAATCCAAGGATGATGGCGTTGCATACTGGATGTTTACGAATCCTGTGGCCGCGTATATCTGGTATGCTTATTTCAAAAGCGAAGAAGGCAGTAAGATATTGACGACGTTATCCCATATGGTTCTTACAACGGAAGCATTGTTACAGCTTATGGGCAGTTGCCGACGTCGAATTATCAAAAAAGATGCCTTGGCAGTTTTGGAAGAACGTTTCGAAAAGGGACGCAGTGCCTACAAGGATGCACTGGCTCAAGCAGATGCAACATGGGGTGCGGAACTGGAAGCAATGGCGCAGGTAATCTTGCCGGAAGCACCGGAAGTACCGGCGGAAGACACCGATAATAAATAACCGATAAAGGAGATTGATAGAATGGCAGTCGTTAATTTTGAAATTTTTAAAGTATTGGGGACGTTGTCAGAAAATAAAGATGGTTGGAAGAAACAGCTTACCTGCACCAGTTGGGGCCGTTATAATCCAAAGTTTGATTTACGTTCTTGGGACAGCGAATATACGGGCATGACAAAAGGTGTTACATTGACGCTGGAAGAAATTTTAGCATTGAAAGAGTTACTGAACTCCGTTGATTTAGAGCAGGCTATGCAGGAATCTTTGGAAGAACGGGCGGCTGCGAAAGCGGCAGCTAAAGCAGCGGAAAAGGCAGAAGAAAAAAGCGAGTGATGACTTGCATTACAGATAACTGTATGATACAATCATTAAGTATAGTTTAGTCAGTGGAAAGAGGTGTTACAGAATGAAAGAAGGAATTCATCCGAATTATGGTGAAGCTACCGTAACTTGCGGTTGTGGCAATACCTTTAAAACCGGTTCCGTGAAAAGCGATCTCCGCGTAGACGTTTGCTCCAAATGCCATCCATTCTTTACCGGTCAGCAGCGTGCAGCGCAGGCTCGTGGTCGTATTGAAAAATTCAACAAACGTTACGGTAAATAATTATCGCAATGTAATTATACAAATTATACGGCAGAGCCTAGGCTCTGCCTATATTTGTTTGAGAGAGGAGTTCTCGTGGAGCAAAAGCGGATTAAAAAATTTGTTGGAGGCCAGGCAGTCATAGAAGGCGTTATGATGCGTGGCCCAAAATATACAGCGACAGCCGTTCGAGAACCGGACGGCGGCATTGTGGTAGATACGACTCCGACTACATCTTTAGCGGAGCGCTACCCTATACTCAAGCAACCGTTGCTACGCGGTTGCTTGGCATTGTATGAATCACTGACAATCGGGATGAAGGCATTAGCCTATTCAGCTAAAGCAGCCGGCGAAGAAGAGGAGAGTATGTCCAATAAGGATATTGCCATTACTATGGTGGTGTCTACCCTATTTGCTATCGGACTCTTTTTGGCTTTGCCCACCTTTGTAGCCAAGTACATACCGGGCATCGGAGATAACCATATTGCATTGAATTTAGTAGAAGGGGTTATCCGATTAGCCTTATTCTTAGTGTACATTTGGGCTATCGGGCTTACGCCGGATATAAAACGCGTGTTTCAATACCATGGAGCAGAGCACAAAGTTATTCACACCTATGAAGAGGACCAGCCGCTTACCGTGGAAAATGTACGCAAGCATTCACGGTTGCATGCACGGTGCGGAACAAACTTTTTGCTTATTGTCATGGTAGTAAGTATTATTGTATTCGCATTTTTAGGCTGGCCGAATTTATTGGAACGCATTGTATCCAGAGTGTTGTTGATGCCGGTGGTAGCCGGTATTGCTTATGAAGTGATACGATGGGCAGGACGCAGTGATTCGGTAGTAGTAAAAGCACTTATCGGTCCCGGCTTGTGGCTTCAGTACATGACAACGCGGGAGCCTGAAGCCGATCAAATCGAAGTGGCTATTCGCGCGTTAGAAGCTGTGCGCCCGTCCGAAGAAGATGCCTACGAATATATATAAATAACCGAAAGGGGTAACGCACCGATGATGTTGGTGGATAAATTACAAGTAATAGAAGATAAATATATGGATTTGGAACAGCGCATTAGCGATCCGGAAGTGATTGCACGTCAACAGGAGTGGCAAAAGCTGACGCGCCAGCATGCGGGGCTGACGGAAACGGTAGAAACGTTCCGTGAGTACAAAAAGGTGCTGACCGGAATTGACGAAGCGCTGGAAGTGTTGGAAGATAAAAGCATGGATGAAGAATTTCGAGAAATGGCGCAGGAAGAACTTAAAGAGTTAAAAGAACGACGCCAGGAATTGGAAGATAAGCTTCATATCTTATTATTGCCTAAAGACCCGAATGATGATAAAAATGTTATCGTGGAAATTCGTGGCGGTGCAGGCGGTGACGAAGCAGCATTGTTTGCCGGTGATTTATTCCGTATGTATACTAAATATGCGGAAGCGCAAGGCTGGCGCTGCGGAATTATTGATGCTAACGAACCTGAATTGGGCGGTTTTAAGGAAGTCGTATTCTCTGTTGATGGTGACAGCGCATACTCAAAATTAAAATTTGAAAGTGGTGTTCATCGTGTGCAGCGTGTACCGGAAACTGAATCGTCCGGTCGTATCCATACATCGACGGTAACCGTGGCGGTATTGCCGGAAGCGGAAGACGTAGACGTAGAAATTAATGATAAAGATTTACAAATCGATACCTATTGTGCCAGTGGTGCCGGCGGTCAGCACGTTAACCGTACGGAATCGGCAGTGCGTATTACGCATAAGCCGACGGGGATTGTTGTTGCCTGTCAGGACGAAAGGTCTCAATTAAAAAATAAGGATAAAGCCATGCGCGTATTGCGTGCAAAATTACAGGATAAGGCGGAACAGGAAGCAGCGGCCAGCGTAGCTGCTGACAGAAAGAGCCAGGTGGGTACCGGCGATCGCAGCGAACGTATCCGCACATATAATTATCCGCAGGGGCGCGTAACGGATCACCGAATCAACTTAACTTTATATAAGCTGGATGCCGTATTGAATGGGGATTTGGAAGAACTCATTCAAGCGTTGATTACCGCTGACCAAGCGGCAAAAATGCAGGAGGCAGATGCGAATGAATAAGGAGCTGTGGACCATCGGTCGCTTGCTCCAGTGGACGGAGCAGTATTTTCGCAACAAGGGGATTGAAAGCAGTCGCCTTGATGGGGAAGTGCTGCTTTCTCATATATTGGGGCAGGAACGAATTTACTTGTATGTCAATTACGACAAGCCGATGACTAAGGAAGAGTTGGATGCGTTCCGTCCTTTGGTGATGAAACGGGCGGAAGGATTGAGCGTAGCAGCCATTATTGGCAAAAAGGAATTTATGGGTCTCATGTTTAATGTATCTGAAGATGTGCTTATACCGCGTCCCGATACGGAAACATTGGTGGAAGATATACTGTCTCTTCTCGATAAGGATACGGAATACCGTTTACTCGACGTATGTACCGGTCCGGGAACTATTTTGTATAGCTTGTTGCATTATCTGCCTAAATCTACAGGTATGGGACTTGATATTTCGAAAAAAGCACTTCAAGTCGCAGCTACCAATCGACAGCAGTTGGAGTTAGAAGAACGTGCCAAGCTTTGTGTATCCGATATGTTCGGTGCACTGCGCGAATTAGGGGGCTATGAAGAAAGCTTTGATGTTATCACATCGAATCCGCCGTATATACCGACGGCAGAGATTGCCACACTATCCGAGGAGGTTAAACGAGAACCGATGATAGCCTTAGATGGCGGAGAAACGGGACTTGATTTTTATGATATACTGGTAAAAGAGGCAGCGCCGTACATCAAAAGCGGTGGTTGGCTAGCTGTTGAAATCGGTTGCGGTCAAGAAAATAAGGTAGCCGATATGGCAGCGGCAACCGGCTATTATAGTGACCCCGTATATAACCGAGATATCGCCGGTATTATCAGGGAGTTACGGTGGCAGCGCCTGTAATATGAATTAAAGAAGGTGAGAGAGTTGAAAACTCGAATATACACAGATCCGACGGCACAGGAATTGGCATCCTTAGGAGAGCAGCTCAGGCAAGGTGCCTTGGTAGCCATTCCTACGGAAACCGTATATGGATTAGGTGCTAACGGACTGGATGCCGAGGCAATGGCGCGCATTTATGAAGCAAAAGGACGACCTTCGGATAATCCGTTAATTCTTCATGTCCCCGACAGCGAAGCTGTACGACCCTTGGTGAAGAATATCCCGGCGATAGCGCAAACACTGATGGATACATTTTGGCCGGGACCGCTGACGATTACGATGCCAAAATCGGATATAGTACCGGATAAGGCAACGGGGGGATTACCGAATGTTGCTTTGCGCTGTCCGGATCATACCTTGTGTAGAGAATTTTTGCGAGCTGCCGGTGTACCGGTGGCAGCACCGAGCGCTAACATATCCGGCCGTCCCAGTCCGACAACGGCTGAAGATGTGTACCATGATATGAATGGTAAAATTGAAGCAATTATCAATGCAGGTCCATGTACTATCGGTGTAGAATCTACTGTTGTGGAATGCAATGAAGACGGAGTAACTATTTTGCGTCCCGGCGGTATTACGGAAGAAATGCTGGCTAAGGTTGTCGGTACGGTTCGCTACGATGCGGCTTTGGTCGGTGCCAATACGATACCGAAAGCGCCGGGCATGAAGTACAAGCATTATGCACCGGATGCGGCGATGACTACGTATGTGGGAAATGTCGATGCCGTTGTGCAGGCTATCGTAGATCAATTAAAAACTATAGCACCGTCAACGTCCGCAACCGATAAGACGAAGGTGGGCTTATTGATAAGCGAACAATGTTGGCAACGGATGAAGTCACAAGTAGCGACAATGGATCTTGCCGTAAAAGCAATAACTTACGACAGCAAGGAACCGGCGCAATCACTGGCTAAGGAGTTATATAGCAGTTTATTACGATTCAATGAATGGAATGCTGATGTGATTATCGCGGAAGGTGTATCTCCGGCAGGCTTGGGAACAGCTGTTATGAATCGTATGGATAAAGCCAGTGCCCATCGGGTTATTCGTGTATAACCGATGATTACTTACGAGAACATTACTTACGAGAACAGAAGTAACAATACTAGCAAAAAGAGGTAAGAAGAATGAACGTATTATTTGTATGTACCGGCAACACATGTCGGAGCCCTATGGCGGAAGGATTATTCAGAGCCATTAACGAAGCCAAACATGAAAATCATTTGGCATTGTCTGCCGGATTATTTACAGCGCCGGGTGCGGAACCGACACCGAATGCTGTTAAAGCAGTGGCAGCTGACGTGGATATTTCCGAGCACAGATCGCGTGCGGTATCGCCTAAGTTTATCGATGCCGCAGATGTGGTCATTGGCATGACTACGGATCACAAAAATGTATTGCTTCGTCAATATCCGTTCGATAAGGATAAGATTTTTACACTGGGTGAATGGGCCGGTACCAATGAAGAGGTAGAGGATCCGTTTGGTCAGGATCAAAGTGTATATGATGCGTGTGCTGCTCAAATCAAACAATTATTAGAAAAAGGATGGACTAAGTTAGAGAAATAACGGATAATAGGAATGAGGTACGATACATGGATTGTACCGAATAGGTAGAGCGAATCGATTCGCACGGGAGGTATACATGAAAATCGCATTAGGCGCCGATCATGGCGGGATTCATCTGAAAGAAACCATTAAGACTTTTTTAACGGAACAAGGTTTTGAAGTAACCGACTTTGGTACTCATTCCGAAGAATCCGTTGATTATCCGGATATTGCCGAACCGGTAGCAAAAGCAGTGGCAGCCGGTGAATATGACCGCGGTATTTTGATTTGCGGCACAGGTATCGGTATAGGCATTGCTGCCAATAAAGTAAAGGGAATACGTGCAGCATTATGTCATGATTGCTTTTCGGCAAAGGCATCGCGTGAGCACAATGATGCTAATATTTTGACCATGGGTGAACGCGTTATAGGACCCGGCTTAGCCCTGAGTATTGTGGATATTTGGGTACACACCGAATTTAGCGGTGGACGTCATGCAAGACGGGTAGCCAAAATTACTAATTTAGAGGTATAATAGGTAAAATATTCAAATTAGAATATAAGTAACAGGGTAAGTAGGAGGTTACGTATGGAAACATTACAGAAGCGCGATCCTGAAATTGCAAAAATGATTGAGATGGAATTAGGTCGCCAACGCAATAAGTTGGAAATGATTGCATCTGAAAACTTTGTATCCAAAGCGGTTATGGAAGCACAGGGTAGCGTACTGACGAACAAGTATGCGGAAGGGTATTCCGGTAAACGGTATTACGGTGGTTGTGAATATGTTGACATGGTAGAAACCTTAGCCATCGAACGCGCTAAAAAATTGTTTGGTGCCGATCATGTGAACGTGCAGCCTCATTCCGGTTCCCAGGCTAATTTTGGTGTGTACTTCGCGCTACTAAAACCGGGTGACACCATTATGGGTATGAACTTGTCCCACGGTGGTCACCTTACACATGGATCGCCGGTTAATATTTCCGGTACGTATTTTAATATCGTTCCTTACGGTGTAGATGAAACGACACAGGAAATCGATTATGATGAAATGCGTCGTATTGCCTTGGAAACAAAACCTAAACTAATTATCGGTGGCGGCAGTGCCTATTCCCGCATTATCGATTTCAAGAAAATGGCCGATATCGCTCATGAAGTAGATGCTATTTTCATGGTTGACATGGCTCATTTTGCCGGCTTGGTAGCTGCCGGTCTTCATCCAAACCCGGTAGAATATGCAGATGTTGTTACTACAACTACGCATAAAACATTGCGCGGACCGCGCGGTGGCATGATTATGTGTAAGGAAAAATATGCGAAAGCGATTGATAAAGCAATCTTCCCCGGAATTCAGGGCGGCCCGCTTATGCATGTTATTGCTGCTAAAGCCGTTGCTTTCGGTGAAGCATTGCAGCCGGAATTTAAAGTGTATGCACAGCAGATTATTACTAACGCTAAAGTATTGGCACAGGCATTGGCTGATTACGGCTTCACTATTGTATCCGGCGGTACCGATACGCATGTTATGCTCGTAGATGTGCGTAACACAGGCCTTACCGGTAAGGAAGCCGAACATCTTCTCGATGAAGTAGGCATTACCTGCAATAAGAATACGATTCCTTTCGATCCTGCCAGCCCGTTTGTTACCAGCGGTATTCGCTTGGGCACACCGGCATTGACCAGTCGTGGACTTAAGGAAGACGATATGAAAGAAATTGCCGCAATTATTGATTTGGTCTTGCATAATCCTGAAGATACGGCTAAACTGGAAGAAGCGCGCAAACGCGTAGCCGTGCTTTGTGAAACCTATCCGTTGTATTAATCGGCGGGAGTGACGAGTGCATAAATTTTGGATACGTATGTGAGGAGGCAACGACGATTCATGAATGTTAATGTAATGACACATCCTTTGATTCAGCATAAGGTAACGTTAATTCGTTCCGTAGAAACAGGTGCTAAAGACTTTAGAGAATTATTGGAAGAAATTACTCTTTTGATGGGCTATGAAATTACTCGCGATTTCCCGTTGGAAGATGTAGAAGTACAGACTCCGTTGGTAAAAGCAATCGGTAAACAGATTGCCGGTAAAAAGGTAGCCGTTGTACCTATTTTACGTGCCGGCTTAGGTATGGTTAACGGATTGTTGGAACTTATGCCGATGGCTAAGGTAGGTCATGTAGGTTTATACCGAGATCCGGAAACATTAAAACCGGTTGAATACTATTGCAAAATGCCGACAGACTTGGCAGAACGTCGCATCATTGTAACGGATCCTATGTTGGCAACCGGTGGCAGTGCTTCGGCAGCGATTTCTTTGCTCAAGGAAAAAGGAGCTAAGGACATCCAGTTAATGTGCTTGGTAGCTGCACCGGAAGGGGTAGAAGTCGTTAATCGCGACCATCCGGATGTACGCATTTACGTAGCTGCCTTGGATGAAAAACTAAATGAACACGGTTACATTCTCCCGGGCTTGGGTGATGCAGGTGACCGTATTTTCGGTACAAAATAATATATAGTGTAAACTATTTATAGGGAAAGACCGTTTCTGGTGTTCAACAGAGACGGTCTTTTTAATTTTACGCTTTACAGCTTGCACATAATAAGATACAATAGCCATGTAAGTTGTTTTTTTAATTTCGGTGGGACGCAAATTGCTCCTGTGGGACGAAAAGAGGTGTGGAATGAAAGAGTTATCGGAAGTGTATCAACGCATAGCACCGGAGCTAATGCGTGTAGTGGAAGAACGATATGTACTTTTAAACCATATTTCTTATGCGCAACCTGTAGGTCGTCGTATGTTGGCGGGCCTTAGCAAGCTATCGGAGCGTGTAGTACGATCACATGTGGAAATCATGAAGGACAATGGTTTGATTGATTTTACGCAGCAAGGAATGATGCTAACCGACGAAGGTAAAGAGTTGCTCCCCAAACTTACAGTATCATTGCAGGAAATGAATAAAATCGGCGAACTGGAAGAAGCGTTACGCGAGGCGCTATGTATCGACAGAGTCATTATTACCGGAACGACCGGTGAAGCAGCGACAGATCGAAAAGAGTTGGGCTTTCATGCGTCCAAGCTTTTGCAAGACGTAGTTACGCCGGGGGCTGTTATCGCCGTCAGTGGCGGCAGTACAATGGCTGCAGTGGCGGAGGCGTTACCTGTAAAGCGTGTAAAACCGATTGTAATTCCCGCGCGTGGCGGTATCGGCGAACGTGTTGAGTATCAGGCGAATGTGATTGCATCCGTTATGGCAGATAAACTTCAAGGTATTTATAAGATGCTTCACCTGCCGGATGGTTTGACAAAGGAGTCATTGGCCATTCTTACAACGATGGAGCCTCAAATTAAAGAGATTATGGAGTTGGCAGCTCGTACCGATGTATTGATGTTTGGTATAGGCGAAGCTATTCACATGGCCGAGCAGCGTCACATCAGTGATGCCCAACGTGAGGACCTACGGAGAAAGCGCGCTGTTGGGGAAGCCTTGGGATATTATTGTGATATAGACGGGACCATCGTTTACGCTACAAATAATGTAGGTATCGACTTTGCCGACATCGGACGTATTGCACATGTCATTGCCGTAGCCGGCGGCGCGGTAAAGGCACGAGCTATTATCGGTGTGATGCGTGCCTGCCACAGAGGTACGCTGATTATTGATGAAGCGGCAGCAGAAGCTATGATGGCTTTGTTGCGTCGATGAGGAAAAGCCCGTAATCATCGTGGTTTTATTACGACGTAATGTTAATTACAGCTATATGATGTAAGATAGATTATTTTAGTGCTTGTGTGAAGGTAACAGTAGGAGGAAAAAAGCATGGCAGTGAAAATTGGTATTAATGGATTTGGTCGTATCGGTAAGTGTGTAATGCGTGCAGCATTGCAAAATCCTGATGTAGAAGTAGTGGCAATCAATGACGTAGGCGATATTCAGGGCTCTGCGTTGATGCTGAAGCATGACTCCGTTCACGGCATCTTGCCGAATGATATCCATGTAGAAGATGATCACTTGGTAATCGACGGCAAAAAAGTTACTGTTTTCCATGACCGCAATCCGAAAAACTTGGATTGGAACGGTGCCGGTGTAGAAATTGTTGTTGAATGTACCGGTAAATTCCGTACGGCCGAAGAAGCAGGCGCACACTTAGGTGGATCCGTAAAGAAAGTTATCATTTCCGCTCCGGCAAAGAACGAAGATATCACCATTGTTATGGGGGTAAATGAAAACATGTACGATCCGGCTAAGCACACGATTATTTCCAATGCAAGCTGTACGACAAACTGCTTGGCACCGTTTGCTAAAGTATTGCATGAAAAATTCGGTATTAAACGCGGATTGATGACGACTATTCATTCGTACACTAATGACCAACGTATTCTCGACACACCGCATAAAGATTTGCGCCGTGCTCGTGCTGCGGCTTTATCCATTATTCCGACAACGACCGGTGCAGCTAAAGCGGTTGCGAAAGTATTGCCGGACTTGGAAGGCAAGTTGAACGGTTTCGCTTTGCGTGTACCGACACCAAACGTGTCTATCACCGATTTGGTTGCTGAACTGGAAGTAACAGCAACGAAGGAAGAAATCAATGATGCTTTCCGCGAAGCAGCACAAGGTTCTTTGAAAGGCATCTTGGGCGTATCCGATTTACCGTTAGTATCCTGTGATTTCAACGGTGATCCGCGCAGCTCTATTGTTGACGCTGATTTGACGATGACAATGGATGGCAATATGGTTAAGGTTGTTTCCTGGTACGATAACGAATGGGGCTACTCTATGCGCATGGTAGACTTAGCTGCGTACATCGGCAAGAAAGGTTTATAATACGACGGGGGACTACTGGGTAGTCCCCTTATTTTATCTGTACATATTGGGAAGCAATTCTGTATATATTGGGAGGCACTCATGAAAAAAACATTGGAATCTATTGATGTAACCGGTAAACGTGTGTTTGTACGAGTTGATTTTAACGTGCCGTTGAAAGATGGTGTTATTACGGATGATACGCGTATTCGGGCTACCTTACCTACATTGCGCTATTTACTCGATCATAAAGCAAAAATTATTTTAGCATCCCACTTGGGTCGACCGAAGGGGGAACGTAAGCCTGAATTTTCCTTGCGTCCTTGTGCAGCGCGTCTATCCGAATTGTTAGGTGTGCCGGTGGCATTTGCCGATGATTGCATCGGTGATGCAGCAGAACGCGCGGTGGCTGCCTTGAAAGAAGGAGACATCGTTTTACTGGAAAATCTCCGCTATCATAAAGAAGAGGAAAAGAATGTGCCGGAATTTGCCGAAGCTTTGGCAAAGTTAGCCGAAGTAGGTATTAACGATGCATTCGGTGTATCCCATCGTGCGCATGCTTCCGTAGAAGGCATTACTAAATTCTTGCCCATGGTAGCCGGCTATCTTCTGGAAAAAGAAATTAATTATATCGGTGGTGCCGTATCCAATCCGCAGCACCCCTTTGCAGCTATCATCGGCGGCGCTAAGGTAAGTGATAAAATTGAAGTTATTTCTAATTTATTACCTAAGGTAGATGTATTGATTATCGGTGGCGGTATGGCCAATACTTTTATCGCCGCTAAGGGATATCCGACGGGAACTTCTCTCGTAGAAGCCGATAAGATTGAATTGGCCGCCTCCTTGATTAAAGAAGCGAAGGCACAAGGAACTAATTTATTATTGCCGACAGACTTTGTTGTAGCCGATGCATTCTCAAATGATGCTCAGCATAAAGTTGTTCCGGCAGACGGTATCGAAGATGGCTGGATGGCACTTGATATCGGGCCGGCATCGCGTAAAGCCTTTGCCGATGCATTAGCTCCGATGAAGCTTATTGTATGGAACGGACCTATGGGCGTATTTGAAATGGACAATTTTGCGGAAGGCACCAATGCGGTGGCTAAAGCAGTTGCTGCTTCCACAGGAACGACTATCGTCGGTGGCGGTGATTCGGTAGCTGCCGTAGAAAAGACGGGAGTAGCCGACAAGATTTCTCATATTTCCACAGGTGGCGGTGCTTCCTTGGAATATCTGGAAGGCAAGGCATTGCCGGGCATCGAAGCATTGGCTGAATAAAATAGAGGAGGCATTTCTATGAGGCGACAAATCATCGCAGGCAACTGGAAAATGCATACCACCAGAGCGGAGGCCATCGTGCTTACGGAAGCGATTAAGCAAGCACTTGCTTCGTATGACGGGGAACGGGAGGTAGTCTTGTGCCCGCCGTTCACATCGCTTAGTGCCGTAGCAGATTTAGTTGGTGATACTGCTATTGGGGTAGGCGCACAGAATATGCATTATGAATCGGCCGGTGCTTTTACCGGAGAAGTTTCGCCGCTTATGCTGACCGACATCGGCTGTGAATATGTAATTTTAGGACACTCCGAGCGCCGTCAATACTTCGGCGAAACCGATGTGCTGATCAATAAAAAATTGCAGGCAGCGTTTGCTAATGCCATTACGCCGATTCTTTGTGTCGGTGAAAGTCTGGCACAGCGTGAAGCAGGTGAAACACTAAGCTTCATAAAGGCACAGCTTACGGCAGGACTGACGCAGATAACGGCAGCCCAAGTGAGTGATATGGTTATTGCGTACGAGCCGATTTGGGCCATCGGTACAGGTAAGACTGCTACGGGGGCACAGGCCGAAGAGGTATGTAAGGCAATACGCCAAACCGTAGCAGAGCTTTATGATACAGCTACGGCAGAAGCGGTGCGCATCCAATACGGTGGCAGTGTGAAAGGCAGCAATGCAGCAGACATACTGAGTCAGCCGAATATAGACGGCGCACTGGTTGGCGGCGCATCGCTGAAATCTGAAGACTTTGTAGCCATTATCAACGGATAAAGGAGGTTGCAATGGCAAAATTAAAAGCGCCGGTTATGCTGGCAATTTTAGATGGTTTCGGTATGGGTAATACAGAGGATCCGACAAATGCGGTAGTGCAGGCAAAACCTGCGAATTTCATGAAATTATGGAATACATGTCCGCATACTACGCTGACAGCTTCGGGATTAGCTGTGGGCTTACCGGAAGGACAGATGGGGAACTCTGAAGTAGGTCATCTGAATTTAGGGGCAGGACGTATTGTATATCAAGAACTAACACGGATTACCAAGGATGTGGAAGACGGTCAATTCTTTACGCGGCCGGTTATTCGCGAACTGTATGCGAAGGCGCAGCATAGTCGCTTACAGCTTATTTCACTCTTATCCGATGGTGGTGTGCACAGTTCCTTAGAACATCTTAAGGCCGTTATTAAAGGTGCGAAGGATGCCGGTGTTCAAGAGGTATATGTACATGCATTACTCGATGGGCGCGATGTGGCACCGAAGAGCGCATTAGGGTATATTGAAGAATTGGAAACCTATATGAAGGAATTGGGCCTTGGAAAAATTGCTACCGTAGGCGGGCGCTATTACGGTATGGATCGTGATAAACGATGGGACCGTATTGAAAAAGCCTATGAAGCAATTGTAGATGGCCTCGGTGAAAAGGCATCTTCGGCAGTCGGAGCAGTACAGGCATCCTATGATGCAGGCGTAACGGATGAATTCGTTGTGCCTACCGTACTCGATACCGAAGGATGTATTCATGACGGTGATGCCGTTTTGGTATGTAATTTTCGTCCTGACCGTGTGCGGCAGATTACACGTGCTCTTTGCGATACATCCTTTGACGGCTTTGCACGGAAGAAAGGATATCTATCGTTGTACATCGCAACGATGACTGTATATGAAGAAGGCTTACCCGTACATGTGGTATATCCTAAAGAAGTGTTGGAAGACACGTTGGGTGCTGTATTGTCTGCAGGCGGTTACACACAGCTTCGCATCGCGGAAACAGAAAAATATGCGCATGTAACGTATTTCTTTAATGGCGGTGAAGAAACACCTTTTGAAGGTGAGGATCGAATATTAGTGCCGTCTCCAAAGGTGGCTACCTATGATTTGCAGCCGGAAATGAGTGCCTACGAAGTAACGGATCATGTGGTAAAAGCGATTACCGATGGTACATATGACATGATTATTCTGAATCTGGCCAATCCGGATATGGTAGGTCATACCGGCGTGTTCGAAGCAGCTGTAAAAGCAATTCAAGCGGTGGATGCATGCTTAGGAAACATCGTTGATGCTATCCGTAAGGTAAACGGTTATCTGCTTGTCACTGCCGATCACGGTAACTCGGAAATTATGGTGAACCATGAAACAGAAACACCACATACGGCGCATACTACTAATCCTGTACCTTTAGTACTGGTGGGACCGGAAGGTCATACACCGCAATTAGCGGAAGGAAAGTTATGCGACATTGCACCGACTATGTTGGCATTGGCAGGAATACCGCAGCCTACAGCGATGACAGGAAAAAGTTTGCTGATTAAGTAAGGTCAACAGTAACTAACAAACGTAGCGAAGCCGAAAAGTAGCGAAGCTATATACAGTGTTGCTGTTTAGTATGGAACACAAAAATATAAGGTAAGAAGCGCTGACATTCGTTGTAGAAGAATTAGGCAAAGTAAGAATGATGTTGTATCATATATAGAGAAGCACATGCACATGCGTTGCATGGCAATAAAGTTGACAGTATTCAATCCCGACCGGGGCCTGGATACATCTGAAGGAGGAAATTATCATGGCAATGATTACCGACGTATACGCAAGAGAAATTTTGGATTCTCGCGGCAATCCGACAGTAGAAGTAGAAGTATATTTGGAAGACGGCACCATTTCTCGTGCTGCCGTACCGTCCGGTGCCTCTACGGGGATGTTCGAAGCCGTTGAATTGCGTGACGGTGACAAGAGTCGTTATTTGGGCAAAGGCGTATTAAAAGCAGTTGAAAATGTAAACGACATTATCGGACCTGCTATTATCGGTTATGATGCTACCGAACAGGTTGCTATCGATAAAATTATGATCGAGCTTGACGGTACTCCGAATAAAGGCAAATTAGGAGCCAATGCTATCCTTGGTGTATCTATGGCTGTAGCAAAGGCAGCAGCAGAATCGCTTGATTTGCCACTTTTCCAATATTTAGGCGGAACCAATGCTAAAGAATTACCGGTACCGATGATGAATATTTTAAACGGCGGTGCTCATGCCGATAACAATGTAGATATTCAGGAATTTATGATCATGCCGGTAGGCGCAGAAAACTTTGCACAGGCATTGCGGATGTGCGCCGAAATCTATCATACCCTTAAAAATGTATTGAAGGGTAAAGGCTTGGCAACAGGCGTAGGTGATGAAGGCGGTTTCGCCCCTAACTTGGGATCCAATGAAGAAGCATTGCAGGTTATCTGCGAAGCAATCAAAGAAGCCGGTTTGGAACCGGGGAAAGATATTATGTTGGCTATTGATGCTGCTTCCTCGGAATTCTATAAAGATGGCAAGTACGAATTAGCCGGTGAAGGCAAGACGAAAACAGCAACCGAAATGGTTGATTTCTACGAAGAATTAGTTAATAAATATCCGATTATCTCCATTGAAGACGGATTGGCAGAAGAAGATTGGGACGGTTGGAAAGTATTGACCGAACGCCTCGGCAAAAAGGTTCAGCTCGTAGGTGATGATTTGTTCGTAACCAATACGGAACGTCTGTCTAAAGGGATTACTAATGACACAGCTAATGCTATTTTGATTAAAGTAAATCAGATTGGTACTTTGACGGAAACCTTTGATGCCATCGAAATGGCAAAACGTGCCGGATATACTTGTGTAATTTCGCACCGTTCCGGTGAAACGGAAGATGCTACCATTGCCGACATTGCTGTTGCTGTTAATGCCGGACAGATTAAGACGGGAGCTCCGGCTCGTAGCGAACGTGTAGCTAAGTACAATCAGTTGCTTCGCATCGAAGATTTACTGGCAGAAACGGCACAGTATCGCGGCCGTGATGTATTCTACAACATCAAGAAGGGCTGATTTTCGATGTATCGCATAACTATAACTACAATATTGTAACTAGTAATTGGTGTGTTGCGGCACTGGAGGCCTGCCGACATTGCCTTGCGGCATGCGGCGGGCCTTTATTGTATTCCGTGGCAAGGGGGAAGAAATGGGTACATGTGAGCATAAAGCATATAATTTTACATCCGTTCGAAAACCAATGTATGCGACTAACGGTATGGTATGTACATCGCAGCCGTTGGCAGCGCAAGCCGGCCTAGCAGTGTTGAGGGAAGGGGGAAATGCAGTTGATGCCGCTATAGCTACAGCGATAACATTAACTGTTACAGAGCCTAACAGCAATGGTCTTGGCAGTGATGCCTTTGTGTTAGTATGGGCCGACGGTGCGCTACATGGTTTGAACGGTAGCGGTGCCTCGCCGCAGTCATTGTCATTATCTGCGGTAAAAGCCGGCGGCTACAGTGCCATGCCCGAACGCGGCTGGATCCCTGTTACAGTGCCCGGGGCACCGGGAGCCTGGGCAGAGTTACACCGTCGATTTGGACGCTTGCCGTTTGAACGACTTTTTTCCGATGCGATTCGATATGCTGAAGAAGGGTACGGAGTATCGCCGACCACAGCCAAAGAATGGCAAGAGGCGTTACAACTGATGAAGCCCTTTGCCGGAAAGGCTCCCTTTGCTGGTTTCTTTGATACTTTCGGTTATGGTGGTAAAGGACCGAAGGCGGGAGACAGGGTATATCTTCCGGGACATGCTAACGCATTGCGGCTTTTGGCGGAATCACATTGTGAATCCTTGTATCGCGGTGAATTGGCGAAGGCTATCGATGAATTTTCAAAAGCTACGGGAGGCTATATTACGAAGGAAGACTTGGCTACCTATCATCCGGAATGGCAAACGCCGATTTCATGTAAGTATCATGGCTATGACGTTTGGGAGATGCCACCGAATACGCATGGCTTGGTAGCTCTTATGGCATTGGCTATTTTGGATGAAGTGCCGTGTAAGCAATTCGGTACGGCAGATACAGTGCATAAGCAAATCGAAGCGCTTAAGCAAGCCTATATAAACGGGAAGGCTTTTATCACGGATCCTAATCATATGTCGGTGTCCGTGGAAGAATTATTATCGCCGGAGTATATTCAACGATTGCGTAATACCATTAGTGACAGCGCCGTAAAACCGAAAGCAGTACGTCCCGATTCGGGAGGAACCGTATATTTAGCAACAGCAGACAGGGAAGGAATGATGGTTTCCTTTATCCAAAGTAATTATATGGGTTTCGGTTCCGGTATTGTTATCCCCGGTTACGGGATTGCTTTGAATGATCGAGGGGCTAATTTTAGTTTGGATGAAACGCATGACAATTGCTTGGCCGGCGGCAAACGACCGTACCACACGATTATTCCCGGATTTCTGACAAAAGATTCTACTCCGGTAGGTCCCTTCGGTGTGATGGGAGCTTTCATGCAACCGCAAGGACATGTACAGGCGGTGATGAATATGATTGACTTTGCTATGAATGGGCAAGAAGCATTGGATGCACCGCGTTGGCAATGGATTGATGGTTTACGCATTGAAGTGGAACCGGGATTTGGCGATGACGTAGTACGCCGTTTGAAGGAATTGGGACATATTGTAAAAGTGAATTCGGATCCGACTTCATTTGGTAGGGGCCAGATTATACGCTGTAAGGAGGACGGTGTCTTGGAAGGTGCCAGCGAAGCCAGAGCGGATGGATTGGTAGCGGCATACTAGGAGAGCATGGAATTAATAATTTCAGAATGAGGAATAGACGACAGTCGATACTATAACGGTATCGGCTGTTTTTTTATATGTTATTGAACAATATACTAAGTGATTAAGTAACATTGGACGTATGAATGCTACTGAACCTGTAAGTAACACTGGAGGTGTAAGTAATACTGGGAGTGTGAATTCTACTGTGCATGTAAGTAGCACTAAGAGAATACATACCACCGACTATATCAATGAAGACTCACTCAGTACGTAACACTGACAGACGCAATTGGTACGGAGCGTAGAATATTGAATGACTAAGAAGTTATATAGGAGATGTACTGCATTCCTTAGAATTATATAGTGTCACATCGAAACAAAGCGGTGCGAACAAGAAAGGAGGTACTTATGTTTCATGTTGATATTGAGCTTGACCGCATGATACGGTCAGCAAAGGAGAAAGGAGCCAGCGATTTACATTTTGAAGCATTGGAGGATGGCCTTGTCCTACGCTTACGCATTGACGGATTACTGGAGGAAGAAGGGCGAATTCCCTTGCCGGCGTCGGAGCAACTGATTAATCGGATTAAAGTGCTTAGCGGTTTGGACATCGGTGAACGACGGATACCGCAGGACGGACGATGGCGTTGGGAAGATAAGGACATGGTTGTGGTAATGCGCGTCTCGACTATGCCCTCTATGTACGGTGAAACTGTGGTTTGCCGCATCATGGGCAATGAAGGTTATCGGCGGAGCTTAGCTGAACTCGACATGTCAGAGGTATTGTTGGAAAAAGTGAGAGATGTACTACACAGACCGTATGGTCTTTTAGTCGTAGCAGGACCTACCGGATCCGGTAAGACATCGACCTTGTATGCGATGCTGCGCGAATTGGATATTGCCCATCAGAATTTGGTGACATTGGAAAATCCGGTGGAATCTTCTATTGAAGGGGCGGTACAGGTACAAATTAATCCTAAAGCGGGTTTGACCTTTGCCAATGGCTTGCGCGCTGTACTACGACAAGATCCAGACACCATCATGGTCGGTGAAATTCGGGACAACGAAACAGCCGCCTTAGCCATCCGAGCTGCCCTAACAGGGCATCGAGTAGTTTCTACTATTCACACGAATACGGCGCTGGGTGTGATAGACCGATTGGTAGATATGGGGGTTGATCGCTATTTAGTAGAAGCCACACTGATAGGCGCTTTATCGCAGCGACTTGTGCGACGTAAATGTGGCGATGGCTACAAAGGGCGCATGGCCATCTTTGAAGGTTGGATTACGCCGAGAACACATATGGATTGGACATCACCGGAACAGTATATGGTATGCACGCTGGCCGAAGCCGCCCGCCAAGCGGTGGAGGAAGGAGACACTACTTGGGATGAATTACATCGAGTAGGAATTACGGAGATGACGACATGCTGACATCTGTGATTGATACAGCCATTATGCGAGGGGCAACAGATATACATATAGCATGCGGTAATCCTCCGTTTTTGCGACATGGTCGCCATCTTGCACCGATTTCGTCGGAAGAACTATGTACGCCGGAAGATATGCGATGGTTGCGTTCGCAATGTGAGGCTACGTCACATACATTACTGCCTAATATATCGGATGATGTAGTTAACGATACTAGTTCTGCACTTAACGATAATGGTGGCTTTGTACTTAGTGATAATGGTTCGTACGATGGTGCCTTCAGCTATGAAGGACTGCGTATTCGCGTTCATTTATTCTCGGCATCCGGTAAGTTGTGTGGCACGTTGCGACTTTTATATGATCGATGTGCCGTGCTCGGTGACAGTGACGAGGATCGACTGTTAATCCGATTGTCCGAACTGAGAGAAGGGCTGATTTTACTGACGGGACCTACGGGGTCGGGAAAGTCATTTACTTTAGCGTCCTGCTTAGAGTATATCAATCGCACAAGGGAAACACATATCATTACTTTGGAGGATCCGGTGGAATACGTTTTTACCGGTAAGCGTGCATTAATTCATCAACGTCAGTTGGGACAAGATGTAGTATCCATGGCGGAAGGGGTAAGAGACGCACTACGGGAAGATCCGGATGTCCTCATGATTGGTGAACTCCGTGACAGAAGCACATTGGAAGCCGCGCTGCATGCGGCAGAAACAGGACATTTAGTATTTGCTACCATGCATACACAGCGTGCCGTAATGGCCATCAATCGCATGATCTCCTTGTTTCCGGCGGCACAACAGGATGAGGTACGCAGTCAGCTGTCACAAGTATTGCGCGCCGTTATATGTCAGCGTCTCATCATTACGGATACCGCATTTTATCCGCTGCGTGATATCTTACTGAATACCAAGGCGGTAGCAAACTTGATACGACAACGTAAAGAACCGCAAATTATTTCTATTCAGGAAACACAGCGTCCTATGCAAACAATGGAAATGGCAGCCGATAAATTGCGAAGGCAAGTGGGTTCGATTCCCGAATTAGAGGAGGTGATGGAATCCATCCATGAATTGGTATAGCTATAAAGCCTATGATCAAGAGCATCATATCTATGAAGAAGGTATGTGGGCAGACAGTGAAGACGAGGTACGTTTTAAACTGCGCCGTAAAGAATGGTATCTCATCGGCATTACCGAGATGCATTCCGTTGCGGCTGCCCATAGGCGTTGGCGGTATAAGGACTGTATTGAATTTTCGTATCGCATGTCATTACTTATCGAGTCGGGGTTACCGATGAGCAGTATCATGAAATTTCTCATGAACAGCGGCGGCTCTATACCCTATGATATTCTCAATGAAGCCTTACAACGGGGTAAACTCCTTTCGGAGGCACTGCGTGATACGGGTTTTCCCCTTATCGGTTGCACCTTGCTTCAAGCCGGTGAACTGTCGGGGACGATGGGAGAATCGTTTCGGATTATTCATCGCTATTACGAACAAGAAGCATCGTGGCGACACAAGCTGATGTCGGCCTTGGCATATCCTTTGTTTTTGGCAGTATTGATGATTATCTTCACCGGTGTAGCCGTAGGTTTTATCTTACCGGCCTTTCGCAATGTGTTTGCTTCCATGCAAGTACACCTACCACTGCTGACGCGTATGCTGTTTGCTTTCGGTGATTGGTGGCGAGTGTATTGGTGGTGGGCACTGATGCTTGCGGCTGCGCTGGGAGGCTTGCTGACTATGGCTTACCGTAAGCCGATGATGAAACTGCGTCTACATCAATGGTGGTGGCAACATATTGTTTGCTATGAACGATGTCACGCTTTTTATTTAGCCCGTTTATGTCGTGTATGGTCGATGCTGCTCGACAGTGGGCTATCCATTACCGATGTAATGGCGCTGACAGCCAATTTATGGAATAACCGATATGCGACTGCCTGCCAACAGCAAGCGATACAGGCCATACAAAGCGGTCGCGGCATCAGTACATCTCTTAAAGAGTCCGGCCTTGGCAGTCCCTTGCTTTGGGAGATGATAGCAATCGGTGAAGAAACGGGAGAAATGGTAGCCATGATGTCTCATTGTGCTACCTATTACCAACGCATCGTAACACAAGTAACGGCCTCGTTGGAACGTTTGATGGAACCGTTGATGGTAACCTGCATGGGGATTGGTGTAGCCATATTGGTTATCGCGGTTATGCTTCCCATGTTTCAGGCTGTTACGATGATTCATCAATGATACGCAGATTATATTTATTTTGTAATATATAGAAAGAAGGGTGCTTCACATGCACATGAGTAACACATGGAAAACATACACTAACACATTACAATCCTCGTATAAAGAATATATACATCGATTATGCAATCGTTGGCAGCGTCGATGCACACTACGTGCAGCACATCGTCATTCGGGGGGCTTTACATTGGTTGAACTCATGGTAGTTGTCGCTGTTATTGCCATCTTGGCCGCTATGGCGATGCCCCAGTTTTTATCGGCTGCCGATAAAGCGCGGGATGCAAAGATACAAGCAGATACACAGACAATTGCCAATGCGGCGCAGCTGTATATGGTTGATAAAGCCACTACGGATGTACCGACAGTGAACGAGTTATATCAATCCGGCTATTTGTCAGAGAATGTAAAGACACCGAAAGGCGGCGAGTACACAATCACCTTGGAAGCGAATGGCAGCGGCAGTGGCAAGCATGTAGCCGTAACGGCCTCCGATGCAACGGATAGTAAGGAAGAATAATTTTTGGCAATGGATAACATAGGAGAAGACATATGAGATTACTACTACAAGGCTACGACATCATTCTCATAGGTACGGCTATGGCTGGCGCACTCGGTTGCCTCTATCTCTTGCGTGCTTGGCGTTGCGTAGCGAGTGTTACCACCTATCATCGTATTGCTACCGCATTGGGTGGAAGCCTGTACGGCATAGTCTGCATAGCTTTACACGGTCATGCCGTATCGCCGATGATTACCGTAAGTACCATACTGTTCGGTTTAACATTACTATACGGTGCTGCCATTGATAAGCGCTACTACATCCTGCCGGATGAAGGAGCTTTGTGTATCGGTATAGTTGGTTTGCTTCGATGCTATTGGTATGATACTGCGTATCTCGACGTGGGAATTGTACTGGTCATTGTCGGTAGTGTAGGATATATGCTTCGCCGTCTCAGCCGAGGCGGTATGGGAGAAGGGGATATTAAATGGGTGTTGGCGATTTCCGTTTGGCTTACGCCGCTGGAATTGGCGTATACAATGATACTCGCATGCACGGCCGGTCTGGTATGGGGTCTGCATAACAGACGGCGCTATATTCCTTTCGGCCCATTTCTATGTACGGCCACATGGTGTGTATATTGTTTTCAAAGTGTAGTGAAAGCGTATCGGTAATGAAATTAAAAAAACAAGGATCAAGACAAGAGGGAGGATTGCTGATTGAACTTATGATGTATGTAGCACTGCTAGGTATTTTCTTCGCTGTAGCTGTTCTTACCATGCAATCTACAATGAATGAAGACAGGGTCTTTGACACGACAACAAGGCAGCTCTATTATGCGATGCGACGTATGCAGATTATGACGCAGCGCGGTAGTACTACCGGTGGTGGCAGAGTGAACAGAATGGATATGGATGAACATGGCTATTCATATAATCCCTTTAAGAAACTGTGGGGTGAAGAAGAAAAGCGATTACCGCCGACAATCAAAATTACATTAGATGGTCCGAGCCACCCGAATCTAAATGTAGATGCCATGTTCGGACAGCGGACACTATATCGAATGTATATTAAGGATACCGTGTTAAAGCGAACGCGCACCTATATATTTTCACAGCAAACACCACGCATTCGTTGGGAGGACAGCACACGATGAACGATAGGCAACAACGCATTCTTAGGCGCAATGGATTTATGTATGCCGATGCTATGCTTACTACGGTAATTGCCGTGGTAGCAGTATTGGGATTGACGATGATGATTACGACGGCTTTGGGGCGTATGCATGAGGCGACAATTCGTGACACGATACTGCAATATACTATAGCCGCTATGGAACAAGGCAAAGCGGATTACCGTAAGCAAGGCACAGCCACACTGCCTAATCATGATACTCATAGGGAGGAAGGCTATCGGACGGAGCCGACCATTACACCTGATGAAATCAAGGGCGAGACAGTCAAGCGATTGACGGTACGCGGTTATTATCAAGATGAATTATATTGTACGTTGACAACGATTCTCTGGGATGAAAGGACGATGACACCTCATGCCACTGCTGCCACATCACTATGAAAGAACAATCCGATGGCTTCGGGAACATCTCCTCGGTTGTGAAGAAAGGAGACAACGAATAGTTCGGCAAAAGAAAGAAGCAGGGTACATGCTGGCGGAGCTGTTAATTGCCATGATGATTATTTTATCGGTGATGAGTGTCGTGATGTCAACGATGGCTTCGTCGGTACTCTGGGCACAGCGCTTAGAAAATACTTGTGAAATAATGTTTGACGGACGTTTGTGCCGATTGTTAATAAGTAATTACCTTCAACGTAGTGATAAGAAAATGTACCTCATTCAGCATCATGCCGTATCCAATGGTCAAGACGGGTTTTATTTTGTACGAGGAAATGTGAAGAGAGAACTATCAACAGGACAGCTGCAAGTAGTTGGACTGGAAGATTTACCGCCATATAAAAATCCTGTTATGTTCCGACCATTGAGCACTAATAATGTGTATGATGGTTCGTATTTTGAAAAAAATCGCAATGGTACATACAGCATGCATTGGCGTGAAACGGCAGCTACGATTCCAAGACTGCGCGGAAGACAACAAATTATCTACCGTGCGCAGACCACACTGTTTCCGGCATATGATTATTTTACTATGGCAGACAGCTATCAAAAGGAGTAATCCCATGAGTGAGGCAAGAAAAAGTCAATGGCAGTGTCGCCCGGTGCCCTCATTACTGCGGAAAATGTATGTCGGACGATCACTTACATATAAAAAACGCAACGGATTTTTTTCTTACATAATGCTGCTCATTACGGCGGCCTGTTTCCTATTTTGGAGTGGAATCATGGCAGAGGTACAGCATTGCGTTACGAGTGTAGTAGAAGAACAGCAAATGACGGATATGGATTATAAGGCAGAAGGCTGGGGCGTTGTGATTACTAAGCAATATTTACATCATTCACCACATATTGTGTTGCGTCGGCAGCGGACGTATTTATCAACAGAACAAGAAAAAGTAACCTATTATATTACGCCGGCGGATAATACGAGTGAAGGTACAACGGGAGAAACCCAAATTACCGTATATTATGAGAACAAGGTTCTTGGCATGAGTGTTACCTATGTAGTTGAAATGGAGGAAACCGTGCGGGGTGGGATACGCATGGCACGGATTACACATGCAGCACTTGCGTTCTAGCCATATAAGAGATAACCGGATATAGGAGTAGGGTATGAAAGAGAAAAATGTGATCGGCATTGCTTCGGATACAACAATGCTGCTTGGATTAAACGGATATATAAAAGAAGATTGTCTTATCATTGACGATGTAATGTGCGCATCGCGTAAGCATACGATCGAAGAGGATTGTGAAGCCTTTGTGCATCGATTCTCTTTGGAAGGCGAACGAATGGCGGTAGCTGCCGTCAGTGCTTACCGTTGCGGCGGTATGGAAATACCTAGACTATCGCGCCAAGAAGCGAAAGATATGCTTCATTGGCAATTAGAAGATACCTTAGAATGGGACAAAGACACGTACTATAGTGACTTTATGTTAAGGGCGTACGAGGAAGCCGGAGAAAAGGCGGGGACGGATTATTTATATTGGGTAGTGCTACCGAAAGTGCATGTAGATGCGTTGGCGACCGGCTATTTTCGCGGTGGCGGAGATGTGCGGATCATTGATTATTGGCCGTCTCCGTTAAGTCGCGTATTTGAGGAAACGGGAGCGAAGGCTCTCATGTGGCCGGAAGGTGAAGGGTGGCGCTTGACAGTGTGGAGGCAGGATGTTTGTTATGTATCCCTGTATAGTGGGGCTGATGAAGCCTCGTTACGGCAGGCGCTGCAGGAAGCAGAGCAAGCTATCTTTTTAGTGGGCCTGTCCGGCATTGACGGCATATATGCATATACCGAAGCGGTCCCTTACGACGGGATGAGCATCGAAGCGTCGGAACAGGTTTTTCCCGAGACCTTATACAACGAATATGGCATGCTGTCGCACGCTTCCTATCAATGCACCAACCGTGCCGTTACCTATGAAGAGAAAGGATCTATGTTATGGGATATGGCGTTGGGACTGGTACGGAGGGGATTGGGAATGAAGACATATGATTAATTTTTTATCCCCTACTATGCGCTTTCACAGCTGGTGCCGTCGACATAGAGAGTGGTTGCGTATTGGATTGGTAATCGTAGCTTTGCTTTTTCCCGCTACAATCCTTACTGCAGCATACGAAGGCGTGACATGGGTTCGCTATCGCATGATGTGGAAGGCAGAGCAGCAACAGCCCTTGCCAAATCATACGGCACTTGTGCGTTACCGGCAATGGGTAGAAGCGCATAGTTCCAGAACATCCAAACGGAATGACGAAGCCACTTTGTTGCATAGCATCGACTGCGCACAAGGTGCGGTGATGTTGACGGCTGTTACCTTTTCGGAAACGGGCTTTGTTATTGAAGGACGAGCACCTAATCCGGAGGCAGCCATAGCGTATGGTGAGCATCTGAAAGGTACGTTGAAAGGAGTTGTCATTCATGCCAAACAAGATGATGCGAGAACACATGGAGCGACTTCGTTTCGTGTGGAAGGAAAGTATACAGTACCTGCCGATGTCAAAAAGGACAGCCACCGTACTTCTGATTAGTTACGTACTAGGGATGGTTGCGGCAACGGCAGTGGCTGCCTATTGCCATCATGATATCCGACTGATGACGGCGTATAGCGAGGAGCGAAATTTACAGCGTCAAGCAGAAGAGGCAGTGATTCATAGTCGTCGGTATCAATTTGTACAGCACATACAAAGGGTTTCCCGTGATTCCCTCAAAAATGACATTATAGAGCGTATCGGTAGTCGTGCACTTACAGTAGTCGGTATAGAGGAGGTAGGTACATCCGGATTACAATGGGAAATCACCGGATCCTTGCAAGACTATCTGACACTGGCAGCTGATATTGGTGAGGCGTATCCTACCGTGCGAGTACAACCATTACAAATAGCGAAAAAAGAAGGACTGTTACATATACGGTTTCGTACGGAGAATACAGCGAGTACATAATTAAGGAAAGACGGCCTTAGGGCCGTCTTTTTCATTTGAATACAGCCGTTTTCATTTCCTTTTTAAGAGCGATGTAGTAGAATAGAATACAAATATAAAAACTAGTAAAGGATAGAACGGCAGGTTAGTATGAAACGAAATATAGTTCTTATCGGCTCCATGGGGAGCGGTAAAAGCCATTTGGGGCGAAATTTAGCGGAGGCTCGCGGATGGCAGTTTGTCGATACCGATCGTGTTCTGGAACAGCGTTATCAGTTACCTATTGCGGATATATTTAACAAATTGGGAGAACGCGCTTTCAGAACAGCCGAATTAGAGGTGTTAAAACGGGTTTGTATGTATCATGAAGCGGTCATTTCCGTAGGCGGTAATTTTCCTATTGAAATGAAGACGCTTCGTTTTTTGCAAAAGTATTCGTATATTGTTGGCATCAGAGCAGCGGAGTATCGTATTGTACGCCGGGTAAATCGAAAAATAGGGAAACGTCCTACTATGGATTACAATGATGTACAAGGCTTCGTGGCATCGATGATGCGATGTTGGCGACCGGTATATAAAAAATGTGATTTTGTCTTGGATACCACACACGGTCATACAATGAGCTTGGTGGATGAAGTAGAAGAGCAGCTAACAAAAGAGGCGGTTGCTTTTAAAGCACGTAAGCAACCTAAATTGCAACTAAAGCAACCTCAATCGCAGCGAAAGCAACCTAAAGCGCCATTAAAAGGAGGGCATGCATATGAAACGAATAGCCGTATTAACCAGCGGCGGCGATGCGCCGGGGATGAACGCAGCCGTACGAGCCGTCGTTCGCAAAGGAATATATGAAGGATTGGATGTAGTCGGTATTCATCGCGGCTATGAGGGCTTATTAAATGAAGAACTGCGTCCGTTGTTACGGCGTGACGTAGGCGGTATTGTCAATCGCGGCGGTACGCTCCTTAAAACAGCGCGCTGCCCCGAATTTATGGATAAGGTATACCAGAAAAAAGCAGCCGAAGTACTGAAAAAATATGACATAGATGCTCTTGTGGTTATCGGCGGTGACGGTTCCATGGCAGGTGCGCAGGCATTGGCCGAGTTGGGTGTTGTGACCATGACAATCCCCGGCACTATTGATAATGATATGTGCGGTACAGAATATACCATTGGCTTTGATACGGCACTGAATACGGTGGTGGAAGCGGTCAGTAAAATCAGAGACACCACAACGGCTCATGATCGTGTAGCCATCGTGGAGGTTATGGGGCGTCATGCGGGACATATTGCCGTAGGCTCCGGTCTTGCTTGCGGTGCCGAAATTGTCTTGATTCCGGAAAAGCCGGTGCCTTTGGAATCTGTTTGTCGTCATTTAGATGAAACACATCGTGCAGGCAAAACCAATAGCATTATCATCGTGGCTGAAGGAGCGTACCACAGCTATGATGTATGTAATTTTATTAAAGAACACATGCATATATCTCCCAGTGTTACCGTCTTGGGATATTTACAGCGCGGTGGCATGCCTTCGGCAAAGGATGCCATGATGGCAGCCCTTATGAGCGAAGCAGCCATTGATGGATTACTGGCAGGTAAACGTAATTGTTTGACTGCATCCGTTAATGATCACGTTGTGCTGTTGCCCTATGAAGAAGCCAAATCAATTACCTACCCGGTATCCGATGCGTGGTATGATTTGATTTCCGTATTGGGACGGTAGATAAACATAAGGTTCACTTTTATTTCATTAATAAAGCGTATCATGTATACACTGCAAATGTAGCGCGTTGTGCGTACAGTGTACGACATAGTAGAAGTTAGTTGAGGAAAGGGCGTTAGAGCATGTGGAACAACCGTATATGGAAAAGCCGTAAGCTATGGGTCATTATTGTACTCATCCTTTGCATAGCCGGCGGTGGTTATTTATATGCAAAGAACAAGGATGCAACGGCAAAACCGGCGTATACGACGGGAAAGGTAGAGCGAGGTACTATTGCATCGGTTATCAGTGCAACCGGTACCATTAATCCTGTTAAATACGTTGATGTATCCACCAATGTAGCCGGCAAATTGGAGTCGGTATTGGTGAAGGAAAATCAGAAGGTCACCGAAGGAGAAGTCATTGCAACCATTGATGATCGTCAGCTGCAAGCCGTTGCCGATGATGCCAAAGCGGCATTGGATAATGCGGCGGCTGATTTGGAACGGTACCGAACCTTGGTAGGGCAAGGGGCCGTATCGCAGCAATCCTACGATAATGCATTGGTAAAATACCAACAGGCACAAGCGGCGTATAACCGAGCACAGGCCAATTTGAGCGATACCACCATTACCGCACCGATGAGCGGTACGATTATCGGGACACCGTTAAAAGCAGGGCAAACGATTAGTACCGGTATTTCTACGCAGATGATTATTGCCACCATTGCGGATTTATCGGATTTGGAAATCTATTTGACCGTCGATGAAACCGATATCGGCAATATTAAAAAAGGCGCTCGCGTAGACTTTACGGTCGATGCGCATCCGGGGCAGACTTATACCGGTTATGTACGAGATATTGCACTGGGTACAAAAGGGAATATGGGGACTACCAGCACTAGCGTTGTTTACTACACGGTGCGTGTAACGATACCGACGGAATATGCAGCGGACTTTTTCCCGACTATGACGGCGCGTGCTACTATCTATGGCGATGAACGCACTAATGTATTGACGGTGCCTTTGGCAGCTGTTCGTACCGATAAAGTCGGTGAATATGTATATGTTATTCGCGATGGGCAGCCGGTACGTACCAGTGTAACGACGGGAATCACCGGTGATACCTCCATTGAAATTGTCAAAGGCTTAAACGAAGGCGATGAAATTGTTGTCAGCGGCGATGTAACGTCGGCAACTAAGAAGGCTTCCTCCGGCGGCGCGCCGCATATGTAGGAGGTGCCTATGAAAAAAGAGGTTATCGTAATTAAGGATATCAAGAAAACGTACGTTAACGGTAAATTGCAAGTTCCCGTACTGCACGGTATCAATCTTACGATTTATGAAGGCGAATTTACATCTATCATGGGCCCGTCCGGATCCGGCAAGTCTACCTTTATGAATATTTTAGGTTGTCTGGATCGGCCTACCTCCGGATCGTATCGGTTGGACGGTGAGGAAGTAGCGGATTTGTCCGATGATGAATTGGCCTATGTGCGCAATAAGCGTATCGGCTTTGTTTTTCAAAGCTTTAATTTGCTGCCGAAGTTGACGGCGCAGGAAAATGTGGCTTTACCGATGATTTATGCCGGTGTCTCTAAGGCGGAACGCAACGCCAGAGCAGCGGAGCTTCTTACCTCGTTGGGATTAGGCGAACGTTTGGATCACCTTCCGTCGGAACTTTCCGGCGGCCAGCGTCAGCGCGTGGCCATTGCTAGGGCATTAGCCAATAACCCGTCCATCATCATGGCCGACGAACCTACGGGGAATCTTGATTCTAAATCAAGTGTTGATGTAATGAATATTTTTACGCGGCTCTATGAAGAAGGGCGTACGATCATTCTTGTTACACACGAGCCGGATATTGCAACCTACGCCAGTCGTAATGTAGTATTACGTGACGGTCTTATCGAAGAAGACAAACCCAATCCTCATATGGCAGGCTTGAAAGGAGGCACAGCTCATGTATAAAGAAGGTTTTATTATGGCATGGGCTTCCCTCATTGCGAATAAGATGCGTTCCCTTCTTACCATGTTGGGAATTATCATCGGTGTAGCTGCCGTAATTGCTTTGGTATCCATCGGTTTTGGTGTACGGCAACAAATCCAGGACTCCATTTCCAGCTTGGGCAGTAATTTGTTGATGGTATATCCGGGGGCACCTCGAACACCGGGGGTACGACCGACCGCAGCATCGCAAAAGACGTTGAAGGTCAAGGATTATGAAACCTTGAAGAAGCTAAACGATGTGGATATGATATCCCCGGTAGCGGGCAGCTCTTCCTATGTTATTGTGTATACCAATAAAAACTGGACGACAACGGTAAACGGTATTAACAGCGACTTCCAGTATATTAATAACTGGACGATGAAGTCCGGCCGTTTCATTACGGATGCACAGGTAGAACGACGCGAACGCGTTGCCGTCATCGGTAGCACGGTAGCCAAAAATTTGTTTGGCGATGAAAATCCGGTAGGCAAGGACATTCGCATCAAGAACGATCCCTTTAAAGTAGTAGGGGTGCTTGATACAAAGGGGTCCGGCAGCTTTGGTAATGACCAAGACGATATCGTCTTTATCCCGTATACGACGGCAATGGAACGTGTGCGCGGTGTAGATTATCTGAGCATGATTTACATTAAAGCCAAGGACGGCGCCGATTTGAATCGAGTACAGTCAGACATTGAAAATATTATGCGCGTCCGTCACAAAATAAAAAATCCCGAATTGGATGATTTCAATGTGCGCAACATGGCAACCATCATGGAAACGGTCAATGAAACTACCGGTACGATGACATTATTTTTGGGAGCAGTAGCGGCCATTTCCTTGTTGGTTGGCGGTATTGGCATTATGAATATTATGCTTGTGTCGGTAACGGAACGAACTCGTGAAATCGGGGTTCGCAAAGCCTTGGGAGCGACCTATCGCGTCATCGTTATGCAGTTCCTCATCGAGGCAGTAGTTATCAGCCTTATCGGTGGGGCCATCGGTGTCGTCTTCGGTATCGGTGCATCTAAGCTTATCAGTGCGGCTACGTCTATGAAGACGGTTATTTCCATGGGGCCTATCCTTTTATCCTTCGGATTCTCTATGGCCATCGGATTAATCTTCGGAATTTATCCTGCTCGTAAGGCAGCGAAGCTCAATCCAATCGATGCGTTGCACTACGAATAAAAAGAAGATAGCAGAAATCCTGCTATCGTTATATAATTGAGTGGGAACACTTGATTAGGTATAGAGTCGGCGATGCCTGTTGAGGTATCGTCGATTTTTTTGTAGAGGAGATAATGTATGTTAATTTCATGGAACAGTACACAGGCGTGTAATCTAACATGTCAGCATTGCTATCGCGATGCATCACCGCAAGCATTAAAAGAAGAATTGACGACGGCGGAAGCCAAACGATTAATTGAACAAATTGCCAAAGCCGGTTTTAAAATTATGATATTCAGCGGCGGTGAACCGTTAATGCGTCAAGATATGCCGGAGCTTATTGCGTATGCCGCAAGCCAAGGACTTCGTCCGGTATTGGGTACTAACGGCACACTTCTGACGGAGGATATGGTATATACGCTCAAGGAAGCAGGTGCTATGCGCGTCGGCATCAGTCTGGACAGCCTTGATGAAAAGGAACACAATCGATTCCGCGGTCATCCCGATGCATGGGCTATGACAATGGCAGGCATAGAAAATTGTCGGCGCGGTGGCTTGGGCTTTCAGATTCATACGACAGTAACGCGGCGCAACAAGGATGAACTACTTACGATTACGGATTGGTGTGTTGCGCATGGGGCAAAGGGGCATCATGTATTTTTCTTGGTGCCTACCGGTCGCGGTAAAGATATCGAAAATACAACATTGCGTACCGATGAGTACGAAGAGGTGTTGACCAGTCTGATGCGTAAACAAAAAGAAGTGCCCTTGGAAATTAAACCAACCTGTGCACCGCAGTTTATGCGCATCGCTCGGGAAGAGGGCATTCCTTTGCGCTATCGTCGCGGTTGTTTGGCCGGTATCAGTTACTGTATTATCAGTCCCACCGGGAATGTACAAGCTTGCCCGTACTTACCGGTAGTATCGGGTAATGTTCGGGAACGCCGGTTTGACGAAATTTGGTTTGATGAAGCCATCTTTGAAAATTTCAGACATAAAAAGCCTCGCGGGTCCTGCGGTGTTTGTAAATACTATACAGTTTGCGGCGGTTGTCGTGCGCGGGCGTACTACTATAACGATGGCGATTATATGGCTGAGGAACCGTGGTGTAAGTTCAGTCACTATAAAGAATGACCGGGTGTACGGAAAGGAAGATAGATGAAAAAAGCAGAAATCAGAACACTGGTTGATCATTTTGATCATGTACGAGCTCAAAATACCTATGAATGGGCAAAGGATATACGCGTTACCGGCGGCGATCCGGGACATATAGAAATGACATTTACTACGGATATACGCCGTCACGCCAATTTGCGCGGTGATTTACACGGTGCCGTTTGTGCCGGCTTTTCCGACAGCGTGATGGGTACGGCCTGTTTTACCCTGGGTAAGTCCGTTGTTACGTTGGAACTGAAGGGCAACTTTATGAAAGCCGTTAAACCGGGCAGTGTACTGCGCGGTGTGGGACGCGTAGAGCATAACGGCAAGCGCACTATGGTTACCACCGGTCGCATCTACGATGAAGTAGGCGATTTGGTGTATATGGCATCGGGCACGTTCTATGTCATCGATACCTATGAATTACCGGAATTACCGTGGCGTTTATAATCGGATAGTATCTTGGGAGGTAAAGTTATGGCGATAAAAGAAGAAATAAAAAAATCATCGGAACTGCGTTTTGATGGACGATTGATACAAGTAACCTTCGACGTAGCCGAAGTAAACGGTAAGGATGCATGGCGCGAGGTTGTGCATCATCCCGGTGCCAGTGCGGTAATTGCTATTGATGATAAAGGACGTATTGTTATGGAACGACAATATCGCTATGCACTGGGACGTACGCTATTGGAAATTCCCGCCGGTAAATTAGACGGCGATGAAGATCCGCTTGTTTGTGCGCAGCGCGAATTGGCTGAAGAAACGGGATACCATGCCGAGGAATGGCATTCCTTAGGCACTATTGCTACCAGTCCGGGATTTTGTAATGAAATGATTCACTTATATATTGCTAAAGGTCTTACTAAAGGTCAGACGCATTGGGATCCCGACGAATATGTAGAACTGGAATATTACACGTTGACGGACCTTATGGATGCCATTCGTCAGGAAGAAATTAAGGACAGTAAAACCTTGGCGGCCATTGCCTTGGCATTACCGTATCTTTCATAAGTAGTATCCGTACAAAACAGAGCAGTAAGAAATACGGGAACAAGGAGGTAGATGAGGATGTTTAAACGAGTCATTGTACTTGTTATGGATAGTGTCGGTATCGGCCATGCGCCGGATGCCGCTGCTTTCGGTGATGAAGGGGCAAATACCATAGGTCATATTGCGGAAGCGGCCGGACCGATTCGCTGTCCTAACTTACGGCGTTTGGGGTTGGGACAATTGGTTACAACGGGAAGCGATGATGAGGCAGCGGTGACAGGTATATACGGTGCTTTGACGGAAACGAGCACCGGCAAAGATACAACCAGCGGTCATTGGGAATTAATGGGACATCCCGTTACGGTACCGTTTCCAACATTTTATGAAGGATTCCCTAAGGAATTGATGGACCTGTTTACAGAGCGTACCGGCTATGGCTATTTGGGAAACGAAGTGGCATCGGGAACAGAAATTATCGAACGCCTCGGTGCAGAGCACATGCGTACCGGTAAGCCCATCGTATATACATCGGCGGATTCGGTATTTCAAATTGCTGCCCATGAAGATGTCATTCCGTTGAAAGAATTATATCGTATATGCCAAATTACCCGTGATGAAGTATGCGTCGGTGACTATGCGGTAGGACGCATTATCGCCAGACCTTTTGTCGGTGAGTTGGGCTCCTTAGTGCGTACATCGAATCGCCATGATTACAGCCGCATGCCGGAAAAAACATTGTATTTGGAAACCTTGCAGGCTGCCGGTAAACAAACTATCGGCGTCGGGAAAATCGGAGATATTTATGCACATGTAGGTCTTAGTGCTTCCTATCCCAGCAAGAGCAACTCGCACGGCATGAACATAGCGGCCCGACTTTTGGGCGGAGATTTTGCGGAAGGCCTTATGATGGTCAACCTGGTTGAATTTGATAGTCTCTATGGTCATCGTCGTAATCCGGCCGGGTACAAACGGGAGATAGAAGACTTTGATTACCAGTTGGGCGGATTTATAGAATTATTGACAGATGAGGATTTATTATTAATTACTGCCGACCACGGTAATGATCCGACGTGGAAAGGCACCGATCACACCCGTGAACAAGTACCTCTTCTCGGTTACTATAGAGGTCTTACGGAAGCAAAGCCTATCGGCGTACGCAAGAGCTATGCCGATTTGGGACAGACCGTACTGGATAACTTCGGCTGTGTCGGTGAGTACGGTACATCGTTCTTATCGCTTATAAAATAAGATAAACAGATATAAAACAGTGTGAACATATGAGGAGGATTACTATGAGCAAACAAATTTTATTTGTGTCCGGTCACACTCACATGAAAGACTCGTTGGCCAATAAAACAATTTTAGATGACATGAAAGCAATGTATCCGCAAGCTATGTTTGATTATTTGACAGAAAGCTATCCGGATTTTGCGTTCGATGTGGCGAAGGAACAAGCTAAACTCGAAGCGGCGGATGTCATTGTCATCGAATATCCTATGTTTTGGTTTAATGCGCCTTCCATTGTGCAGCGTTGGTTTGAAGAAGTATTTCTCCATGGCTTCGCTTATGGCACCGGCGGAGATAAATTACAGGGGAAGACAATGATTGTTTCTCTTACATCCGGCGCACCGGAGGACGTGTATACGGCTGATGCGGTAGGAACACCGGGCATTGAAAGCTACCTGTTGCCTATGAAAGCAACCGCTGCCTACACAGGAATGAAGTGGGGTGGCTTTGTTTACAGCGGTGGTATGATGAGCATCGGCGTTGATGAAGAAACCAAACAAGCATTGACGGATAAAGCTAAGGATCACGCCAAACGATTACAAGCGCTCATCGCATCGGTACTCGGTTAAGGTGTATTCCTATGAGTATGCACATTAATCGGGCACAAACAGAGAACGTACCTTTGATGACGACCGGCACGGCTGTATTGTTTGCAGCTGCTGCCGGTCTTGCTATCGGCAATCTTTATTGGGCGCAACCATTGCTTGCCATGATAGCCGATGATTTTGGTGTGCCGGTGTCAAGCGGTGGTTTTCTGGTGACGGCGACCCAAATAGGCTATGCCTTAGGAATTTTCTTTTTTGTTCCCTTAGGTGATGCTGTGTCGCGTCGGACATTGGTAGGAATAACAATGGGTGTTACATCAATTGCATTACTGCTTTGTGCCTGGTCACCCGGGTTTAGTATGTTAGCCATGGCGTTAGGACTCTTAGGGTTGGTGACCGTGGCAGGACAAATTCTGTTGCCCATGGCCGGAGATTTGGCAGCTGCCGATGATCGCGGGCGTATTGTCGGTATCGTTACGTCCGGCATTACCGGAGGAATACTGTTCGCTCGTTTCATCAGCGGATTCGTAGCAGATGGGATTGGTTGGCCCGGACTTTATATAGGTGCGGCAGTTATAAATGCCATCGTTACCGTAATTATGATGCGGGTGTTACCTCATGAAAAACGAAGAGCGTCACTCGGTTATCCACGATTACTATGGGACGTGTTCGGTGCAGTAAAACGCAATCCCAAATCGTTGCAACTACTTACCTATACAGGACTGGGCTTTGGCATTTCTTTCAATATATTTTGGACGGTGCTCACCTATGTATTGGCAGAGGCTCCGTACCATTACAGTCCGTTCCAAATCGGTTTGGTCAGTCTTACCTCATTGGTAGGTGCCATAGCCGGTATCGGGATTGGTCGATTGCAAGACAAGGGATATGGTCATACCGCGCTGGGGGTAAGCTTTGCTCTCAGCGCCGCCATATTGGCTTTGGCTGCCTATGTCCATAATTCCATCATAGCTATACTTATTGTTGCCGCCGTATTTGCATTAGCTATACAAGGCATTTGTGTACTTGTACAGTCTGAGCTATTTGCGCTTTCCGGTACGGAGCGAAGTCGGTTGAACACGGCTTTGGTAGTGAGCAATTTTATGTTTGCCGCCGGTGGGAGCCTGCTTTCTACATGGCTGTGGAATCATGGCGGTTGGCCTATGGCCGTAGGCGGAGCTTCCTCGGCATCCTTTGTCGGTTTGGTACTATGGTGGCTTTGGCATAAAAAATAAAAATTTTTTTCAAAATAAAAAGGGTATTCAGTCTTTCATATAGAAATATATAAACATAAGGAATAACGAACTCCCCTTTGGAGTTTGAAGAAAGGATGTATAACTATGAAAGTGACAGTTAGAGGTAAAAACATTGAAGTGACGGCTGCGCTGCGCGAGTATTTGGAAAAACGTTGCGAAAAATTGTCTCGCTATTTCGATGCACCTTTTGAAGTGAAGGCTGTATTATCCGTAGAAAAAGAAAAGCGCGTTGTTGAGTTGACCTGTTTTGTAGAAGGGTTGCCTCTGCGCGGGGTTGAAAGCAATACTGACATGTATGCAGCGATTGACCTGGTAGTAGACAAGATTGTCCGTCAGATTCATAAATATAAAACACGCTTGGCACGACGCTTTAAGAAAGCAAATGCATTCCGTCCGGATGCGTACGTACCGCCGGTTGCTGTTGAAGAAGAAGAAATCTCTGTTGTACGTCGTAAACATTTCCGCGTACAGCCGATGGATGTAGAAGAAGCAATTATGCAGATGAACCTTGTTGGTCATGACTTCTTTATGTTCTTCAATGCAGAAACAGAAACAATGAACGTCGTATATCGTCGTAAAAACGGCGACTATGGTTTGATTGAACCTGATTTATAATACATAACAAGCAGATGTACCCTGTTGTTGATAAAAGGCTGACAACATAATTACATCAAAATAAATAACATAACCGTATAATTCAATATAAAGAAAAGAGGACGACTCGTGCCTTGGCAGTTAGATTTAGTAAATGGCGTGCCTGCGACATTGAGTGGTCCTCTTTTTTGTTTGACGCATGTCTTTCCTTAGAATATAATTAGGGGTAAGGTTTATTTGGTTTACTACAGACCGTATGAGGTTACAAATAGAGTTGAGGAGGCTGTTGCATGAAGGACAGATATGTAGCACAGGATATTGAAAAGAAATGGCAAGCCTATTGGCTGGAAAACGGAGTATTCAAAACAGAGTATGATGAATCTAAGGAAAAGTACTACGTTTTGGAAATGTTCCCGTACCCATCCGGTAACCTTCATATGGGACATGTGCGTAACTACTCCATCGGTGACGTGGTAGCGCGTTTTAAGAAAATGAAGGGCTTTAATGTGTTGCATCCGATGGGATGGGACGCATTTGGTATGCCGGCAGAAAATGCAGCGATCAAGCATGGTATTGCACCAAAAACATGGACGCTTGATAATATCGAAAATATGAAACGGCAGCAGCAAGCATTGGGGCTTTCCTATGATTGGGATCGCGAAGTAGCTACCTGCAAGGAAGATTACTATCGCTGGACGCAGTGGTTGTTCCAACAGTTCTACAAAAAAGGCTTGGCCTATAAAAAGGAAGCCAAGGTTAACTGGTGCGAACATTGCCATACAGTATTGGCTAACGAACAGGTTATTGACGGACTTTGCTGGCGCTGCGACAACAAGGTAGAAAAGAAAGACTTAAAGCAGTGGTTCCTTAAAATTACGGACTATGCCGATCGCTTGTTAGCTGATTTGGATACCCTTGAACATTGGCCGGATCGCGTTAAGACGATGCAGCGTAACTGGATCGGTCGCAGCGAAGGGGCGCAGTTTGCTTTTGAAATTCCGGCTATCAATAAATCCGTTGAAGTGTACACAACGCGTGTAGATACGATCTTCGGCGTAAGTTATATCGTATTGGCACCGGAGCATCCGTACGTACAGGAATTGATTGCGAATGCTGACAATAAAGACGAGTTGGATGCATTTATTTATCGCATTCGCAATTTGAATGAAATCGATCGCACATCGACGGATGTAGAAAAGGAAGGCCTTTTCACCGGCGCCTATGCAAAACATCCGATTACAGGTAAGGATGTGCCGATTTGGATTGCCAACTATGTATTGGTAGATTATGGTACCGGCGCCGTTATGGGTGTACCGGCACATGACGAACGCGATTATAAATTCGCGAAGAAATATGATTTGCCTATTAACTGGGTAGTACAAAATGAAGCGCAGGATCTTGACTTTGCGGCACAAACGGATGCGTACCATGAAGACGGCATTTTGGTAAACTCCGGTGATTTCACCGGTATGACATCTGCCGATGCACGGGAAGCATTGTGCAAATATTTTGAAGAAAAAGGAATTGGTGCTAAGAAAATTAACTACCGTCTTCGCGATTGGTTGATTTCCCGTCAGCGTTATTGGGGCGTGCCGATTCCGATTGTATACTGCGATCACTGCGGAGAACAGTTAGTACCGGAAGAAGAGCTTCCTGTTCGTTTGCCGGAAGATGTTGTGTTTGACGGTGGTGCCATTTCTCCGTTAGCCACATCGGAACATTTTGTACATGCCAAATGTCCTAAGTGCGGTGGTGAAGCTCGTCGCGAAATCGACACGATGGATACGTTTATTGATTCGTCCTGGTATTTCTTACGCTACACCGATGCGCGCAATGATAAGGAAGCCTTCAACAAGAAGATTGCCGATTATTGGATGAATGTAGATCAGTACATCGGCGGCATTGAACATGCGATTTTGCACTTGCTCTATTCCCGCTTCTTCGTAAAGGTATTACATGATCTTGGCCTTGTAAGTGTGAACGAACCGTTCAAGGGGTTGTTAACACAGGGGATGGTTCTTAAAGAAGGCAGCAAGATGTCTAAGTCTAAGGGCAATGTAGTATCGCCGGAAGAAATTATTAACAAATACGGCGCCGATACAGCACGCCTGTTTATTTTGTTCGCTGCACCGGTTGATCGTGATTTGGATTGGAGTGATCAAGGGGTAGAAGGTTCGTACCGTTTCTTGGGACGTGTATGGCGCATCGTCGATCAGTATACATCGATGGCACATACTCACGATGGAAAACTTACAAAGGACGAAACAGCGTTACGTCGCGAACTTCATCGTGCGATTAAAAAAGTAACGGAAGACTTGGACGGACGCTTTAATTTCAATACAGCGATCAGTACCATTATGGAATTGGTAAATGCTATGTACCAGTACAAAGATGGTCATGATGCCGTACAAGGTGACTTGGCGGAAGAGTTGGTACAGAAACTGTTACTTTTACTGGCTCCGTTCACACCGCACATTACGGAAGAGTTGTGGCATGAATGTGGTTACGAAGGCAGTGTTCATCAGCAAGCTTGGCCGACGTATGAAGAAAAGGCGTTGGCTGTGGACGAAGTTGAAATTGCCGTACAGGTTAACGGTAAGGTACGCGATAAGTTGACGGTAGCTGTCAACATGGATAAGGCAGCTTTGGAAGAACAGGCAAAAGCATTGCCGCGCGTACAAGAATTTATCGACGGCAAGAACGTAGTGAAGGTTATCGTTGTACCGAATAAGATTGTTAATATCGTAGTGAAATAATCTGCGAGGAGTGATTGTATGCCTAAACGTGAAGATTATATCAGCTGGGATGAATATTTTATGGGCGTGGCCAGCTTGGCAGCGAAACGTTCAAAGGATCCGAACACACAGGTAGGTGCGTGTATTGTAAGCAATGATAATAAAATTTTATCTATCGGTTACAATGGTATGCCCTTAGGCTGTAATGATGATGAATTTTCGTGGGACCGTGATGTGACGGCAGATAATAAGTATTTCTACATTGTTCACAGCGAGTTGAATGCAATTTTGAATTATCGCGGCGGTTCCTTGGAAGGCAGCAAGATATATGTAACTCTCTTTCCTTGTAATGAATGTGCTAAGGCCATTATTCAAAGCGGGATTAAGGAAGTCATCTACTGGCAGGATATTTATAAGGATACGCGCGAAGTTATTGCTTCAAAGCGCATGCTCCGCACGGCCGGTGTACAGTTGACGGAATACATTCCGTCCGGTCGCATCGTAGAGTTGCAAATGTAATAGCAACTATAAATGAAAAACTGTCAGTGAAAAACTGTAAATAAAAAAACTATAATTGAAAGATCCCACCGAGGTGTGGATGGAGAATTCAGTGTATGATTTCTTCATCGAGTTACCATCGGTGGGATTTTTTAGTGGAATAATGCTATTGTTAATTAATGGAGCAGGACCAAGTACGCGATGCACTATTAGCTTTATTGTACTGTAAACTCTATGTTGTCTTTTGGTAGATTCACATATATAATGATTGTGTGATAGCTCAACACGTAATTATTTATAAAAGTGTGATAAAGTAACACATAACAATATATAAAAGTGTGATAAATTTCACGAAATTATATATAAAAATGTGAGGAGGCAGAGATGGAGCGATTTATTTTAAAAAAGTTATTGGCTTGGAAAGAGTCTCCCTACCGCAAGCCGTTAATTTTAAAAGGAGTACGGCAAGTTGGCAAAACATGGATATTAAAAGAGTTTGGCCGACGCTACTATGAAAATACAGCGTACTTCAACTTTGATGAAAACGAAGAATATAAACAATTCTTTGAAACTACTAAAGATGTGGAACGTATCCTTCAAAACTTGGTTATGGCTAGCGGACAACAAATCGTGCCTGAAAAAACGTTAATCATTTTTGATGAAGTACAGGACTGCCCTAAAGTGATTAATGCAATGAAATATTTTTGTGAGAATGCACCACAATACCATGTTGCCTGCGCCGGATCGCTTCTGGGCATCGCATTGGCAAAGCCATCGTCGTTTCCTGTGGGAAAAGTCAATTTTATGCAAATTGATCCAATGACATTTTCAGAATTTCTGCTTGCTAACGGTGACGGCAATTTAGTGGACTATATGAATGCATTACATAGTATTGAGCCTATCCCTGATGCTTTTTTTAATCCGCTGTATGAAAAATTGAAGATGTATTATGTAACCGGCGGCATGCCGGAGTCAGTATTGATGTGGACAGAGGCACGAGATATTTCTGCCATGCAACATGTGCTATCAGATATTATAGGTGCCTATGAACGAGATTTTGCTAAACATCCCAATACTAGGGAATTTCCTAAAATTTCTATGATTTGGCAATCCATTCCTTCACAGCTGGCAAGAGAAAATAAAAAATTTATTTATAAAGTAGTTAAAGAAGGTGCTAGAGCACGTGAATATGAGGATGCATTACAATGGCTCGTAGATGCTCGGTTAGTACATAAGGTATATCGCAGTACGGCTCCAAAACTTCCCATGTCAGCGTATGACGATATATCGGCATTTAAAATTTATTTGGTTGATGTGGGACTGCTTCGACGCTTGGCACAACTGGCACCAACTGCATTCGGGGATGGCAATCGATTATTTACCGAGTTTAAAGGAGCGTTAACGGAAAATTTTGTACTGCAATCCCTAACGACACATTTTGAAGTTGAACCACGCTATTGGTCACAAACAAATCCGTCATACGAAGTAGATTTTCTGGTACAACGGGAGAACGATATTATTCCTATAGAAGTGAAAGCCGAAACAAATACAACCAGTCGAAGTCTGAAAAAATTTAAAGAACTATTTTCAGATATGATTAAACTTCGCGTGCGATTTTCG
The DNA here is from genome assembly GCF_000428745.1 of Veillonella magna DSM 19857. Lineage (GTDB taxonomy): Bacteria > Bacillota > Negativicutes > Veillonellales > Veillonellaceae > Veillonella_A > Veillonella_A magna. Next base: position 310,350 of record NZ_KE386795.1, read on the forward strand.
TTAGATAATCTTAAACTGGATGACGATGTGTTAAATATTCCGTTGTTTATGATTGATCAAACGGATAGATTGATAGAGATGGCACTTAATAAGATTTCGTAGATACCAAGATAGAGGGTGGCTTTGGCTGCCCTCTATTTTTTACATGTGATTAGTTCAGCTGTGATATAATAGCACTGTATATTTTCACTGCTAAATAGATAATGAAATAAGGAGTCATCATGTTTTCACATTTTTTTATGGGTATCCAACAAGATATCAAGCTGGCGATTCTGGCACCAATTATATGTGCTGTTTTTAGATATGTCTTTATCAAAGTGTATCGACCGAAGAAGTCTCTTCCCAATGATAGCAAACGTCTACGGGAATGTTACCGATACGGATTTTGGTGGGGCATGGATTTTAATGCGTATGTGTTTTTAATTTCTATGCTCCTCGTAAGTATACCGGCAGCTTTCTTGGAGACGTACTATGCATGGAGCGATACGGTTCGCATTATATTAAACACTATATATATGCTAGTACTGTATACGGCATTTATGGGGAAGATGATTTTTTATTATCACTTCCATGATATATACAATCCATTGGTTCGCTTGGGAAAAAATGCAGACAAAATGAACTTTGTGGACATTTTCTTTAATCAGAACCACGGTGCTTGGATTTTGTTGGGATACATTCCCTATACAGTGCTTTGCGTAATGGCAACGAAGGGCTTATTGGCCTTGCCTAGTATAAGTTATCCTGCTATAGATAATGCTATGTTACGCTATGCGTTTAACACGAGTATCTTTATCGGTGCGGTAGTGCTGTTTTATTTCTTCCGATTTGGTGGTACGTTGAATCACCGCAATAAACCGGAATGGGATGAAGTCCCATCTTTGGTAAAAGAAGATATGTTTTTGGCGAAGGCAACAGTAGATGATTTAGTGGCTTTGGAAATGGTATGGAAACGTCCTATACAAGATGTATTGGCGCATACGGATGAGGAATCATGGGACATTTTAAAGAAGGGACACCTGGTACCTACTAGTAGTAATACAGTTAAACGCAATTTAGAAACAGAGGCTAGAGAAGTAACGTCTAAAGAAACAGAGGCCAGAACAACAGAAATAGCTCCGTCTGACACATTGTGTACTAAGGATAATCCGCTGGATTATTTTAAAAGGCAAGCAAAGGGGCCTCGTATTGAGGCTCCGTCGCGAGTCTTTATGGTTGTCGGTGAAAGCTATACGCAATCCATGTGGGACGATCCCTTTGCCGTATTACATTTAGGTGACCGCGGTAAAAAGTTCCGCAGTCAACAAGGGGCATTTACGGTGAATCATTTACTGCCGGCCGGTATGGTGTCGCAACCGTCTATCACCAGTATGTTGGCAGGTATTTTTGATGCTAACCTTGAAATCAATGAAAAGAATGAGTTTTGGACATATACTATCGCTACTTCGTTGCCGTATCAATTAAAAAAACTGGGATATAAGACAGTGCTATGGTATGGTGGTAGCCTGTCATGGGCCAGCCTCGGCGCATTTGCCAAAGCTATCGGCTTTGATGAAGCTTATGGTGGTCCGGATATTTGTGAAAAAGGGGCACCGGCTACATGGCTTGGCGTATATGATCATATTTTTCTTGAAGCCGTAACCAAGCGTATTGAGCAAGAAAAGGATGAAAAGGTATTTCACTTTGTATATACTACCTCGAATCACGGACCTTATACGATTCCGATTAAAGAATACGGTTGGGATCCGGAAAAAATTATGCCGGATGCTCCGGAATGGTTGCGTCGCAACAAGACAGCTATGGCAGATATGGGGACATACTGGTATACAGAAAAGGCGATGTTTGATTTTATTGAACATATGCAAGAGCGCTATGAAGATGCACTTATCATTGCCACCGGTGATCACTCACGGCGTGTGTATCAATATGATGGCAGTTTAATGGAACGAACAGAGGAAACACTACGTGAAAAATATATGGCTGCTTTCGCTATGTACCATCGAGATTTCACGGCAGATATGTTTGCAGGCAATACCATTGGCGGACATATGAATATATTGCCAACGATCATTGAAGCCATTGCTCCTAAGGAGTTTACCTACTATGCATTGATGCCATCATTCTTTGAACCTATTGATTCGGTTGTCACTCCGTATCATTGGTTGACTAAGGACCGTATCGGGTATTATGCCGACGGAATCAGCCAGGCCCTTACTGATACGGGAACAGGTACGATACAAAAGGAAGAGCTGTTCGGTAACAGACGAGATGCGTATGTGGAAGTGACGGGGTATGCAGTGCGGCATCCTGAAAATTTGATACCTACCGTTTCGTCATATTAACTGTTACCTTTAAGTTGCGTATGACGTATAACTCATAACTAAAAAATTTACAGGGTTAGTCGTTTTAGGTAGACAAACCAATGGTCAGCCTATTCATAAAATGAATAATAACTAAGATGTGAAGACACAAAGATGTTTCCTAGTATATTATAGAATAAATTGATGAATGACCTTGTACGTATAGGAGACTTCTTAGTAGAAGTCTCCTTTTATTTTGAAGGATGTGTTACCTTGGATAATGTGACAGTCGTTATCTTAACGTATAATGAAGAAAAGCTAATCGAAAAGGCCATACAAAGTGCATTGCAATGTACGTCTCATGTTCTTGTTGTTGACTCGGGTAGTACCGATCAAACTACAACTATAGCAAAAGAACTGGGAGCTACTGTTGTGTATCGCAAATGGGATGATGATTTTAGTGCGCAACGAAATTTTGCGTTACAGCATGTGACAACACAATGGGTGCTGTACTTAGATGCAGATGAGTTTATTAACCAAGAACTAGCTGAGGAGATTCGACGAGTCACTTCTCAGGAACAACCTTTTTATTCGTATGAAATAGTGCGCCGTGCATTTGCTTTTGGAAAACGATTCAAGCATGGCTCTATGCGTCCGGATAAAGTGCAACGGTTATTCCCGCGCGATGCCGTAACATGGATAAATAAGGTTCATGAACGTCCGGAAACAAATTTAGCCGTTAAAACATTAAAAGGCTATGCTGATCACTATACATATACAAGCTGGGAACAATATTGGAATAAATTTAATCACTATACAAGCATTTGGGCCGAGGATGCATATAAGAGAGGGAAGAAGGGGTCTTATCTATCTGCGTTTGGGCATGCTACATATGGTTTTATAAAAATTACTTTTTTAGACAAAGGAATATTGGATGGCTGGTTAGGCTTAGTGATGTGTTGCAACCATTTTATGTATACTTTGATGAAGTATGTGAAGCTTGTTGGTTTAGATAAAAGGTAAAATATAATGGACGATATAATATCAATAGTATTAGCGTGTGACAATAATTATGCCTCCCATGCATTGGTGGTGGCATCTTCGATAATAGATTATACGCAATCAAAAGTTTGGTTTCATATACTTTGTGATTCAATAGATGGGATAACTCAAGATAGAATGCGTGCTTCTATTAAGAGAAAAAATGTTGATGTCTCTTTTTATGACACTGATTCTAGTGTGATGTCTGATATATATAATCAGTGATCATATAAGTAAGGCCGCTTATCTACGCTTGATGATAGGCGATATATTACCCAATGATATTAATAAAGTAATTTACTTAGATGTAGATTTAGTCGTATGTAAAGATATAAAAGAATTATGGCAAGTAGATATGCATGATCATGTGCTGGCTGCGGTTCCAGACTATGGGATATTATCCTCAAAAAAATCATTAGCAGAAAAGCATAAAAGCTTTGGCTGGAAACGAGATAATGGATATTTTAATTCTGGTGTATTAGTAATTAATCTTGTTAAATGGAGAGAACAAGGTTATGGGGCTAACGTGCTGAACGCTTCTCAAACACATAATTTTAGACATCATGATCAGGATGCCTTGAACATGGTTGTAGATGGAAATTGGGAACCATTAGATTTGTCATGGAATGTGATTCCTCCTGTGTATGAACTAAAACCAGCTATTCTGATGTGTACACAATTAAGAAAAAATGCTATTAAAGCTAACAAAAATATTGGTATCCTCCATTGGGCAGGAAGAAAAAAACTTGGCAGTATCAATTATATGAGCCCTTTAACGGTGAGTACTATAAATATACAAAAAATGTCGCTGACCATACATCATTTCCTTTTAGAAAAAAGATAGTACTACAGTTTAGAAAATTTATTCTGGGGAGAGCGTGAATTTGGTATGAAGTATAAGAATATTCTTATAGAAGCTATTATGAATTTAGGAGATCTTGTGGCGCTAACAGCTATAGTTCCTTTAATAAAAAAATATAATCCTGAGGCAAAAGTAACATTTCTTGTTAAAGCGGGATTTGATGATTTATTAAATAAGGTACCTAGTTTAGATGGTTATATAGTATATGTTTACAAGAGTGGTGGCGGTGCACAAGGAATTTGGTATTTGGCAAAACAACTTAGGACGAGAAAGTTTGACTGCTTTATATCCTATGACCCTCGTTTTAGGACGGAGTTGGCTACTTTTATAGCCAATATACCCTATAGATTTACAGTAGGTTCTGTTTTTGGATGGAACACGAAAACCTATCTATTTACCAAAAGAGTTAGATTTGATGACTATGATATTGATTTACATACAACAAGTGCTACTTTTGTTGAAGCAACACGAAGGATACTTGGGATAGACAAGGTTCATGAACACTATACTCCATGTGTGAAAGATATTAGACCATGTTTAAATTGTCTATTAGGGGGGGACGTTCGATATATAACTTTATCGGTAGCGACAAAGTCAGAAAAGAGGTCCTGGCCTGCAATTAACTGGAGTGAACTTATTAATCGACTTTCTGAAATCACTGATAAATATATCATTTTGATTGGAACAAAAGAAGATTCCACCTTGTCATCGAAAATTATAGAAAATGTTAACGATAGTTCGAAAATAATTGATTTATGTGGGAAGACCTCTTTGGATGAATTAATTAATTTGCTGTCACATTCTGAACTTTCAATAAATATTGATAATGGAGTAGGACATTTGGCAGCAGCTTTGAAGCGCCCTACGATTACTTTATTTCCAACTGCGGATCCTAAACGCTTTATTCCAGTAGGTCCCTTATCTATTGCAGTTCAATCAAAAAGAGAGATTAACGTGTCAGATGTTCTTAGAAAGGTTTTAAGTCTCAAAATACCTAATTAAAGTATAATGAGGGATAGGAAGGACTAGTATGAACCTATTTATATTAAGTAGCTTTGCTACACTACTGATTACAAAAGATAGCTATAACTACATTCCCTTTGTTTTTTCTCTTGTAGTTCTAGCTAAGTTGTTACTCGAAAAAAAGAAAATAAATTTAGGAACCGATGGATGTGTAAATACGTGGTTCAAGTATTCAGTAGGAGTATTGAGTGCTTGTTTTATAATTCATTTAGTTTATACGTTAGTAATGGATGAAAATATTAAACAATTGGATAATCCTTCTCGGATACTCATGTTCATGCCTTTAGCATTTTATGCGTGGAATAAAAAATCTACTTTATCTTTGCTGAGAGGAGCAACATGGGGAGCTATTATTGGTGGATGTATTGCATCGTATGGGGCATATGTTTTAGGTTCTTCACGAGGGTTCCCAAGGGGGTATATGGTAATACAAGCCGGTGATATGGCAATGTCCTTAGGTTTATTTGCATTGATAGGCTTTTGGTATGCATATAGAAAAAATATAAAGAGCAAGTATATATTCTTATTAGGATATTTCTGTGGTATTTGGGGAAGTTTATTGTCCGGATCTAGAGGTGGCTGGATAATTTTGGTTCCTGCATTAATGATAATATTCGTAGCTTACCGCCAAATGGTTACTAAGTCCCTATTAACCGTAGTTATTATTGGAACGGTGGGGCTGGTCTTTATTAATGGAATAACATCACAACATAGTGCTATAGCAAGATATCAACAGATGGAGAAACAGGTTCAATCTTATGAGCATGAAAATAATTCTAAGACGTCTGTCGGAATACGATTTAATATGTGGAAAGCGGCCGCTTTGGCGATTAAAGAAAGGCCTTTAGTTGGTTGGGGGTATTCAGGTGCTCAGTCTAAAAAAGCCAAACAAGCCGAGGAGGGAATACTGGAAAAGGAAGCTGTAAAGTATAATCATGTACATAACCAGTATTTAAATGATTGGTTAGAAAGAGGCATACTTGGACTAGTAACCGGATTAGGCATATTTCTTGTACCGTTATGTTATTTTTGCCAAATTGTAAAAGAGAAATCTACTGAAAATTCATTATATGCAGTTGCTTTAATCGGAGTTGTTCATGTGCTTGCTACCTTTTCTTATGGATTAACCCAAGGATTTCTTGAGCATAACTCAGGAAGCGTGTTTTATTTTTTTGTACTAATGTTATTATTGGGGATTACAAGAAGTGTATACTCTAGTGATGAAAGATAAATGAGCGATAATAATGTTTTAAATGATTATGGGGGAATAGTTTATGAAAAATATTGATGGGAGTGTAAAATAGTTTGTGTAAACAGTTTAATATACTAGGCTCAATTATTCCCCTCATAATTGAGAAAACACATAGCAAGGATGGTACTCATGACAAAACGTAAAGAAACTATACTAACTCCCGGTGAAAAAATCGCTCAGCAAATTCTTGATAATTACGATCTAAAAAATACCCAGGATGTACAAGATGCTTTAAAGCAGGTGTTTGGCCCTATTTTTGAAGCTATACTAAAAGGTGAAATGCAAAATCATCTCGGTTATGAAAAGAATGGGCATACAGGAGAGTCTACAAATACTCGCAATGGATATTCAAAGAAAACATTGAAAACATCACTGGGAGAAGTCCCTATCTCTGTTCCAAGAGACCGTCAGGGGCAATTTGAGCCTCAAATAGTAAAGAAGTATCAGCGTAATGTATCCGCGATTGAAGGCAAAGTGCTGGCCATGTATGCGCGAGGGATGAGCCAGCGTGACATTGCTGCTACCATTGAAGATATGTATGGATTCCAGCTCTCGCATGAACAAATTTCGAATATTACCGACTGCGTTATGGAAGAAGTAGACCGCTGGCGTACGCGACCATTAAAGCCGTTCTATCCGTTTTCCTTCGTAGACTGCATCTATGTATCTATGCGGACAGAACGTGGCGTTCACCAGGTCGCTGTTTATGTGATGCTTGCTTACGACACCAATGGATACAAAGATGTATTAGGTCTTTGGATTAACGAAACGGAAAGCAAGCATGTATGGAGGCAGATTTTTTATGAGCTCAAAGCCCGCGGTATTGAGGAGTTAGGTATTCTCTCGATTGACGGCGTATCCGGACTGGAAGAAGGTGCCAAGGCTATTTTCCCGAACATCACCATGCAACGTTGCATCGTCCATCTCATACGAAACTCAATTCGTTATATTCCGCGGAAAGAATGGAGTTCTTTTACTAAGCAATTGAAAAGCATGTATGGTGCTGCAAATGTGGAAGAAGCACGACGTGCGTTCGAAAAGTTAAAAAAGACTGGCAGGAGTATCCAGGTGCTATCGCTGTTTGGGAAAACAACTTTCAACACGTGGAACAGCTCTTTCACTATGGTAGTGCAGTACGAAAAGCAATGTACACGACCAACGCCATCGAAAGCGTAAATGCCAGTTTTCGCAAAGTCACGAAGAAAGGTTCCTTCCCTAACGAGGATGCCATTTTTAAAATTTTCTATCTTCGTATTCAGGAACTCTATAAGAAATGGACTTCACATCGTCTGGCGAACTGGGCAATGATCCGTAACCAGCTGCTTATTGATGAGCGGCTGGGACCTTTGATGGAAAAGTATGACAAAGATTTTTAAGAGTTTATACAAAATATTTGATATGCCCTACTATACTTCATTACAGGTATGTAGGATTTCTCATTTTGATTTGTACTATTTATATACTAGCTCCAATGTTGGGGAGATGGTATATGGTATGGTATAATTGCTATATTAGAAGGAGCATATTTTTATTATTACATTAAGACAATATTATAGAAAAAGACTTCTTCGTTGAAGAAGTCTTTTTTATTCTACTGGGAGGAGTAATAATCAGCATGGACAATGTAACTGTTGTTGTCTTGACTAAAAATGAAGAGCGTAATATACGTGAAGTAGTGAATAATGCTAAGGAATGCACTGAGTATGTTTTAGTTGTTGATTCAGGAAGTAATGATAATACGGTAGCTATCGCTGAATCATGTGGAGCTAAAGTTGTGTATAGACAATGGGATAATGATTTTGCTGCACAGAGAAATTTTGCTATAAATATGGTAAAAACTGATTGGATATTATATTTAGATGCAGATGAACGATTAAGTGCTAGTACCATACAAGAAATCAAAAAGGTTACTGCTCATAATGCTATTCCTTATGCATATGAAATTAAAAGAGAAGGATATGCCTTTGGTCAACGGTTTAAACATGGAAGTATGCGTCCCGATTATGTACAACGATTATTCCCTACAAAATCAGTAGAATGGGTTGGTAAGGTACATGAGCATCCAGAGACAGGGTTATCAATAAGACGTCTTAAAGGACATCTAAGACATTACACATATGAATCGTGGGAACAGTATTGGAATAAATTTAATTCATATACTACAATTTGGGCAAATGATGCATATAATAGAGGGAGAAAAGTTTCTTACCCATCTGCATTTGGGCATGCGGTATTTGGCTTTCTAAAAATTACGTTTTTTGATAAAGGTATTTTAGATGGCTGGCTAGGCATGGTTATGTGCTTGAATCATTTTATGTATACTTTGATAAAATATATTAAGTTGGCCGATTTGTATAAGGAACATGAGAGATAATGGAAAGAATTTCAGTAACTATGGCATGTGATTTGAATTATGCTCAACATACTATAGTAGTAGCAAAATCAATTTTAGAGCATACTAGCTCACCGGTAGATTTCTATATCTTAGGGGACAAGCTACCTCAAGAGCTAAAGCAGAGTATGGCTGATGCTATTGAGTCTTCTATTTCGCATGTCGTATTTTATGATATGGATAAATTTTTATCGGATGATATGTACACAAGTGATCATATTAGTAAGGCAGCTTATTTTAGGCTAGCGATAGGTAATATAATACCTCCTACGGTTAAAAAAATTATATATCTGGATGTGGATTTAGTAGTGTGTAAGGATATATCTATTTTGTGGAGTGTTGATTTGAAGGGAAAAGTAATTGGTGCTGTGCCGGATTATGGGATTTTATCTTCAAGAAAATCGTTAAAAGAAAAAGAAAAAAGCTTTGGATGGAAGCCTAGTCAAGGATATTTTAATTCGGGTGTATTGGTCATTGATCTAAATAAATGGAGAAAAGGGGATTACGGAAATTTGGTGTTAACTGCAGCAAAGGAAAAATCATTTAGGCATCACGATCAGGATGCGTTAAATGCTGTTTTAGGAAATAGTTGGGAAGCTTTGGATATATCATGGAATGTAATACCGCCTGTGTATATGATGAAATTTTCGATTCTATTTTCTAAGGAATTAAGGAAAAATGCATTAAGAGCAGTTAAAGATATCGCTATACTTCATTGGGCAGGCAGAAGAAAGCCATGGCAGTATAAACCTTATAAACCATTTAATGGAATATACTATAAATACGAAATGAACAGAGATAATGGCAAACCTGAATATCCTTGTAGAAAAAAAATAGCATTTAAGTTTAGGAGTTTCTTATTACATATTATGTGCTAGAGGTATATTATGGGTAGATATCAAAATATATTAATAGAAGCTATTATGAATTTAGGCGATTTAGTGGCGCTTACAGCTGTTATCCCATTAATTAAAAAGAAAAATCCGACGTGTGAGGTCAGATTTTTAGTTAAACCAGGTTTTGATGATTTATTAGATAATGTTCCTGGATTAGATGGGTATATAGTATATGGCTATAAGAGTGGTGGAGGAATTGGTGGGGTCTGGAAGTTGTCTCAACTACTGAAATCATACCAATTTGATTGTTTTATATCATATGACTCCAGAAAGAGAACAGAAATTGCAGCCTTTTTGGCAAGAATTCCTAATCGATTTACAGTAGGCTCTGTTTTTGGATGGAATACCAGGACCCATCTTTTCACTAAAAGAAGTGATTTTACAGATTACAATTTAGATACTCATAGAACAGCAGAGGCATTTTTGGAAGCTACAAAAAGGATGTTGGATATATCTCTAAATATAAATAATAAGACATATATTCCGTTAGTTCGCTCCAAAAGAAAATCAGCTTTAATAGATTTTGAAAAATATATTGTCATTTCTATTGCAACAAAGTCAATTGAACGTTCTTGGGCTACTGCCAATTGGATTAAACTAATGAATTATTTATTACAACATAGTAACACTAATATTATCATTGTAGGAGTGCAAGACGATTTTGAACAAGCGAATGAAGTAGTACAATCGCTAGTAAGTAAAGAAAGAGTTAAAAATCTTTGTGGTAAAACTTCACTTGGAGAACTAATAGAAGTTCTTTCTCATTCAGATATATGTGTTAACATTGATAATGGAATAGGTCATTTAGCAGCAGCACTGCAAAGAGGTACTGTAACGCTGTTCCCAACAGCCAATCCACAGAGGTTTCTGCCAGTCGGTCCCGCCTCTCTCGCTGTATCAAAAGAAAAACAGGGAAATATAGATGTTGAATCTGTATGTAATGCTATTATAAAATCACTTTAATCTTCAGGCATGGTCTATTATGGATATAGTGATGATAATTAAAAAAGGTGGTATTAGCATATGTATAATCATTACGTAGTTAATTTAGAGACATCAATTGATCGAAGAGAGCATATAACTAAAATATTTGAAAATACATGTATAACTCCTCGATTTTTCAAGGCTATAGATGGTAAGTTTATAACAGATGATGATAGACGTGTTGATGATGATGGCTTATTGAGGTTAGGCGAAAAAGGATGTGCATTAACTCATTTGAAAATACTAGAAAATTTCTTAAATGGGTGTGAAGAGTATATTATTATTTTTGAAGATGATATAGAGCTTGATTCAAGGTTTGACACATATCTACCAATTTTAGTAGATTTTGTAAAAAAACATAAAAAAGCTTGTTCTTTGGCGCTGTATAATGGAAACAATCCTCATAAGATGCATAGCGTAGTTGATCAGCATCTGAGTATTCGTAGAAGTTTAGGCTTTTCAGGTACGTATGCATATATTATTAACAAGGAAGCTGCTAAAAATATTTTGTGGGCTCAACGGCCACTACATTTTGAAATAGATAGCTGGTATACATATATGAAATTGGGATTAATTAGACTCTATGATATTAATGTAAATCTTGTGACACCGGAGGCTCCCAATTTAGCATCTACTGTAGATATTAGAGGAACACGTACAGGTCAAGTAGCAGAAGACTTAGGTAGAATAAAGGATAGGAATATAAAAAAAATAGTTAATAAATTTACGTTTGAACAAAAGGTCCTATTTTATAGGCAGCGAATTAATAAATGGTTTTGGGAATTAATGTGGTGTAAATGATTAATTAACTTAATTTATTGTATGCAGGAAATATATATGAACCGGGTATTAAAATATAAAAATGGTAGCAAAATAATTTTATGGTTTCTTGTTGGGGTGATTTTTTTTCTAAGCATCAATCTATTTTTTTGGAGAGACTACCAAAGTATTAATGCGACTACAATGGCAGTTGTTAGTTCGTTATTGTTTTCGATGACACTATCCATCTGGAATTATGAGTCTCGGATTTTTTTTATTCTATTAGTAGGCATGCTATTTTTTGGAGGATTACCTCTTATTAATCTCTTAACAGGCTATGCTGTAACGCCGGGAGTGATAATCAATAACTTAGGAATAGGTCTGATACTAGTCGCAGTATTTCTTATGCTTTTGTATTTATTTCAGAATAGAAGAGGTGGAGTCGCCTCAATAATGACATTTTCTACTGTCCTCCTAGGGGGGGCATTAATATTTATAGTTCTTCCGTTTTGGTTATATTTTATCGTAAGCCATGAAGCTTTGAGGGCAGATATTGTATTAACGGTATATCAGACGAATTATCATGAAGCGTTATCATATATTGCTGGTCAGTCCAAACTTTATCTTATAATAGCAGTGATTGTTGTGTTGTTGTTTGTATATGGATATATAAAATTTCTACAACTTACAAAGAGTATAGACCATACTGAAAAAAGCAAAAAATTAAACTATTTGGTGGTCGGATTCATTATTATGGGGATATTTTATGGATATAAATATTTTGTTTACTATGAAGTAAATACGGTTATAAATAGAGTGGCAGAGGCGGTGCATTCGTATGAAGCATTTAGGGATAATCGCGAGATTAGACTACAACGTTTAGCACAACTTAAAGGATTATATCAGGACGAGTCTAAAAAAGGTGTATATGTATTAGTTATAGGTGAGTCCCAAGCCCGTGACCACATGGGAATATACGGTTATTCACGACAGACAACACCGTGGTTGACTGGGCTTAAAGAAAAAAATGAAACGTTGCTATTTAGAAATGCATATTCCAATCATGTGCATACGGTTCCTTCACTGACATATGCACTTAGTGAAAAAAATCAGTATAATATAGTGTCTCTTGCTGAGGCTAACTCAATCATTGATATGGCTAATGCGGCCAATATGGATACATATTGGATTAGTAATCAAGAACGATATAGTGTTTTCGATACACCAGTTGCAGAGATTGCATCTATGGCTAAGCATCAAATTTGGATTAATGATAATATAGGAAATACGGCAGAAACAAGATTCCATGATGGAATGTTAGTTGAAAAATTACCTAATGAAAAAGAAGTAAAGAATGCACTAATCGTGGTTCACGTTATGGGATCACATGCAACATATAGGGACCGATATCCCAGCGGTTTTACTAGGTTCTCTGATGGAGATAAGTTAGTTGATAATTATGATAATGCTATTTTCTATGGAGATGATGTTTTAGGAAAAATTTATAATAAGATGAAGAATAATCCTAATTTTATGGGATTTATCTTTTTCTCTGATCATGGGGAAGAACCTCAAGGAAATCTTGCGCATGAAAGTAGCAAGTTTACTTTTAATATGGCTAGAATTCCGTTAATAATGAATTTCTCAGATACCTTCATACGTAATAATCCAGAAACATTTAATAGATTACGCCTCCATGAAGATTATTTTTGGACAAATGATTTATTGTACAATATGATGATTTCCATTCTGGGAATAGAGGGTGCACCGATAGTAGAGCCACAGCTTGATTTATCTAATGATACATATGATAGAACTAAAAACAATTTAACAACGTTACATGGAGAGAAGAGGATAGTTGATGATAATGAATAGGAGAATACCATAAGTGTGAACATTCAAGATACTAAGGAAAACAGACTCAGCAGACCTAAAGTTTATCTGAAAAGCATTGCGTTTAATGATGATACTCAACTAGAACTTGAACCGGGAAATATTATTGTGTTTACAGGAGCTAATAATAGCGGTAAAAGTCAAGTACTGAAAGATGTAGAAATCAATTTAGATCCTTCTGACCAAAGGCGCGGAATTGTTGCGAAAAATATTATTTTTGATTATTATGGAAAAATTAATGATAGCACTTTTCTTAAAGAAAATTTTATTCAATCTGGAAATGGTGGTTATCAATTATTGGGAGTAGGAAGTAGCTTTGAAGAGAATACTTTACAGGGATACTGGGAAAATCATACCACTGTATAGTGGTTTAGATAAGCTATTTGTCAAACGTCTTAATACAGAAGCGCGTATGTTTTCATCAAATGCCTTAAATAGAAGTGATTTGCATGAAAAACATCCTATTTATAAGTTGAATAAAAGTGAACAGCTAGTAGATAAAATTTCAAATTTATTTCATCAGGCTTTTGGTGTTGATTTAGTTCTTAACAGTAATGAGATGAAAACAATCCTTTTACATATTGGGCAAGCTCCTGATAAGAAATCTTATACTATGGACATAAAGGATGAGTATTATAGTCAGGTTGATAGATTACCAAAACTAGAAGAGCAAGGGGATGGTATGCGTAGTTTTGCAAGTATTCTACTTGATATATTTACCTCCGAATATTCCATTACTCTTATCGATGAGCCGGAAGCTTTTTTACATCCACCACAAGCAAGAATTATTGGAAAAATGTTAGCACAAAATAATCCTGAGAATCGGCAACTGCTCATATCAACACATAGTGAGGATTTTCTTCAGGGGTTAGTTGACGCAGATAATAAAAATGTAATAGTTATTAGAATAGATCGTGAAAAAGATATTAATAGGATGAGAATCCTGGAAAGTAACAAAATCAAAGAATTATGGGGTAATCCTATTATGCGTTATTCAAATATTTTGAGCGGTCTCTTCCATGAGAAGGTTGTTGTTTGTGAAAGTGATTATGATTGCTTATTTTATCAGGCATTAATCGATGCAATGTATGAAAATAGAGGAGAAATTTCTCCTGATATATTCTTTACGCATTGTGGAGGTAAGTCACGTGTTAAAGATATTGTTAGTGCCTTAAGAGCAGTAGGAGTTCCAGTAGTTGCAATTTGTGATTTTGACTTGCTTAATTCTAGTTCAACTTTTAAACCTCTGGTTAAAGCGTTTGGTTTAGATTGGGAGACTGAGTTAGCCAAGGATATGAAAGTTGTTTATGATACTGTAAACTCTCAAAGTAATGTGGGGTGGGATATACTTAAAAATATAGGAAAACATGGGTTACCAAGAGAAGCATTAAGAGCATACGAAAACGTGGAAGCAACTTGTAAATCTAATGGATTGTTTATTGTGCCAGTAGGGGAAATGGAAGATTTTGATAAAACACTGGTACAGGAAAAGAAGGAATGGGTTTACAAGGCTTTAGAAGTGTATAACTTAGCCTCAGAAGAAAAACTTGAGGGTGCCCGTCAATTCGTACAATCAATCATTGATTATAAATTATAAATGAAAATATGATAAAATTAACTATATACCTTCATTTATAGTTTTAGTTTGCATTTTTATAGTAAAGGGGAGACAGTTATGTATATCTTATACATGCCAAAGGGACAATCAGAAAAAAAAGACTTTTTGATTACAGAGGCAATAAAAGTTTACATGCAAAATACTTGGTATAGATGTGGAATTATTTGCGCACCTGGATATAGAGGAACTACGGAAGAGACAATCAGAGAGTTTATGCACAATTTATCCAAACTTTTCAAACCAGGCGGCAAGCAATCTAAAGTAATAAAGTTTAAATCTGATTCCTCAAAAGAAGATATTAACAACTTGTACAATGAGATTGGATTTGATCCCTCTTTAGTCGAGCAAATTAGACGAAATCCTTGTTTGCGTGATACTATTAAAATAGGTATATTAAGAGGAATGGGGAAAATTTCAGCTGACAACAAAAGCGATATAATTGATGAATTATATAGCAGAGCCATATGTAGTATTAACAATTTAGAGGAAATACTCATTGTACAAAATGATAATAATAGAGACCATAGGAAAATGATGATTTTTTTTGAAATTAAAGAAGATATGGATTTTGCAAGCCATGGGCCATTATATTATGAGAATATTGAGCAAATATTAAATTCTATTAAACCAAAAGCTATTTTAATTGGTTCTAGTAATCAGAATTTAAATACATATTATGGTGGTAAGAATGGTACTGCAGATAAAGGAGAGGCTGATGTACTTTTATTTGATGACATAAATGTTTATAATGCAATACTTAAGGAAAAAGATGGATATTGTAAAAGGTTAATGGACGACGGAATCTTAGCAAAATCAGAAAAATTAAAAGATGGTGATACAGAATATCTAATAAGAATTTTAAAAAATATATTACGGCAAAATTTAGGGAAAAAGTCTTAAGATTGATTTATCACGGCGTGAGATAGATTCATCTCGTAAGTCGATAGACTTTCCCAGATGCTTTTTGTATATGCGTTCTCACCTTACAGGTTAAACGGCGCACCATTAGTGGCAAGTTGATAGCACCAGCTTTCAGAATGTTGAAAGAATCTTTCATAGATGTGTTATAAATTAGTGTAGTCCATGGTGGTACCTCGTGTGTTGGTTTTTGATTAGGAACTTTAACTATAACACGACGGTATCCACTGTGGATTTTTATGTGTTCAATTTCATTTTACAATTAACTATAAAAATATTATTTATCACTATAGGAGATTACATCATATGCCATGGAAAATTATAGCAGTTATTTATCTTTTAGAAACTATGCAAGTGATAATATTCGGAAAGAATGATCTATTTGAATTCGGAGCATACAAGAATAGAAGGAAGATAATGATAGCTATAAAGGAGAAAGATAGACTGACCTTATTAAGGTGTATTCCAATACTTGTGTTTTCAATTCTGTTATTAACTATGGTGATGGTAGCCGTCAAAGATAGTATTATAGCTGTAGTTTCTCCTTACACCTATATGAGTGTTTTTAAAGCTTTGATTGTATTAGGCATTATTTTTGAAAGTGTCTATTTATATTGGGGAACTAAGAATGGATTTACTATAGGAAATACTCGGTTTTATATTATATTCAGTAAAATTTTTATTTTTGTGATAATCACTATAGTTGGAATGTACGTTGATAAAGGAGCCTTAGAAGTGTTGAAGCAATCGTATAAATTAGTTGATACTTCGCTAAATATGACTAAGTTTGATGATGCAACGAAAATTGCTGCAGATATATTTAACAAAGATGCTTTATAACTACTAGATCTCCTAATAACAATACAAAATTGAATACTCCATTTAAGCCGCCAAGACAGAGATTATCTATATCCTCTCCGCCTTGGCGGTTTATTTTTTATCGTATGTTAGAAAGGATATCTTTACTGCACAGAGAGTAACTGTACTGAGAATTTTAGCATCGTGATACTATGGATTACAGACGCGGCACCGTAGTACAAATCAAGCAAGGAAAATCAATACTCATGTACTTGGCCGATTTCACACAGTATCTGAAGCAACGCTTAAACGAGCAACAGATTGGTGTAATACGTTACCTAGAAAAATTCTCGGTTACCGTATACCGCAAGAGGCATTCCTTGACTAAATTAAAAAGCTAACGGATGTAGCTAGTGTTCAATTCCATATTGCAATTTAGGAAATTTTAAAAAATTTTTTGAATTTTGGTTTACAAAATCGCCTCTCGAGGGATTGTATATAGTAGAGGGGTACATGATTTCCCCAATTATGGAGGCGATATACAATGAATTATCTAAAAGAGGTTAATGCATTTCATGTGTGGAGTATGTTACATCCGGAGGTGTCGATGTCGGCAAGAATCTTATGGTATGTGCTCATACATTTTAACAATATAGGTTTTTGGCAGAAAACGTTTACGCTTTCAATGGACATATTGGCCTCTGCTACCGGTTTATCAAGAGCTAAGTTAACAGAAGCACACGTCGCTTTACAAAAAGCCGGTCGCATTCGTTACATGCTGTGCGATGACAAGAAGTCTGCGATATACGAAATTATTCCGATGGCAGGTGAAGGAATACAACGAACATCGGAAGAGAAGTTATGTGATAAAGTACAAAATAAGTTGCTGGATAAGTCACTAAATGACTCATGTGATATACCAAAAGCTAAGCAGCGAGATGAGCAACAAGCTGGGCGGGAAATAAGTAATAAGATGGGGAAAAGTGAGCAACAAGCTGGGCTGAAAAGTGAGTCACAAGATGAGCGGCAAAGTGAATCACGAGATGGGCGCATACATAGACAAGACAAGACATATCTAAAGAAACCACAGTAAAGAAAGGTGAAGTTGCGAAAGGCAAAATGAAGAAAGAACCGAGGCGTTGTTTCCCACCGCCTTCGGTTGCGGTGGTGTGAGTCGGCTGTGAAGAAAGGATTCGCTGTATTGTTGGACAGGGGATAGTAACTGCTGTGGAGGATAATCGATTCATGCAGAGGGAGACAAGAGAGCATGAACCATAGCCTCTACAGAAGAAGGAGCGTAAGCCCTACTTTGCTTCACTGTACTCGGAATTCTAAAGGATTTGGGTGTGGTATAGGGGCATTGTTTGTAATAATCAACACAAAAAGCACGTAGTAGCACTGGAAGCACGTTGTAGTACCGGGAGTGCGTAATACTACTGAGAACATATATTAGCACTGAGCGTAGAATAATGAACAGCTGAGAAGTTAGACAGGAAAGCCGTACTCCTTCCTCGTATTATTACGGCAAGGAGGGATTTTATGATTACCAAACAACTTTCTTTTAAAGCGGATAGCATTCTATCTGATACGATAGACACAACATCGAATACAACAACTATACCCGCAGATGAAGCTACCAACACTAATACCCATTTTTCTTACGCGTCACCTACTGGATCGTTATTAGTCCACGAAGATGTAATCGATTACGAAACGCAATTAGCCTTGCGCGAGAAATGGAAGAACCTAACCATTACGGATAATTTTCTTTTTGAAAAAGTGATGCGCAACAAACGGGTTTACGCATAGAAAGTAGACTATCAGTAACGAAAGCTCGGTCTATCGAAGAGCATTTCTTATACTGATAGTCTACTCTCTTTTCTCTCCCTCCAGGGGAAAGAAGCGATGCCCATATATCGCAAGAGTGTCATTCGCAAGACCTGACCTCTGAGATATATGGACATCGCTTGTAAAAAATCTGTTTTATCTTTTACAATATATACATACCCATGTAGTTCATGGTGACTTTGTAAAAGAAATTGATGAAGAATTAACTAATATAAAATTCAGTGAAACACAGGAGGTGGCCTATATGACCTACGAAATGGAATTACTGGTGCGACATAATGATGGCATTCGTGAAGGAATCGCCATCGGACGTAAAGAAGGATTGAATCAAGGGCTAAAACAGGGGCAAGCCGTGGGCAGAAAATTTCAAGCACAAAAAATGGCCTTATCCATGCTAGAGGACAAGGCATCCATACCGTTGATTAGTAAGTATACCGGCTTAAACGAACAAGAAATTCTCAACCTCGCCAAAGAGCATAATCTGTTATAAGCTAAAGAACTACCTTATACCGCCAAGATAGAGAGTAAGTATATTTTCTCTGTCTTGGCGGTTTATTGTACAGATAAAGCATTGTTTCCCACCGCCTTCGGTTAAGTTGGTGTGAGTCGGCTGTGAAGAAAGTAGTCATTGCATTGATGGACAGGCGATAGTAACGGCTGTGGTATATAATCGGTTAAGGAAGAGGGATTGTATTAACACTGAGAGCATGTATTAACACCGGGAGCATATATTAGCACTGAGCATAGAATAATGAACAGTCAAGAAGTTGGATAGGAAAGCCGTACTCCTTCCTCGTATTATTACGGCAAGGAGGGATTTTATGATTACCAAACAATTTACCAGGAAGGCTAATGGTATTGCGTCTAATACAATAGACACAAATGCAGATGCAAGATACAATAATAACAAAGGAAGTGTATTGAATGAACACGGCGAAATATAAATTGCCAACTACAAAAGATTGGCATTATAGTAGGGAGTTAGATGTATCACGATTTTTAGTACATGATAAAACAAAGCTATACAATGCTTCGCAGTATCATATGCCAAAGTGGCAGGATGCAACGATTACTGAAAACTTTTTGTTCGAAAAAGTCATGCATAACAAACGAATTTGTAAGCGGCTCATCGAAAAAATTTTAGGCATTACCATTCAGTCTATCGAGTTTCCTGAAGCAGAAAAATCCATAACTATTCGTCGTGACAGTAAAAGCGTTCGTCTGGATGTATACGTAATATAAAGTAGAGTCCTGTATATAGGCATCACAAGTCAGGTCTAGCGAATGACGTTGTTCAACCTATATACAGGACTCTCTTCTCCCCGGTACTGGGAAAGAGGGATTCATAGATGCCGTAGATGTGTCATTCGTAAGACCTGACCAGCGAGACATCTATGAATCCCTCGGAACGTTTTTTATTTCTTACAATACATTAACGGTCATGCACCACAAGGAAAGTTTGTCAATGAAATTGATACCGAAGTGGGCAAAGTAAAAGAAAGCAAAGAAATGGAGAAATCATATATGACATACGCAATGGAAATCGAAAGACACAGACGAGAAGCGAAAAATATCGGAATCGCCATTGGACGCGAAGAGGGATTAGCTGCCGGTCGTAAAGAAAATTCACAAAAAATTGCCTTATCCATGCTTGAGGACAAAGCATCCATAGCTTTGATTAGTAAATACACCGGCTTAACCGAACAAGAGCTCCATGCTCTCGCCAAAGAACATCATTTACTGTAACCCACATAACCAAGAGGGCAACTCATGTCTTAGCAGTCAAGTCTTACGAATGACATGCCTACGACATGAGTTGTCCTCTTTTCCTTCTTCTTCTTTTATATATTCCTCCGCAAGACCTGACCTCTGAGCTATATGCGCATAGACTTTAATAACTACCCTGAAAGCATTAACTCTTGCTGAAAGAATTAACACTCACTGAAAGCATTAACACTGAGCGTAGAATAATGAATAGTTCAAAAATTAAATAGGACAACAATACTTCCTCCTCGTGTTTTTAATAGTAAGGAGGGATTTTATGATTACCAAACGACTTTCTTTTAAAGCGGATAGCATTCTATCTGATACGATAGACATAACATCGAATACAACAACTACACCCGCAGATGAAGCAACCAACATCGATACTCATTTTTCTTACACACGCTCTGGGGAGTGTAAAATAGTTTGTGTAAACAGGTTAATATACTAGGCTCAATTATTCCCCTCATAATTGAGAAAACACATAGCAAGGATGGTACTCATGACAAAACGTAAAGAAACTATACTAACTCCCGGTGAAAAATCGCTCAGCAAATTCTTGATAATTACGATCTAAAAAATACCCAGGATGTACAAGATGCTTTAAAACAGGTGTTTGGCCCTATTTTTGAAGCTATACTAAAAGGTGAAATGCAAAACAAAGTGCTGGCCATGTATGCGCGCGGGATGAGCCAGCGTGACATTGCTGCAACCATTGAGAAGATATGTATGGATTCCAGCTCTCTCATGAACAAATTTCGAATATTACCGACTGCGTTATGGAAGAAGTAGACCGCTGGCGTACGCGACCATTAAAGCCGTTTTATCCGTTTTCCTTCGTAGACTGCATCTATGTATCTATGCGGACAGAACGTGGCGTTCACCAGGTCGCTGTTTATGTGATGCTTGCTTACGACACCAATGGATATAAAGATGTATTAGGTCTTTGGATTAACGAAACGGAAAGCAAGCATGTATGGCGCTGTAAATGTGGAAGAAGCACGACGTGCGTTCGAAAAGTAAAAAAAGACTGGCAGGAGTATCCTGGTGCCATCGCTGTTTGGGAAAACAACTTTCAACACGTGGAACAGCTCTTCCACTATGGCAGTGCAGTACGAAAGGCAATGTACACGACCAACGCCATTGAAAGCGTAAATGCCAGTTTCCGCAAAGTCACGAAGAAAGGTTCCTTCCCTAACGAGGATGCTATTTTTAAAATTTTCTATCTTCGTATTCAGGAACTCTATAAGAAATGGACTTCACATCGTCTGGCAAACTGGGCAATGATCCGTAACCAGCTGCTTATTGATGAACGGCTGGGACCTTTGATGGAAAAGTATGACAAAGATTTTTAAGAGTTTACACAAAATATTTGACATGCCCTATATAAACAGTCGTTTGTAAACGCGTGGAAAATTCTTGTTATCTCTATGCAAAAAGAGTATAATCACGGTAGGAAATAGGGAAAATTTTTAGGCTTTGGGATTGAAATTTTGAAATTAATGGGTCGTGTATGCAAGAAAACGACAATAGAGTGATGTAATTTGATAAATGTGTGTGGAAATTAGCAAGATGTATGAGAGAAGAGGGTCCTTTACGGAAAAGTTTTTGTTTGATCACCGGTATTGTGAGCGCGAAGTGCGCATGTTTGAAAAAGGGGTCATCCTATGAATAAGATATTTAAAGTTGTTTGGAGTAAAACGAAAAATTGTTATGTGGTTACGTCGGAGCTGGCGAAGAATCATACGAAGAACAACCAAACGAAAGCTGAGACGTCTGCAATAAGGCGTTTTTTTAGTGCTGCTTTTATTAGTAAACGCTGGAATACAATGACAGTCCGAGCGGTCGTGGCAGTGTTAGCATTAACCGGACTTACCGGTATTACCTTTAATGTGAGTGCAGCGGATACAGATGCTAACGCGAATCCAACAAGCGAACATTTTGTGTCGGTTAACTTTCAGCCGACTACGGTGTATAGCGGCGTGGCTTTTAATGGCGATTATAAAACCTTTGCCACCAATGTGTATACGGCCTATGTAAATAAAATAGTGCAGTACGAAACAGCGATTGCGCAGAATGTGTACAATGGGACAACTACCGATGCGGCTACGCTGGCTACTTACGCTACGGATTTGCAGAAGTATGAAACGGACTTGCTGAACTTAGGCTATAATCAGACGCAGATTAATGTCCTTAAAGTAAATAACATTAAAGGTATTACTCGTACATATGATAATGGTAAGTTAATTTTAACTGTTGATGCCAATGCGATGAAAACAGCCTACGCAGATGCGAATACGGCAACCGGCGCAGTAACATCGGCGCAGTCAAGTGATACGGATCAGACGGCGATAGATGATGCAACAAGCACTATGTTGGGGAGCAGCAACTATGATAATAATCAGGCGATAGGCAAGCAGAGTATTGCTATTGGTTTTGATGCGTTGGCGGATGGAAGTTCTCCCAATGCGGTTGCGCTGGGAGCGAACACACAGATTACCAGTTCTGACTCTGCCGTTGCCCTAGGGGCGAATAATGCTATCCAAAAATCAAAAGGAGCTCTGGCGATGGGGAATAATGTCACCATATCCAACTCTTCCGGTGCTATTGTTTTTGGTGATCGTGTAGCGGGAGGCGATGGTAAACTGTGGGCAGCTGTTACCGACAATGCAAAGGAATCGGTTGCCATCGGCTTAAATGCCTATACAAGTAATGCACCATATGCGGTAGCCATTGGTTCGAATGCTCGAGCTTATAATACGGGTACCAAAAGTGATGGGCAAGAGTCAGTTGCAATCGGTTATAATGCGAGAACAAGAAATATGTCCTATTCTATAGCTCTTGGTTCCAACGCACAGGCAGAAGATACGAGTAATACCTCTGCTTACGGTAATAGTATCGCTATAGGTAGGCAGGCAACAGCAAATACTTCAAACTACTCGATTGCTATTGGTAGTGATCCAACACACCAACAGGGAGCTAATGCAACTGGCTCTACAAACTCAATTGCTATCGGTCATAAAGCTAAAGTAACTAATGCTACAGATTCTATTGCATTCGGAAGAGAGGCAAATGCAAATGGTAAAACAGGAGCTTTGGCAATAGGATCAGCTACAACAGCAAATTCGGATTACTCCATTAGTATGGGGTATAACACAAAGAATAATGGTACTTCTTCGATTGCGATTGGTAATAATGTACAGTTTGCTAATACTAGTAACGAAAGTATCGTTATCGGTAATAACATAAAATTAGAAGGTGGGGGTAAAACATCTACCAGTTCTATTTTGATAGGTGGAACTGCTTCGGATGGCTCGCGACCATCTATTACAAAAGTTAATGGTGGTGATATGAACTATTCCGTAGTCATCGGTGCCGGCGCAAGAGTATCTGATGCGCTACTGGGAACAGATGCAAAATATTGGATAAAAGGCATTGCTGATGAGACCGTTTTTCCTACTATGCAATCTGTTACTAATGATGATGACGGTATTATCGGTGGTAAAGGCGAAGGTACCGCCGTAGGTAACTCTACTTGGGCTTCCGGACAAGCAGCGGCTTTTGGTAATAATGCCTATGCTTTGGGTCGTTCTTCGATTGCCATCGGTAATGACGACAATGCCGCTTATTATGACTCTCGATATAACGTATCAACCTATGATGCAGAGCATTACTATAATAGCTTGTATAAGCAGATGTTACTGCAAAAGTCTAATCCGTATGATGTAAATAGCTCTGTTAATGGGTATATATTAGATAAGAATGGTAATCTCATTCGAGCTAACGATAGTATGGGGCGTATACGATATTCTCCGACTATGGCAGTGGGACAAGGATCTATGGCTATTGGTTCTCGTTCCATGGCCTATGCGGATAATGCAACAGCCATCGGTGCATTAACATTCGCTATCGGGAAGGGTTCCACTGCCTTAGGTACCCTTACTCGTGCCGAAGGGGCTGCCTCTATGGCAATGGGGAATAACTCCTACGTATTTGCGAATAATGCCATTGCATCAGGTTCGAGTTCGCAGGTATTGAGTGAAGGTGGTAATGCCTACGGTTACAGAACATACGCCGGTGGTAAAAATTCATTAGCAGTAGGTAGTAATGCCTATGCGAACGTAAAAATAAACTTTGGTACAAAGGATGGTCATGCCGTTTTTGATGCTAATGGATTATATAACAGCGATCCCTCTCGCTATGCAAAATCAATTTTAACCGGCAAGGATTTAAAGGAGATTACTGCAAATGATGATTTAATTACTGCTGATGGACTTAATGGCGATAAAAGCTATCTGGATAACTTAGATGATTTGCTGACGGCGGATACCAATCCGGGGTTAACGACGGCGAAGGCGGAAACAACGACCTTCCACGGTGTAAGTGGTGTAGTTGTTGCTGCTAAGAAAGAAGATGATCCTGATAAAAATGCAGAGAACTCTATTGTAATCGGTAACAATGCGATTGCCACTGCCGGCAATGCCATTGCTATGGGTAAAGGTGCTATTATAACAGATGATGCCACCAACGGTATGGCTCTTGGTTCGTACTCCATGACGACAGGACGTAACTCGGTGGCATTAGGTTTAGCTTCTCGCGCTACCGGTATGAACTCGATGGCATTAGGTACCGCATCATCGGCTAATGCTGAAAATGCGTTGTCTGTAGGTATTGCCGCTATCAACGAAGGGAAAAACTCCTCAGTTATCGGCTTCTCCTCAGGCGTCGCTCATGATTCGGAAAACTCCATTATTTTCGGTACTAACTCTGTTATTGATGCCGGGGTAACGAACTCAATCGTAATTGGTACCGGCTCCAGCATCGGACGCTACTTAATGGATGATAATCATTTACTTGAAGAAATTAATACAGAAGTAGGTGGCGTGACCGGGGTCATTAAAGAATCTTTTAAGCAAGTTGAAACCGATGAAGCTAAAAAGATTGACGGTGCTATGGCAATTGGTGTTAATGCGCGTGTATATAATGCTGAGTCAACGACAGATTCTACGGCAACGACACGTACCAGTGAAGAAAGAAAAACATTGGCCCGTGAAAACGGTACGAATGCTATGGCTATCGGTAACGGTGCGGAAGCATGGCTAGAAAATTCAGTTGCCTTAGGGGTAAATTCCGAAACGGATTACACACCTGAACAGATGGCGATGGTTGCTTGGCGTACGCCGGGGGCCGTAGCGGCTTCTACCGATGTAAATACAGGCATTATCTCTATCGGCAAAAAAGGAATGGAACGCCGTCTTGTTAATGTAGCAGCCGGTGCTTATGATACGGATGCCGTTAACGTGAGCTAGCTCATGCAGTTATGGGATTCCGTACAGCGCGAAATGAATCCAATCGATTTAAATAACGGTGTTCACTTCGTGGCTACTAACTTCCAGCAGATTAATTCTACTCCAACGACTGACTATGCGACTAAATACGGGGCGCAAGTTACCTATGATCGCTTTATCAGAACATTAAGCGAATACAAAGGGTATTTGATCAAAGCAGAATATGGTGGATCTACCTTAACAGACAAAGCAAATACTAGCTATCGTAAAGAATTAACACAGTTGCGTAATGATTTAGTTAATAAATATGGTATTTCCTTAGACCAACTCAATGCTGATTCGAAGTTAAATAACTTCTACGGCACGTTGACAGAAAATACTACCGATCACTTGTTGTAGGTAAATTTAGATGCCGATGGCTTACATGCAAAATTTGCTTTGCCTGAGTATGCATTACAGGATTTAGTAGAAGCCCGTGATACTGATATTAGTGTATTAACGCAAGATGGCAATTACATTACGGGGATGACGAGTGATGCACTTACTGCTAAACTTGCAGAAATCAACTACGATAACTCCCAAGCTCTTACCGAAGGTAGTATTGCCATCGGCTATAATGCGCGTGTCGGTGAAAAGACAACTGACAGTACCGGTGCTACTGCAATTAAGGGACAAAAGGGTGGCGTAGCTATTGGTTACGAGGCGCGTAACATGGCTGAAACAGATAATCCGAACGGTGCCAGCGTAGCCTTGGGTGATAAGTCTATCGTTACCGAAGCTGACGCTACGACAACAACAAAAGGCGTTTACTATACTAATGAAGCCAAAGATGGTATTACCGCAACTCCGAATGCCGGTGTTGTATCCGTCGGTACAAGTACTGAAATAAAGACAGCTGACGGTATTACTTACAATCCTAGTACACGCCGTATTATCAACGTGGCTGCCGGTGCTCTTGATACCGATGCGGTAAACGTATCACAGCTGAAATCGTTGGCAGCGCAGACAATTAAATTTACTACTAATGGTACAACGACTGCTAGTGGTGAAGGAGAAACTGAAACAACGACTTCCAATGCAGCAACGGATGCTGTTAAAGTAGGTACCGAAAACGGTATGAACTTCAGCTTAAAGGGTGCCGATAACGGTAAGGACATTACTACTACGGCTTCGGGAACGGATGTTACTTTTACTTTGAATAAGGCGACGACAGTAACGGATACAGGTGACGATGCTGATAAGGCAGTAACCTCCGGTGCCGTCAAGACCGCTATTACAACGGTTGAAAATACAATTAATGACTTGAATGGTAAGGTTACAACCAATACTTCCAGTATCGGTACGCTAAATGATCAGATGGCCCATACGATTGGGGTAACCGGTAATACAACTCCGGCTGGTACATCGAATGCAAAATCCTTAATAACCGGAGATATTTCCTTCGCTATTGAGGGTGATGATACAGATATTACAACGACGACTACGGCAACCGGTGTACGTATTGCTGTAGATAAAACCGGTAAGGTTGCAGAAGGTGATACTAAGCTTGTTACCGGGGATACGGTTAATACAGCGATTACTAATGCAAAGAATGCCGCAACTACGACATTGACCGAACATGCAGATAGTCCTGTTACGGTAACTAAGACGACAGTAGCTGATGGCCACTCCAACTACAACGTAACCTTTAATGGAACAAAAGCAGCTGAGCAGATTCCACTTACTTATAAGGCCAATGGAGCTAGCAGCACAACTACGCCTACAGTTATGTTGTCTGACGGTTTAAATTTTACAAGCACCGATAACCTGACAGCTTCCGTAGAAGCAAACGGCGTTGTGAAGTACACTTTGAATAAAGCCCTTACAGGCATTAGTTCTATTAGTAATACTGCTACATCCGGAAATACAACGACAGGTACTACGATCACATTAAGCCCAACATCCAATGAGGTAAATGTTGGTGGTGCCAAGATTACCGGTTTGGCTAATGGTAGTGCTGATAGTGATGCTGTAACGTACGGTCAATTTAGTAACCGTAAAATTAGTTTGAAGGGTAATAGCAATTCTTCTACTACAGAAAAAACATTGGCCAATGATGTATCTTTCAATATTGTCGGAGCCGAGGCAGCACAGGGTTCTACCGGCCCAGATATTACTACCGCTGCCAATGGTGATAATGTAACTATTACTTTGAACAAGGCAACAAGTATTGCTTCCGGTAATACGCAGGTGGCTACGTCCGGTCAGGTGTATGATGCAGTAACCAAGGCAAAGACAAAAGTAGCAGTAAATCCTGCCGAAAACGGAATTTTAACGGTAACAAATACTCCGGGCGAAGGCACTGCAGCTGATACATATACATTATCTATTAATCAGAAAACATTGGAATCGAATACGCAGTTATCCTATCAAGCATCGGGAGATACAAAGGAAGGAACAACGTTACCGCGGAAAACTTCGCTAGCTACAGGTTTGAATTTCAAAACTGCAAATAACAACCTTACTGCGACCACCGATACAGATGGTGTAGTTACCTATGGCTTGAGTTCTACCCTGACTGATATTACAAGTATTACAGGCCCTAAGGGCAAAGATGGTCAAACAACGACAATGACTTTCGGGGGAGATAAAGGTCAGACGATTACTCTTACGGAAGGTACAAAGCTAACCGGTTTAGCTGATGGTGAAAATGGTAGTGATGCCGTTAATGTATCGCAGTTGAATAACTTAAAAAATAAAGTGGGCTATGAAAATGCCATGTCCAGTAAAACGGACAAGACTCCGGGCGCTGCCGGTAAAGACGGCCTTGATGGTAAAGACCTCGGTACCCAGATTGCTGCAATTCGTGAAGGCGAAGCGGGACCGATGGTTTACACCGATGGAGAAGGTAACCGTGTTGTAAAAGACGGGGATAACTTCTACACGAAGGATAGTTTAGCCGGTACTGAAAAAGCAGCTGACGGTACGTATTACAACATAGGTAAGTTAGCCGAAGCCGGAGCTAAGATTGAAAACGGTAAAGTCGTAGGCACAGACGGTAATGAAATTACTGACCCGGCTATCTTGGAAAAAGTAAATACTGCTAAGGTAACTCCCACATCAGTAGAAAGTAAAGATGTGCAGATTAGTGCAGTCGATCCTAAGACCGGCGAACCGAAAGCACCGACTACTATCGGTAATGTGAAGAGCACGGTAGGACTTAATGGTGCAGACAATAAATCTATTGATTCTTCGACAGCTAAAACTAATGTAACTAACTTGTTAGATAAAAAAGGTTCAGTAATTAATACCATAGCTACTGTTGGTGATTTACAGGCATTGGCACAGGCCGGTCTTGATTTCACGGGCAATAGTTATACAACTACGCATGATGATGAAAAAGACCAGGATGTTAAGACACTTGATACAGCCCATACTACCTTAGGTGGTACGATTGCTGTTAAAGGCGAAAGTGAATACGATTCAACTGCCTTTAGCGGTAAAAATATTTCCACTAAGGTTGACGCCGACACAGATACAATTACTATTACGATGAAGGACAAACCTGAATTTAAAGGTGTAACTTTGAAAGATAGTACGGAACCGGATACTAACACCGTTACATTAACACCGGGTAAGGATACTGAAGATGGTACAACCACATTAACGTTGAACAATGGGAAAGATTCGGACAATACTGGAAATGTAAACACCAGTGTTAAGATTACCAATGTAGCAGCCGGTACTGATGCTAACGATGCTGTTAATGTATCGCAGTTGAATAACTTAAAAGAAAAAGTGGGTGCTGAAAATGCCGTATCCAGCAAAACGGATAAAACTCCGGGTGCTGCCGGTAAAGACGGTCTTGATGGTAAAGACCTGGGTACTCAGATTGCCGCAATTCGTGAAGGCGAAGCCGGACCTATGGTCTATACCGATGGTGAAGGCAACCGTGTTGTAAAAGACGGGGATAACTTCTACACGAAGGATAGCTTAGCCGGTGCTGAAAAAGCAGCGGACGGTACGTATTACAACACAGATAAGTTGACGGAAGCCGGTGCTAAGATTGAAAACGGTAAGGTAGTAGGTACAGATGGTAATGAAATTACTGACCCGGCTATCTTGGATAAAGTGAATGCAGCTAAGGTAGAACCGAAGTCGGTCGATAGGAATAGTGTACAGATAAGTGCAGTTGATCCTAAGACAGGTGAACCGAAAGCGCCGACAACTATCGGTAATGTGAAGAGCACGGTAGGACTTAATGGTGCAGATAATAAATCTATTGATTCTTCGACAGCTAAAACTAATGTAACTAACTTGTTAGGTGAAAAAGGTTCAGCACTTAACACCGTAGCTACTATTGGTGATTTGCAGGCATTGGCACAGGCCGGTATTGATTTCAAAGGAAATACCGGTGATGCTATTCATAAGGCATTAGGTTCTACCTTATTAATTAAAGGTGAAGAAAATGCTAATTTTGATGACGGTAGTTTTGAATCTAAAAACTTAGCGACTAAAAATGATAATGGTACTCTTCGTATCGGTATGAAGAAGACACCAACCTTTAACGGTGTTAAGGTAAGCAATGGAACAAATACGGTTGAATTGAAACCGGGGGAAGAAGCTAATACCTTAACATTGACCAATGGTACTGATGGCGATAATAGTGTAATTAAGGTTACCAATGTAGCCGCCGGTTCTAATGACACGGACGCAGTAAACTATTCCCAGTTGAAAGACCTCATTGATAAAGTAGGTGCTGAAAATACCAATGCCGGTACAGATGGTAAATCTCCATCTACAAATCCATCCGGCAATGATGGACTTGACGGCAAAGATATGGGTTCGCAAATCCAGGCTATCCGTGATGGTGAAGCCGGACCGATGGTGTATACCGATGGAGAAGGTAACCGTGTTGTGAAAGATGGCAACACTTACTACAAGAAATCTGATCTAGTCGGAATGGAAAAAGCCGGTGATAGCTATTACAATATCGAAGCGTTAGAAAAGGCCGGTGCCAAGATTGTGGATGGCCAGATTGTTAACGCCGACGGTAAGGTGCTTGAAGGCGATGAACTGAAGAAAGTACAGGATGCTGCTAAGGTTACAACCATGCCTAAGGCTGTAGATGCTAAGGATGTACAGATTTCTACGGTTGATCCTAAGACAGGCGAACCGAAAGCACAGACCAATATCGGTAATGTGAAGAGCAATTACGGTTATGATGGTATTGGTGAAAATGCTGAGGGCACTACTAAAGCAATTGATGCTGCTCATGCAAAAACAGCTATGAACGGCGAAGATGGAAAATCTGGCTTGCTCAATGCGAAAGGTGCTGACCTTAATAAGGTAGCTACTGTTGGTGATTTACAGGCAGTTGCACAAGCCGGTCTTGATTTCACAACGAATGATAAAGTTACAGATACAGCAGGTACTATTCATAAAGCCTTAGGTTCTGCATTGGCTATCGAAGGTAAATCTGGTGCTACGTATAAAGATACTGAGTATGGCTTCGATAACATGGTAACAACTATTGATGGTGATAAAGTTCGCATCGGTATGAAGAAAGCTCCGGAATTTACCGGCGTAACCTTGAAGGATGGTACAGATTCCAATGCTAACACTGTTATACTAACACCGGGTAAAGATACTAATAATAGAACTACCTTGAACTTAACCAATGGTACTGATGGAAAAGATAATCAAGTCAAGATTACTAATATAGCCGCCGGTACTGATGCTAACGATGCCGTTAACTACTCGCAGTTACAAAACTTGGATAATCAGGTTAAGGAGTTGCAGAACGGTGAAAACGGTCCGATGGTGTATACCGATGGTGAAGGCAATCGCTTGGTAAAATCCGGGGACACTCTTTATAAAGCATCTGATGTAAAAGCAAGTGACTTGGTAACAAATGATGGCACACATTATGATGCAACGAGCTTACCGGAAGGGGCTAAGTTGAGCGATGATGGTACGACAGTTGTATCTAAGGATGGTTCTGCTATTTCCGAAGATGAGTTGTCTAAGGCTAAGCTTACTCCTGTAACTTCCAACGTACAGATTAGCGCAGTCGATCATAAGACAGGCGAACCGAAAGCACCGACCACTATCGGTAATGTGAAGAGCAACTATGGTTACGATGGTATTGGTAAAAATGCTGAGGGCGCTACTAAAGCAATTGATGCTGCTCATGCAAAAACAGCTATGAACGGCGAAGATGGAAAATCTGGCTTGCTCAATGCGAAAGGTGCTGACCTTAACAAAGTAGTGACTGTCGGTGATTTACAAGCAGCTGCACAAGCCGGCCTTGATTTTACGGGCAATAGTTATACAACTACGCATGATGAAAAAGATCAGGATGTTAAGACCCTTGATACTGCTCATACTACCTTAGGTGGTACGATAGCTATCAAAGGTGGCGTTGAGTATAATGCAAGTGATTTCTCGGATAAAAATATTTCTACTAAGGTTGATGCTGTTACGGATACCATAACCATTACGATGAAGGATACCCCTGAGTTTAAGGGAGTAGATTTAGTTAATGATGGTAATACTGTAAAATTAACACCGGGTAAGGATACTAATAATAGAACTACCTTGAACTTAACTAATGGTACTGATGGAAAAGATAATCAAGTTAAGATTACTAACGTAGCCGCCGGTACTGATGCTAACGATGCCGTTAACTACTCACAGTTACAAAACTTGGATAACCAGGTTAAGGAATTGCAGAATGGTGAAAACGGTCCGATGGTGTATACCGATGGTGAAGGCAATCACTTGGTAAAATCCGGGGACACTCTTTATAAAGCATCTGATGTAAAAGCAAGTGATTTGATAACAAACGATGGTACACATTATGATGCAACGAGCTTACCGGAAGGGGCTAAGTTGAGTGATGATGGTACGACAGTTGTAGCTAAGGATGGTTCTGCTATTTCTGAAGATACGCTGTCTAAGGCTAAGCTTGCTCCTATAACTTCCAATGTACAGATTAGCGCCGTCGATCCTACGACGGGCGAACCGAAAGCACCGACCACTATCGGTAATGTGAAGAGCAATTACGGCTATAACGGTATCGGTACGGAAGCTGATGGAACCCAGGCGAAAGGAACCGACGCATTCATTACTAAAGACGATGCACAAAAAGCAATGGGTTCCGTTGATAAAGATGGCAAGATTATTAGTGAAGGTCTATTAACTGCAACAGGTGCTAATCTTAACAAGGTAGTAACTGTTGGTGATTTACAGGCGGTAGCTCAGGCCGGTCTTGATTTCACAACAAATGATAAAGTTACAACTACAGCAGGTACTATTCATAAAACCTTAGGTTCTACATTGGCTATCGAAGGTAAAGATGGTGTTACGTATAGCGATACCGATTATAGTTTCGATAACATGGTAACAACTATTGACGGTGATAAAGTTCGTATCGGTATGAAGAAATCGCCGGAATTTACCGGTATTACTTTGAACAACAATTCTAACAAGGTTGTCTTCGCTCCTGGTAAAGATGGAGCAGGCAATACTAGTTTGAAGGTATCCAACGGAGATACAACACCAGATGCAGATACGCGCGTAATCATCGACAACATTAAAGATGGCAAATCTCTGAACTCGGCAGTAACGAAAGGCGCTTTGGATAAAGCTGTAGAAGAGTTACACAATCGTGAAGGCGTAGATAATGGCACCATGGTATATACCCATGAAGGTAAAACGCTTGATCGTGATGGTAAGAACTTCTATGAAAAGGGGTCGATTGCTCCGGATAAAGCTGAAAAAATAGGTACTACATTCTACAGCAAGGACGCTATGGCCAAGGATGGGGTAACGATTTCCGTTGAAGGTAAGGTAATCGATAAAGACGGTAATGAAATTACCAATCCTGGTATCTTGTCTAACTATCAAGTGAAACCGGTTGATCCGTCTACGATTGAAATTTCTACCGTAGATCCGGCAACAGGCGAGCCGAAAGCACCGCAGACGATTAGTAGCGTAAAGAGCAATTACGGTTATAACGGTATCGGTACGGAACTCAATGACAAAGGCGAAAAAGTTCCGGCGAAAGGTACTGATAAAGCAATTACGTCTGAAGAGGCTAAGTTAGCTATGAATGGTGTAAAAGGTGAAGACGGAAAAGTCATTAAGGAAGGTTTATTAACTGCCAAAGGTGCCGATCTGAACAAGGTAGCTACTGTTGGTGATTTACAGGCAGCCGCGCAAGCCGGTCTTGATTTCAGTACCAATAATGATAAAGATAACAAGGAACAGACGATTCATCGTGCCTTAGGCTCCACATTATCTATCAAGGGTAAGTTAGATGGACAATACAGTGCTGACTATGATTCGGATAATCTGGTGACTACAATAGCTGATGACAACACCATTCAGATTGCGATGCTTCGCAAACCGGCTTTCGAAGGTATTACGGTTGAAAATGGCAAAGACGGTAGCAACGGGAAAGTAGATATTACTGCCGTGCCGGTAAATGGTAAGGATGCTACCGAAGGCATGACAATCAATCTTGCCGGTAAAGATGGTAAGAATGGAACAGCAGGCAATAACGGCGATGTTCGTATTTCCGGTGTAGCTGATGGTGTAAACGGCAATGATGCTGTCAACTACTCCCAGTTGAAAGACCTTATAGACAAGGTGGGTGCAGCGAATGCAAACGCCGGTTCGGATGCTAAATCTCCGGCAAATACCCCGGCCGGTCAAGACGGACTTGACGGTAAAGACATGGGTTCGCAGATTCAAGCTATCCGTGACGGTGAAGCCGGTCCGATGGTGTACACTGATAAGGATGGTAACCGTCTTGTAAATGATGGTGGTACTTACTATAAGACATCCGATTTAGCGGGAATGGAAAAAGCCGGCGATAGCTATTACAATACCGAAGCATTAGAAAAGGCTGGTGCCAAGATTGTGGGTGGCCAGATTGTTAATGCCGACGGTAAGGTGCTTGAAGGCGATGAACTGAAGAAAGTACAGGATGCTGCCAAGGTTACAACCATGCCTAAGGCGGTAGATGCTGATGATGTTCAGATTTCTACCGTTGATCCTAAGACGGGCGAACCGAAAGCACCGACTACTATCGGTAATGTAAAGAGCAATTACGGTTATAACGGTATTGGAACGGAAGCCGATGGCAAAACTCCGGCGAAAGGTATTGCCAACGCAATTACGCCTGAAGATGCCAAGACAGCTATGAATGGGGTAACAGGTACTGACGGGAAAGTAGCCGGTGGACTCCTCAATGCCAAAGGTGCTGACCTTAACAAGGTGGCTACTGTGGGTGATTTACAAGCGGCCGCACAGGCCGGTCTTGATTTCACGGGCAATAGTAAAACAGAAGGTAAAGTTGATACCGCCCATACTACCTTAGGTGGCACGATTGCTATCCAAGGTGGCGCCGAGTACAAGGACAGCGAGTTCTCGGATAAAAATATTTCCACTAAGGTTGATCCGAAGACAAAAACAATTTCTATTAACATCAAGAAGAAGCCGGAATTTGATTCGGTAATCCTCGGTCAGACGGATAAACAGGTAACCATCCGTACTACGAATGGTAACGAAGTTAACTTTACTTCTACACATCCCCAAGGCGGAGATACGAATGTAGTTCTCTCCGGTATCAAGGATGATCCGACTCGTCGCGATACGGCGATTACCCGTGGTGCGTTGGAAGATCTTGGTATTCTCAAAGGCGAAGTAGGTCCGAGCCATATTGCCGGTTCGGATGTTGGCGGCAACCTTTCCAACGGAGATAATTTGAATGATTACTCCTTGAACAAACAGGTACAGTCACAGCGTGAAGGGTTATCCGGTAACGTGGTGTACACCGATGCGAAAGGCAATCGTTTAGTCAAAGCCGGTAACAGATTCTACAGTGCGGCGCCGTTGAATAAGTATATCTTGGAAAGCAAGCTTCGTCAGGATCCGTTGACCGGAATGTGGTTTAACATTTCTGATTTCGATGAAGATAATAAAGTTAAGGAAGAAGCTAAGGGCAATGGACTGACTGCCGAACAGTTGGCTAAAAAGGCAGGTGTATCGGAAACAAATGTATCCGATATCAAGCTGTCCGCAGTAAACATGTCCGGCGATACCAATACTCCGACCGAAATCGGCAATATCAAGAGCACGATCGGTCTTAACGGAACTT
This sequence comes from Veillonella magna DSM 19857, assembly GCF_000428745.1. Lineage (GTDB taxonomy): Bacteria > Bacillota > Negativicutes > Veillonellales > Veillonellaceae > Veillonella_A > Veillonella_A magna. The sequence goes on from NZ_KE386795.1 coordinate 346,133, forward strand.
CGCCGAAGCTTGATGACAAGGGGCAAATTGTTCGTGATGATACGAACATGCCTGTTATGGTTCCATCCGTAGCGATTAGTGCAAAGGATGCTAAGACGGCTATGAACGGGGGTTCTGATGAATTCGGTGTAGAAAAAGAAGGTCTCCTCAATGTAAAAGGTTCACAGCTTAACACGGTAGCTACCGTTGGTGATTTGCAAGCTGTGGCCCAGGCTGGTCTTGATTTCAAAGCGAATAATAATTCCGATGGTACAAAGAATCCGTTGCATCGTACCTTAGGCAGTGAAATTAGTATAAAAGGCGCTGATATCAACGATGGAAAAACATTTACCCCGGACACATTACCGAAGGATAAGACGATTAATGATTATGCGTTTAATGCGAATAACATTATGACGCAGGTACAAGGTAATGTCATTCGCATCGGAATGAAGTCGGAACCGGAGTTTACAGGCGTTAATCTCATCAGTGCTAATCAGCCTACGTTACGATTAGAAAATAAAGATGGGCATTTGATGCTTACTGAAGTAAAAGGTGATGTAGTTCAGTCAACCGTACGATTGGCTACACAAAATGATGGCTTCTACATCAAAGATGCTAATGGAAATAAAACCTTAGTACGCATTAACAATGAAGATGCTATCGAATTCAATAAGTACTTAACGGTAACAAAAGCAGATTCTAAATCTGATGGTACATCTGCTACCGGTAACACGAGCACAACAGGTAGTACCGGCTCCGGCACATCTACCGGCGAAAATGTAAATGCAGGTACGACTACAGGCGGTAATACAACAGGAGCCTCCACTTCTGATACAACACCGAAGGCGGTAGGCACAGTGGATGTAGTCGTAAAAGATGTTCCTACAGAGGATGGTGATATTGCTAATAAGATGTATGTAGATAAGCAGATTGGCGATATTATCAAGAACTTCAATACGAAAAATGAATTGGAAGGTCAAGGTACTATTGCTACCAATACGTCTACTGATAAATTGGCAGTATCCGGTGTTACGGTTAAGCAGTACTTAGATGATAACTACATGACGCGTCCGGAAATCAACCGTCGCTTTACGGAAGTATCCAAACAGGCTAACGCCGGAACAGCAGCGGCTATGGCTGCCGCCGGTATTCCGCAGGTAACCAATATGTATGATGATAATCTGATGATTGGTGCCGGCGTTGGTTCTTACGGTGGTGAATCGGCGGTAGCTATTGGTGTATCCGGTACGAATGACGATCGTGACATTACCTACAAGATTGCAAGTACCTATGACAGCCGCGGTAAATGGAGCTTATCTGCCGGTATTGGCTTCTCCGTAGGTTCAGGTCGAGATAATCCGACGAAGCCGGAACGTAAGACGATGTCCGAACGTATCGATCGCTTGACCGAGGAAAATAAAGAGCTTCGCAAGGCTAACGAAGATACGTTGAAAGCATTGGATGAAGCTAACAAGAATCATTTGATGTCCTTAGAAGCAGCAAATAAAGCACAGTGGGCTCAGCTTCAAGAATCCGGCCAAGCCAAGATTGATGTTATCAACGCCACCAGTCAGGCTAAGCTCGATGCGATGAAGAAAGCAAACGAAGCGGAACTCGATGCACTTCGCAAAGCAAATAAAGCAGAGCTTGATAAACTCCGCGCGTCCAATCAGGCTGAAATTAAATCGTTGACGGAAAAGAACAATCAACTTCAACAGCAGGTTGAAAAATTAGAAGCAATGATGAATCAGTTGATGGCGCAGAATCAAGCAAAGGAAACAACTACCGCAACAACGACTAAATAGGTATAGCCATTAAAGGCATAACCATTAAAGGTCTAACCATTAAAATGATACCTATTAAAGGCGTAGCCGGTTCAGTAATGTTTCCAATTATAAAGGCCCTGTCCTATAGAAATATCTATGGGGCAGGGCCTTTTGAGTTATTGACAATAATGGCGTAATTTATTGTATAAAACTTTAATATATTTGACGGCAATACATATATTTGCTAAAATGGATATGAAAGAAAGAGATAACTATTCCTTTCTGATGATGATGTGTGACGGTTCTGACACATCGGTAAAATAAAAACTGACCGAGCGATGATGATGTGTGACGGTTCTGACACATCGGTAAAATAAAAACTGACCGAGCGATGAAGTGGTGGGCGTATAGTCCACCACTATTTTTTTGGAGAAGCCATGAATATTGAATATAAGATAGTAACTTTAACAGAAAAGTTCTATTTAGATTATCCTAGTGATAACTATCCTGAAATATTAGAAAAGTCAAAAAGGGCATATAATTGTTTGATGTTAGAATTAAACGATTATTACATATGCATCCCTTATAGATCGGAAATGAGACATAAACAAGGATATAAATTTACAAAATCAAAACGTTCTATAAAAAGTCAATCAGGACTTGATTATACAAAAATAGTTATTGTTAAGAATATAGAGTATCTGTCAAAGCTAAATGCTGTAATTGATGCTGATGAGTTTAAAGAAACTGTAGAAAATATTGGTAAGATAGCCAGAGGGGCCAACAGATTTATTACCGACTATATAAAAATAGTGAGAAACAATGTGGATGATAAGGGGCTACCTAAAAGATTTAGATTTTCTACACTACAATACTTTCACAAAGAACTTTCTATTCTATAAAAATAAATGTTCGGTTAAGACTCTTAGTGATTAACCGAACATTTATTTTATTCTATCATTGTTTTATTGTTAGATGTGATCGCGGATAAGACCGATAACTTTTCCTTCGATAATACATTCTTTGGTGATTATCGGTTCAAAATCTTCATTCTCCGGCTGCAGACGGATGTAATCTCTTTCACGGTAAAACCGTTTTACCGTTGCTTCGTCATCAATACGCGCTACTACGATATCTCCGTTATTGGCAGTAGACTGATTGCGAACAATGAGCAAATCCCCTTCGAACATGCCTACATTCCGCATGGATTCTCCTTGCACACGCAGCAAGAAGCATTCCGAATTGCCAATTAACGAAGCAGGCAAGGGAAGAACGGCTTCTTGATTTTGAATAGCCGTTACCGGAGTACCGGCCTGAACGACACCGATAAGCGGTACATTTCGAAGCTGGCCACTGCGAAATTCATAGGGGTCGGACGATGTCACTTCATCATCCTTGGATATTTCCAGTTGCTTCGGCGTCGAAGACGGCATCATGCCTACAATAGTAATAGAGCGATTCTTATTGCGATCGCGTTTAATGTAGCCGAATCGTTCCAATGTATCTAAATGGCTCTGCACCGTAGAGGTAGAGCTGACACCGATATAATCACAAATTTCACGAACGCTGGGGCAGCGGAATTGAGTAAGCTGACATTCCTTGATAAAGTCTAAAATAACCTTTTGTTTTGTATTAATATCCGTAGCCGGTCGTCTCATGGGGATTCCTCACAATCTAAAAAAAACTACTTATTACTGTATACCAATCAATCACAATACATATGTTATATATATCTTATTATTTATTATAAAGCGCACCCCGTAGCAATGTCAAATGATTGTTCGAACAAAACTATTGACCGAACATTTATTCTTGTGCTATACTAAGCACGTAAACAAACATACATACGTTGAATATGTTCGAAATATAATGGGGTGATTTCTCATGAGACGTAATTTATTAGCAATAAAGAGAGATATGACAGTTGTATTAGGGATGTGTTTACTTATGTTGGCGGGATACTTTGTTATTCCCGGCACGCCTACACTGGATACGACCAATACGCAGCAGATTACCGTACAGCGAGGTGATACGCTTTGGAGTATTGCTCAACGAGTAACGCATGATACGATGGACATTCGTCATTATGTATATACGGTAAAGCAATTAAATAATTTAGCTAATGAAGGTGATTTACAACCGGGTATGGTTCTTCAAGTGCCTAAGTTATCCAATCATTCCGACAAAGGCTCTACGTATATGGCTCAAAACTGACGAGAGCACATAACTTTATATAAAAAACAGCGCGATTTCCACGATGACCGGAGACGCGCTGTTTTTTGTTTTATGTTACCGTTTACTGAAAATCGAGCTGATCGGATTGTCTACAAATTTATTGGCTTCGTTGATATAGCGGCGAACCATGGCCACGCTGTGATGGCGGGTTTGACGCATAATGTTACGTTCTTCCACGCCAAAGGCGGCAGCCGTAGTGGCAAAGCCGTGACGCAAGCTATGCGCACCGTACATATCCGGGTTAAGACCGATAGCGGCCACATATTTTTTTACAATCTCCGCAATACTTTTATCGCTGATTGCCGTCTTACGCAGGGTCATTGTCTTCGTAAAACCTCTAAAAATAGGGCCTTCTTTAATACCGGAATACCTAAGCCATACCTTGAGGGCCCTTACAGCGCAAAATTCGGAATTTTCCACATAGGGGATAGCCACAACGGCACCTTGACCTTCTTGGTCAGCTTTAGATGCCTTTACAAAGATTTCAACACCTTGCGGTGAGAAATGAAGGGTTTCTACGGTAATCTTGCTCAGTTCGCTGCGGCGAAAGGCCCCCATAAAGCCGATTAATAGGATGGCTTTATCGCGAAGCAGTTGGATTTCGGACAGGCCCAGCTTCGGCATTTCTTCGAAGATATCTTCCAGATCTTCCAGGAGAATGGGTGTCTTACCTTGTTGATAGGTGCCTTTAAGGCGGCGAATCCCGCGAAGTGCTTGTTTAACCAAGATGGAGGCACAAGGGTTTTCGGCTATACCGGAGGCATTAAAATTTTCGGAAATAGCGCTGATGCGACGGGAAATCGTATTGGCTTTGGCGTAATCGGCCAAATCGTTGATATAGTTGACAATAGTTTCGGGAATCGCCGGAAAGGCCGTAACATGATGAAAATTACACCAGTCAACAAAATCGTTCCAATCGGATTCGTACGCATCAATGGTATTTTCCGCTTTGGATAATAAAATACTTTGCTTTGCTTTGGCGGTAAGCTTTGAACTGGCGGCCAAGCTGTTGTGATCGCGTAAATAAAAATGTTTGGATGCATCAGTCATAGGAGAACCTCGTCAATTAATTTCTGTAAACGATTGCGTAATGTAATACATGCGTGTTAATTCGTATGTACATATAATAACTTGGCTAACTGCCAAATTTTATACAAAAAATTACTTCCGATAATATATCGTTATCGGAAGTAATTATAGCATATTCGGGAGAACCCGTCTATACGGTATATAATTTTATATGTGTTATCACGCATACATTACAGCTAATCGCAGTAATCTACACTGCTATCTCGGCAGCTACCAATTCTATGCTGATACATAATCAAGGTCGATGTCTTTATTGGCCAAGACCGGTTTAATTAGCAAATGATCGGCAAATACATTTGATCTAGCAAATATGTTTTAGTTTGCGAACACACTATGAATCTTGGTAATTTCCGCACGTAATCGTTCTTCGTCGATTGTAAGCAATTCACGATGCTTCATAAGAACTTTGCCGGCTACAACTACGGTATCGGCGTCGGACGAATTGGCTGCGTATACTAATGACGCTACATCGTTGTAACGTGGCATCCAATGCATGCCGGTTGTATTATACAATACAATATCTGCCCGCTGTCCGGATTTTAATACCCCTAAGTCGTCATAACCGAGTACGCGCGCGCCTTCAATGGTACCCATGTTCCAAGCTGTCTGTGCCGGAATGGCTTTGGGATCATAGAGTCGAGCTTTATGCAGTGTCGCAGCCAAACGTACTTCTTCCAGCATGTCCGCATTGTTGTTGCTGGCGGATCCATCCGTACCGAGACCTACTGTAATGCCTTTGGCAAGCATTTCCGGTACCGGCGCAATACCACTGGCCAGTTTAAGATTAGATTGCGGATTATGGGCCACCCGAACATTTTTTTCTCGCATAATGTCCATATCTTCATCGGTTACATGTACGCAATGAGCAGCCACACAACCGCGATCGAACAAGCCTAAGTCATTCATGTGTGCAATCGGTGTTTTACCGGTTTGCTTAATCACATTTTCTACTTCACCCTTCGTTTCAGACAAATGCATATGAATTTCCGCACCGATGTCTTCGCTTAACGCAATGACACGGCGAATATAGTCGTCGGGACATGTATAGGGAGCGTGTGGTCCCAGCATTACCTTAATGCGATTATCGTCATAGCCGTTCCACGTCGTAAATAACTCCTTGTTCTCTATCAAGGCTTTATCTGCCGTCGGTGCTACTCCGGCAAGACCACGGGATAATACGGCACGAATACCTGTTTCTTGTACAGCCTTAGCAGTTTGTTCCATAAAGAAATACATATCGCTAAAGCAGGTAGTACCGCTGCGAAGCATTTCGGCAATGCCCAGCTGTGTCCCCCAGTATACGATATCGTCGGTCAGCTTGGCTTCGGCCGGCCAGATGGCATGTTCCAACCAGTCCATTAATTCCAAATCATCGGCGTAATTACGCAACAATCCCATGGCGATATGCGTATGCGTATTTACGAGGCCCGGTGCAGCCAGCATGCCTTTGCCGTCAATTGTTTCTTTGGCGGCTTCCTTCGGTGCTTCCGTTGAAATTTCGGCAATGTGTCCGCCATTAACCGAAATGTAGGCATCGCGTATAACCGTATCATCGGAGAGTACGTCTACATGTTGTATTACTAAATCTATCATTGATACATCCTTTATCTTCTTCGTTTATTGGTTATCTGCCTAATAGTAACCGTTGAAAAATAATTACTGAATTGAAATACTCCGAAACACAGTATTACTACTGTTTCAGTAGTGTCAATTACAGGATTGCCTATTCACTGAAAAATGATTAGGTAATCGAAGTCAGGCAATTGTTTAGGTAATCGTAGTCAGGTAATTGATTAGTTAACCTTAGTCAAGCGATTGATTAGTTAACTTTAGTCAGGTAATCGATTTGTTCCTGTGTTAAATGATCCACTTCGTATCCCATGGATGCCAACTTAATTGCAGCCATGCGCGTATCCAATTCATGAGGCAACACATGAACATCATGTTCCATAGTCGTGCCGTGTTTCAGTAAGTATTCAGCAGCCAAGGCCTGCATAGCGAAGGACAGGTCCATGATTTCTGCAGGATGACCGTCGCCGGCAGCCAAGTTAACAAGGCGTCCTTCTGCCAATACGTACAAAGTGCGTCCGTCGGCCATGCTGTAGCCTTCAATGTTTTTGCGTACATTTTTATGGCTCTTCGCTACTTCGGCCAATTCTTTCGTGTTTACTTCGCAATCGAAGTGGCCCGCATTACACATGATAGCTTTATCCTTCATCACATCAAAGTGTTGACGGCGGATAACATCCTTGCAGCCTGTTACGGTAATGAAGATATCGCCGATGCGTGCTGCTTCAATCATGGGTAACACTTTAAATCCGTCAAATACGGCTTCGATAGCTTTAATCGGATCTACTTCGGTGACATATACGTGAGCACCAAGTCCCTTAGCGCGCATAGCTACTCCTTTACCGCACCAGCCGTATCCGGCTACGACAACATTTTTACCCGTTACGGTAAGATTGGTTGTGCGCATAATACCATCCCATACGGATTGACCGGTACCGTAACGATTGTCAAAGAGATATTTGCAGTACGAATCGTTAACGGCAATCATCGGGAATGCCAATTTCTTTTCATTGGCCAATGCGTGTAAACGATGTACACCGGTTGTGGTTTCTTCGGAACCGCCGATCAAGCGTTCTCGTGCATCCTGACGCGTCGTATGCAGCAAATGAACCAAATCGCCGCCATCGTCAATAATGATGTGCGGCTTATGATCCAATGCTTTATTGAGGAACATGGTATATTCTTCATCCGTGCAATTATGCCATGCATAGACGGTAAGTCCCATATCAACCAAAGCAGCAGCTACATCATCCTGCGTGGACAGCGGATTGGAACCGGTTACGATTACATCGGCACCGGCTTTTTTTAGTACCGTAGCCAAGTAGGCTGTCTTTGCTTCTAAATGAACGCTGACTACCACAGTTTTGCCTTCAAAAATTTTGCTGGTTTTAAAGTCATCTACCAAGCTGTTCAGGGCAGGCATGAAATTAGACACCCATTCGATTTTTTTATGGCCTTCCGGAGCCAACGCAATATCTTTAATTAATGATTTCATCTCTCTTGAACCTCCTTGTGAAGTCTTGCAATAGACTTCGTATAATCAGGATATAACACACCGGCTTCGGTTATGATGGCGGACACGTACTCATGCGGTGTCACATCAAAGGCAGGATTGAGGACAGGCACGCCATCCGGTGCCGTTTGACATCCTTGAAAATGAGTAACCTCCCGAGAGTCTCGAATTTCGATAGGAATATCCTTGCCGGATGCCAGTGTAAAATCAAAGGTGCTGTACGGTGCTGCCACATAAAATGGAATGCCATGTGCTTTGGCCAGTACGGCTACGCCGTAGGTTCCGATTTTATTGGCCACATCCCCCTCTGTGGTAATGCGGTCGGCACCGACGATAACGGCATCGATAAGTCCTTGCTGCATCGCATAGGCAGCCATATTATCCGTAAGCAACGTAACAGGAATCCCATCTTGGTGTAATTCAAAGGTAGTAAGCCGTGCACCTTGTAACAACGGGCGGGTTTCATCGGCATAGACCATGCTTAGCTGACCGTTTGCATGTAATTCACGTATTACGCCTAACGCCGTACCGATGCCTGCGGTAGCTAATGCACCGGCATTACAATGTGTTAAAATACGCAATCCCCGGCGTCCTTCAAAAATACGCGCTCCCGCTTTGGCCATGGCACGATTCAAGGCCAGGTCTTCCTCGTTTATAGCAATGGCTTCCGCTTCAATGCGATCCAGACAATCAGCCAGGTATACAGCATGATTATCGGCGCCATCATTACCGTTGTTTTCTATGCAGGTGCGCACTAAGGTGCAAACGCGCTCTACCGCCCACGCCAAATTAATAGCGGTCGGACGAGTGGCCTTTAATGTATTCGCAAATTCGAAAAAGGCGGTAAACTGTTCGTCTCTATCCCCTTGGGCCGCTGCTTCGCGAGCAGCCAAAACCAAAGCGTATCCGGCAGCAACACCGATAGCCGGGGCGCCTCGAACACGAAGCATTTTGATGGCCTCCGCCACTTGTCGCCAATCGGTGCAATGTATGTATTCTTCACTGACGGGCAACTTTGTTTGATCTAGTAAAATCAAAGCTTGTCCGTTCCATTCAATACTATTCATAACAGGCTGTTCAACTCCTATAAGGTAAATCCGCCGTATTCGGCCAAGCGATGATGACAACTGCAGTCCGCATTGGGATCTAAGCGATCGATAGTTTTAAGAATGAGTGCTTTAAAGCTATCGGATAATTGTTTCATCACTTCCGTTACCTCGTGATGAGTTAACGCTGTTTCGGAAATACCCGCAGCAAAGTTGGTAACCATGGAAATCGTAGCGTAGGCAATTTCAGCTTCCCCTGCTAAAGTAACTTCCGGCACATTTGTCATACCTACCGTATCGCCACCGAGCATGTGGAACATCTTAATTTCTGCCGGCGTTTCAAAACGCGGACCTTCGGTGCATACATAGGTGCCGCCGTTATGCACGTTCAGTCCCAATTCCTTAGCCGCTGCTTCGATGTGACCGCGCAATTCCGGACAGTACGGTTCCGTCACATCAAGATGAACAACGCCCTTCTTTCCACCATCATAGAAGGTGTTGACCCGCGATTTGGTAAAATCCAAAAATTGATCGGTTAATACAAAATGCCCCGGTTTGAATTCCGGATTTAAGGAGCCTACGGCTGTCGTAGAAATAATCATGGTTACGCCTAATTTTTTAAGGCCCCAAATATTCGCGCGATAATTAATCAAATGCGGCGGAATGGAATGCTTGCTGCCATGGCGTGCCATAAAAATAACCGGCTTGCCATGATAGCTTCCCTGTGTATATGTAATTTCCCCATAGGGAGTCATCAATTGCTTTTCTTCAATCGATTCTAACATGGACGGATCGTATACGCCGGTCCCTCCAATAATGGCAATGATTCCCATACTATCACCTCGAGTTACATAAAATAAAAAAACTCACTACCCTCTTATTATAACAGGCAGTGAGTTTTAATCAAGGCACAGTCGGCATATTGACGACTGTCATTAATTTATTTCATATCAAAGAGCGAGGCTAACTCGTCACGGCTGAAGTGATAGGCATTATTACAATAATGACATACCAGCTCCGTCGTTTCATCCTCTAACAAATCTCGTTTATCCGTATCGGATAATGTCATAAGAACCTGTTCGAATCGCTCGCGACTGCAGGTACATTGAAAACGCACCGGCGCATTATATACTTCTTGCACCGTCAATCCGTCAAGGACGTGTTCCACCAAACCTTCCCCGTCCGGATGTTCGGATAAGTAGGTCGTAATAGGACCTAAGGCATTAATGTTGGCTTCTACCTTAGCCAATGCTTCATCGGTGGCATCCGGCAAGGCTTGTACGAGGAAGCCGCCGGCTACACTGACGGTGTTGTCCGTTCCGACTAATACGCCAAGGCTGATGGTAGCCGGAATCTGTTCGGAAATATAGAGATAATACGCCAAGTCCTCAGCGACTTCGCCGCTTTGCAAGGGACTTTGCGATGTGTAATCTTGACGAAGCTTGGTAAAGCGCGTTACCTGCACTTCGCCGTTATGACCGACAGCAACGCCTACATCAAGCTTGCCGGCACGCTTTAGTGGAATATCCACATGCGGATGATCGACATAGCCGCGTACCGTAGCATCGCTGAATGCATCAACATGGACAACGCCTAGCGGCCCGTCACCTTTTAAGCGAATACTTACATTCTCTTCATTTTTAAAATCACCGGCCATCAGCAAGGCACCGGTCATGGTACGACCTAATGCAGCCGTAGCCACCGGCCACAAATCATGACGATGACGCGCTTCTTCTACGGTGGCTGTTGTAACAGCTACCGCCATGCGTACGCCTTCGCGTGTCGTATACCGTTTAATATAATCCATATATTACTGTAATTCCTCCAATAAGTTAATCATTTCAATAGCACCCATAGCGCAGTCAAAGCCCTTATTGCCTGCTTTCGTACCGGCGCGTTCGATAGCCTGTTCGATATTTTCCGTCGTCAAGATACCGAACATAACCGGCACTTCGGTTTCCAAGCTAATATGGGCAATGCCCTTGGATACTTCGTTACATACATAATCATAATGCGAGGTAGCACCGCGAATAACGGCACCTACACAAATTACCGCATCGAACTTACCGCTTTTAGCTGCCTTTTTAGCAATTAACGGAATTTCAAATGCGCCGGGCACCCAAATCGTAGTGATGTCTTCATCTTTCACATCGTGACGAATCAGCGCATCTTTGGCAGCGGCAATTAATTTACTGGTAATAAATTCGTTAAAACGAGAACCTACGATAGCAAAACGTTTTCCTGTTCCGACTAAATGACCTTCTTTAACCATGAGTATGGCCTCCTTATATTTCTTGCGTGGTGTACACAATATATAACCTATTATATAGTATAGAGACATATATGTTGTTTCTATATATTTAAAACTAACATGTTGTTCGTATATATTAGAAACGAATCAGTTGTTCGTATGTTGCGCTGACATACAGAGCCGTGCGACGAAGCGATGCGTCGTTAGATTTGATCGAAGAGATGACCCATCTTTTCTTTTTTCGTACGCAAATACGCAGCATTAACACTGTTGGCTTTGACAATAACTGGTACGCGCTTATCCACCTGAATACCCCAATGTTCGAGGTTTTCTTTTTTCGACGGATTATTGGTAAGTAACTTAATACTCTTAATACCGAGGTAGCGGATAATTTGTGCTGCCAAGGAGTATTCGCGCATATCTGCCGGGAATCCCAATTCCACATTAGCCTCTACCGTATCAAGGCCTTGTTCCTGCAACGCATAGGCTTTGATTTTATTGGTTAAACCAATGCCACGTCCTTCTTGACGCATGTATACCACAACACCGCGACCAGCTTTTTCGATAGTGGTCAGTGCATTAGCCAATTGTTCGCCACAATCACATCGTTTGGAACCAAATACATCACCGGTCAAACATTCGGAATGAACCCGTACTAATACGTCTTCCCCGTCTTTCACATCACCTTTGACAATGGCCAAGTGTTCCTTATGGTCCAAGTCGTTTTTGAACACGTAAATATGGAAGTCGCCGTACTTGGTAGGCATATTGGCATCGGCAGCCAATTTAATCAATGGTTCGTGAATTTTGCGATATTCGATTAAATCAGCTACGGAGGCCACCTTTAACCCATGTGTATCGGCAAAGGCCAACAAATCATCAAGGCGAGCCATGGATCCGTCATCCTTAGTGATTTCACAGATAACGGAGGCTTCCTTTAAACCGGCCAGACGGCATAAATCAATAGAGGCTTCCGTATGACCCTGGCGAACCAAGACGCCCCCTTCTTTGTAACGAAGCGGAAATACATGACCGGGACGACGGAAATCTTCCGGACGAGCATTATCGGCAATCAAGGTACGAATCGTCAAGGCTCGTTCGTACGGTGATACACCGGTAGTTGTCGTCACATGGTCTACCGTAACGGTAAAGGCCGTTTCATGATTATCGGTATTTTTTTCTACCATCTGGTCAATACCAAGTCGTTCCAAATCGGCGGCTAACATCGGGGTACATACGATACCGCGGGCTTCTTTTACCATGAAATTAATATTTTCCATGGTCGCAAATTCTGCGGCAATCACCAAATCGCCTTCGTTTTCGCGTTTTTCATCATCTACGATGATCACCGGTTTGCCAACCTTCATATCTTCCAATACTTCTTCAATTGTATTCAGCTTGTGTCCCATATGGATCACTCCTTTTTATATAAATCCGTTCTTTGCCAATAGTTCGCTGGTAATGCCACCGCTTTGTTTGCCTGTTGCCGGTACGGCAGTGTTCTCTGCCGGCGGCAATGTCATAAACTGCCGTATATAGCGCCCGAATATATCGGTCTCGATATTCACCTTTGTGCCCGGCTTAGCATGAGCCAGAATTGTTTCCTTAATCGTGTGCGGAATGATAGAAATCGTAAACTGTGTATCGCTTCGTCCGGCTACGGTTAAGCTGGCGCCGTCGATAGCCACCGATCCTTTATAGACAATGTATTCCATAACCTCCGGGGCCGCCTCGATGGTGAAGACCACTGCGTTGTCCTGTTTCTCTATGGTTCGTATCGTACCGATGCCGTCAACATGTCCGGCTACCACATGTCCACCGAAGCGTCCGCCTACGGCCATGGCCCGTTCCAAATTGACAGGACTACCCGGTTTTAAATCGGCCAGTGTTGTCATTCGTACGGATTCAGGCATTACATCTGCCGTAAAGCTATGCGCATCAAAGGTGGTTGCCGTCAGACAGACACCGTTGACCGCAATGGAGCAGCCGATTTCTATATCGGATAAAATTTTATGGCCCGAAATTGTAATGCGCAAGGATTGCGCACCGGCAACGATGCGTTCTATGCGACCGGTTTCTTCAATAATCCCTGTGAACATAGCGTCCCTTCCTTTCCGTGTAGTAGGATTCTACGCGCACATTTCCATCTAACAGGCACGCATCACAAATGGTAAGGGGCACTGCTTCGGCTAAGGTAGAAGCCCCTATGCCTCCGATGGCCGGTATGGCATCGCTTCCACCGATAAGCATGGCACCCATGTAGGTAATCAGCTTATCAAATAATCGTTGCTCCGTAAATGCGGCAATAACTTGGCTGCCTCCTTCAACGAGTAACGACTGATAGCCTTTTTCGCCAAGCATGTCCAACAAGGCGATTAGGGAAAGCTGCGCTGCGTTAGCCTCCGTCGATTCCGGCGCCGTGTCGTAAGGTAAGGTAACAATTTCGGCACCGGCCTTTTCTAATTCATAGCGATGGGACGGCGGGCAATCGGGACCGACCGCAATCAGCAAATGACGTTCCTTGTTACTAAACAAGGCAGCATCTATCGGTGTCCGGCCGTGGCTGTCCAACACGATAACATCCGGCTGAGCAAACTGCGCCGAGTCCGTTAACCGATGTGTCAAGGTTGGATTATCCGCCAAGACGGTACCGATGCCAACCAAGATGGCATCGTGATACTGTCGCAAGCGATGTCCGTCAGCCCTGGCAGATTCATTGGTAATCCATTGTGAATCGCCGGTACGTGTAGCAATTTTACCATCCACCGACATGGCCGACTTCAAGGTAACAAAGGGTCGACTCGTCAGCATGTACGTAATGAAAGCATCATTTAATGCTGCGCATTGCGTATCCAGTACACCTACCTCTACCTGAATACCTGCGTCGCGCAGCATAGCAATACCCTTACCGGCTACCAACGGATTAGGATCCACCATGCTGATTACAACGCGACTTATGCCGGAAGCAATTACCCGTTTGGCACAGGGCGGTGTTTTGCCGTAGTGTGCGCAAGGCTCTAAGGTTACATACAGCGTGGCGCCTACTGCGTTCTCACCGGCTTCGTCCAGAGCGTATACTTCTGCGTGAGGACCGCCTGCTTTATGATGATAGCCTTGTCCGACGATGACGCCGTGTTTTACCACGATGGCTCCTACCATAGGGTTGGGAGCGGTATGACCTTTAGCTTTTTTTGCTAAGGCTAAGGCAGTCGCCATATACTCTTCATCCGTCATGTTGCTCTCTCCTAACACTATACTAAAAAAGGACTACAGCATAGCCATAGTCCTTAAGATATCTTGAATATTACGGTCGCATCAAAACGACGCAATCAAACCGTGTCTTTTCCCATCCAGACTATACTGTCGGTCTCGGAATTCAACCGAGTCAACCCATCGCAGGGCTTGCGGACTTTACCGCCGGTCAGGAATTGAGGAAACCTCCTCGCACCTTGCCTCAAAGACTATCGTATGCAGTTACTGTTTTAAGAACAGCAAGCAATCACTGAATCAATAATTGCATGCACAATACGTTTTACAATTTGATTATACTAGCAATATACAAAAAAGGCAAATCGGGATTTATCTATTAAAAGCGCTTGCCCCGTTCGTAGGCTTCGTTGAATACCTTATAATTTTCAATGGTACCCAGCTCACGCGCTGCATGCCACAACCAATTCGGATTGGACAAGATGATAGCCCGGATAAATAGCATCCGGTGCTCGATTGATAACACCGCCGGAGGATACATCGATAAGTTCAATACCATCTTCTTTCATCCATTGTACGATAGTTACAAATTCATCCGTCGTAGTTCCCTCTTCGTCGTATTCGGCTCCGGAAATCCGTGCCCACACCGCACCGGTGAAGACGCTTTTCACCGCGCGAATCACTTCGCGGGCAATACGATATCTGTTTTCCAAAGAACCGCCATAATTATCGGTGCGTTTATTTACCAGCGGAGTGATAAACTGGTTAAGGTACTTTACTTAATTCTGCCATGATAAAAACTTCTTTTCTTTCATTACCCTATAATACACAAATCACACACTTTATTTGCTTGTGCATGCAAGTAAATAAGGAAAAAGAAAACTCTACTGCTTGTAGAGTTTCCCGGCCAATCCCCATTACAATAAATCTGCTTCGTAATTAGCCAGTACCTCATTTACTTTTTTTAGTGCTTCTTCTAATACATCCTGACCGACTTGTGTTAGTCGCACTTCAATGCCGCGCTTATCATCGGCGCAGGCAATGCGTTCTATAACGTGACAATTCGTTTCAAAACGCGATAGCAAACGTGAAGTGGCACTCAAGCTAAGGCCAATCTTTTGACTCAAATCAGATATGCGAAGTTCTTCGCTTTCCGATTTATGCAGAAAGTACAACGCATAGAATTCATTAACACTAATGCCGTGGCTTACTCCCCGTAAGGCTTCTTCCAAAGCTGCAGATATTTCACGCTCTTTATCGCGTAAAGATAACCATTGCTTAATGTAATTACTCACGCCACATACCTCCTTTATTAAATTTGCTTGCATAAACAACTACAACCGTAATATCTAAAACTTTCTATCTTGTCAAGACATAAAAAATATCTCGCCGATGAAAATATCTCGCTGATGAACATATCCTGCCGATAAAAATATTTTGCCGATAAAAATGCCTCGCCGAAGAATATTCCCGGTGCAACAAAATATATTGTTACAAACTCATTCGGAATATTTCCTGCGAGGCTGCGAATAGATTAAATTAATCCGATGCTATGTTGTACCAACAAGGACACGGAAGCAACGGCGAACCAACATACAAAGCCAAGCGCAATCGGCTTTACACCATTTTTCAATAGATGAATAAGATTAGTGTTCAAACCGATGGCAACCATAGCCATGATGATGAAGAACTTACCGGCCTGTCCGAGAAAGTGTGATACGGACGGAGCCAATATACCGGTGGTGTTAATGATAGAAGCGACTACGAACCAAAGAATAAACCACGGGAAGATTCGGCTAACCTTAAAGTTGCTGTCCCCTGCTCCACCGGCTTTTTTCTTGGACCAAATAACAATACCGGCGATAATCACACAAATCGGTACGATCATAAGCGCACGAGTTAATTTAACGATAGTTGCATAATCACCGGCCGCATTACTGTAGGAATAACCAGCAGCTACTACCGAGGACGTATCATTAATGGCTGTACCTGCCCACATACCAAAACCGGAATCACTCAGTCCCATCCAATGACCGAGGAACGGGAAGATAAATACGGCCAGTACATTGAATAAAAAGATAGTAGAAATGGAAAAGGCAATGTCCTTATCCTCTGCTTCGATAACCGGGGCTACCGCTGCAATGGCCGATCCGCCGCAAATTGCTGTACCTGCACCGACCAGTGTGGTCATCTTCAAGTCAAGACGAAGGAGACGTCCCACTACTAATGCTACTACGAAGGCGGTCAGTAAAGTAAAAATCATAACGCTGAAGGATGAAGCGCCGACGCTGATAACATTGTATAAATTCATTTCAAAGCCCAACAAAATAATCGAATATTGTAATACCTTTTTACCGGAATATTTAATACCCGGCTCAAATATGTCCGGCCGTTTAATACCTGCTAAAATCATACCTAACAAAATACCGAATACAGGACCGCCGATAATCGGAAAGGTTTTACCTAACCAATAGGCGGGAATGGCAATAAGTAATGCCAATATCATACCGCGAGCATATTTTCCCATAGACTCCACTCCTTATATACTAGTTACATAACAAATTTGTTTATTTCTTTTGATGCATCACTGAAAATTACAGGCTCATTGTACCATCTTAGTGAATGTACGTAAAATTGTATTGTATGATATAATCAATAGGTAATTACCTATCTTTATTTTTATATACATTTGATTTATCTATAAAATCATAGTTGTTGTATGGGAATAAATTAATGTACTACTCAGATTCCGGAAATATACACTACCAAGGAGATGTCACCTGTTATGACGTTACGCCACTTTACTATATTTTTAGCCGTTTGCGAAGAAATGAATATGACCAAGGCCGCTGCCAAATTACATATGACACAACCATCGGTCAGTCAGGCTATTCGCGAATTGGAAGACTACTATAATACGCCTTTATTCGAACGACTGGGACGCAAATTATATCTTAGCGAAAGCGGGAAACGACTACAGCCGTATGTCAGTCAAATACTCACTTTAAATCGATTTATTGATTCTATGATGCACGGTCATAATGAAAACTTTCCCATTCGCCTGGGTGCCAGTTTAACCATCGGTGAAACCTTACTGGTACAGGTAATGAAAGATATTACTAGGTTGGCTCCGCAGCAGGAAATCGTTTCGGAAATACATAATACGGACGAACTGCAGGCGATGTTGTTAAATGATACGTTAGACATTGCCTTGATCGAAGGACAAATCACAGCCCCTACCCTAGTGGCAGATCCCTTTATGATTGATGAATTAATATTGGTGGTTCCCCGTGCGTGGCAATCGATGGTGCCATCGACAATTACAACGGAAGAGCTTCCTTCCATTAAATTATTTCTCCGCGAAGAAGGCAGCGGTACCCGTAGCTTGTTCGAAGGTTTAATTAAAGAACGCCACATTCCTTTGCAAATCGTTGGCAACTATAACAACACGGCGTCACTCAAGCAAGCTGTCATTGCCGGTTTCGGCGGTACGGTTATATCTCGCCGTTTGGTTACCGAAGAGTTACAAGCGGGATTGATGACACACATCCCTATTACCGACTTATCACTGCAGCGTTTATTCAGCATTGTGTATCATAAAGATAAGTACATCAATAAAAGTTTGCAACGAGTGATTGACGTGGCCCATGCCTTGATTAATAAATAAACATGTAATGAAACTTTCTTATTCCATTGTATTGCAGTCACATCTATTGCAATTACATCTATTTTAATTACATATAACAGTAATTTAGATCTTATAATAGGTAAACAATACCTGTATTCGAGTAATAAAAAGAAGCGTAGACAAAATTTCGTCTACGCTTCTTTTGTTGTCATCAACTATTCCACATATACGTGTGATAGGCTGTTGACATGCAATTATACGTGTACTATTTTATTTACGTTTTGCCGTGGAGCAACGATCCAATAAGTAAGCGATGCTTACGAACGGAATGCCACCGTTTTCCCCTAAGCCGATTTCGCAGGTAGAGCTGGAGCTTACACCCAAGGTGCAACCGTATTCTTTTACTTCCGCTGCCAAATCCTTAGTGGCACATTTATTTAATTCCGGTGTAAAGAAGCCTTTCTGTCCGGCGAAGCCATCGCAGGCAAAGCTCTTGATGTTGAATACTTTGTCCGTGCAGGCACGTGCCAACAATTCAATGTATTTCTGTTTGCCGAGAACCTTAACCTTACACTGTTTATGAACCAACACAGATTCATTGCATTTAGTAACTTCCAAATCCGGCAAAATGCTATACAAGAATTCGGAAATATCGAGAATCTGTAAGCCCTTAATGTGTTTGAATGCGTGATTGAAGCAAGCGGAGTGATCGATAACGATTGGATAAATACCGCCTTCGCTGGCTTTTGTCAAAGCTGCCGTCAAATCTGCCAATGCCTGACGATCGATATCTTCGTAATTTTCAAAGCTCAAGCCACAGCAGAGATTTTCAATGTGCGGCGGATAAATTACATTGTAGCCTGCTTTTTCGCAAAGACTTTCAAATACCTGCTGTAAGCTGCGGGTATCGTCATAACCCTGGTTCTGGCGGAACGCACGGTTAGCGCATGTGCTGAAGTATACTACATTCTTATGGAAGTCAGGACGACGTTTATTGCGTAATTTATAAGTGTTTGCTTTCGGCATTGTCGTCGGCATGTACGGAGTTAAGCCGGTGAAGTCATGCGCATCTTCACTAATCTTAGCTAACAATGTCTTCGTAGCAATCTTACCGGCTACACCACCTAAGGTTACGCCAACACGAGCTGCATTGATGGTAGCGTTGAAGTTGTTGTAGATGGCATGAGCCAAGCTGGCTCCTTTCGCATTGATTTTACGCATGGACAACGCGATTTGTGCCGTATCGATGCCCAACGGGCAAAGTTGGCTACACATGGAACAAGCTGCACAAGTATCAACACCGTAATATTCGTAGCCTTTACGCAATTCTTCTGCCATTTCCGTGTTGCCATCTTTTAAGAGGCGTTGTTCTTCACGAAGTAAAGAAATGCGTTGACGCGGTGTCAAGGTAAGATTACGGCTCGGGCAATTCTTTTCGCAGAAGCCGCATTCCATACACATATTGAAGAGCGGATCGATATCGCTCATGGCTTTTAAATTCTTTTTATAAATGTCCGGATCATCTGTAATCATTACGTCAGGATTCAACAAACCGGACGGGTCGAAGATGTCTTTAATCTTGCGATTTACCGCATAGGCCTTCTTGCCCCATTCCATTTCAACGAACGGTGCAACCATACGGCCCGTACCGTGTTCGGCCTTAACGGAACCTTCAACAGCGGATACGCGTTCAGCCATTTCTTTGACAAGACCGGTGAAGTTATCCATTTCCGTTTTATCGTTAAAGTTAGGTGTAATGATGAAATGAACATTACCGCTCAAAGCATGGCCGAAGATGATACCGCTATCTACAAAACCGTATTTATGGAACAATTCGGTAATCATTTCGATACCGGATGTGAAGTCTTCAATCTTGAAGCATACGTCTTCCGTAATTACCGTGGTACCCGGTTTGCGCAGGCCTGCCGCAATCGGTAACAAGCCTTTACGGATAACCCACCATTTGTCATATTCCGCAGCATCCTTGGAGTACAAGCTTGGAATAACGGTCGGAATATCTTTTAAGGTTTCCTGAATGTACGCTAAGTTCTTATCCAAGGTAGCTTCATCATTGCTTTCGGACTGGAACAAAATGCAGCTGGTGCCTTCCGGAATGCCGCGAACAAAATCAGGTACTTCGTCAAGCTGCTGAACACTCTTCAAGCTGAGGTAGTCCATCATTTCTGCTGCTACAACAACATCGCGGGACATACCTGCCAAAGCAACAACGGCTTTCGATGCATCTGTCAATTTGCCGAAGAACAACAAACCACAGCCCTTGTATTTAGCATCATCCACGCAGTTATACGTAACTTCGCTGACGAAGCCCAACGTACCTTCACTACCTACAAAGAGGTGATTGATGATATCTACGATATCTTCAAAATCTACCAAGGAGTTAAGGCTGTAACCGGTGGTGTTTTTAATTTTGAATTTACGATTGATGAGGTCAACCAATTCGCTATCGGCCATAATATCCTTGCGCAAGGATACTAGCTGATCTACCAAGTTTTTCTTTTCTGTTAAGAAACGTTCTACACTGGCACGATCGGATGTATCGAGGATAGTACCGTCAGCCAATACAACGCGAATGGAACGAATGGTTTTATACGAGTTCTGTGCCGTACCGCAGCACATACCACTGGAGTTATTGTTTACAATCCCCCCAACAAGAGCCGTCGTAATCGTTGCCGGGTCAGGACCGATTTTTTTACCGTACGGTGCCAATTTTTCGTTAGCATCGGAACCGATAACACCGCAAGACAAGCGAATGGCATTGCCGTTTTCCAATACATGTGCATATTTAAAACCGTCATTAGCCACGATCAATACATCTTCACTGGATGCCTGACCGGACAAGGAACTGCCGGCAGCGCGGAAGGTTACCGGTGTACCGCAACGATTAGCCAATAAAACCAATTCCACTACTTCTGCTTCGTTATTTGGTTTTACAACCACTTTCGGTAAGTAGCTGTAGCAGGATGCATCAATACCGTAGGCATAACGACGTAAATAATCTGTAAATACTCTATTAGGGCAAATCTTTTTCGCCT
Source organism: Veillonella magna DSM 19857 (assembly GCF_000428745.1). Taxonomy (GTDB): domain Bacteria; phylum Bacillota; class Negativicutes; order Veillonellales; family Veillonellaceae; genus Veillonella_A; species Veillonella_A magna. Next base: position 367,472 of record NZ_KE386795.1, read on the forward strand.
CTTCAGCGAAGGTGTCATAATCCCTTGTTAGCATAGAACCCATGTTAGGACCTCCTAATACTTAAACGCATATTATATGCGGACATACACTTTATTAAAAGGATACCATATATCAAGCTACAATGTAAATCTAGCAATACATGTATATAAAATTAGTATAATCGTTAGTTTCTTATCTCAATAGCGTATACCATTTATAACTTTATATAGTTCTATAATAATTATTGTTAAGTAGGGAGTCCATCATGTATAATAGATTCGATAGATGTTAGCGACACATACTATACCTAGTACAAATAGAAAGAAGGTGACATTGTGCCAGATTCGTTAGGCCATCATTTACTTATTGACCTATATGCTTGTTTGGAGGATGCTCTGTCATCCCCTGTTATTATTCAAGAAAGTGTAACAAATGCATTGGAAGCAGCTAATCAGGAAATTGATGAAATAAGTTGCCAGGTGCTGGATGATGAAGTTGTATTATTAGCGGTTTCGCCGCATTGTCATGTGGCCGTTCATGCGTACCCGCATATGGGATATGCCGCGGTAGATATTTATGCCTTTGCTATTGATGTACGCTCTGCCCTTCTCATGAAGGAGTTAAAGCAAGCCTTCGGCGCAGAACGTGTTAAGGCCACCAGTGTACAACGCGGTGATTTTGGTTCCGAACGCGATATGAAGCCCCGCAAGCGAACCTCCCTTTCCCCAATGGCACGCGTGACGCGTACTCGTACCAGTCTTAAAAAGACGGGTACCAAATTAAAAACGACGGGAGCCAAGGTATTCCGTGTAATTACTAAAAAAAATAAATAAGACACTTTGAACTGAACCCCTTTCGTTAGACAAAATCTAACGAAAGGGGTTTTGTTATGTCAAGAAAAAGAAAAAGGACAGGCACCAGTACAGTTATCTGTAGTAGTGCCTGTCCTTTTATATTATCCCTTTCTATGTTATGTCTTCCTATATTATGTTCTTTGACATTGTGATACAGTAGTAAGCCCTACCTTCGAAGGGATTATAGTGAAGGATTACAACAAGGTGTCCACTGCGATATTCAATACTACATCGGACGGTGTATCACATATATAATCGGCACCGGCAGCTTCCAATTCTTCACGGCTGCCGTATCCATAGGCAACCCCAACTGCTTTACAGCCTAATTCTTTAGCGGCTACCATATCATATTTACGATCGCCTACCATATACCAACCAGTGATGCGTTTCTTCGTGCCGTCATCGGAAAATTCTTTCATAGCTCGTACGGCTTCTGCTAAAATTTGCGGCTTATGTACAATGCCCTTTGCCTGATCGGCGCCTTTAATCAATTCAAAATATTTGGTAAGACCGAAATGCTCCAATACCTGTTCTGCCAAATGCTGCGGTTTTGCCGTAGCCACTGCTACATACGTATTGGTTTGACGCAAGGTTACCAACATGCGTTCCACATCTTCATATACTTTATTTTCAAATTTACCGATGGTATCGTATCGTTCTTTAAAGAAGCCGTACATTTCCTCTGCTTCTGCCAAAGTCATGCCGCACTGCTCCTGCATAGAATCAATAATCGGCGGTCCGATAAATAAGCGAAGCGTATCTTCATCCGGCGTGGGAATCCCCTTCTTTTCAAATGCGTACTCCAAGGATTTATAAATACCTTCGGCGGAATCAGTCAACGTACCGTCAAGATCAAATAATACACAAATCATATAGTTATCCTTTCCTCTTACAAACTACGTCTTTATATGCTAAAATAGATGCACCTATATTATATAGGAAAAAGTTTAGGAAGAACAAGTTATCAGGTGATATCGCTGTACATAAGGAGGTTATCATGGAGTTTGAAGAAAATAAAGTCCCTGATTCGATTTTAGATAAATACACTAAGGTTTGTACTTGTCGCAGCATTAGCCGCAAAACAATCAAAGAAGCTATTGCCGACGGCTGTGATACAATTCCCAAAATAAGAGAACGTACGGGTGCAGGCACCGGTTCGTGTGGTGGAAAAAATTGCGGTGTGCGTATCGTTAAACTATTGCAGGATATGGGTAAACTTCCTAAGCCTGCCTCTAAGTAACTGTAACATAAATTTGTAACATAAACCCCCTGCGGTTAGTTCTTATGAACAACCGCAGGGGGTTTTATCATTATATCTGTATACGTACTACTATTACCGATATTAGTGCTGTTCTTTTTTCAACGCTTCCTTCAGCGTATGCCAAGCCAATACAGCGCATTTAACACGAGCCGGCATATTGGAAATATTTTTTAATGCAATAGCATCTTCCAATTCTTCCAGCTCATCATCATCGGTAACTTCCTTTTTGATCATACCGAGGAAGAGCTCTACCAAGCGCATAGCTTCTTCCAATGATTTACCTTGAATGATATCAATCATCATGGAAGCGGATGCTTGGCTGATTGCACAACCGGAACCGGTATACGCTGCATCCTTTACAATGCCATCTTCCACATTAATCTGTAGGGTCAAATCGTCACCGCAGCTTGGATTGTGTCCGTGTTCGGATGTTGTAAATTCCGCTAACTCACGTTTATTTCGTTTATCCTGATTATGCTCCAAAATCAATTCTGTATACAGCTGATCCATTTCCATGTCGAACGATTCCTCCTTAGTCTTTAAAACCCATTGTCGGGCGTACCTTCTTCAAGGCTTCCAAGAAGGCATCTAAATCTTCCTTGCGAGTGTAAATATACATGCTCAGTCGGCTCGACGCAGGGACTTTGTAATACGCCCCCAACGGCTGCGCACAATGATGACCGGAGCGGACACAAACACCGTAGCTATCCATGATAGTAGCTACATCGTGCGGATGTACATCATCAACGGTAAAGGCCACTACGCCATGCTTTTCTGCCGGATCGGCAGAGCCTAACAAATGAATATGCGGAATAGCTGTCATCTTAGGCAACAAATATTCTACTAATTCATGTTCATATGCCTGAATTTCATCCATGCCATAGCTTTCCAAATATTCAATAGCGGCCTTGAGCATAACAGCGCCGTGAGCATTTGGTGTACCGGCTTCGAATTTATACGGTACTTCGTTATACGTAGTAGATTGTTCCTGTACGTATTCGATCATATCACCGCCTAAAAGGAACGGAGGCATGTCTTCCAACAAGTGACGCTTGCCGTACATAACTCCAATGCCTTGAGAGGCACACATTTTATGACCGGAGAACACAAAGAAATCACAATCTAATGCTTGCACATCAATTTTCTTATGTGGTGTTGATTGTGCTCCGTCAAGCACTACTACGGCACCTACTTCATGGGCCCGGCGGATTAATTCATCCACCGGGAATTCCATGCCGAGTACATTGCTTACATGGGCAAATGCTACAATCTTAGTAGTTGCATCAATTTTATCCATTTCACCGGGCAATAAATGACCTGTTTCATCCAGATACATATATTCCAAGGTAGCGCCGGTGCGTTCAGCCACGCGCTGCCAAGTTACCAGGTTAGCATGATGTTCTGCAATGGTAATGACAATCTTATCACCCTTTTTCACATGGTTCATGCCGTAACTGAAAGCAATTAAATTTAAGCTTTCCGTTGTATTTCGCGTGAATACAATTTCTTCGCGTTGTTTTGCATTGATGAAGCGTTGTACGGTATCTCGAGTGCTTTCATAGGCCTCGGAAGCCTCTACTGCCAATATATGTGCCCCTCGATGCGGATTACCGTTATGCTTTTTCAAATGGGTTTCTAACGCATCCATAACAGCCTGCGGAATTTGCGTAGTCGCACCGCTGTCCAAATATACGAGGCGATGGCCGTTATGCGTCTGATTTAAAATTGGAAAGTCCTTATAGGCCTCTGCAATCGATTTCATAGTACACCTTCTTTATAACTGTTAAATTTTCGCTCGAACAGCAGCCAACGCCGCTTCTTCGATGTCTTCGTTGCCAATGCGATCGATAATCGGACGCAACATAGATTCTACGATGATATGTTTAGCTTCGGATTCGCTAAAGCCGCGACTCATCAAATAGAACAGCTTCGTCTGATCGAGCTGACCTGCGCTGGCAGCATGATTGCCTACTACATTGTCTTCTTTACAGAGCAATAACGGTAACGATACGGATTTAACTTCCGGATCGAGTAACAAGCATGTATCTTCTTCGGCACCTTCGGAAGCTACACTGCCGCGGATGAAATCAAGGGTGCCTCGGAAGGCTTTCTTCGATTTACCGCTGAGCGCACCTAAGGTGTGAATATCGCTGACTGTCTTCTTACCAATATGCGACATAAGCATGGAAATATCAAAACGTTGCTCTTTTTCGCCGAGATATGCTAAATCATGTACTAATTCAGCGCGTTCACCGATGAGGTCTTCGTCATAGTAAAGAATATTTTCCTTACCACCCAATTCAACGTTAATATATTCTACCTTGCTGTCATCCTCGAATTTAGTGTAGCGATGTTCAATCTGCTGCACCCCTTCACCTAACAGCTGTACCTTCTTAACCGTTACGTTAGCCTGTTTCTTCGCCAATACTTCTGTTAACAAGGTTACATTACCGCTTTCGGCACGACCCTTTAAATGATATAACAATTCAAGTGTCGCATTTTCACCGACAGTGGCAAAAATTCTTGTTTTTTCATTTACCGTATCGGCATCGGCATCAATAACAACTTCCACTTTTTCATGAGCTCCGTCCGGCACCGTTACCGCAAAGCCTGCTGTATAATGTGCAGTCACGGCTTCCAACGATTCCTTGTTAGCACCCAAAAAGCTTTCCTTTAATAATTCGCGTTTACCAAGCGGTGCTACAATTCCCTCTTCCGAGAAAACAGTAACCATGGCCGGATGTTGCCCTTCTTCAATCTGGCTTTCCGTATAATTTACCTTTAGCCACCGGAAAGTCGGTCTGGGCAATTCATTAAATATTGCACGTTTTTCCATCAGTACCTCCTAACCGATAGAGCCTTCCAGCTCTAAGGTAATCAAATTATTCATTTCAACAGCGTATTCCAACGGAAGTTCCTTGGAAATCGGTTCAACAAAGCCGCGTACTAACATGGCACGCGCTTCCTCTTCGCTGATACCACGTGTCATGAGGTAGAAAATGGCTTCATCGGAAATACGGCCAATCTTTGCTTCATGACCGAGGTCAACATTATCGTTTTCAACGGTAATGGATGGAATGGTATCGGATTGAGAAATATCGTCAAGCATCAAAGATTCGCAAGATACGGTTGCCTTGGAATGTTCTGCCTTCTTGCCGATGTTAAGAACACCGCGATAAATAGCAGCACCACCGCTCTTGGAAATAGATTTGGAGTTAACATTACTTGTTGTGTACGGCGCTGCATGAACAACTTTAGATCCCGTATCCAAGTACTGACCTTCACCGGCAAAGGTAACACCGGTAAATTCACAATGAGCTCCTTCACCGCTGAGGATACTCATTGGATACAAACAAGATACTTTGGAACCGAAGGAGCCGCTAACCCATTCGATTGTACCATGCTTGCCAACAACACAGCGTTTCGTATTCAAGTTATACATATTCTTAGACCAGTTTTCAATGGTAGAATAACGCAATGTTGCATTGTCCTTTACAAACAATTCAACGCAACCGGCATGAAGGTTAGCCACGTTATATTTTGGCGCGGAACATCCTTCAATGAAGTGCGCCTTCGCCCCTTCTTCTACAATAATCAAGGTATGTTCGAACTGACCGGCCCCCGGTGCGTTCAAACGGAAATACGATTGTAACGGAATATCAACCTGAACACCGGCCGGAACATATACAAAGGACCCACCGGACCATACGGCACCGTGCAAAGCAGCAAACTTGTGATCCGTAGGCGGTACCAATGTCATGAAATACTTACGAACAATGTCTTCGTAATCATGAAGCGCTGTTTCGATATCGGTATACACAACACCTTGTTTTACCAAATCTTCTTGAATGCTGTGATATACAACCTCGGAGTCATACTGCGCGCCTACACCGGCCAAGGATGTTTTTTCCGCTTCCGGAATACCCAAGCGATCGAAGGTGCTCTTAATATCTTCCGGCACTTCGTTCCAATCGCCCTTCATATCTACTTTCGGTTTAACGTAGGTTACAATATTTGACATATCTAAACCGCTAATGTCAGGAATCCAATTAGGGATATCCATTTCGTTATAAATTTTAAGAGATTTTAAACGGAAGTCCAACATCCATTCCGGTTCGTTTTTATTTTCCCAGATTTCACGAATGATATCTTCCGTCAGACCGGCATCGGATTTATAGGAATATTCGAAATCATTTCGAATATCATAGACGCCACGGTCCATATCCTCCACATATGTTTTCTTTCTTGTTTCCATGAATGCCTCCTAGACTAAAGCCTTGTAAGCGTCATAGCCCTGTTTTTCGATTTCTGCTACCAACGAAGCGTCGCCGGTTTTTACGATGCGACCGTTAATTAAAATGTGTACGAAGTCAGGTTTTAATTTCTGTAAAATCGAATTGTGGTGTGTAATGATCAACACTGCATTATTTTCGTTATGGAAACGACTTACACCTTCCGATACGATACGAACAGCGTCAACGTCCAAACCAGAGTCCGTTTCATCAAGCATAGCTAATTTAGGATTCAAAATGGACATTTGCAAGATTTCATTCTTCTTGCGTTCACCACCGCTGAAGCCGTCATTTACATAGCGCTGTGCATAAGAGCTGTCAAAGCTGAGTTCATCCATTTTGGACTTCAATTCTTTTTTGAAAGCCAATGCGCGCTGCTGTTCACCGGTAATCGTGGTTTTAGCAGTACGGATAAAGTTTTCCACCGTAATGCCAGGAATAGAAATCGGACTCTGGAAAGACATAAAAATACCTGCTTTGGCACGATCGTTAACGGCATCTTCCGTAATGTCTTTACCATCGAAGACGATTTTACCTTCCGTCACTGTATAGGCCGGATTACCCATAATAGCATTAGCCAAGGTGGATTTACCGGCACCGTTGGTACCCATTACCACATGAATTTCCCCTGTATTTATTGTTAAGTCAATCCCCTTGAGGATTTCTTTCTCCTCTACCGCTACGTGTAGATTTTCCACTCTAAGTAGCTCTGCCACAATACGTCACTCCTTCGTTTAGTTATATATTTGATATCGATTATGGTATAAAATCAGAATATAAAAAGCGGTACTCCACCAAAGTGGAATACCGCATAATATCTAGTAAAATCTTAGTACCACTTTGGTAAGTAATCATAAAGATGTTTATATCCATTTCCTATTATACAATCTATATGATAACTCTGCAAGCTAATTTCTACTATTTTACTATGATTTTCTCTATAGTTTCCTATTTTTTTGAAATATCTAGTGATTTCGCTAAACGACGTAAAATATTATATCATAGAATTAATTTTTTCGATACCCTTTACAGGGATTAAATTCTTTGTTTTTGATAATTTTTTACAATTTGCTGAAATCCAAGGTAGCAAATAAATCATCCAACGTTTCTGCACGACGAATGAGCTCTACCCGACCATCTTCGTGAAGCAATAATTCTGCGGAACGAAGCTTACCGTTGTAGTTGAAACCCATCGCATGACCATGTGCACCGGCATCGTGAATAACGATGCGATCACCGATGTCAATCTTAGGTAGATGACGATCGATAGCGAATTTATCATTATTTTCACAAAGCGATCCCGTTACATCATATACATGATCTGCCGGTGCCTGTTCCTTACCCATTACAGTGATATGATGATAGGAACCGTACAGTGCCGGGCGCATGAGGTTCGCCATGCACGCATCCAAGCCGATATAGTGTTTATAAATATCTTTGCGATGAATAGCGGTAGCTACCAAATATCCGTACGGCCCTGTTACCATACGACCACATTCAAAGGCTAAAGAAATAGGACTGTGCCCATTACCTTCAATTTTTTCTTCGTAGGCTCTCTTAATACCGGCACTTAATGCTTCAAAATCAACCGGTGTCTGCTCAGGCTTATACGCTACCCCAATACCGCCGCCAAAGTCAATAAATTCCACTTCCACACCAGTTTTTTCCTTCACGAGAAGTGCTAAATCAAACATGAGTTCTGCCGTACCGATAAGACCGTTAATGTCAAGCTCGTTCGACACAACCATTGTGTGCAAACCGAAATGCGACACGCCATGGTCCTTACAGTACATTACAGCTTCGATAATTTGATCCTGCGTCATACCATATTTAGCCTCTTCCGGCAAACCAATGATAGTATTGCCTCCCTCTTTGAGCGAACCCGGGTTATAGCGGAAGCAAAGACGTTCCGGTAAACGACCGTTATGCTTTTCAATATACGCGATGTGTGTAATATCGTCCAGGTTGATGATAGCACCCATTTCCAATGCTTTCGCATATTCTTCGTAAGGCGTATCATTGGAGGAAAAGATAATATCACTACCTGTAATACCAACCTTTTCACAAAGTACTAACTCTGCCAGGGAAGAACAATCGGCACCTACGCCTTCTTTTTGTAAGAGACGCATAATATATGGATTCGGAGTCGCCTTTACCGCAAAGTATTCTTTAAAATCCTTTGCCCAAGAAAAGGCCTTGATAAAACGACGAATATTTTCTACAATCCCCTTAGCATCGTAGATGTGAAAAGGTGTTGGGTACTGAGCAATGATGCTCTCCAACTGTTCACCGGTAAACGGTACTTTTTTTTCGTTCATAATCTCTCTCCTTATTTTTTATTCTGATTATTGTTTTTTGTATGCATATAAGATTAACTATACCTATTATATTGATAAAGATTCACACTGTCAATTCTATAGAAAGTCATAATATGCATACTAACATCTCTTTTGCGCATACTCTATAGATAAATAAAAAACCGTCGCCTGCTATTAGCAAAGACAACGGTTTTTATTTATATGAGTTGAATGAAACGGATCACTCAGCGGGGCATTACATCATGCCACCCATACCGCCCATGCCACCCATCGGAGGCATTGCCGGTGCGGCAGCTGCGTTTTCTTCTACTTTATCAGCTACGATAGTTTCCGTAGTCAATACGAGAGAGGCAATAGATGCGGCGTTCTGCAACGCAGAGCGAGTTACCTTAGCAGGATCCACGATACCTGCTTTTACCATATCCGTATATTCTTCGGTCAAGGCGTTAAAGCCGATACCTGCATCGGTATTCTTAACTTTTTCAACAACTACAGAGCCTTCGAGACCTGCATTGTAAGCAATCTGACGAAGCGGTTCTTCAACAGCACGTTTTACAAGGTTAATACCTGTCTGAACATCGCCTTCTTCGTGCAAGTTATCCAAAGCAGATACAATGTCGATGAAAGTAGTACCGCCGCCGGCAACAATACCTTCTTCTACGGCTGCACGAGTTGCATTCAAAGCGTCTTCGATGCGCAATTTCTTATCTTTCAATTCGACTTCGGTAGCTGCACCAACTTCGATAACTGCTACGCCGCCGGATAATTTAGCAAGGCGTTCCTGTAATTTTTCACGATCGAATTCGGATGTAGTTTCATCCAACTGGCCACGAATCTGGCTTACACGCTGTTTAATTGCTTCGCTATCGCCAACGCCGTCGATAATAACAGTTTCATCTTTAGTTACACGAACCTGACGAGCACTACCTAAGTCAACTAAGTCCACACTATCCAATTTGCGACCCATGTCTTCGGTAATTACCGTACCACCGGTCAAGATAGCAATATCTTCGAGCATAGCCTTACGACGATCGCCGAATCCCGGAGCTTTTACGGCTACCGCTTTGAAAGTACCGCGCAATTTATTAACTACTAAGGTAGCCAATGCTTCGCCATCAAGATCTTCGGCAATGATGAGCAATTCTTTACCCTGTTTTACTACTTTTTCCAATGTCGGAAGCAAGTCAGCAATAGCACTGATTTTACGATCGGTAATCAAAATGTACGGATCGTTCATAACAGCTTCCATTTTATCGGCATCTGTTACCATGTACGGGGAAATGTAACCACGGTCGAACTGCATACCTTCTACTACGTTGAGATCTGTCTGTAAGCCTTTGGATTCTTCTACGGTAATTACGCCGTCGTTACCAACTTTTTCCATAGCTTCTGCAATCAAACCACCGATTTCGGTGTCAGCAGCAGATACGGATGCAACCTGAGCAATATCGGCTTTACCGTTTACTTTAATAGCACGTTTTTTGATTTCGTCTACCAATGTATTTACAGCCATTTCGATGCCTTTTTTCAAAATCATCGGGTTAGCACCGGCTGCTACATTGCGCATACCTTCCTGAATCATAGCTTGTGCTAAAACAGTTGCGGTCGTAGTACCGTCACCAGCAACATCGTTAGTTTTGGTAGCTACTTCTTTCACCAACTGTGCACCCATGTTTTCGAACGGATCGGCCAATTCGATATCACGAGCAATTGTTACACCGTCATTGGTAATTGTCGGTGCGCCGAATTTTTTATCCAATACAACATTGCGACCTTTTGGTCCCAACGTAACTTTTACTGCATTTGCCAATGCATCTACACCGCGACCTAACGCACGGCGTGCATCTTCGTTAAAAAGAATTTCTTTTGCCATTTAAAACTACCTCCATTATTATCACCTCATCAATAGGTGATACCATTTATGTCAGTGTGATGTATCAAATCGTGTTGTTAATTATGTTACGCTTAGCCGATGATTGCCAAGATATCACGTTCGCTGATTACGAGATGATCAACGCCGTCAATCTTAACTTCTGTGCCGGCATATTTGGAGAACATTACTTTGTCACCAACTGCTACTTCTAAAGCCACACGCTGGCCATTGTCGTAAACCTTGCCTGCACCGACAGCTACTACTTCACCTTCGGAAGGCTTTTCTTTAGCTGTATCCGGTAAAAAGATACCACTTTTAGTTTTTTCTTCTTTTTCAAGCACGCGAATGATAACTCGATCGCCTAACGGTTTCATCATTATGAATCTCTCCTTTGATTTATGTCTTTCAAGTTTGTTGTTAGCACTCAACAACCTCGAGTGCTAATCACAGTTATTATTATATCCAAACTGAAAATAATTGCAAGTCCTTTTTTGACTTTTTGACTTAAAACAATTACATAATTTGAATGCGCGAATACCTATCACCCTCTATCAGGTACTTCGATGTACGAAATATGTGTAAGGAATATGTAACAGTATATACTCTAAAGGAACATACTATGAAACGCATACTATAAAAACCCTTTAATATAACAAGCACCATTACGATAGATGCCATTACATCAAAGGGTTTCTTCCTTCACAATAGTTAGCGTACTGTTTTCTTTTCTTGTTCTTTAATAATTCGTCGACACACTTCGATAACAGGCAGCCGTTTATCCATAGCAAAACTACGGATACGTCTGTAGGCAACGTCTTCATTGATTTTTAAATTTTCCATCAATATGGCTGTGGCCTTACGAACCCATTTTTGTTCTTCCAATGTATCTTCCAATTTGTCAATCGTTTCGCGATGTAGCTGACTTTCTTGAAAGCGATTGTATGCCATTTCCAGGGTAGGAATGAGTTGTACTTCATTAAGAGGTTTGATCAAGTACCCGTACACGCCGGATTCGGCTGCCTTTTTTACCAAATCCTGTTGGCTATAAGCAGTAAGTAAAACGACCGGCGCAATTTGTAAATGTCGAATCTGGCGAGCCGCTTCGATTCCGTCGAGTTCAGGCATCTTAACATCCATCACGATAATGTCCGGTTGTAATGTTTTTGTTAACTGCAGTGCTTCAACTCCATTTTGCCCTTCACCTACTATCTCGTAGCCGGCTGCATCCAAGGCATCGCATATATCCATTCTGATTAATGATTCATCGTCAACAACAAGCACGCGCATGATTGGCATCCCCCTTTATCTCTACTTTATAATTGCTCTCTTATTTTGTCATCGGTATACTCTATCCCAATTATTATATGTTATGTTGTATTACAAATTGGTAAAGGTAATGCATACCGAAGCCCCACCGCTCGTACCGGACTCAAAGGTAATCTCACCGTGTAATTCATTCTCTACAAGGCTGTGAATAATTCTAAGTCCCAATCGTCGCGAACGCTTGCCATCAAAGTTTGCAGGAAACCCTATACCGTTATCCGTTACACGTAAGCGTACTCGACCGTCCTCTTCGCTTCCTTGAATGTGTACATACGAATGTTCTTGGATTGTTTTACCTTGCACAAAGGGCTCTATAAAGCCATGCTCCAAGCTATTAGCAATCAATTCGTTAATTAACAGTGATACATAGCCGGCGCGTCGAGAATCCAAAAGGATTCGCTGCCCTCGATAATCGCAATGTACGTTAATATCTCTGGGAACCATAGACTGGATTAACAATCGCCCCAACTCTTCACATATGGTACGCAGTTCAATATAATCTTCTTCATATCGGGAAACAACTTCGTGGACTAAGGCCATACTTTCAATACGGCTGACCGCTTCTTGCAACGAGCGTTTTACTTCATCACTCTCTGAACGACGTGCATCCATTCGCAACAATCCGGCAATAATTTGTAAATTATTTTTTACACGATGGTGAATTTCTTTAATCACAGAGTTTTTTACTAATAATGCTTGTTCGGTTCGCCTGAGCACAGTAGTGTCTTTCAATACGAGAATATGACGTTGATGACGACCTCGCCCCGTTATAGGAATTAAGGTTTGTTCAATCGTAATATCTCCGTATGTTTCTTCAAAACGAACACCGCGATGAGACAGTATGGAACGCTTTACCAAGGATAGCTTCAAGGCTCCGCCGAACACACTGGTCCCTACCAGACGTTTATCAAAGCCGAGAACATCTACCATTTGTGCTGCGGCATCATTAGCATATATGATGGTACCCTCTCCGCTAAAAATGATAATACCGTCTTGATAGGATACGGGTGTATAGAGATCCGGTTGTTCGAGTAGCGGAACCATAATAGCCATATAGGCCGATTCATTTAACAGATGTCGCCGTTCTATTTCTTCCGAAGTAACATCCGACTCATGGCGCTGTAAAAAAATAATACTGCCAATCAATTTTCCGCCGTTGTCGATAATAGGATAACCTTCTAGGTCGTATAAAGACGATTTCTTATCGCTCACCAGATTACGCACGGGCAATGACGTATTAGCCATTTCGTACAACTTATCATTTTCTTCTTTTAAAAGTATGCTAAACCCCTTTGAACCGTCACCGTCTCCGAGCAATCGTCCTTGCCCGTACAGTATAAGCCGATCATCGTCAGCGTTGGTAAGCACATAGGCTTCCTGATGTGTTAAGCTCGCCGCAAAGGGTAAATAACCGGCGGTTAACGCTAACAAACTAATTTGTGCTTCTGTCTTATCGGTATGAAGACGACAATACTCCTTATACTGTTCCATGCGCAAGCCTCCTCACTTTATCCGCGCCAGGATTCATCGCCTAATGGAATTGACGGTTTGGCGTTCAATGTTAACTTTGAAAATTTTCCTGCTTTCGCCATATAATAGGCACGGCAACCAATCATAGCTGCATTATCCGTTGCTAAAATTCGTCCGGGACGATAGAATGTTAACCCTTCTTCTTCACACATCTGTGCTAATGACCGTTGAAGACCTTGATTGGCTGATACACCGCCGGCCACCGTAATTACCTTCTGCCCGGTCATACGTGCTGCTTCTCTGGTTTTTTCCACCAAACTATCTAATACTGCCTTTTGGAAGGAAGCCGCCACATCGGTATCGACGATAGGCGTCCCCTTTTGTTTAGCACTGTTCAAATAATTCAAGACTGCCGATTTAAGACCACTGAAGCTAAATTCGAGATTTCCTTTTTCGTGTAATGCTTTCGGGAATTCGATAGCATTTGGATTTCCCTTAGCAGCCAAGGCATCAATGTGAGGTCCACCGGGATAGGGGTATCCCATAACTCGCGCTATTTTGTCAAACGCTTCACCGGCTGCATCATCTCGTGTCTGTCCCAAAACTTCAAAGGTTTCATAATCTTTTACCACAACCAGCATAGTATGCCCGCCGGATACGACTAAACTTAAGAACGGAGGCTCTAACTCCGGATTAGCGAGAAAATTAGCAAAAATATGGCCTTCCATATGATTGACGCCGATAAGCGGTTTCCCTGCGGCAAAGGCTAACCCTTTAGCAGCCGCTACACCAACCAACAAGGCTCCCACAAGGCCCGGGCCGTACGTAACCCCGATATGATCAATATCTTCCAATCGCACGCCGGCGTCCTCAAGCGCCTGATCCACTACAGGTACGACTTGTTCAATATGATGACGTGACGCAATTTCGGGAACTACACCGCCAAATTTTCGATGAATGGGTACCTGGCTGGAAATAACATTTGAAAGCACGGTACGCCCGTCTCGCAATACAGCAGCTGATGTTTCATCACAGCTGCTTTCTATTGCCAATGTGTAGATGCTCATAGTATTTCCTCCTTAACCAGCGACATGATATAGGCATCCTCAGTTGGATTGGTGTAATAGGATTTTCGTATTCCCTTTACCGTAAAGCCTAAACGACGATATAATGCCAGGGCAGCTATGTTAGAAATACGCACCTCTAAAAATATTTCCGTCATGCCGCGATTAAATAGTTCTTTTATTAGCTTACGCGTCACAATAGCACCGTAGCCTTCGCGGCGACTCTTGGGACGAACTGCGATATTCGTAATTTGCCCTTCGTCATATACCATCCAGGCACCGGCATAGGCAACTGCCTGTCCGTCTTCTTCCACCAAAAAATAAATACGTTCTTTCTGTTCTTCTAACTCGCGAATGACAGACTCCAACGACCACGGCGTTGAGAACGAATCAGTTTCAATGGCATAGATTGCTTCGGCATCTGCCTTGGTTGCCTGACGCACAACAAACATTATGGTTCCTCCTTCGCTGCATCCGTTACGATAACCGACGGTGTTTCTTCGTTACGCGCTGCATCGGGATGCTTTTTTTCCCACAATACCTCTGCCTCGGAGCGGCGGATATAGTAGGGTAATAACGTCATGGCATCGGTCGTATCACCGGAAGTAAAATGTGGAATGGCCGCCATTAAAAGCGACGAAGCTTTCGGCATGCGTAGTAAAAGCGGTGCCAGCGCAATCGACCCGCCTGCCTCCTCGATAGCCGTAGCCGCCTTCACGGCTCCATCACCGGCAACCATAGTTATATCCGTACCTTGCGACAATTCCTCGATAACTTCACTCCGAGCACGTACCTGTGGTAACTGATCGCATATGAGTTGTTCCTCTTCCCAATGATAGCGAGCTTCATAAACGTTCTTTTTTTGTGCATCGATCAATATACCGATTCGATGCTGTGAATTATAAAAATTGTACGCTAATGCATCCATTGTCATGATTCCTACCAAAGGAATATTAAGAGCGTATGCCATTGCTTTGGCTGTCCCCATGCCGATTCGTAAACCGGTAAAAGAACCGGGACCGATGCTAACTGCAATGCCTGCTATATCAGCAGGCGTAATGTTACACTGCTTCATTAATCCTTCAATATGGGGAACTAATTGTTCGGAATGAGTTAATCCCGCCGATACTGTCAATTCACCGACAAAAGAATGTTCATCAGCCAATGCTATACTTGACACAGCACTACTTGTTTCAATTCCCAAATACATAGGGACCTCCAATCTGTACGAGCTCGTTATAAAGGATATACGATGAAGAAAATATAAATTTTCGTTCTGTATCGCTAATGCGATTAATTGTTACCCACAATGTTTCCTCAGGCATAGCGTCCGGAAATTTGTCGGCCCACTCAACAATGCTTTTCGTGTCATCCGTAAATTCATCAAATCCGATAGGAGCTAACTCATCCTCTTCGTCAAGACGATATAAATCAAAATGATATAAATTGTCATCTGCGGTTTCATAGGTATTCATTAAAGCAAACGTAGGACTGGTCACTTCTTCATTAATACCGAATCCGATTGCAATACCTTGAGAAAAATGGGTTTTTCCTGTCCCGAGATCACCAATCAACGCAACGCAAAGCGGTGCATCCATGGATTTCATAAAGGTGCCTAACCGTTCACCTAAACGCCGTGTATCTTCTACCGATGAGGTTTGACACAGCAAATTTGCAGTACCTGTCATCATGTCACCTAACACTTTCTATTACTGTCTATTTCTATTACTATTTATTACTATTTATTACTATTTATTACTATTTATTTCTATTATTGACTATTTTACACTATATGTACTGCCTGTTTTATTTTATGTAGCCTAATCAATCCCAATCACTTTGAAAAATGATTATATCCCTGTGCCGGAATGATCTTCTTTTCACCTTGTGCGGTTCGTAGGCAAACCCCGGGGGCACCGGAAACCACATGTCCAATCAGTTGAATTCCTTCCAACGCAGAAACTTCGTTGACTATATCCTCCGGAATGGTAAAGACAAGTTGAAAGTCCTCACCTCCATACAACGCGAATGACCAAGGAGAAATTTCTTTTTTCTTTGCCCATTGTATAACTTCCGGATGGAAACGCATAGCGGTTTCATCGATTTCAATGGCAACGCCCGATGCATGGGCTATTTCGTTTAACTCACTCCCCAAGCCATCGCTGATATCATTCATTGCGTGCGCGCCCAAACTGCGAAGCACATTTCCTAAATATACTTGAGGTTCCGGGCGTTGGTGTACTCGTTTACAATGTGAATAGCCACGTGCATTATCAAGTAGTGCCTCCAAACCAACTGCTGAATCACCGATGGTATTGGTAATGCCAACTACATCACCTACTTGTGCTCCACTGCGGTATAGCTCTGTTTCTTCCGGCACTTCACCGATAATTGTCAACGATACTGTCAACGGTCCATCGGTGCATACCGTATCGCCGCCTATAATATTGACGTGATGCGTTTTACAAATAGATTTCAAGCCTTCATACATTTCTTGCAATCGTTGAGAATTACCGTCAGGTGGAGCAGCCACAGCGATAACGACCTGTCGCGGCACACCACCCATAGCTGCTATATCACTAATATTTGCCGTACCTAAACGGTAGCCTATATCAAAAGGAGCCGTCGTCTTCGACGAAAAATGTATGCCTTCCACCATCATATCCGTACTGACTAATTGATGATATCCTTCCTTGGCTTTATATACGGCACAGTCATCTCCAATACCATATATTACAGTGCTCATATCGTATATAGTATCATCTGCTACAGATTTTATAAAATTAAATTCACCCATTTCACGCATCTGCATAGCTTACTCCTCCACATCATCCACCTTCTTATCGGGACGTATTCCTCATATACTCCTATGATGGTTCTGTTCTAATCCACTTCTATCCTAGCATTATATCAAAATTTATCAGTTGATGAAACAAAATCCCGTATCGTACGTGGATACGGGATTTGCTTGACCCAGATATGCATGTCTAAGCCATTATTTTACAATTAAATTATCCATTCGACTCAACGGATCACTCAAATCATAAGCGCCGAAAGATGTTAGCGGTTTTCCATCAATTCGGAACAACACACCTTTTACATCTTTGAATTCCGTTACTGTGTTTACAACCGCTGCCAAACGTAATTGTGCGGTAAGCTCGCCGCCGTTATCGTTTGCCACAAAGGCCTTGTTCATGTCTACCGTGGCAATACCGTCTTTAACAGTCACACCTTTTACAACTGTGCCTTTAGCAAAAACAGGATATTTTTGACGAGCATCTTCTTCAAAAATCACAGACAATGCATATTTCACTGTCTTCTTATTACTGTCCAAGGTAACAGATTGTGGTCGTACACCGCGTCCGTCATCGGTCGGCACGTATACTACCATTTTACTCATCGGATCGTTGGCTGCTTCTTGTGTCGTAGCTTCAGCAGACATGGTTGCCTTTGCACCGCTATCCTTAGTTACAGCTGTGCTGTTAGCCGTTTCGCCACTGCAACCGGCTGCAATAGTCATGATAACGACCAAGGCCGCCATGAGGAAATTCCTTAGGTGCTTTGTCATAGTCGTTACCCCCTAAAATAATTTTCAATACCTGCCGCAATTTCATCGGCAAAGTTTTCCTGTGTTTTTTCCGTCTTTAGCAGGGCTTCTTCCGAAGGATTGGATATAAAGCCTAATTCAACTAATACAGCCGGCATTGCAGAGTGTCGCAATACATACAGGTTACCCGGTTGAATCCCTCGGTCACCGCCGAATCCGCTTTCCCCCGCAATTTGCGATTGTATACGGGAAGCCAGTTTTGTATCATATGGCGTCTTATCGTAATAATAAGTAGCAATACCGCCAACATTTGGATTTGTAAAAGAATTGATATGAACACTTACGAATAAATCGGACGAATTATAGTTACCCACATTGACACGGGCTTGTAATTCATCAGGACCGCTGGCATTCGGTGCGTACACATCTACATCGGTAGTGCGGGTCATAAATACTTTAGCCCCTTTTGCTTCCAATGCTTTTTTAAGAGCTTTCGCAATCGGTAAGGTTACATCTTTTTCTTGTACGCCGGTAGGTCCGATTGCACCTGGATCACTACCGCCGTGACCGGGGTCAATGGTAATAATTTTACCGGCAATACCACCGCTGGTACGATATTTCACTGTATTGGTAGTCGCCTGAGGGGCAACCGGTTTCTTCTTTGCCTCTCTGGCTACTTTAGCTGCACGCCATTTATCACTGCCGTAATACATATCGGTCGGTGCTACGCCTTTCTTTTGAATATCAATAACCATACGATACGGTTTATTATTCACGGTATCTTTTGTTAAAGAAAATACTTTAACGTCATTTTCATCTATGGATGTCGGTGTCTTGATATTCACATTAACATTTTTGCCCTTCTCGGCCAAGCTTACCGATGAAGCAATGGATTTATCCATTTTTACCTGTGAAGGGGCGCCTTTAATTTCCGCATTCTTTAATACAATTGTTGTATTCAGTCCCGATTTATCAATCGTGGCTGTAGCATCGGTTGGGCTCGACAGGCTCAACACAACGCGTACGAAAGGTATCGGGGCATCTATGCGTGTTACCCAATGCACATCCGTTACCTCTGTCCGGGCCGCTACTGTAGTCATCAACATAGGTAAGCACATAACTACGGTAGCCAAGGCTAACCAAACTTTACGCAAATTTAATCACTCCTATCAAAGTAACAGTCACTCTCGATGCTTAACTACTGTATTATACCACACTTACCTGTTGATTACAAAACAACGAGAGCCACCGCTACTGCGATGACTCTCGTCATTTATCTACGTATTTATCTACGTATTTATCTACGTACTATATATATTCCAAATATATATTATCGTTCTGTCGTAACCGATATATATTATCGTTCTGTCGTAACCGACCAGCTATCACCGTTCGTATGAATATGAATTTGTCCCATCGTATCCGTACGATATATAGTGATGGATTTTGTCGGTGAAACCTCCTTCCCATCATTTAGCAATCGTTGCAGGCTTTCTTTATGAGGATGACCGTAATCATTGTGTAATCCACAAGAAATAACCGCAATTTCCGGACGAACGGAACGAATAAAATCCTTCGATGAAGATGTTTTGCTGCCGTGGTGTCCCACCTTTAAGACACGACTGGAAAGCTTGGTGTTTTCTTCCTTAATAAGACGTGCTTCCTCTTCCTTTTCCGCATCGCCCGTAAATAGCATAGAGAACTTGCCGGCCACTAGTTTACCTACAATAGAATTATTATTGAGATCGGCTTTTCCCTTTTTATCCGTAAGTTCCGTATCCCATGGAGCGTATACTTCAAATACAGCACCATCGCCAAGGGTAACAATATCACCCTTCCGCAAAGCTTTAGGTGTAATTCCCATTTTATTTAACTCTTTTCGGTATGTCTTATATACCGTACTCTTAGCTTCAAAGCCATTATCGTATACATTTTCAATGGGAATCGCTTTGGCAATAGCATAAAAGCCACCAAGATGATCGGCATGAGGATGTGTGATAATCACATTTTTCAACCGATTGACATGAAGCGCTTTCAATTGCTTGACAATGGCTTCACGATGATCTACATCACCGGTATCAATCAGTGTATATTCATCGCCTATTTTTATTAAATGCGCATCTCCTTGCCCAATGTCTAACGTATACACATCGAGTGATTCACCATGCCACGTAGTAGCTGTATGCGAACTTCCGTTACTAATTGATGTGGAAGCTACGCTTGGACCACACCCTGCCAAGGAAAATACAACGGCTATCATCATGCAAAGAAGAGCTAAATAATGTTTAATTGTTTTCATACTACGCCTCACTCTTCTTCAGTCATCAGCGCCTGTATGGAAATACCAATTTCACGGGCCACTTCACTAGGCGTAAAGCCAAAAGGTTTTATCTCATGCAAGCGGTCAGCTGCATTACCGTGGAGGAAAACGCCTAAAACAGCAGCTCGGCTTTCGGGAAGACCTTGTCCAATCAAAGCTGAAATAATTCCTGTCAGTACATCGCCCATACCGCCTGTGCCCATGCCTTCGTTGCCACTGCCGTTGATATATACGTGACCACCAGGTAAAGCAACAACCGTCGGTGCGCCTTTTAGGACTAAAACTACATTGTGTTTTGTAGCAAATTCTCTGGCCACTTCTACGCGAGAGGCTTCAATATCCGCAATGGTCATTCCCGTTAAGGCTGCAAACTCGCCGGGATGCGGTGTAAGTACTGCTGGGCGTTGACGATCAATAAAAGTAGTTCCCATTGTTTCTATGCGACCCAGTGCAAATAAGCCATCGGCATCAATTACCAAAGGACCTTCAAAGGTATTTACAAAATTACGTACCATCTCTTTTGCTTCTTGATTTCTCCCTAAGCCCGGACCAATAGCGACAGCATCTTTATCGACGGTATGCATACGCACATGCAACATATTTCCAAATGATCCTGTCATCACCTCAGGCATAACTTTTTGTGTAACGATATCCAAGCAGGATGTAGGCACTGCTAATGTCACCTTACCGGCGCCGCTATATACCGCTGCTTCGGCTGCCATTACGGGAGCGCCATACATCCCTTCGGAACCGCCTAATATAACGACATGCCCATTGGTGCCTTTGTGCGCCGTAGGTATTCGTTGCGGTAACAACTTTTTAGCAAATTCAGTCGTGACATACATAGTTCGACTTGGTTCGATAAACATATCCCAAGATACGCCTAATCCTTTTTCCACAATCGTCCCGCAATAACTGCGTCCCGGATACAGCAACATACCTTGCTTTACAGCTCCCAATGTTACCGTCACATCCGCTGCCAGTGTTGCCGAATCCACAGCTCCTGTATCTGCTACGAGACCTGTAGGTACATCAATAGCTACTACCAATGGTTCATACGTCATTTTCTGAATATGTGTTTGTATCATATCTAATTCCTGGCGTAGGTCATCTCGCAAATCACCTACTATACCGGTACCGGCAATAGCATCAACTATACAATCACAGGTAGGCAGCATATCTAACGAGTCGGTAATCAACTCCAATTTCTGGCAGATAGCAAATTGTTCCTGACAAAGGCTTGTTCCTTTATCTATATTTCCAATGACATAGACAAACACTTCTTTACCGAGTGCTTTTAAATGACGCGCTGCTACCATACCATCGCCGCCATTATTCCCTGTACCGCAAATAATGAAGATACTCTGTACATCTGCTTCAGAAATAACATCGGCCACCCCATGACCGGCATTTTCCATAGCATACCCCAAAGGCATTCCTAAATCTTCTTGAATACAATGATCTACATATTGCGCCTCGCTTTTACTCCATACACGCATAAAATATATCTCCTTTCATATAAACGACTCACATCATAACTACATTGGCCACTGCATATGCATGACAGTGACTAATGGAAAGACTTATCTTTGTTATATTCCTCTCTTCAACCATCTGTCCGAACACACCGCTGCACTCCAATTGCGGTGCGCCCCACTCATCGTGAATCACGCAGATATCTTGCCACGAACCATATCGCAAGCCTGTGCCCAACGCTTTAAGAAATGCCTCTTTAGCTGCGTAAATTCCGGCCATGGATGCATATTGTTGCTTTCCTCGTCCCTTGCAATAGGCTTGCTCACGTTCCGTAAAAACGCGATGAACAAAAGAAGGACGCTTCACAGCGTTAGCAATTCTCTCTATTTCAATGATGTCAATTCCTATATGCATATTCCTGTAACCTCCCTTTGTCATCTTGTATCATCATAGCAAACAAATATTCGCAATTCAAGTCATTTTATATAAAAAGCAGTCTTACCCTACAGGCAAGACTGCTTTTGCTATATACTTTTAAAAATTTACGAAGCAAACATTTATAATGCTTGTAATCGATCACATACCACGTCGGCTACATCTTCTAATTTGCAGGTGATGCTTTCCCCGTCTTTACGGATGCGTACTTCCACTTCATTTGTTTCCGCCGTAGTTTTGCTGATTGTCAATCGAATCGGATAACCGATAAGATCGGCATCTTTAAATTTGACACCGGCGCGTTCTTTACGATCATCTAACAATACGTCGACACCGGCCTTACGCAATGCGTCGTAAACCGTAGTTGCCATAGACATTAACTGTTCATCTTTAGCATTAATTGGTACTACCACAGCTTCAAAAGGTGCGATGGCGCGCGGCCAAATAATTCCGTTTTCATCGTGGGATTGTTCGATAGCCGCTGCCAATGTTCTCGATACCCCGATACCATAGCACCCCATTACCAACGGAGACGGACGACCGGACTGATTTAAGAAAGTTGCATGTAATGCTTCGCTGTACTTAGTCCCCAATTTAAATACTTGACCGACTTCAATGCCCTTAGCTAATTCCAACTCTCCACCGCAATGAGGACAACGATCGTCTTTCGTAATCAATCGAATCGGCGCGATACGCATATCCTTTGTATCAAAATCACGTTTCGGATTAATATTAATGTAATGGGCATCACGCTTATTGGCACCACCGCATACATTGTACATTTCCATAACCGTTTCATCAACAACGATAGCAAAATCATCTGTCTGATGCAACCCTACCGGACTGATAAAGCCTGCTGTTAAGCCTACACGTTTTAAATCTTCATCCGAAGCCATTTCCGGTTCTACCGTAGATTCCATAGCATGCTGCAATGCAATTTCATTCACTTCGTGATCGCCGCGAACAATAGCAAGTACGACTGTCCCATCTACATTGTATACAACTGCCTTGATGGTTCGTTCCAACGGCAAATCAAGCATAGTAGCTACAGCATCAATCGTTTTTGCATCCGGTGTATCTACGAGCGTCAATTTGCCTTCCGGTTCGGCCACAGCTGCTTTCAGCACCGCCGGTTTACCAATTTCAATGTTGGCCGCATAGTCACAATTTTTGCAATGAATCACATCAGCTTCACCGGCATCGGCTAAAGCCATGAATTCATGACTGTTACTTCCGCCGATAGCACCGGAGTCTGCCTCTACCGGCTTAAAGTATAAACCGCATCGTGTAAACACGCGAACATATGCATCGTACATAGCTTTATACGATGCATCCAATCCTTCTTCATCCATATCAAAGGAATACGCATCTTTCATAATAAATTCACGACTGCGCATCAAACCGTAGCGAGGGCGACGTTCATCGCGATACTTACTTTGCATCTGAAACAGATTCAATGGAAGTTGACGATACGAATTAACTTCATTACGCACTAAAGTCGTAATCATTTCTTCGTGAGTTGGTCCCAAGCAATATTCACGGTCATGACGATCCTTAAGGCGAATCATTTCCGCGCCATATACTTTCCAACGACCCGATTCCTGCCAAATTTCCGCTGGCTGAACTATAGGCATCATGATTTCCTGAGAACCGGCACGTTCCATTTCTTCTCGCACAATGGCTTCGATTTTACGAATGCTTTTCCATGCCAAAGGCAAGTACGTATATAGGCCATTGGCCATCTTGCGGATAAAACCGGCACGCAACATATATTGTTGACTGATAACATCTGCATCGGCCGGCGTTTCGCGCAACGTCGGGGCATACAACTTACTAGCTAACATCTTTAACTACGACTCCTTTGCTAAATATGCATCTATTTCTTCAAACAATGCATTAACTAATTCCGCTTCCGGAACAGTCTTTATAATTTCACCTTTACAGAACACGATTCCCTTACCGTCACCACCGGCAATCCCAAAATCAGCTTCTCTGGCTTCTCCCGGACCATTTACTACACAACCCATAACGGCAACGCGAATCGGTGCTTTAATAGATTTTAATCGTTCTTCGACAATTTCAGCCATGTCAAATAAATTTACTTGGCAACGGCCACAGGTAGGACAGGAAATCATAGTAGCTCCGTAGTTTCTCAGTCCTAAAGAGCTCAAAATTGTTTTTCCTACTTCTACTTCATGAATCGGATCACCGGTTAATGATACGCGTAAGGTATCACCGATTCCATCGGCTAATAACGATCCAATTCCAATGGCCGACTTAATTGTTCCTTGTGTAACCGTTCCTGCTTCGGTAACACCTAAATGAAGCGGATAATCCACTTTGTCTGATAATTTACGATACGCCTCAATCATAAGCGGTACATCGGTAGCCTTAATGGAAAGCTTCATTTCTCTATAATCCAAGCGTTCCAAAATCCGAACATGTTCCAAAGCTGCTTCTACCATACCATCGGCACAAGGATGTCCGCCATACTCTTTTAAAATATGTGCCGGCAAAGATCCGGCATTAACACCGATACGAATAGGAATATGTTTTGGCTTGGCTTTTTCAATGACAGCCAGCACATTTGCTTCGCCACCGATATTTCCCGGATTGATACGTAAACCGTCAACGCCGCTTTCGATTGCTTCCAACGCTAAGCGATAATCAAAATGAATATCGGCAATGACCGGTATATGAGCACCGGCCTTAACTGCTTTCAGCGCTTTAGCAGCTTCCATCGTCGGCACGGCAACGCGCACCAATTCACAGCCTGCCTCAGCTAAACGGTTGATTTCGGCAATAGCCTGTTCGGATTTAACAGGATTGGTGGTTATCATAGATTGTACACTAATCGGTGCGCCATTACCGATTTTTACAGTTCCTACCTGGATACCACGTGTTGGTTTTCTTGTAATCATCAGTTTCTCCTATATCATTAAAGGCGACTTATGTCATGGGTTGTTGCATATATGAAAATCAATAATAAAATGGTAAGACCTGCCATTTGAATATATTGCAACACACGCGGTGGCATACGACGTCTTGTTATTCCTTCAATCAGTAACATAATTAAGTGCCCACCATCCAACACAGGAATCGGCAGTAGATTGATAACACCTAAATTTAGACTAAGTATAGCGGTAAATTGCAACAAATAAACGAAGCCGGCTTGAGCAATTTGCCCCGCCATCTGAGCCACCCCTATGGGCCCAGATACTTCTGCTGCTGTCTTGCCGGTTATCATTGTCCATAAACCGGTTAGCATATCCCGCAAAATATCCCGCGTAACTACAACAGATTGAACTGCTGCCTCACCTATAGAATAGGACTGACTAATACTAGTCGGATTAATACCTATAACAGAAACACCCGTTTCGGCCTTCATCGGAATAACCGCTTTTTCCTGTGTTTCACCGTTTCGTTCCACTACGATGGGAATCACTCTTCCCGCAGTACCTTCCAGATTTTTTGTAATATCACCCCAAACGGCAACGGGTTTACCGTCAATACTTGTAATACGATCGTTAATTTCAAAATGTGCCGCTTCTGCCGGAGATCCATTGACAATTCTTCCAATAATCGGTTCGTTGGAAGGTTGCATTGAACCAACGGTAGCAAATACGCCAAAGAAGATGACAATGGCGAGTAAAAAATTAAAAGTAGCACCTGCGGCAATCACGATAAAGCGTTGCCACACCGGTTTTGACAAAAACGATCGTTCATCGATGGGTTCCGACGGATCCATGCCGGCAATTTTATTATATCCGCCCAAAGGAATCATTCGAATAGAATAGAGTGTTTCACCCTTTTGCTGTTTATATAATGCCGGACCAAATCCGATGGCAAACTCATCTACGCGCATTCGGCAAAGCTTTGCCGCTATAAAATGTCCTAATTCGTGAATAAATACAATGATGCCGAAAACGAAAATTGATGCCAATATAGTTATCATATACTCTCCTATACCATTAATTCTCGTGCTTTACGACGTGCCCAACTATCAACGGCCAATAGATTTTCCAATGTAAACTCCGAATCACTTTCTGCTTGCTCCAGAACTCCGACAACGGTTTTATAAATATCACCAAAACGAATTGCTCCGTCAAGGAACGCATATACCGCTGTTTCATTAGCAGCATTGAAGATAGCCGGTTTAAATCCTCCCGCCTTTCCTACTTCGTAAGCCAGACGCAACGCCGGAAAATCATCGTACCGCGGTGGGAAAAATTCTAATTGCAATGCGTCTTCAAAGCGCAGGGTATCCATTTTTAACGGATAACGCTTCGGATACGTCAATGCATATTGTATAGGTTCGCGCATATCAGGATTTCCCAATTGTGCCAATATAGCACCGTCCTTCATCATAATCATGGAATGAACGATACTTTGCGGATGCACCGTTACCTTAATATGATCAAAATCAAAGCCAAATAACCAATGTGCTTCTATAACTTCCAACCCCTTATTAAACAGGCTGGCCGAATCAATGGTTATCTTGCTTCCCATGTTCCATGTAGGATGCTTCAAGCAATCGGCTGCCGTTGCGGTAGCGATTTTTTCCGACGGCCATAAACGTAACGGTCCGCCGGATGCAGTTATCAGTAAGGAATCCACATTGTCGCGTGTCTGTCCTTCCAAGCATTGAAAAATAGCACTATGTTCGCTATCAATAGGAAGTAATTCTACACCATATTCCTTGCAAAGTGCCGTAATCAAAGGCCCACCGGCCACTAACGTTTCCTTATTGGCCAGACCAATTGTTTTTTTTGCTTTAATAGCCGCGATAGTCGGTTCAATCCCTACGGCACCCACTACGGCGGTTACTATCATATCGGCACTTTCACAGACAGCTGCGGCCATTAGTGCCTCATGACCGCCGATAAGGACAGTTTCCCCTTGATAACGAGCCTTTAATTGTACATATGCTTTTTCATCCACAACACCGGCAATTTTTGGGGAAAACTCCTTAATCTGTGCTTCCAATACATCGATATTACTATGGGCAACTAGTGCATCTGCCCTGAATAAATAGGGATGTTGTCTTATAACATCCAATGTTTGCGTGCCGATAGAACCGGTACTCCCAAGAATACTTATGCCTTTCATAGGGACTCCTTCTATTCTTATACAAGTAAATATACTAATGTAAGCGGTGCTGCAAAAAGGAGGCTGTCGAAACGATCCAGTACGCCGCCATGCCCCGGCAAGAGAACACCAGAATCCTTTACACCGCTATCGCGTTTTAATTTAGATTCAAACAAATCCCCCAAGGGGGCTGCTACACCGACTAATGCACCTATAGCTATACCATCATGTACAGCAATACCGGCAATAAACGCATACAGCAAACCGGTACATATACATCCTATAAAGCCTCCGATAAAGCCTTCCAGTGTTTTGTTCGGACTGATACGAGGAACAATCTTTCGTTTTCCCCACAGCCGTCCCGCAAAATACGCAAAGGTATCGCTGGCCCATGTACATAACAATAATAGCCACAAGTAATATACACCCGGAGATGTCGGTATAAAGGATAGCCGGAATACTTCATATACTGTATGATCACGCAAAAGAATCAGTGCAGCCATCCCCGATACCGTATATGTAAAGCCAAGGCAACCATACGCAATCGCTGTTAACTCATTGCTACGCGCAGAAAATATATAGTACACACCGAGCAGCAGATACAAAACTACCACAGCTGCCAAAGCAGTCGTATAGGCACCTGCCAGTAAACATCCCATGACTATGATAACAGCCGGATAGCCCCACACATAGGGGAGTTCAATCTTGCGGCGTTTCATCATAACCAAAAATTCACGCCAACCGACGATAGTCAGCAATGCTACCAGACCATTATATAAAAGCCCGCCGTAGGTGATGGCTCCAATAGCGATACAAATTCCTACAATCGCAGTAATTACCCTGGTTTTCAGCATATTACTCCTCCGTTTTCAATCCGCCAAAGCGTCTTTCTCGTTGTTGATACGCTCGAATCGCATCGAATAATACACGCTCCGTAAAATCAGGCCAACATATATCGGTAAACCAAAATTCCGCATACGCCAATTGCCAAAGCAAGAAATTACTGATTCTAAAGTCGTTGCTGGGACGAATCAGCAAATCAACATCCGAAAATTCCGGTGTATACAAGGACTGTGCCATGCGCTCTTCCGTAATTTCTTCTGCTGTCATCTCACCGGCGCCGACTTTTTCAGCTAAATAGCGCGCTGCTCGTACCAACTCATCACGGCCACCGTAATTAATGGCTAACTGCAGCATCAAGCCCGTATTATCTTTTGTCAATGCTTCTGCATCGGCTATAATTCTCTGTAATTGTTCATTAAGACCTTCTATGTGCCCGATAAAACGAATACGTACGTTATTGGCATGCATGTCCTGTACATTTCCGGTCAAATATTCACCAATCAAATTCATAAGCAGTGATACTTCTGATGCCGGCCGTTTCCAATTTTCCGTAGAAAAACCGTACACCGTTAATGCCTTCACACCTACAGAGTCAGCGGCACGCACTATTTTCTTTAATACCTCCGCACCTGCTCTATGTCCCATTGTACGTGGTAATCCACGCCGTTTAGCCCACCTTCCGTTGCCATCCATGATAATAGCCACATGACGAGGTATATTATTTGGATCTAATGTAGTAGAGGCCACTCGTTCAGCCTTTTTCTTACCCAATAATCGTTTCAGCATATTGCACCTCTTTACACTTCTCAAACGCACTGTTAATCATGGGATGAAACAGTAATACTTCATAAGAAGTACCATTGCTTGTAATGCGTGCTACGTAATAGCCATCGCTATCTATCTTAAAAAATTTATTGTAATTTTGCCCGACAGATACCGTAAAAGGGACATTGGCAGCCCGCAAAAGTCCTTCTGCGAGCTGCCATGGCAAGCCGATTATATCCTCTAACACAATCATTAAACTTCCAATACGTCCTTTTCTTTTTTATCCTTCAAATCATCAACGGCTTTAATTTTTTTGTCCGTTAACTTTTGAATTTTTTCCTGACCGTCCTTGGAGTCATCTTCCGTAATCGTCTTAGCCTTTTCTTCTTTTTTCAGCACCTCATTAGCATCGCGGCGAATATTGCGGATAGCTACTTTGGCTTCTTCGGCTCTTTTATGAACCACCTTAACAAGCTCCTTACGACGTTCTTCCGTAAGCTGAGGAATAGCCAAGCGAATTACGGCACCATCATTGCTGGGATTTAATCCTAAATCAGATTGTAAGATTGCCTTTTCGATAGCACCGATCATAGATTTATCCCACGGTGTAATCAAAATCATACGCGGTTCCGGAGCAGATACATTTGCCACCTGATTTACCGGTGTAGGAGCTCCGTAATAATCAACGGTAATTTTGTCCAATAACGATGTGCTGGCACGTCCCGTACGAATGGAGGCAAACTCCTGCTTCAATGCTTCAATTGTCTTGTCCATACGAGTTTCTTGTTGTGTCAATAATTCTTGGATTTCCATTAGTTTTCACCTCTTACGATAGTACCGATGGCTTCTCCCTTGGCAGCACGAGTGATATTGCCCGGGATATCCATGCTAAATACAACAATAGGGATATTATTATCCTTACACAAGGTTGTAGATGTGGAGTCCATAACTTTTAACTCACGGCTGATTACATCCATGTATGTAAGTTCGTCAAATTTCTTTGCATCCGGGTTAGTTCTAGGATCGGAATCATATACACCGTCAGCAAATTTTTTAGCCATTAAAATAGCATCCGCTTCAATTTCAGCAGCGCGAAGAGCTGCTGTTGTATCCGTGGAGAAGTAAGGATTGCCCGTACCACCACCGAAAATAACAATACGACCCTTTTCCAAGTGACGAATTGCTTTACGACGAATATACGGTTCTGCCACTTCCTGCATAGCAATAGCCGTTTGAACACGAGTAGCCGCGCCGGCGTTTTCCAAGGCATCCTGCAATGCCAAAGCATTCATAACGGTTGCAATCATGCCCATGTAGTCAGCCGAAGCACGATCCATGCCTTTTGCACTACCGGCCAAACCGCGCCAAATGTTACCGCCGCCAACTACAATGGCAATCTGTAAATCGGTAGTTCTGGCAATTTCTGCAATTTCATTGGCAATGCCTTCTACTACAACCGGATTAATACCAAACCCTTGATCACCGGCCAACGCTTCTCCGCTCAGTTTCAACACGATACGTTTAAAATGTCTTTCACTCATTGCTATACTCCTCTGCTTATTACAAAATAAGAGAACACAGCACGGTGTTCTCTTATTTTCTCTACTACTTATTTACCAACGGAAGCCATAACTTCGGCAACGAAGTCATCGTTACGTTTTTCAAGGCCTTCGCCCAAGCCGTAACGAACAAAACGACGTACGTTGATGTTTTCACCGATTTTAGCAATGTTTTCATTGATTACGTCAGTGATGGTCTTGTCGCCGTCTTTAATGAAAACCTGTTCCAAAAGGCAATTTTCTTTATAGAATTTTTCAATGCGGCCGTTAACCATTTTTTCCAATACAGCAGCCGGTTTCGGTTTTCTACCGTTTTTAACGTCTTCTTCCGCTTCCTGTTTAGCCTGTTCCAAAAGAACTGCTTTTTCATGTTCGATTACTTCAGCCGGAACTTCTTCACGGTTCAAATAAGCCGGATTGGAAGCAGCAATCTGCATAGCAATATCCTTAGCCAAAGCCTGGAAATCATCAGTTTTAGCAACGAAGTCAGTTTCGCAGTTGATTTCTACGAGAACACCGATACGTCCGCCACCATGAATGTAAGATGTAACAACGCCTTCTGCAGCAATACGACCTGCCTTTTTAGCAGCAGCAGCCAAACCTTTTTCACGAAGAAGGTCAACCGCTTTATCGAGATCACCGTTAGTTTCTGTCAATGCTTTCTTGCAGTCCATCATACCTGCGCCAGTACGTTCACGTAATTCTTTTACCAATGCAGCAGTAATTGCCATGTTGTATATACCTCCCATACAGTAATTAAGGTAAGGACTTTGAGCCTTACCTTAATTTTATAGTGTATTACTCTTTTTATCAATCGTTAACGCTATTAAATTTATATTTTTTTAACAGCTTAAGTCCCACGATTTATCCTTGTAAGAAATGAATTAGAAACGACCGTCCTGAATCATTTCACGGGAATCGTCAACCATGTCGTTCAAAGCTTGTTCAGATGCTTTCTCAGCGTCAACCTGTTCGCCCTGACGACCTTCCAAGATAGCGTCGGCAATTTTAGAAGTCAACAACTTAACAGCGCGAATAGCGTCGTCGTTTGCCGGAATCGGGAAGTCGATTTCATCCGGATCGCAGTTGGTATCAACGGTAGCAACTACCGGAATACCTAACTTCTTAGCTTCAGCGATAGCAATACGTTCTTTCTTCGGATCGATTACGAACAATGCACCCGGGAGTTTCGGCATTTCTTTAATACCGCCGAGGTATTTTTCCAATTTTTCCATTTCATGACGAAGAACGATAACTTCTTTCTTCGGCAATACTTCAAACGTACCATCTTCAGCCATTTTTTCAAGCTGTTTCAAACGTTTTACGCGAGTTTCAATTGTTTTGTAGTTAGTAAGCATACCGCCCAACCAACGTTCGTTTACATAGAACATGTTGCAACGTTCTGCTTCTTCTTTAATAGATTCCTGCGCCTGTTTCTTAGTGCCTACGAAAAGTACGATTTCGCCGGACTGAGCTACTTCACGCATGAAGTCATATGCTTCTTCTACTTTTTTAACGGTTTTCTGAAGGTCGATGATATAAATACCATTACGTTCAGTGAAGATGTACTTAGCCATCTTAGGGTTCCATCTTCTAGTCTGGTGACCGAAGTGAACACCAGCTTCTAATAATTGTTTCATTGATACTACTGCCATGTTGGCACCTCCTGTTGTCTCCTCCGCAGCATCATCTTTCGACACATCCGACAAAAGCGGACACAGAATCGAAATCAGTCTACGTGCGTAATTTATCATACTCATGTAGTATATCATATCGATTAATGAGCTTGCAATACTAAAATTACTGAATTCTCTTACACAGCAAAAAAGTCAACCCCATTGTCAAGATCGACTTTATTTTATCTATAATTATTAACGTGCATCACCGGGAATGTGCAGATGCGTAGCGCCATTTAAATTTATCTGCGTGAAACCGATGTGATCGGCCGGACCGGCTACTAACGACAAACCACCAACTAATGCTACTGCTACTAACCATGCTGCTACTGTTTTCATGTTTCTTCTACCCTTTCCTACCGGCATCTCATCTTCGCAGACACTACCAACATCACTGTGTCCCATCAATACAACGAAATCTACGAAATGAATACCTCGTCATTCATTAGATTTATTAATCCTCTTATTTCAACATTGACTATTATAGGTATATAAGCTTTTCTTGTCAACTGTAAGTTTGTACATCCATTATTAACCTTTTTAATAACAGCTATAAAAGATTTCTTGATAGATGCTATATCAGTAATACACAAAAGAGCCTCTTCTGATGAAGAGGCTCTCACATTGTTCAGTAGAGTATGTTCTTATACAAAAAGACTTAACAATTCAACACCGATTAAACCACATACAGCAATAGCTGTTTCAACGGCACACCAAGTACGTACCGTTTGCTTAACCGTCAAACCAAAGAATTCCTTAAACAACCAGAAGCCTGGATCATTCGGAGGACTGAAGATAACACTGCCCGCACCGACAGCCAATACCATTAGTTCAGGGCTGACACCGGTCAACGGAATCAATGGAGCCACGATACCACCGGCTGTCAAGGCTGCCACGGTAGCAGAACCGACAGCAATACGAATTACCGAGGCAATTATCCATGCCAACGTAAGCGGTGACAAATTCGCACCCATTACCAAGCTTCCGATATAGGTACCTACACCGCTATCGATGAGCACTTGCTTCAAGGCACCGCCGGCACCTACGATAAAGAGAATCATAGCTACCGTCAAAATAGCCTTTTCCGACGTTTCCATGATTTCCTTCATAGTTTTGCCGCGAGCAAAACCAAAAGTATAGAATGCCACTGCGATAGAAATTGTCAACGCCACACTGGGATCACCGATAAAGTTAAGAATATGCGTAATCGGTGCATCCTTAGGAAGCTGCATCATTTTACCGATAGCACTGATAGCCATCAAGAATACCGGCGTCAATGCGGTAAGAATACTGCTGGTAAAGGACGGCATTTCTTCATCGGTAAATACTTTATCATTATGTAATCCTTCGGGAATGGACGTCTTAATATCCTTTACCGTGTTATACAGTAAAGGACCTGCAATGATAACCGTCGGAATTGCAATGATAATCCCGTAAATAAGAGTTTTACCGATATCAGCATTAAAGATAACCGATATAGCCGTCGGTCCCGGATGCGGCGGCAAGAATCCGTGAGTTACAGATAACGCCGCTGCCATCGGAATACCAACTTCCAAAAGAGGAATATCTGCCGATACGGCAATAGTAAATACCAATGGAATCAATAATACAAAGCCGATTTCGTAAAACAGAGCGATACCAACAATAAAACCGGTTAAACATACAGCCCATTTTACATTTTTACGGCCGAACATATTGATTAGCGTAGTGGCAATACGCTGCGCCCCACCGCTGTCAGCCATCAATTTACCGAGAATGGCACCGAAGCCTACAACGATGGTAAGACCGCCTAAGGTAGCTCCCAATCCTTTTTGAATCGTCGGGAAAATTTTATCTACCGGCAACCCTTCACCGAAGGCTAACAAAATACACACTAAAATAAGAGACAAGAAACTGTTCATCTTCACTTTCACAATGAGGAAGAACAGGAGAATAATACCTAAAGCCAAAATTATAAGAGGCATTGTGGGTACTCCTTTCAATTATAGTCTGCTAAACGGATGTTCCTGCTGGAACCTCACGAGACGGGCTAAATCGTCTTTCATCTGTGTGTACAAGGATTCATAAATACTGAACAATGTATCATATACATCCCGATTGGCTTGTTTCGGGGTATACACATCCTGAGGCTGAATAAGCTCAGCCGTATCGCGAATGCTCTTTAATGTACCATCGGAAATAAAACCGAGTACGGCAGCACCAAAAGAAGCTCCTTCACTGTTATTGGGAAGCGTAATATCTTCATTGAAAATATCCGCCATAATTTGTAACCATAATTCCGATTTTGTAAAGCTACCGCTAACCCGAATAGACTCTACGTTTTCAAAATCACGCAATGCTTGTAATACACAAAGCAAGCTATAACAAATGCCTTCCATCGTCGCACGAATCATGTAAGAACGACTATGATTCAAAGACAACCCGATAAAGGCACCCCGCAAATCAGAATTCCAATACGGTGCCCGTTCACCGGTAAAGAACGGCATCAACAGCAATCCGCCGGAACCGGCCGGTACATGGCGAGCCTTCATGGTCATCAAATCATAAGGATCCACATCAAGGTTTTCTATTTGCGAACCATGTAAATGCATGATTCGGTCACGAATCCAACGTAATATAATGCCTCCGTTGTTAATGGCACCGCCAGCTACCCACATGTCATCCGTCAAGTTATAGCACCAAGTGCGTCCTTCCTTATCCATACGCGGTTTTTCCGTCAACATACGGATAGCTCCGCTAGTTCCGATAGTACAGCTTAACTTCCCCGGCGATACCGCTCCGATTCCGACATTAACCAAAACTCCGTCCGTAGCGCCGATAACTACCGGTAATCCTTCCGGCAGCCCCAGCCGTTGCGCCGTATCCTTTATGAGTTTTGCACTGTATGTGGTTGATACAACCTTAGGCAACTGTGTTTCTTCAATACCGATATACGCTAAAATATCACAATCCCAGGCTTCTTCCAATTCATTATAAAGGCCGCTGCTGCTGGCCACGGACTTATCCGTTACCCACTCGCCGGTCATCAGCCGGAACATGTAGTCTTTGATAGAACCGATATGTGCCATCCGAGCAAATAAGTTGGGTCTGTTTTCCTTCATCCATACTAACTTTGCCAGTGGATAACATGCATGAAGCGGGCAGCCGGTACGGAAATAAAAATCTCGGCACCGCTCTTCCTGTTCCATCCGACGAACAATAGCCGCGCTTCGGCTATCTGCCCAAGTGATCATGTTTCCCAATAATTGATAGTCTCCGTCAAGCGGAATAAAACTATGCATAACGGTACTTAGAGCAATACCGGAAATGCTCACTAATTTATACTGTAATTCAGCTACCGTAGAGCGTACCACTTCCTCCACCGCATCATAAATTTGTTGCGGATTCTGTTCCGCCCAATCATATTGCGGTGTTTCCAACGGATAAAATGCTTCCGAAGAAGCTACCGCTTTACCGGTGGAAGTATAAGCCATGGCGCGTACACCGGTGGTCCCTACGTCTACGCCGATCCATACCGGCTCTTTTACTTGGTTTGTCACAGGAATTCCTCCCTTACAACGATTATCCTCAACAGTGTAACAACGAGAATCTCTTCATATTTATATAGTTATTATACGATAGGAAAATATATTTTTAAAATACGGAGATAGCATACCTGCTTACATAGCGAAAAGACTCATCTGTTCATCATCCGGCAAATCACCAAAGCATCCTAACTCAGCCATTGTATCCAATATGGATTGTGAAATTTTACAGCGGCGCTGTAAATCCTTAATCGAAGTAAACGGCCGCTTTTCTCTTTCCTCTACGATAACATCGGCTACCTTTTCCCCTAAACTGTCAATAGCGAGGAATGGTGGCAACAGCTTACCGTTGCGAATAGTAAAGCGTCGTGCTTCGGAATATTCCAGGTCAACCGTACTAAACGTAAAGCCGCGCTGTATCATTTCCATAGATACTTCGAGAGCTGTCATCATATCCTTATCCTTTTGCGTTGCCTTATAGTCCAATGCTTTCAAGCGATTGAACTCGGCTTTTTGCCCTGCCAAATCCTGTGTCATAATACGCACGTCAAACGCTTTGGCACGAATGGAAAAGTACGATGCATAAAAGGCCAAAGGATAATTGATTTTAAACCATGCAATGCGGAATGCCATCATAACATACGCCACGGCATGAGCACGTGGGAATAAATAAGAAATCTTTTTGCATGACTCAATAAACCATTCGGGAATATGCCCCTTCCGCATTTGGTCTTCATAATCCGTAATGGCTTCGCCTTGCTTATTTCTCTTTTCAATACCTCGTCCCTTTCGTACGTTTTCCATAATGGAGAAACACGTCAGCGGCGCTATATCCCGATGCATCAAATAGTTCATGATATCGTCACGTGTCGAAATAGCTTCATTCAATTGACAGGTTCCTTCTTTAATTAAGGTTTGTGCATTATCCAGCCATACATTGGTACCATGAGAAAATCCGGAAATTCGCACCAAGTCAGAGAAGCATTTCGGCTTGGAATCTTCCAGCATGCGCCGTACGAAGCCGGTACCGCATTCCGGCACCCCTAATGTAGCTACCTTATCACCCATTAACTGTTCCGGTGTTAACCCAATCGCCTTGGTCGACGAAAAGAGACTCAATGTTTCCGGATCATCGAACGGAATAGTTTGTACGTCAATACCGGTAATATCCTCCAACATACGAATAATTGTCGGATCATCATGGCCCAGTATGTCCAGTTTAGTCATGCGTCCTTCGATAGAGTGATAATCAAAATGGGTCGTGATAATACCGCTTTCCCTTTTATTCGCCGGATACTGCACCGGCGTAAAATGATGCACATCCATATCGCGAGGACATACCATGATACCGCCCGGATGCTGACCGGTTGTATTTTTTACTTTGGTGAAGCCCTTTGCCAGTTCCTCGAGGAAACCTTGTCGCACTTGAATTCCGTTAATCTCCGCATATTTACGAACATAACCGATAGCTGTTTTATCTGCGATTGTACCGATTGTACCGGCACGGAATACATTATCACGACCGAACAGTTCTTCCGTGTATTTATGAGCTCGCGGCTGATAGTCACCGGAGAAGTTAAGGTCGATATCAGGTACCTTGTCGCCTTCAAAACCCATAAAAATTGCAAACGGAATATCATGACCGTTCATTTCCAATTCGTTACCGCATTCTGGGCATTTTTTACGTGGCAGGTCAAATCCACCGGCATACTCACCTTTTAAGAAAAATTCACTATGCTTACATTTTGGACAAATATAATGCGGAGGCAACGGGTTTACTTCCGTAATATCCGCCATGGTCGCTACAAAGGAAGATCCCACCGATCCACGGGATCCAACCAGATAGCCGTCATCCAGTGATTTTTTTACCAACTTATGCGCAATGTAATACAACACCGCAAATCCATGTCCGATAATTCGCGTCAACTCATAATCCAAACGATCCGCCACTACCTGTGGTAACGGATCACCATAAATGCGTTTCGCCTTGCGGTAACACATGTTCGTCAGCTCTTCTTCGGCCCCTTCGATTTTCGGAGAATATGTACCGTCCGGAATTGGACGAATCGCTTCGATTTGATCGTTAATATACCGTGAATTGGTCACGACGACTTCATAAGCTTTTTCTTCTCCTAAATAGGCAAACTCCTTGAGCATCTCATCGGTGGTACGCAGATGAAGGTCCGGTTGATCCTTCGCATCCTTAAAGCCACTGGCTGTAAGCATGATTTCACGATAAATTTTATCTTCCGGATTCAAATAATGCACATCACAGGTAGCAACTACTTTTTTATTCAGTGCCTCACCCAATTCAACGATGGTCTTATTCATTTCCACCAAGGTTGCTTCATCGGGCACAATATTGTGACGCACTAAGAACATATTGTTACACAGTGGTTGGATTTCCAAATAATCGTAGAAGTCGGCAATTTCTAGCAACCGTTCCTTGGATTCACCGCGCACAATAGCTTGCATTAATTCGCCGGCTTCACAGGCCGATCCGATAATCAAACCTTCGCGATGCTCTTCAATAACAGCACGGGGCAAACGGGGACGCCGCTTGTAATAATTTAAGTGTGAAATCGTCACCAGTTTATACAAATTCCGTAATCCCACCATGTTCTTGGCTAGTAAGATAATATGATACCGCGTATCCGAGTCCTCGTCTTCAATCAGATACCCTTCGACGCCGTAAATAATCTTAACTCCTTTTTCTGCCGCAATGGCTTGTGCTTCCGGGAATGCCTGAACAACACCGTGATCCGTAATCGCCACCGCCGGATGTCCCCAATCTTTTATGGTGGAAATCAATTCCTTGACAACTACCAGCGCGTCCTTATCACTCATCTTAGTATGTAAGTGAAGCTCAACACGGGAATCCTCACGTTGTTCCGTACGCTTAGTATTTTTTTCTACAGCCTGCACGCTGCGTAAATCAAGAACATAATCTCGTTCAAAGCGATCATC
Organism: Veillonella magna DSM 19857; assembly: GCF_000428745.1. GTDB lineage: Bacteria > Bacillota > Negativicutes > Veillonellales > Veillonellaceae > Veillonella_A > Veillonella_A magna. The sequence goes on from NZ_KE386795.1 coordinate 406,107, forward strand.
GAAATCGACGTCGCCTTGTACGCGTACATGCTTAGCCCCCTTTAACGCTTTCATCAACTCATTGCCTTCCTCGGCAGAGTCCATAAATTTTTTAAAGCGAATACTGTTGGTCGTATCCACTACATTCCCGCTGATAATTGCCTTTCCCGTCTTGGTTTCTCGCATTTCAATTCCGTTGAGAACGCCTTCAAACACAAGACCGCGACCGCCATCATCAATACTCATAATGGATACAGGTTCTCCCGTAATCTTGGGACCTAACAGCATCCCCGGCTCTGTCACATCTCGTCTTCGACGTCCGCCACCCTTACGGGCTCCACCGTAAGCAGGCTTATCTGCCGGCAAGGGTTTCGCTTCCACATAATCGCATTCGACAGGCGTATTATCTAGTAATGTCATCGTCGCATCATCATCGGAAAAAGGAGCAAAGTCCGCATCATCATATTCTTCTATATAATCATAACTATCGGAAAAGTCGGGAATATCCTCTTCATCGTAGCCTCGTTGTGCTTTACGTCGTTCCTCCAGCTCTTCGATTAACTCACCTACGCCACAACCGCCGGCATAATAGTATTCCGTCATGGTGTGATCGTGAATTTCATCGGCCACCCAAGAGTAGCAACAGCTATCGGAGGACGATAACGGCACCGGCGCAAAGGATACACCTTTTTGGGTATACCACTTTTCTAATTTTTCTTGTAATGCATCAAGTGCCTGTAATTGTTTACCCGCTTCGGCCAATCGAATCTCAATGGATTTTTTATCAGCCTCAATAAGATAGGACGCTTTCATCTGTTTACGCGGTACTACATGATAACGTAATTTCATTGCTTAGAGCCCTTTCTTTTAATTAATGTATATTCAATGCCATACATCTGTTTATTCTACATGTATAGTTATTACTATACATGTATTACTATATATTTTTTATTACTACATATCCGCTTATTGCTGCATATCTGTCAACTACTCTATCCGTTAATTCTCGGATGTAGCCGGCTTCGTCGATTGTGCCTTAGGTTTTGCCGCCTCTTTTGGCTTTGTACCGCGAATAATAACAGTATCCACCGGATCATAGACGGACTCAAAGCGGTCTGTCTTAATCGAACCATCGGCTTTCGTTATATGGCGCAGCGTCATCATAGACATTCCGTTGTGCCCTTCCCTAATTTCATCCGTATCCTTGGTAGCATCCGTTTTTTCTATGGTTTTACGCATAATTGCCGTGCCTGCCGATGTTTCTACCGTCACCTGTTTCGGCTTATCCGCTTCCGTGCCGAACATGTAAATCACCAGACTATCACCTTCAGTAACAGCACGAATATATACGGGATGCGTATAAGGATTATGGAATACAAAATCCAAGTACCCATAGGCTACCGTTGCATCACGTCCGGCCGGTATATATCCTACCGGCTCAAAGTGTGGTGTGCGTTCATCAATAGTCATACCGCTGAGCAAGGCAGTATTAAATAAGGTAGAGCTTACCTGGCAAATACCGCCGCCGATGCCCGGAACAAGTTTGCCATCCATAAATACCGGCGCATCGTCATAACCGGCTTCTGCCGTGCGTTCACCTACCACATCATTAAAGGAAAATGTTTTTCCCGGGCCGAGGAGAACTCCGTTTATTTTATCCGTGGCTAATTGAATATTATGCGTTCTGTTTTCATCACCCGGATTAAACTGTGTGGTATATACGGCAAGTAAGGTCGTAATAGGCGCTATATCACTATCACCAATTTTAGGCTTTGCTTTTGTATCTATTACCAAAGGAAGCGTTTCTAGCTGACCGGCCCGTGCATTTTCTTTCAGTGCTGCCAAGGTTGCCTTTATGTCCAGGCGCTTGCCCGGTACGGCTTTATGATGGATAACTTTACCGCTTTCATAGGTAAGAAACGCATCTTTACCCGGCGCATCCAAACGATTACCTAACTCACGTAAAAAGCTTTCTCCGGTAGGTTCGTTAATTTCGTACACCAGATGATATCGTACCGGCGATAGCAATGCCTGCAAACGATGAGTAACATATGTCCAAAGATCTTGCTCATAGCCATATGCCATGATGGCTTCCACCGTGGCTTCGCGGTTGGCCCGAACACCGATATCCTTAGAAGATACGGTCTGCTTTTTATTGGTATCATCCACAATAACCAATGTAGTCGGTCCTGACTCGAACTGACGATCGATTTCCTCGCGCAATTCTTCCGGCGTATACCACGATACGTCCTTGGAATCCAGATATATTCCTTGTACAGCTCGCCCCGTAGGTGTGACGACCGCTGCAAAGGCCAAGCCGATAGCAGCCACGCAGGCAGCCGAAGCCATCAGTATCTTTCGTTTCATATCTTCTCCTCTTCCGATAAACAATAGGTTAAACATGCATCTCTTACCCGAATCAACTGTCCTTCCCCCATACGACCCAAGCGTATGATTTCGTATAACTGGCGCAGTAATCCGGCTAAGGCAGGAATAGTAACAGACCTTGCGGCGCTGTAAGCCAACTTAATCGGATAGGGCTTAACTGTAGAACCGTTATCCTTCATATACGCTACCGTCTCCGCTTCACTCATGCCGTAGGCCCGACATTCGCTTACCATCAACTGCAATCGCAACTGGCTTTCAATATAGGAAAGGGCTCTGTCTATTTCCTTATAGCTTAGCATAAAAGGAAACAACTCCATTAATACAGCCGCATTTTTTTGTAGTAATGCATCCTTGAAGGCAAATATATTTTTTGCTCCGTAATCGCTACTGTTTTCCCTTAAAAAGTCTTCGGTGATTTTCTTTGTCTTACCTAACTGCAAGAAATAGCGATCAAACTCGGTACGCAAAAAACTAACCGGTACATCCTGCCATAGCTCTAGCACATGCTGCAAGTACAGCATACCGTCCCGGGTTAAGGTATAGCCATTTTTTTTGCAATACGACGTAACCCAAGTAAGTAATTCTGGTCCTTTTAGCTTATGGCATTCTTCGTGGCGAATCGCTGCCAATAATGCCTTATTGGCTTGAATACGTTTATCTATACTTTCGTGATACATGAGTAGAACCGGCGACTCACCGTTATAGGTCAATAATGCATCGTACACCTGCTGCCATTCACCGAGAGATTGCTTGGCTGTTTTCTTTATAATCGGGGGATTGGCTATATACAGAACGGATACATCGCCAAAAAGAGATTGTTCATTCATCGCTTCACAAATAGAGCGCGGCGATGATTCGCTATCAAACATGCGCACAGTAAGCGTAGTATATGATGTTAAAAAAGCACCTTTTACTTCTTCCATACGCTGCGGCTCATCACCGTACACTAAAAGAACTTCGCTCACCGCAACCTCCTTGTATATCACAACTATCGTTCGCCATTGGCAGTTAACCTACTGTATATATTACAACTCTATATCCGGTATCCTCTCATGCCCTACGACATAAAGTCCGTCCAGTGCCGGATCAATTTCACGCAGCTTGCGCCCCGGCGGCCAATACACATACCCGTCACAGCGACTATCGTATCGCCTTAGCAAACCGTATTCATCGGCAGTTCCTATGATGCAAGGAATCCTGTCTCGGCCGTACCGATGCACGTACATCTCCGTAGGGTTTCCTTTTAATTGTAAAACCTTTTGGCCCTTTTGTCGATAACCGCTGCTTTGCGACAAGAAGAAAAAGCTTCGATGCAAACCGGTTACCTGTATAACTCCATTCGTTTCCATCGTGATGGGGATATATTCCTCATTGCCGGCAGTAACATAACTATAACGCCCCTTTTTCACGGCATCAAAAGAAAAAGGAATTCCGAAATAAGAAGCCAACGCATTAACCGCATAAACATTCTCCGCATTTACACCATCAATGACAAGACCACGTAACCGAGTGGCCCCATAATAATGTACGTCGCTTTCAAGTGTATGTATCAGCCGCGGCGATGGTACCCGTCCTCCCATATCACAATACAGCCACACATCGCGTCGACCCCAATGTGATTCTATCGCCAACCATGCCGGGTGGGCAGTCGGAATAACATGAATATATGTCGTGCCCGATGCTTCTACAAAAGGCCCGCAAAACAGTACTACTATTATACACAATAAGGCTCCTTTTTCATAGACCGGGGCCTTATCCTTTGTGCCCTCTTCTGCCCAATAGTAATAATAACGACACAGCGGATAGTACAATACCATCTGCCACCACGCCGGAGCGGCTATCCAGTACGTCATCAAAGGCAATCGTGCAATAGTATAGTTTATATATACAGCTATCCTTAACAAATAACCGACCATGTCCCATAAAAACGCAGGTGCATAGATAATGTTTAACAGAACAAGTATGACAATCCCGATAATGGCCAGATCCAATAGAGGTGCTACCAATATAGCTGCTACGAATGTCCCTATACCTACCATATGAAAATAATATAACTGTACCGGCCACATCAATACTTGTGCCGCCAAACAAAGCGCCAGCGGTATCGTCACTTTCGGCATCCCCCTGGGCATACGGCGGTACAACGGTTTCACGAGCAGTAAAATTCCATACGTTGCCCCAAAAGACAACTGAAAACTAACATCCAATAACAACATCGGTTGATACAGCAATAATATCGCTGCGCTTACGGCAATCGCTTGGCGACTGCTATACAGTGTTCCTCGAATAACACCGATGCCCATACAAATCCCCATGAGGGTGGCACGTATGACCGGTGGATTAAAACCTACCATGTAGCAATAGAGAATAGCTACAATAATCCCCGCATAGGTGGAGCGTTCCTTACCAATGCCTCCTATGGCTCCTATCCCATACACCATGGCAAAGAGAAGAGCAATATGAGATCCAGAAACAGATAAAATATGAATCATGCCTGTCAATGTAAAGGAGGTCATCACTGTAGACGACAACAAACTGTAACTACCGCCTAACACTAAAGTCTGTGCCAAAGCAGCTACGGACGCAGGCAAACGATTAGCAATCGCCTGTTTCACATAAGTGTGTATATTTCCTATATCTTGCATCAGCGCGTTCAATATATATTCATACCAAGGCGGCCGTATTTCTGCCGGTAAAGACGTACCCAAAGTTACCACTGCCGTTACAGTTCCATCATATATAGTACCGCGATAGAGGGACGCAATCATCCGCGCCCTTCGATCAATTTGACCATCCTCCATACCGCTACGACTGTGCAAGGGCGTGCCGTGTACCCATACATAGCTGCCCGGTAGTATAGATGACGCGTCATTTACGTACGCAATAATCTCTCCGTCGGCGTGTAGCAGTTCTTCGCCTACCATTTCTTTCTTAGCGTAAAGTCCCAATACATCACCGGTAAGCTTTATCGTTTCCGACGTACCACGGCGGATACGTTCCGGCATAGACGTGATATGCATAATATAGGTTCCCTCTTGCCCTTCAAAAAAGGTATCGCTTTCACTGTAAGTAGTAATTACCTGGGTAGTGCGCCCAAGCCCCAGCAGATATAAAGCAATACAAAGAATAGCTACACTGAAAATACGGTAAGGGTGTCCCTCCGATCGTTGCCACGCACGCCATAGCAGGAATAACGGATACCAAAGACAACTCATAAAAGCCGTCAGTAACGGAGAAAACTCATACACTCTGCCATAAACCGTAGCAATGCCCCAGGCCGGTAACAGCCACAACAGACTTCCCCATTCCGTGTAGGTAAGCAATCCTAAATCACGGCCGAAGCTCTGTATCATAGTAAGAAAAAAGTTAATTACCTTATACCGTGATTTTGGCTTTACACTTGTTGAAGAGCCCATTACCGATCCCCTTTACCTTTTTGATATCTTCGATACTCCCGAAATTTCCGTGCTCCGTACGATACTCAATAATGCGCTTGGCTATAGCCGGTCCAACACCGTTCAGTGTTTGTAATTCTTTATCGTCGGCAGTATTAATATTGATTTTTTGTTTTCGCAGCAGCACTTCCGGATTTCCTGTAAAGGAAAACGGCACATGAATATGTGTACCGTCCGGTATTTGCTCTGCTAAATTCAGTGTATCCGCCGCTGCATACGGTAAGAGTCCACCGCACGCTTTAATGGCATCACCTACATGAGGAACTCCGGGCAACTCATACAGCCCCGGTGATTCCACGGCACCCGTAACATATACCAATATGCCTTGCTGTTTCGCTTTGCTATAAATTGGCATTGCCTTAGAAGAGTCCTTAGAATCTGCCGTACCCATTTCTTTTTTCTCTGTCCCTTCCTTGGGTAATGCGCCCGACGATGCACCGCTGCGTGCAGTTTCTGTCATTTCATAATCAGCACTGCCTAGCTCTTTATTTATTTGTACCTCATTGTCTGCTATAATGGGGCGTAGAAGTAGGCATATGGCCAGTGCCGCCCCCATGCCTGCTAACCACTTTTTTCTTGTTGCGTTCATAGTATCGCCTCCTACATGAAAATGTTCTACAAGGATATTGAAACTCCTATATAACTTTTCTACTGGTGCTACTACGCACGCTCAGTGTTGGCAATTTATAATCAATATAGATAAGGAGATAATCATATATGCAAACCGAACGATTAAAGGCATATGCCCATACACTATTAACAACAGGTGTTCATTTAAAAAAAGGTGGTACCTTAGTGGTATCCACCGATGTGGAGCAAAAAGATTTTGCCACTATCGTAACCCGTGAAGCCTATGCGCTGGGCGCTGCGGAAGTGGTCATCAATTGGCGTGCTCATGAAATTGCCAAGGAACGTCTTCTCCACGCCAGTGACGATGTTCTTTCACAGCCGGCACCTTGGATTCCTACCTATTACAAAACATACGTAGATAAGGGAGCTGTATTTCTTTCTCTTATCAGCGCTAATCCCTATGCTATGCAAGGTGTCGAACCCAATCGCATCGCCTTACAATCCCGTCATCTGAATAAGGTGTTAGATTTTTATCATGAAGCCATCATGGGATCGGCCGTACGCTGGTGTGTTGCTGCCGTAGCTACGTCATTATGGGCAGACCTACTCGGCTTTACCGGCACCGATGAAGAAAAGACGGATACCTTATGGGAACGTATCTTTACACTGTGCCGCATTGAAAACGTAACACCGGAAGAAGCTATTGATGCTCATCTGGCACGCCTGGCTAAACGTACAGCCAGTATGAACACACTTAATTTTGCGTCCTTGCATTATACCTGCCCCAACGGTACAGACCTTACCATTGCCTTACCGGAAGGTCATATCTGGCAAGGCGGTAGCGAACTTGCCAAAGACGGAACGGAATTTGATGCTAACATTCCAACGGAAGAAGTGTTCTCTGCCCCACAGTATGATGGCGTCAACGGTATTGTCTACAGTACCAAACCACTCATCTACCAAGGTAATCGCATTGAACATTTCCACCTTACCTTTAAGGACGGTAAAGTCGTCGACTATGATGCGGAAGTAGGCAAAGACTATTTAACAATTCTGTTAGAAACCGATGAAGGTGCTCGTTATCTCGGTGAATTTGCTTTGGTAGACCACTATTCACCAATCAGCCAATCCGACACTATCTACTATGAAACATTGTTTGATGAAAATGCATCCTGTCATTTGGCATTGGGTGCGGCCTATCCAACCTGTCTCAAGGATAGTGACGGATTATCTAAGGCTGAACTGAAAGCCCGTGGTTTGAATCAATCACTTACGCATGTAGACTTCATGATCGGTCATGAACAAATGAAAATTGTTGGTACTACCCACGACGGACATCAGATAACTGTTATGGAAAACGGACGATTGCAACTATAAAAATAACGAATCTCCCTTCTGTTTTCCATTCGCCCCCGGTTTAAACTGGGGGTTTTATTGTATTGCGTCTTCCATGCTAAAAAAACTTCTTTATACCCATATGAGGAAACCGCCTGCTATGCAGGCGGTTTCTTTTCCAATTCTCATATGCTATGTTAGTTTACTAGTTTAAGTATATCACGTCTATTCTGTATCTATATATCTTTGACGACTTTTAAATAGATATATTATAACAATCACCAAATTAGGTTTATTAGTTTCAATGGCACCATTTGTTGCGCGAGATTACAGAGTACTAAAACCATCGTAGATCAGCGCCCCAATATCATCATAACTGTCAGCGGCACGGGATACTGTCGCAGAATCTTTCCAAAATTAGCCGCCTCTCGCGCACTGTTCTTCATTGCAAAATCTATCGCTGTGTACAGTAGCGTATCCGGGAAATCATCACGATGACAATAGTCAAATACCTTCTTAACAAAGCTTTGCACAAACAACCTTATACGCGGAGTATCATAATCTAGACTAGCCTCAATTAGCATATTGCATATCTGCGTCACTACGCTATCATAGCTAATACACATCACCATTAAATCCCCCTAAAAATGGGTATGAAAAAACCGCCTACATAACCTAGGCGGTTCAGTACGAGAATTCATAAATCATCCTTATTCTCATTTTTTACATCTTCGAGCTCATATTTTTTCGTAATGCTTGCCGTTCGGCGCTACTCATCTGCAAGATTTCGTCAGGAATAATGAATCTATCATCATGGTCAAGATACATTCCGTTTCTATTCTCCTTCATTCAGTAACACCTCCCAAAAACCTAACTGGTCTTCGTATTTATATCACTCTAACACTGATATTTATGTTTCGCCGTCATTATAGCCTATCTTCAATTGATCCGCAACGTCAATCGCCCATATTCCTTCCGATAATTTCTCTTTACTCTCATAGATTTATGATACTACAAGATTACAGAGTACTAAAACGATTCTTCATAACGAAACCACAGACGAGATGATTTATCATACTACAAGATTACAGAGTACTAAAACTGAGCAATGTCCGCGCCTTCTTACGCGTAGGATTTATCATACTACAAGATTACAGAGTACTAAAACAGTGACGGCTGTTAAACCTGAAGGTACGTTGATTTATCATACTACAAGATTACAGAGTACTAAAACAAAAAGGCGGCAAGGTTAATAATATGACGGGATTCATCATACTACAAGATTACAGAGTACTAAAACTGACTTCGGCAACTACATTACCGCTATTCAGATTTATCATACTACAAGATTACAGAGTACTAAAACAACGGTTATACAACGAAGGCTATAGATACCGATTTATCATACTACAAGATTACAGAGTACTAAAACCTCAAGACCAAATCTAAGCCCTTTGTAACCTTCTTGTATAATAAATCTAAATCACTATCTCCATACGACAAAAGGCGTACCTACCCACCCTACTCGAGTGAATAAGCTACGCCCAATTGACAGAACTACATTTAAAACACAATCAAATGAAATCCATCTACATAATCAAGCAATTATTAAACTAAAAACAAACCACTTTTCAGTGTGACTTCGATATAAAATCTTATTTCAGTAGATTCTGTAACCTTGTAGTATGATAAATTCTACTTAAACTATAATGCTCTTCTTACTAATTGTCAAGCATAAAATATTTGGAAATTAAATATGGGTACTGATTCACAAACTGCTCCTCATGAAATATTTGTGTAACAAACTCCTCTGTGATTCTTTTCTCATCAGTTTTGCCAGTAAATTCCTTAATATCATATAAAAGCTCATCAAAGTCTTCCATTCCCCAGATATGATTTTTACTAATAAAATGATAATGATAAATTGAACTCCACTCATTTATTACATTCTTACGGCCGGTATATATTATTGTATTATTAATTGCTTTACTATTTTCTTTTATTAATTGTAATAAGTCTTCATACTCACGTTCTGATATACCATATTCCGGTAAATCAACAATTAATAGTTTTCTCTTTCTAGTCGATAATCGCCTAAATAAATTAATTGCTAATATTTTTAATTCAAATGTTCCTAACTCATTTAACAATCGCCCATCTGTGAACTCCCAATCCAAGATTTTACTTATCACTGAAAAGTTAATATCACTCATCACTCCTTTTATTCCCAATTCATGACACTTATCATTTAGCTGTGCTAAGAAAACCGTCTTAAAATCGAGAAATCCTTGTTCCTTAATTTCTTCACTTATTTCATCAAATATATTTTCTAAACAGTTCCCTAACAAGCTTTTCTTTGTAATTTTTATAAGATAATCTGCATCTATATTGGGAGAAAGATATAAAACTTCGTAGGCATCTGTTGCAATAACTTCTCCATTAATTCTAATAGTAGTAGAATTTCCTAAATTAAATTTTTCTCCCGTATTGAAATAACAGTATACAGATCTCAATACTTGATTACCTACCCCAGTGTCTTCCCCTACTAAGATTGTAACTTCTTGCAAATTTATAGATTCAAGATGATCTAAATTTCCGCCTTCTATTTGCATATCCCCAATCAATGTCCTTCCTCCCCTCAAAAAATCAACAAATTATCTACAGATATTTTTTTCTCCATCATTTCATCTCTGCATGACAGCAATTGCATGCTTTGATATTGCTTTTCAGTTACTTGTAATATGCAAACAGATCCAGATGGCGGCAAATTCTTTTTAATCGCTTGTATGGCCCATTTTACACTGTCACGATTAACAACTATTTTACAATATACAGAATATTGCATCATAAAGTATCCCTCTTTAATCAAAAATTTTCTAAACTTAGTGTATTTTTTTACATCACTATGATTCTCAGTAGGTAAATCAAACATGACTAATAATCTCACAGTTCTAAAGTCCCCCACATATATCACTCCATAACTCTGTTTGTATAACGGGAAATAAAGGTACATCTCGCTCTCCTGATAAGACCGCAATAAATGTATCCACGTGCTTTTCTAACGCTGTCTGTAATTTACACTGCCTATTATCAACACTAATGGGAACATTACATAAAAAACGAACTATACTTTCTCTACTGTCTTTACAAAAATCATTTTTTCTTTCTACTATATTTTTATATACCCAATAATCTACAATAGGTCTAAACGGTTCCATAACATCATCTACTAAATTAAAATGATTATATATATTTTTGTGCTTAATCCCCAACGATAAAATCAATCCTTTAGCTGCCAATGCTCTGGCAACGTATGCTCTTACCAGTGCATAACCATAATTAAGCATGATATTAACTGCATCATCACCATCTTGTTCCCGAGAAAATTCCTCACCAAATAAAGCCTTAAAATATACCTTCGCCGCTAACCCTTCACGATTCGTACTGTCATCATCATCTACCTCATTCTCATAAGTAATAAGAAATTCGATTGCTTCCATCGAACGAGTGAAGCAATCTAGTATCAACATTTGATTATGAATTTTCTGTTTTATAATATTCTTCCATATTTTCTGCTTCACTGCATTAGATATATTTAGCTGTAATTTTTGATAATGAAACGTAGAGTAATTACCGGCCAAATGATTAACTACTACTGTTGGCATACCATTTTTTTCACAGATAATAACGTTAATATTATAATGACTTAGTTTACACAACAGTTGTACTGTCATATACATTTTATAATTATTCAATATAATTGTATCTATGTCCTTCAAAGGTAGCATATAGCTGCGATCCATATCTTCAATCTTGAGATTATCTAATTTAAGTGATACTTTATGGCTATTTTCAATAAGTAATGTTCTCCACCCCATATTATTCACTCCCTATATTTTTACAGTATATTTAATGTACTCCTTAGAAACAGGATAATCATTTCCTAAAACATCTGTTGTATATTTTTTAAAATTACTTACTGCCCCAATTGCAATCATCCGATATTTTTGTGTGTTTCCCGGTGATGGTTTATCTACATATTTTACTTCTATCCTATTGGTACTATCGCGATTAACACAACTGAATATCCATGTCTGCTCTTCCCCATTTTTTGTAAACGAAAGTTTCTCCCCACTATAGATTGAAAAACAAAAATCTTCCTCTTTTAAATTTTTAGCTATCAATGCCCTTTCATACATATCCTTATTAATTGTGTATGTGGTTTCTAACTTACCATGTGTTGGTATGAGCATATCATAGGTAACATTAATTAACTTATACTTTTCCCCGGATTTATATATATCTGCTCTCCAAGATTTTATTTTTAAATATACCGATTTATTTTTCCCTTGTTGTTTACCATTAACACGGTGTGACACCAGTTTTTTATCTAAGAATTTTACATCATTAATAACAGGACCATTATCCTTCTTAGCATATTTTCTTAATTTCTCCCCATATTCCTTATAATATGCATAAAAAGGATTAGACTCATCTTTAAAATAATCTACAACCTCTAAAAACTTATCAAAGGTTTTTTTATCATATCGGTACATTAACAATTTTTCCGGGGAATTGAGAATCATGGCTTTAAGCTTACTTCCATTATTACCCGGGCCGTTGTCATAAATATTACTATACTTCGTAATATAAAATGTATTTTCTTCCTTTTCATCTTGAACTACCCGTGTACTTTTTATATTAGCATCATACAACTGCCGATTCGGTTTTCTGTCTACCTTATGAGAGTACTTAGGTCTAAGAGCAGTAATATTAGATATATATTTTATAAACTGAATATACTCGGGACTATAAAAATCATTATCTGACAATGCTTCTCCTGTAGATACGTCAACATATTCCTCAATACCGTTTTCATTGATTACACGTGCCTGAGGTAAGAATCGATCTAATTTTTTCACAATATTCGTATTAGCAAATCCAGCAACTATTAGGGCATCTTGTGCATGATGAGCATAGGTATTTAAGCGATCTTTAGATAATCTCGCTTGATTACGAAAAGCAAATGTCATCGCTCCATTTATTGACTTTACTTTTGTGGGGAACCCATGGCATTTAAAGAAATATTGTAACACATTCATTATTTTCCTAGATGCATACCTTGTATCAACCAGATTTCGATTAATAAATCCCTCTAAATCCTTATCAGGATCTTGTTCATATAACAAACAAGCCTTTTTCCGCTTTGAAAATCTATTATTTCCTATTACCCATTCTTTGAATGTATCGTAGTTGATGGTTGCTTTTCCTGAACAGAAGTATTGAAACGGCGTCCGTTTCCCCTTATTTTGATTTTCACTACTATAGACTACAACTTTGTTATACATTGCATCACACAGTGATTTCGCTCGAGGAATAACATGGTCAATTTCTAGCATTCCTTCAGTAAACACATCCTGTATATCTATCGGCCTTAGCGAGTACGCACACTTTCTATCTTGTTCGTCTAAGAGTAGCAACATATCCATCTGTTTCTTAGTTAAATGGCGTGATGGTGCTAAGTTGGCAAGCTTTTTCTTCTTATCCTCCTGATTTTTTTGGTTCCTTTTTTCCCTGTTGGCAGCATCAGCACTATTTTTTTCGCGTGCTAATTCTATAACTATGTCAGAAAACTCTGCACTTTGTCCCTCTTTCTTTTTTAACCATTTTCGTAAGGCATTAATCACTTTTATCGCTTCGTTCACCGATCGTTTTGTAACCGGTGAGACAATCCAATTTTCCATGGAAAACTTGATTTCGTTAGAAGTAACATCTAATTCTTGCCGGGGAGATAGACCTCTTTCTAAAAATAATACCATCTGATTTTTATCCGTTCGCCACAAGTCATTAAGAATTACTTCCATAGCTTTCTTCGACAAGGAATGATATTCTTTAAATTTTTTTGCACCGGCCAAAGCATGCGCAATAGATTTCTCTAGTCCCATTACAATCAATTGATGTTCTCTTTCATCCAAATCTTTTACTTTTGTCAACACATCTGAAATAGTATCAACCAGATTTCTATTTCCCTCTATTATATTTATACAGCCAAGAGTTTTACAAATATTATACAACTCTTGATAGCCTTCAAATTTTGTAAATAGAGGTTTATCATTTTTATCTACTCTATACCCACTTATCGTATCTTTTACAACGTTACATATTTTTGCAATCTGCGTTAGATTTATATTTTTCCCCCTATTTACTATTGTATCAATTAACTCTTTTTTCTCTTCATAGGTTAATTTTCTGCTTCCATCTATCTTTAAATTATTCAAATCGTTAAGCAAGTTAAACAAACATGCTGTATATGAATTTTTTGCAATACGAAGTTCTTCCGGATAATACGTACAGTGTCCTCGCATTAAATCTATAAGATTAACAGTTTGAATTTTTCCTTCTTTATCATAACGATAGCGCCCATATGGAGTAGGACTATTTTCTCCCCCCGGTCCTTCCTCATAATCTCGTCTTGATTCATATATTGAAATCAATATATCACGATTAGCTTCAAGCTCCGGATAAAAATTGCTTTGTTTATCCAATAACGCTTCTAATTCTTTTTTATACGATACATCTAAATATTTATTTTCAATACCACGTACCGATTGTCCTGCTGCTAATCTTTCCAATTGTACTTCGCAAACATATTTATCCTTCAATTGTTTTGTATTACCATCAACAATATCTTTGGTTGTTTGTCCACTAGTATTATTTTCCTCTAAATCTTCTGCGGTTAGATAATGAATTCCTCTTCGTTTTGTCAAGTGCAAAATTGCTGCTGCCAATTCAGAGGGCGACAAACGTTCATATAAACCTTTTTTTCGTATATTATAAATATCTGTTTCAAAATGTATAGTACCTATATTTAATATTGTACAAAGTAACTGCTTCATTCTGTCTAGACGATGCCGTCTGCGGCGAATACGCCTCCGAATTCCTCTGCTTGTTCTTCGTATCACATTCTCAGCAGCTGTCCCCTCACTGAAGAGGCGTACACCGCTGGTGATTACTTCATACTGCTCATTAATAATTCCATACCCCACGGAAGTAATACCAATATCCAATCCTAAAATGTATTTCATCGCTCTCACCCTTTCATATATAGGAGGTATTATAAATAATATATTACAACTACCATACATACCGCTATAAATATAAAACAAAGGTTACTAAAACAATACCTCCTATAAATTTAGAAAATCTATTTATTCTTGACTACATTCTAAATCTTAAGAAGTATTTATCCCTATACGACCATTCACTAACAATCCTATTCCACATAATGTGTGTTCTCGACATATTGTCTTATTTTAGTAGATCCTTTAATCGCATACTATCTTAATCTTTACCAAAAGTCAATAAATTTTTGATATACCAATAATAAGAATTAAGAACAGCATTTGTAAATCCCGAACGCTGAAATATGTAAACACCACTTCTAACTATATACTGTTCCACTAGTCATTACTATTGCTTCTAGGATAGCAGTCTTCCCCGAGTTATTACGCCCACAATCATTTTCCTCCCACGTAAAAAAGAAAGGCTCCTATATCGTAAGCGCGTCATTCGCCAGACCTGACCACTGAGATATAGGAGCCCTTCTTTTATCTTTTATTTTATCATTTTTAACGCTGCGTCGATAACAGCGGCTTCTTCTTCGGACGGTTCGCACATCGGCAGATGGAACGGCCCCGCCGGTAAGCCCAGCCTACGCACCGCATATTTTACGGGAATCGGGTTTGTAGTTACAAACATAGCATCGAATATCGGCAACAGGCGTGCATGAATTTCACGAGCCTTCATCACTTCGCCGCGTTCAAAGGCTTGAATCATTTCATTCAAGTCCTTACCTACTACATGAGCTGCCACGGAAATAATCCCGCAACCGCCAACGGCCAGAATTGGCAAGGTCAATCCATCGTCACCACTGTAAATCATAAAATCCGTTGGGATACGGCGATAAATTTCAGAAGCAACGTTTACATCACCGGACGCTTCTTTTACGGCAGCGATATTCGGGAAGTCACGGTGCAACTGTTCGATCGTAGCCGGTATAATCTTACCGCCGGTTCGTCCCGGCACATTATACACGATAATAGGCAAGGTTGTAGCTTCGGCAATGGCTTTAAAATGTGCATACAAGCCCTTTTGATTAGGTTTGTTATAATACGGTACAACCGCCATCACTGCGTCTACGCCGGTAGCTGCCGCTTGCTTTGTAAATTCTACGGAGCGCAGCGTATCGTTAGAGCCTGTGTTAGCAATAATGCTCCCTTTATCACCGCATGCATCGACAATGCGACGGAATAATGTTAATTTATCTTCATTAGCAATTGTCGGGCTTTCACCGGTAGTACCGCAAACGACAATGCCGTCGGAACCGTTGTCCAGTAAATAATTAGCCAATGCTACCGCGCCGTCAAAATCAACGGAGCCGTCTGCATGAAACGGTGTAATCATAGCTGTCAAAACACGACCTAATGTTTTCATGTAAAGTCCCCCTTCATAGGTAAGGTGTATTAAAAGGATTGTTTTTCAATTAAGTATTCGGCAATCTGCAATGCGTTCAGTGCCGCCCCTTTGCGAATCTGGTCCCCCACAATCCAGAAGTTCATGCCTCGTTCGTTATATAAGTCCTTGCGAATACGACCAATTTCACAATCGTTTTGTCCGGATGTGTACAGCGGCATCGGGTATACCTGTTCTGCCGGATTATCCCGTACAACGAGTCCCGGGAACGCATCGCAGGCTGCGCGG
The DNA here is from genome assembly GCF_000428745.1 of Veillonella magna DSM 19857. Classification (GTDB taxonomy): domain Bacteria; phylum Bacillota; class Negativicutes; order Veillonellales; family Veillonellaceae; genus Veillonella_A; species Veillonella_A magna. The sequence goes on from NZ_KE386795.1 coordinate 422,594, forward strand.
AAGGCATCTACGCTTACCGGTTCTTCTGTTTCTACCAATACCGATTCGGAATGCGAACGGTATACAGGGATACGGATAGTCGTCGGCACGATTTGAATGGAATCATCATGAAGAATTTTCTGTGTTTCGTTAACCATCTTCATTTCTTCCTTAGTGTAGTCGTTATCAAGGAAAACATCAATCTGCGGGATTACGTTAAAGGCGATAGGATAGTGTTTCGCCAAGGATGCACTGGGAAGAATATGGGCTTCCATTTCTTCACCGGCCAAATGCGCCTTTGTCTGATTGGTCAATTCATCAATACCTTCTTTGCCGGCACCGGATACGGCCTGATACGTACTTACCACAATGCGTTTGATGCGGGATAAGTCATGTAATGGTTTTAGTCCTAACGCCATGATGATTGTGGAACAGTTCGGATTGGCAATAATGCCTTTGTGCTTGTCGATATCTTCCGGGTTAACCTCCGGTACAACCAATGGCACATCCGGGTCCATACGGAAGGTGCTGGAGTTATCGATGACAATAGCACCGCGTTTTACCGCTTCCGGTGCTAAGGTTTTGGAAATCGAACCACCAGCAAACAAAGCAATGTCTACGCCTTCGAAGGATTCCGGTTTTGCTTCTTCTACCACATAGGTCTTGCCGCATACGGTAAGCTCCGTACCGGCAGAACGAGCCGATGCTAACAGCTTCAAGCTTTCAAAAGGAAAATTACGTTCTTCGATCAAAGTAATAATTTCTTGACCCACCGCACCGGTAGCACCTAAAATAGCAACATTTGGTTTTCTCATGTGTGTTCCTCGTTTCTCTCTTATCATTGACGATTGGCAATAACCTGCTGCTCCCCATAGTTTTACAGCTTCGACTATCGTCATATCGTCGTGTATTCATGGCTACGCTCTCTATCGTAGCACCCTCTCTTCTTTATTCAAAATTAGTTTGTACTATTATATGTTAAATTACATCAGTAACGCTTAATTCAAAATACCATACTGTAATATCCAAAGCAGATAAATAATCTAGTACGCTAGCAGATACACAATTTATTATAGGTAATGTTCCAATCCGTAAGTAAGTCCCGGTTTAGAAGCAATCTTCTTACATGCGAGGACAACGCCGGGCATGAAGGACAAACGACTTAAGGAGTCGTGACGAATTGTTAAGGTTTCATCATAGCCGCCAAACAATACCTGTTGATGGGCAACATATCCCGGTAAACGAACACTGTGAATAGTAACATCGTCCACCTTAGCACCGCGCGCACCGGGCAAGCTTTCCCGCGTTAAGTCTTCATCGGCTATGGCACCGGCCGATGCTTTGGCTTCATTAATCAATTTAGCCGTTAAAATTGACGTTCCGGACGGAGCATCGTATTTATGATTGTGATGAAGCTCGATAATCTCCACATTAGGGAAGTACGGAGCCAATTCGGCCGACACCTTCATCATCATCACCGCGCCTAAGGAGAAATTCGGTGCTACTAAGCAGTTGGCATGGTGTTCTTTACCGATAGCCGCTAATTCATTGCGCTGTTCTTCGGTTAAGCCCGTCGTACCAATCACCATGTGAACACCTGCACTCAATACGGTTTTAGCATTTTCAAAGATAACCGCCGGCGATGTGAAATCGACAATTACATCCGGTTTATCTTTTACTAATGCATTTTCCAATGAAGCGTACACCGGCAGATTCAAAGCACCGATACCGGCCACTATGCCTAAGTCTTCACCGGCTTGTTTAGGATCGATACCGCCGATAAGTGTCAACGCTGTATCATTATGAACCGCTTTTACTACTTCGCGGCCCATTTTGCCCGATGCACCGCATACCATAACTTTTGTCATGTCAATTCCTCCTAAAAAAAAGACCAGCGGATGCTAACCACTGATCTTATATGTTCCATGCATGTACGATTATCAGAACCGTTGCACAATTCATACGATGAGCTAGCACTCCATCACAAAGTGATGACAGTCATACATCTCTTAAATGCATGACCAGAATCGGATGCTCGGTACACCCGACCTTCGGCAAAAGCCCCTTTTTGTACAGATCAACGTCTACCACACTCCCTGTACATACTCTTGACATTCGCACCTCTATCTCCGCATATTCGATTTGTTGTTTACCGCTATTCGTAAACATATCAATTTGATGGTATTAGTATACCTTGTATCCGGCATATCGTCAACAGGGAAAACAAAATTATCCTCCCTGTCTATACTTCAATTACACTGATATGCCTATGATTCGATTGCACCGACTGGTCCATTCTATGATTGCGCTGACATGCCCTTTTAGGCCTATGCTAAGATGCTCATTCTTTAATTACACAGACCTACCTATCCCTCAATCACACCGATTCCTCCGTAGACATATAGGGATTGCCGAAATGAGCAATGAGCTCCTTCGCTGTTTCCACTGCCGTATGAGAAAAACTGTTACCCGACATCATGCCCGCAATTTGACGGATATGTTCTTCTTCGGACAACTGCCGGATAGTTGAAATTGTTCGCCCTGCCTCTTCATGCTTGGCCAAATGATAATGATGCTGTGCAATGCTGGCCGTTTGCGGCAAATGGGTAATACAGAATACTTGTGTACTCGTGCTGAGTTGCTGTATTTGTGCCGCCACTTGCAGAGCAACATCGCCGCTGATACCTACGTCAATTTCATCAAACACCAGTGTCTTCTGCGATTCCTGATTAAATACGGCGGAAAAAGCTAAGGCAATACGCGACAGCTCGCCGCCGGACGCAACTTTATGAAGGGGTAACGGCTTCTCACCCGTATTGGCTGTAAAGAGCAATTCAATATGCTTGGCTCCCAACGGTGTCAAACCGTCCGCCTCTTCAATGGCAAATCCGATGCGTGCCTTGGCCATACCCAATGACTGCAAGCGCTGTTGCAAGGCGTCTGCGATTATACGGCGATTTGTTTCCCGTATGATCCGTAAACGTTGAAGCGCCTGTATAGCCGCTTCTTCTTTTGCTTTTACGTCCGCTTCTATATCTGCTTGCGCATAGGTTTCCTTTTCTAAGGCTTCCAAGCGAGCCTGCGCCTTTTCTTCGTATGCTAAAACAGCTTCAATACTTTCACCGTATTTTCGTTTCAAACCGTAAATCAGCGAATCCCGTTCCTGACAGTACACATACCGTTCTTCATCGTAAGAAATGGCATCACGATATCTATCTAAGGATTGTGCCGCTTCTTCCAATTGAAAATACGCGGAATCTACCAATTCGGAAATATCCTTTATACCCTCATCGTAGCGCAGTAAATCATGCACTTCCGTTTTTATGGTGTTCACCGTATCCAAAATAGGGTTACGCTGTGTATAGAACGCATCATAGCAGGCACCGAGTACTTTGTCTACATGTTCAAAGCTGTCCAACCGCTTTAACTCTGCGCTAATAGCTACGTCCTCTCCCGGCGTAAGCCGTGCTTCTTCAATCTCGTCGATTTGAAAACGCAACATATCCAGTTCACGGGCCCGTTCCGCTTCGGCTTCGGCCAAGCTGTCCAATTTACGCTTGGCTTCACGATATGCATTGTAGGCATCACGATAGGTATAATACGCTGTTTTCGATTCTGCCGTATAAAAGTCTAAGTATTCATGATGAATATCCGGGTTAAGCAATAATTGATTGTTGTATTGTCCGTGAATATCCGCCAGCTGTTCCCCGATTTCACGCAATGCTTTTAAGGGAATCGCTTGATCGTTAGCTAAAATTGTCGATTTTCCTTGCCGATTAAAGGAGCGTGACAGAATCAGTTGATTATCTTCTACAACGATATTTTTACTTTCCAATAATGCCTGCAACTTAGAGTCATCGGTTATGTCAAAGACGCCTTCAATAACAAAGGCGTCTTTTCCGTGACGGATAAATTCATTGCTGGCACGTTCGCCTAAAAGAATACTGAACGCATCCATTAGAATTGATTTACCGGCACCTGTTTCACCGGTAAAAATAGTAATCCCCTTATGAAATTGAAGATTCATATGCTCAATAAGAGCAAAATTCCGAATGCCCATTTGTATCAGCATAGTTTAGTCCTTCATCAAATCGGAAATACGTTTTAATACAGCCTGTACATCAGCCTCAGATCGTGCAATGAGGAGTATCGTGTCATCGCCACCGAGGGTACCGATAATTTCATCCCATTTTGCATGATCAATAGCAAAGGCCACAGACTGTGCCGATCCCGGCAAGGTATGCAAAACAATCTGATTTAAGCTGTAGTCTACTTTTGTAATGGAGTCCTGAAACAAACGGTTGATGCGGCTGCGCGATAGAAGTACGTTTTCCTCCGGCGATAGAGCATAGCGATAATGACCGTCACCGGTAGGAATCTTAATCAACATTAACTCTTTAATGTCGCGAGACACGGTTGCTTGCGTAACTTCAATGCCTTCTTCCAAAAGTGCCGCAGCTAATTCTTCCTGCGTTTCGATAGAACGGGACTGTACAATTTCTTTGATTTTATTATATCTGTATCGTTTCATAGTTATCGTCCTCTAAGTATATAAAGCGTAGGCGGCTGATTGCGTTGATTCAACGGCCGCCATGTACTAACATCATAATATCGTTGCGGTAGACCGGTAATATACTCCAACACGGCTGCTTCTTCTGCTGCACCTTCTGGCGTTCCCGGATAGGCTACAACGGTAATCATCCCCTGCGGAGTCAAATGCGATAATGCTCCTTGCAAGGCGCGAATCGTTGTGTCTGCTTTGGTCATTAATGAGTGATCACCACTTGGTAAATAACCCAGATTAAATACGGCTAAGTCAATGGGATAATCCAATGGCGTGTCCGGTCCGAGAAAATCCGCATGATCTCCCAGACTTAATTGCCAGCTAATATCTCTTCGGCTGCATTCTTTCATTCGCTCCTGCGTCGCTTTAATAGCAGCCAGCTGTATATCAAAGCCGAATAAAGCTGCATGTGGTGCGCAATGATTGGCCAAATATAGGAAGTCATGACCATTCCCCACGGTGGCATCCACTATACAGTGGGCCTTGGCCAGCGCATCCTGCCATAAATTGTGCTGAAATTGTACAGCGTGATTCAGATTTATCATAATAACTCATTCCTTCGCGCCGACAATTTGCGGAACAAAGTAGCAAAAAATTTCTGGTCATGGAAGCGGACATAGCGACAATACATAGGACTGGCTTCGATATGCAGCGATTCTTCATTAGTAAAATCGTAGTCAAAGGTGCCGTCAATACAAATATGTAACGATGCCTGTCGCTTCGGCATGGTCAAATCTATTTTAGCACTTTCCTTCAGCACCAACGATACACCTTGTAATAAATGAGGCGCTATAGGCGTTACGATAATCGAATGATTATCCGGCGCCATAATAGGCCCGCCGGCCGACAAATTATAACCGGTAGAACCTGTAGAGCAAGCCACGATAATCCCGTCTGCCGGATACATCTGCGTATGACCACCGTTGATGGCGAGATTGACACGTGCCATTTTTCCCGGCTCAGACCGTGTAACTACCACTTCATTGATAATAGGCGTTAATTTTTTAACGTTCCCATCGGCACCATGTATTTCCGCAGCTAAATGCACACGATTTTCTATGCGAATATCTCCTTTAGCGATACGTTCGATTCGATCATCCAAATTGTCTAATTCAATTTGATTCAAAAAGCCCAACTCGCCGAGATTGATACCGCATACCGGTACATCATATGTATGAATCTGTCGGGCCAAATGAATAATCGTACCATCTCCGCCAAAGCTAAAAGCCATATCCAAGTGCTTGAATACTTCCGGTCTGGGCATGACAAATTTATCCGGTACATCCAACAGATTCGGCACATCATAATGACGTAAGTCTGCCGGCAATACAACGTCCATACCATTATTGCGACATATCTGCGCTGTACGTTTCATTACATCCCTTATATTTTCTTTTCCCATATTTGGGAAAAAGCCTACACGCATTCCATTCACCACCTATAATGTATGAGCTTCCTCCACTACATTATCAAGAAGCTCCGACGTAATCGCTATCGCGTTCGCCGCTTGTTTTGTAAAAAATCCTAAAAACTCTATGTTCCCTTCCGTACCCTTGATAGGCGAATAGGTAAGGCCGTGTAAATATAAGCCCGCATCTTCGGCAACATGTAAAATGCGGTCAAGCACTTCTTTATGTACTGCTTCGTCTCTTACGATACCGCCTTTACCAACCTTTTCGCGTCCTGCCTCAAACTGAGGTTTAATAAGTGCCACCAAGGATCCACTGTCCTTGAGCAACGTAACGGCTACCGGTAAAACCTTATCTAAGGAAATAAAAGCAACGTCGATAGAAATAAAATCACTTAGCTCACCCAGTTGCTCCGGTGTCACGGTTCGGATATTTTGCTTCTCCATATTGATGACCCGCGAATCTTGACGGAGCTTCCAAGCCAATTGATTATAGCCTACATCGATAGCGAATACCTTCTTCGCTCCGTTTTGCAAAGCACAATCCGTAAAGCCTCCCGTAGAAGCGCCGATATCTACCATAACCGCCTCCGTTAAATCAATGGGATACATGGACAATGCTTTTTCCAATTTCAAGCCGCCCCGACTGACATAGGGAAGTGTATTTCCTTTTACATGTATGTCTGCATCAATGGCAACCTTCGTTCCCGCCTTATCGACGCACACGGTACCGATAAAAATCTGACCTGCCATAATTGCCGTTTTTGCTTTCTCACGGCTTTCAAAAAGTCCTCGATTTACCAAGAGAACATCCAATCGTTCTTTCGTACTCATAACTCCGCCTACTAATTTGTTCGACTTATCAAATAATCTACCAACGCTGTTAGCACGGTGGTATCTGCTTTTGTACCTATCAAAGCGGCCTTAGCCGCTTCGGCTGTTTCTTGGGCTTTCGCACGTGCACCGTCCAGGCCCAACAAAGATGTATAGGTAGACTTATCCAAACGTTCATCACTGCCCGGCGTTTTACCAAGCTCTTCAATGGTACCTACCACATCGAGAATATCGTCGGTAATTTGGAACAGCAATCCCAAGTAATCGGCATACGTCTGAAAAGCCTTTGTCGTTGCTTCATCGGCACGACTCAACAACAATCCGATGGTAACGGCTGCCGAAAAAAGTGCCCCTGTTTTACCGCGATGTAACACCTGTAATTCTTCCAAGGGTAATGCCTTTCCCTCGGAAGATATGTCCATCGCCTGACCGCCTACCATACCGGCCGGTCCTGCTGCATCAGCTAAGACTTTGATACAGGCCATTTGTTGAGATGCATCGGCTGCCGATGGTCGTCCGATTAAACTAAAAGCTTCCGTCAACAATCCGTCACCGGCTAAAATTGCCATGGCTTCACCGAATTTTTTATGATTCGTCAACTGACCGCGACGATAATCATCATCATCCATCGCCGGTAAATCATCATGTATTAATGAATAGGTATGCACCAGCTCAATGGCACAAACTACATTTTTATACGCATCGGCCGATACCCCCAAGGCTTCCATAACCGCCTTTGTTAAAATCGGACGTATGCGTTTACCACCGAGCAGTAAGCTGTAACGCATTGCGTCGTAAAGAGTTTGATACTCCGGCAAACTGTCTTCCAAGACATCTGCCAAATACGTATCTACCCATACTTTATTATCGTGTAAATAGTTTTTAATCATGGCATCCTCACTTATCATCTAATACCTAGTACCATTTTACACTATTTTGTAAAATTATGCACATTATATGCGAACTTCTTCTATAATCTGTTGGATCTCTTCTTCTACCGATGCCAGCATATCAGAACATTCTTTTACAAGGGTAAGACCTTTCTTGTAATGCGTTAACAATTCATTTACCGTCAACTCGTTTTCATCCAACTCTTTGACAATCGCTTCCAAAGCGGCGTATTTTTTTTCATAACTTTTCAATGAAGCTGCCATTAGCTTTGACCTCCTTGACTATTGTCGTAATCGTGCCGTCGGATACATGTACCGTTAATGTATCTCCGCCGGCCACCTGCGAAATTGATGTAACCGGAACTCCCTTGGCTTCGGCTTTGGCGTATCCTTTTAAAAGAGGTGCTAACGGATTGTTGGCTTCCAGCCGCTGCGCTATTATTATTAATCGGTTACGCGCTCCGTCCACACCTCGCTTAACACTTGTATGAAGTTGATGTGTATAACCATCAAGACGGGATTGCTCTCGATGGATCAACGTTAATGCCGGTACCCCTAACTTGCGATTAAAAAGAGCAAACAGCTGCTGTCGTCGCGACTCCACTTCTTCCGTCATACGGGTGTGTAAAAATTCGGCTACGGCAGCTACCTCATTTTGTAATGATGCAAGAGGATAGACCGCCATTTCCGCTGCATGACTGGGTGTAGCACCGCGTACATCGGCAGCAAAATCGCACAGTGTATAGTCGGTTTCATGTCCTACCGCCGATATAATCGGTGTATGACATGCATAGACCGATTCCACTACCAATCTATCATTAAAGCACCACAGGTCTTCCATAGAGCCACCACCGCGACCAACAATAATCAAATCTACGTCTGGATCGGCATCGGCCTTGCTCACACCTTTGGCAATGACGGCTCCGGCGGATTCGCCTTGTACGGGAACAGCATACAATTTAAAGCGCACCAATGGATTACGTTGTTTAGCGACGTGTAAAATATCGTGTAATACTGCTCCCGATTGGGACGTAACAATGCCGATACAAGAAGCCAGTCGAGGCAATGGCTTTTTATGTTCTTCCGCAAAATATCCCAAGGATTCAAGCTCGCGCTTCAATTCTTCAAATGCCATTTGATACGGACTCTTGGTACCTACCTGCAAATCATTACATATAAGGCTGAGGCGTCCCGTTTTTTCGTAAAAGTTTACGGCCGCTCGCATTGTTACCAGCAGTCCGTTTTCCAATTTTCCTACCAGACCCTTACGCTGCGCCGTACTCGACCATAAAGCAACATCAATGGCTGCCTCTTCATCTTTTAGAGTAAAGTAATAATGCCCCGCACTGTGACGTTTCAAATTTGAAATCGTTCCGGCTACGAAACAATTTTTCAAAATAAATTCTCGTTCCAATGTCCGCTTAATACATTGATTTAAACGACTGATTGTAAAGACGTCCATAGGCACCTCCTAGCTACACGGTTAATCATTCGCCTCTCTGCATCCTACTATGCTACATTTCTTATTATTTTATTTGCTAAAACATCATTTGTTTGTGGTGGCATCAGCTGCGTGCGAGCTTATAACACAAAGAAGCCCCAAAGGCCACACCCGTTGCATTATCGGAGCTATACTTTGCCTCCGCCAGACGAAGCATAACCTTATGTCTCTTACAGGTGTCTTCTATAACCGATCGCAGGTAAGCATTAGACATAACACCGCCAACGGCGATAAGTCGATTCGCCGGTTTTTGTTGCCAGTGATATTCCAGCATCTTAGCCAAGGACTGTCCTATACATGTAAAAATGCCTTTCGCCAATACCGCCGAATTTACACCACGCTCAATGCGTCTCATAGCTTCACTGCAAGGGCCGCCAAAACTGATGCGACCTTCTTTGACAGCTACCGGTAGTCGTTCTTCACTGTCTGCGGTCTCTGCCAAGCGCTCCAATGCCGGACCTGCCGGAAAGGACAAGCCCAATGCCACACCTACGCGATCGACGAATTGACCGCCGTGTAAATCCATGGTACCGCCACACAATGTAGTTTCCATCGTCCCGTCAGACTGCGGTATACAATATATAAGTTCTGTTGTGCCGCCGGATACATGTAATCCGTAAAAAGGTTCATCTCCTATCTCACCATCTAAACGCAAAGCTGCCAGCATATGATTTTCCTGATGTGAGAACGTGTATAGCGGACAAGACAGCAGCGTACTCAGCGTGCGCCCCTGTCCGTAACCGACAAGAAATGCCGGCATGTAAGATCCTTCTTCACGACGCGGAAACGCACTGACCCCGACAGCCGCAACAGGACCGGGAATTGTTAAACTCTCTATAAGTTCGGGAAGCGCACGGGTATGCTGAAATACCATGTTTGATTGCTGTAATCCCCGCGCCCCCGGTTTGACCGATAATAAACGCCTAGATTCGCTGACAATAGTTCCCTCTTCATCAACGACAGCACAAGACGTAGTATAGCAACTGGTATCAATGCCGAGAAAATAGGCTTTCTCTTTTTCCATTGTCCTATGCCTCCTATCGCTGTTCCTTTGCTACAGCATCAAGAACGGCATGGATAAATTTATACGTATTTTCACCGGCATATTCTTTGGCCAGTGTTACCGCCTCGTTAATAACAATACCCGGTGCCAGCTTTTCGTCGGACATTGTCATTTCCCAAATCGCCATGCGCAAAATATTTCTGTCCACACCGGCTAATCGTTCTACCTTGCGTTTTGCCGAATGTGCCTGAATCACGGCATCAATATCCGCCAATGAAGATCGCACTCCTTCAATCAATGTCTGTGCATAGTTCTTGTCTAAATTTTCTTCAACTTCGCCTTCAGGAAACTGAATTCTGGTTGCGCCTTCATGAAATTCCAAAGCATATAAATTTTGAAATGCATATAAACGCGCCTGATGGCGATTATTCTTCTGTTTCATCGAGAGACTCCTTATCTGCGTCAACCACTTTCTCTTCACCTTGTACGTAAATATTTTCAAAATGTACATCAACTCGTACATTGTCCAAATCGAGCATAAGCTTCATTTGTTCGCGTATGGTACTGCGTAATTCACGAGCCATATCCCCCATTTTGGTGCCGTACCAAACATTGATATAAATATTGATCTCCAGACATTCTTTTTTATGTTTTACATTCATTCCGGCAATACGTTTTTGACCGAAATTTTTGGATAACTCATCCATAACACCATCATAAAAACGACTGCTCATAGAATGAAATCCCGGTGTTCCCGCAATAGCACGCCAAGCAATGTCTAAAATCACCGCATCGGATATTTCTACACGATTGCTTTCATTCGTTGCTTCCTTCTCCATGATGTACCTCCTTCGCACCACCTGTAGCAGTTACGACTTCATCTTCAAAGATAATTCCTTGAATAAATACGTTGACTCCGTCTACCGGTGTTTCCGTATCTTCCTCAATACCGGATTTTACATGTTCCTGCAATCGCAACGCTAAATCCGGAATGCGATAACCATAGTGTACGATAACATACAAATCTACCGTCAGACGTCCTTCGTCGGAAAGCTCGATATGAACGCCTTCATCATCGTTTTTGATACCTACTAAGCTAGCAATACCATCACCGATAGTACTGCTCATGCCTGCAATACCACGTACCTCTTTTGCTTTTATAGCTGCCAAGGCACTGTAAATATCTTCACTGATTTTAGTCAATCCTTCGAAAAACTCTTTTTTTTCTTCTGCCATAACGCGTCCTCCAGATAGAAAAAAGCATTTGTCCTAGGCGAAGTACCGGAGACAAATGCTTTTTATATTACGATTATGCACGTTCGATGTACTGGCCGGTTCTGGTGTCAATACGAAGCACATCATCCACTTCAATAAAGAGCGGAACTTTTACAACGTAGCCTGTTTCGAGTTTAGCCGGTTTGTTACCGCCTGTAGCCGTATCGCCACGGATACCCGGGTCGGTTTCAACAACACGAAGTTCTACTGCTACCGGCAAGTCGATACCGATAACGATGCCTTGGAAGAACATAATTGTAGCTTCCATGTTTTCGAGCAAGAAGTTTTTAGCGTCGCCTAACTGTTCTTCGTTCAATTCAATCTGATCGTAGGTTTCGTTATCCATGAACGTATAAGCACCATCTGCTTCATAGAGGTACTGCATGCGACGACGATCCACATGTGCCTTCGGCACTTTTTCACCGGCATTGAAGGTACGTTCTACTACAGCACCGGTCTGCAGGTTCTTCAATTTACAACGAACAAAGGCTGCCCCTTTACCCGGTTTAACGTGTTGGAAGTCAACTACCTGCCATACGTTACCATCGAGTTCGATAGTCACACCTGGACGAAAATCATTACTGGAAATCATTTAAATCCCTCCGTTTAAACATCTAGTTCTATTAATTCCTTCGGGGTCTTTGTGAGAATCTCACAGCCCTCGTTGGTAACGATAACACTATCTTCTATGCGAAGACCGATTTCACCTGGAATATATACGCCAGGTTCAATCGTAACAACCATCCCCGGTTCCAATACTGAATCCGAACGCGGTGACGCCACCGGTTGTTCGTGAATATCTAAACCTACACCATGACCGGTGCCGTGCTCAAAATAGGAACCGTACCCGGCTTCAGCAATACTATCCCGGCAAATGGCATCCAATGCCTTGCCTGTCAGTCCCGGCTTTACGGCGGCAACACCTTTCTTCTGAGCGGTCAGAACAATATCATATAACTTCTTTTGAAGATCGGATGCGTTTCCCATTACAATGGTTCTAGTAATATCCGAGTGATATCCCTTATATACAGCACCGAAATCAAAGGTAACAAAGTCACCTTCTTCGATAACCTTATCCGATGCCACGCCGTGGGGCATACAGGAACGCTTTCCCGAAGCAACAATCGTTGCAAAGGATGGTTCCGATGAACCGCGAACCAGCATTTCCTTTTCTAAAATAATACGGGCTTCGTTTTCCGTCATACCCGGACGTAATTGTGTCAGCAATACAGCAAAGGCTTCATCGGCAATTTCTGCGGCGCGCCGCATGAGTCCCAATTCATCTTCCCTCTTTACCGCACGCAGTGCAGCAAGCTTGGCAGATGCAAAGCTTGTACCATCTAGCTTTCCTGCTATCGCCGTATATGTATCAACCGGAACGTAGTCACCTTCAAAGACGCATGTCTTCAGCGAAATACCTTCTTCATCAACTACCTGCCGTAGGCTGTCCCATACGGTGGTGCTATATTGAATAACCGTATATCCTTCACATTGCTCTTTTGCTTGTTCCGTATAACGACTATCCGTGAATATATATGCCTGTACAGGCGTTACAAACGCAACTGCCGTGGTTCCGCTAAAACCGGCAAAATAGTTTAAATTTGTCGGACTTAGGAGTAACACACCGTCATAGGCATTGCTGCGCAAAAACGCTTGCAAGCGTGTCAATCCATTCATGTCAAACTCCTTTTAGTCATAAATTCACTTTATAATACCACAATTTTATACATTTGACTACATAAAATAGTGTATGAATTTACAGACTGATATTGAACTGGCTTATCTCTTCTTCCGTAAGAAAGTCGTATTGGCCGACTTCTTCAATACCTGACAACGTAATCGTTCCTACCGATAAGCGTTTGAGATAGGTAATCGTCCCTCCAGCAGCGCCTATCATCCGCTTCACTTGATGATATTTTCCTTCTTCCACTGTGATGCGTCCCCTATTGTCATCCAGCAACGTAATCTCTGCAGGCTTACATATCGTACCGTCCCCCAATGTGATTCCTGTCCTAATTCTATGGAGTCCTTCCTCACTGAGTATCCCTTCATATGTAAAGGCATACACTTTGGGAACCGACTTGCGTCCGTTAATTACTTTATGTCCCCACTGACCATCATTGGTAAGAAGCAACAGCCCTTCCGTATCCTTATCAAGACGTCCAACAGGAACAACCCCCATAGATGCGTATTCTTGCGGCAGAATATCCATCACTGTCGGTCGCGAATCCTTTACAGCCGTGATGTAACCGGCGGGCTTGTGCAATTTAACGTAATATATTGTCTGCGAAGAAACAGGCTCACCATTGACGGCCACACAATCCTTCTCGGGATCAATCGCCGTTTCTTTAGCAGTGACTACGACATTATTCACCGTAACCACGCCTTGTTTTAACAGGCGATGCACTTCTTTACGACTTCCCCGTCCCTTATTAGCCAACCACTTATCAATTCGCATATTTCTTGTACCTCTACATTTTACCCGATTGTAACATTTGCCAAATGCTTCGTATCATTTAGCAGGCTTAGCGTATTGTGGTCATTTTCTGTTAAACCGTAAAAATCAACGCGACTAATCGAAGTATTGCCCTGGCTTAGATTCCATGCATAGTGAAGCGATAGATTTAACATTTTACAGATAAGTGTTCTGTTCGTACCGCCGTGAGCTACGACGAGAATAGTCTCTCCGTCGGTGGCCTTTTCCATTTCATCCTCTAAAGCACTCCATGCACGATGCTGAACTTCAAAGAAGGATTCTCCCCCGGAAATTTTAACTTTTTCCGGACTGCAATACATGGTGTGTACCGCTTCCGGCCAGCGTGCCTGAATTTCATCGTAAGTCAATCCTTCCCAATGGCCGAAGTTGATTTCACGTAATCGTGCATCGACGGTAAACGGGATGTCCCGATTGCCAAGAATCGCTTCCGCTGTTACCTTTGCCCGTGACAAATCACTGCAAATAATACGGTCTATATGAATATCAGCCATTGCTTCAGCACATGCCTTTGCCTGGGCAATGCCTACTTCACTCAAAGGGATGTCCGTATTCCCCTGATATCGTCCAATCGAATTCCATTCAGTCTGTCCATGTCGTACTAAATAAATTGTGTTCATAGGCAAACTCCTTTATATAATGAATGAGTAAATTATTAGCATCTCTGTCCTTAACGGCCACTCGAAACCATCCCGTCCCGAGTCCTTCATACGCAGCACAATCGCGTATAAGTACCGCTTTGTCGGCCAGATACTCTATTATATCATAGATGGGCGGTGTTGTGGGCAGCCAGCGGCAAAGCATGAAGTTAACACTGGGGTGACTCGTTTTAATAAAAGGAAAGGCATTGAATGCATCATGCAAATATTCTTTTTCAGTCATTACTGTGGTACGCGATAATTCTTGATAGCGTGTGTCCAGTAATGCTGCCTGTCCGTAACATTGTGCCAAATGATTCACCGACCAAGCGGGGATATAGGATGTCAGCTCATCACGATGTGCCCGGCCGCCATAAAAAAGCATACCCAAGCGCAAGCCCGGTATAGCATAAAATTTTGTCAACGAATGCAATACCACCAGTTGCGGCTGCGTAGTAATATACGATCGCATAGATGTGCTACTATCGGTAAATTCTATAAATGACTCATCCACCATAATCAAGCTGTTTGTCTTAGTCGCTGCTTTTGCTAAGCGTAGTACTTCTTCCGGTTGTACCAAGCTTCCGTCCGGATTGTTTGGGTTACCTAAAAATACAATCACCGGCTCCCTTTCTTCCGTCAGTTGTTTTTCCAGGTACTCGTAGTCCGGCGTAAATCGATAGCCTTGCTTGCAGCTTTCTTTTTTCATGGCATACCCGACAACAGTCAGTCCCGCTGTACCGGCGGCTTCACGGTATTCCGAAAAACCGGGTTCCGGCACATAAGCTTTCCGCAAAGTATGAAGTCGTGTCAGCGCATATAAAAGCTCTGCTGCACCGTTACCGAAATAAATCATATCCGCCGACACACCAAATACGTTGGCAGCCACACGGCGCAATGATTCCTCGCCCGGATCGGGATAGTGAATACAACCATCAACCCCTGCGAGCAATGCTTCTTTGGCAACAGCACTCATTCCCAACGGATTGATATTGGCACTGAAGTCAACAACGGACGACGGTACAATACCCTTGGCCGCAGCAAATTTATAAATATTACCGCCGTGTATGTTTTTTCTTTCCATCCTTGCCTCCTCAAAAGCCATGTTTAACGTTTCATAAATGTAATACCTTCATTTGTCGTCTCTACGGTATCCAAGTAACGCACATGAGGTACGGTTGCTTTCACTTCGGCAATGCATGCCTCTTCACCGCTGAAATCAATGGGAAACAGCAGTCCGATAATAGTTCCGCTATGTGCAATAATCGTACCTACACTATGGAATTGATCGCCGATTTCATGTAAAGTGTATAAGCTTTGCTTAGGTAAAATACGCTGATTGGCAAACGAACTGATAGTGGCCGCTTGTCCGATAAGGGAGATATCGTGCATAGCTATTCCCTCTTTAAAGAGATGGAGTGCTTCTTTTATAAGCTCTTCTTTTTCGGCAATTAAAGTACGCAAATCAGCGCGGGCATTAAAAGTCAATGTGTCCACGCTGCCCCCTTCATCAAAAATAATAATTTTCAGCGGCGGACAATGCCCTAACGGATTTGCCATCGTACCGTGAATATAGTCAAACTGAACAATCCCCGGATAAAAGGAAGCATCACTGGGTTCGATTGATAAGCAAATCGTCGCAAGCTCATCTAATGTCAACCGATGTCCATGTGCTAACCCGGTTGCCATAGCCGTAGCACCAATATCGGCACTGCTGGAAGCCATTCCTTTTCCCTGGGGAATTTCAGATCGTGTATATACGGAATGGCCCGAAACAACGGGAACACGAAGCAAATCGAGAACCCTCTTTCGAGCCAATGCCGCTTTTGGTTGTAACGAACAAAACATATGGGGGAACGGCTGTGCTACCTTACTGATAGCATACGAATACCGATTAATCGGGCAGGTCACCAAAAAAGGGTGTCCATCGATAGAACCTTGAATAAATTCACCACAGGTTCCGGGGGCACGCACAAAATAGGCCATACCTCTTTCCTCCTATTTATTACTATACATCATTTACTCTTAATCGCCTTACTACGATGCGAAGGGTCCACCAACAGCTATTAATACTACAGCGATAAAGAGTAATATAATTTCCGTTGATTCTACAACAAAACCGTAGGTATCACCGGTAACACCGCCTAAATGCTTAGAAATATATGCATTTAAAATAAGATTTATACCTATCGTCAATCCTAGAAACAAGACATAATCCCACGTAAAGAGAAATGTTGGTAGCAATGCAAATATCGTTGCCACCAACAATGTGTATGATGGTGAATATACGGCAAAGGCCTTTCCCATTCCTTCCGGCCGGGCATAGCGGAACAGACGAATGCTGAGTACCAAAGAATAACGGCTGAGTATAGGCATACAAAGCAATACCGGTATCATACTTTCCGCCGGAATATGCGTTAATAGCTGCCATTTTAAAGCTGTCAGGAACACAAAGCCGACCACACCGTTGGATCCGACACGACTATCTTTCATAATCTCCAGTTTACGTTCTCGATCCCTTCCAGAAAACAAACCATCACAGGTATCCATAAATCCGTCCGCATGAAGACCACCGGTAAACAAAAACTCAAATACAACCAACAGCAATGCCATCAATGACGGATCCAGACAGCCCCCCAACAGCATATATACCAAAGCCATGCAGCCACCGATAACGGCGCCAACCCAAGGAAAAAACAGTACGCTGCGGCCAAAGCTTTCCATAGTCCATTCCGTTTGATTTACTAATTTTAGACGCGTCAAAAATTGAAGGCCTATAAAAAATGCATTCATATCATCACCACTACTCTTGAAATTATCGTAGCCGTAATCACGGCCAATATCGTGCAAATATACATCATGCCGATTGTCTTCTTAATGTGAATACCGCGCATGGGAATATCCGCATCTCCCATATATGCGCGGAATGTCATGGTATCACCATATTTATTAAAACCACCTAAACGTATATGAAGTGCTCCGGCCACCGGTGCTTCTGCGTAGCCGCCGTTAGGGCTTGGATGCTTGGCTGCATCACGCTTAGCAATACGCCACGCATTTTTCGCATCATGTCCCGTAATCAATGCAGCGACCAAGTATAAAAATAAAGTAATCCGCGCCGGAATAAAGTTAACTACATCATCGAATCGTGCAGCAGCTCTACCAAAATACAAATATCTTTCATTCTTGTATCCCAGCATAGAGTCCATCGTGTTAGCCGTCCGATAGAATAAGGCTCCCAAAGGGCCGAAGAACCCGAAAAACAACAGTGGAGATACAATACCATCCACGGTATTTTCCGCAATCGTCTCGATAGTAGCTCGCGTAATCTCACTTTCGTCAAGTTCCGTCGTATCGCGCCCCACTATCCAGCCTACACGCTGACGTGCTTTAGCTAATTGTTTACGTGCCAACAAACCGGCCAACTCGGCACCGGCCTCCGCCAATGAACGAGGGCTAATGGTAATGTACACAATGAGTATTTCCAATACATAGGCAACCCAGAAATGAATAGAGCCGGCCAACATTAGCAGCAAAAGGGCGACGCCTGTTACCGTAATCAGCGTAAGTATAACTGTAGCCCCTCCGCACAGTAATTTACGCTCCGGCGAATCTTCTGCATGGTATAACAGCTTCTCGTAAAAACTAATAACGCGTCCGATAAGAACAACGGGATGCCACGAGGACCGAGGATCGCCGACAAGACAATCCAACAAGAATGCCCACAAAGGAATAAAATAGTAGGCATTAATTGTAAACCACTCCATTACTTCAGCCCCACAATTCTATCAATGTAGTCCATATCAAGATGCTTTTCTACAATATCTGCCAGGCGATCGTAGGAGGCATTTTTATGTTCAAAGTAATGGAATACTTCCGGTAATAGTTCCAAACCTTTTCGTTTGCGCAACCCATTGATAATATGGCGACGCAAGCCGTCATTGTCAAGAATACCGTGAATATATGTGCCCATCACATTGCCGTCCGTCGTAATAAAACCGTCGATAACATCCACCGGCTGTTCGCTTCTCGTCTTAATGTTAAAACAACGCGTCGCTTCACCGGTAGGAACCGTATCCCCCATATGAATTTCATAGCCTCTAAGACCCGTACCGCTGTAAGGTTCGCCGAGGAACATCAATTCTTTTGCATCGAATTCTACTTGATGTGTTGTCTTTGTCCCCTTCATTGTCGTAGCCGTTGGCAACAAACCGAGACCTTTCATTTCATCCACATCGCCTTCCATATGTTCCGGATCGTAAATCACGGTTCCCAACATCTGGTTACCGCCGCATACGCCCAGTACCGGTACGCCGCTAGCGGCCAATGCTTTAATCTCGTCTGCATAGCCCTGTTCATACAGATAGGTTAAATCAGCGATTGTATTTTTAGATCCGGGGAGAACCACCAAATCAGGTGTACCGATAGGCTCTCCCGGTTTAACGAAACGTACGGCTACATCCGGTTCATAGGCCAATGCATCAAAATCGGTAAAATTGGAAATCTTCGGCGTTTGAATAACAGCAATCTGTATATCCCGATTCGTTGCCGTGTGCTTATATTCCAGAGCAACCGAATCCTCTTCATCAATATCCAATCGATTAATTGCCGGAATAACACCAACCACTTTAACACCGGTCTTTTCTTCAATAAAATCCAATGCCGGCTGCAACAAGGTTACATCACCACGGAATTTATTAATTACAATTCCTTTTACCAACGCCCGTTCATCCGGTTCCAGCAATTCCAACGTCCCCACTACGGAAGCAATGGCCCCGCCGCGGTCGATGTCAGCGATGAGCATAACCGGTGCATTTGCCATTTTAGCCACCCGCATATTGACAATATCATTCGCCTTCAAATTTACTTCGGCCGGACTGCCTGCCCCTTCAATAACAATCATATCGTAATTGTCATCAAGGAAGGCCAAACTCTCTTTGACCTTATCCAACGCCGTCAGCGAGTAGTGTGTATGATATTCCTTGGCGCTGTATACACCTACCGGTTTCCCCATAAGCACCACCTGCGACGATTGATTCCCCGTAGGTTTTAAAAGTACGGGATTCATCTGTACAATAGGATCTATACCGGCAGCTTCTGCCTGTGCCACCTGCGCACGACCGATTTCATCGCCCCATTTAGTGACATAGGAATTTAAAGCCATGTTCTGTGCCTTAAAAGGAACCGTCTTTAAACCGCGACGATAAAAAATACGACATAGCGCCGTTGTTAAAATACTTTTTCCTACATTTGAACTAGTGCCCTGAAACATGAGCTTCTTAGCCATTTACATCTACCTCCAACGCTTTTATATCTATGCTGATACCACTGAGAGTCATATACACATGATCTGCTTCTTCGGCCACGGTTTGATTTACCTTGCCTGCCAAATCGCGAAACAGTCGTGCCAATCGATTTTCCGGGACTACACCCAATCCTAATTCATTAGTAACAAATACCACCGTACAATCGTTGACGGTCCTTGTGGCAGTCAATACTTGTTTTATATCCTGCAGTACCTGTGCTTCCAATCGATTATAGTCTTCCTGTGTTTCTAAATCACCGGCCGCCAACATGGCATTGGTGCAATACATCGTAAGACAATCGACAAGAATGCGTTCGCCGCTGTGTAGTATCTTTGACCAAACTGCCGGTAAATCCGTCGGTACTTCAAAGGTTTTCCATTGCGTACCACGGCGCTTTCGATGTCGAGCGATGCGGTCGCGCATTTCATCATCAAAGGCTTGACCGGTAGCTACATATACATAGTTTCCTTTTTTGGCGGTAATCAAACGCTCTGCAAATTCACTTTTGCCACTGCGTGCCCCGCCAGTACATAAAATAATCTTACTCATAAAATCTACCTATCGTCTGTACAAGCTTACTCATTTTGAGTATTATAATACATGCACGTACTATTATAAACCTAAATCAAGGCTCCCTGCCACCCCTAATCATGAAGACTGTTCATATCACAATTGTTACTGATTACATGCAGAGAGCCGTTAAGGAGAAGATCTATGGAATTAACAAATGTAACTGTAAAAATGATGGCTACCTTATGGGAGAATACTTATCGCATGATGGTTACCGATCAAAACAATAATTATTTAGCCAGCGCCCGTCTTATTGTCTCTATTCCCCTTCCGCCGGAAGCATTACCTGAAGGAGCACCCGAAGTGGAGCCACAACTGACCGTTTTGGTAGAAGACGGTGTGATGAGTTCCGATGACATCATTCAATTTGAAACCTTATTATCCGCTAAAATCAGAGAAAAATTCCAATATGAAATTAATACCCTCTTCTTCTTCTACCCCAGCCCGGAAGATGTGTTAAGCAAGTAATAATGCAACACCGAAACAAAAAAGCTATGGCCGTATAAACAGCCATAGCTTTTTATTTTCACTATACAATGATATCTTCCGTATGTGATTACTTTTTTACAATTCGAACTCTGCCCGTGCCAACATGTAGCAACAATCGGACAAGCGATTCAAATAGCGAATATCTACGGCATGCACCGGTTCATCATTATCAACGACACGCCACAACGCACGTTCGGCACGACGGGTTACCGTGCGGCACTGATGGAGCAACGCAGAGCTCTTCTTATCACCGGGAACAATAAATTTAGTAAGCGGTTCCATCTTAGCTTCATAGCTATCAATGATGTGTTCCAGCTCGGTAATATTATCTTCCGTAATATTAGGCTCTTTCCCCATGCTGGCAATGTCTGCCATCAGCAACCACAAGTTTTTTTCTATATTGTAGATAACCTGCTGAATATCTTCATGCTCGGAAAAAGCTCTTGCCACACCGAGACATGATTGCAATTCATCGATAGTGCCGTATGCATCAACACGAAGCGATGATTTGCGAACACGTTCACCTGTATAAAGACTGGTGGAACCTTTATCACCTGTTTTAGTATATACATTAGAAGCCATAGGTCATCCCTCCTAATCACAACGTCTTTGGTACGTATTACTCCGTGAATTCCGGAAACCAAAGAGCTATTTCACGCTGTGCGGTAGCAACCGCATCGGACGCATGAACCACATTTTCATTAATGGCAAGACCAAAGTCACCGCGAATGCTCCCCGGTACAGCTTCCAACGGATTCGTAGCGCCATTGAGTTGCCGAACCGCAGCCACTGCGTTTTCACCGCTCAAAATCATTGCCAACACCGGACCGGACGTAATAAAGTCAACCAATTCTCCGAAGAACGGTTTCTCCGCATGTTCCGCATAATGTTTTTTCGCTAATTCGCGAGGTACCTGCATAAGCTTTAACGCGCTAATTGTCAAGCCCTTTGCCTCATAGCGTGCCAATATAGTACCGCAAAGATTGCGCCGTACTCCATCCGGTTTAACCAAAACCAATGTGTGTTCCATGCCGTCATCCTCCTAACGCATGCGCTGAGCCAGTTCTTTTAATCGCGCTATACGATCCATCGTGCGTGGATGCGTACTGAAAAGCGATGCCGAAAAAGAACGTAAACTCCCCAACGGATTAATAATAAACATATGTGCTGTCGCTTCTGCCTGTGAAGTACTTACCTGCGGCAGCGTGCCGTATTTAGAGTAATGTTCAATCTTAGCCAATGCGGATGCTAACGCCAATGGTTTGCCACTCATATAGGCACCGCCTTCATCGGCTAAATATTCACGAGAACGGGATATAGCCATCTGAATCAGTGCTGCAGCTAAAGGAGCAAGAATAATCGTTGCAATCATAGCAATCGGATTGGCTCCTTCTTCACGGTCATCACTTCGTCCGAATATAGCAAAAAATTGAAGCATGTTTGCCACCATACTGATCACACCGGCCATACCGGCAGCAATCGTACTAATAAGCGTGTCGCGATGTTTAACATGCGTCAGCTCATGGCCCAAAACACCTTCAATTTCATCATCCGTAAGTAAATCCATGATTCCCGTTGTAACAGCCACTGCAGCATGCTCCGGATTACGACCGGTTGCAAATGCATTAGGAACCTGCGAATTGATGATGTATACCTTAGGCATAGGCAAACCACCGTTCTTGGCCAACCGCTGTACCATGTGATACAAATTAGGATTGTTAGCCTCGCTGATTTGCTTAGCATCATACATACTCAAAACAACCTTATCACTGTTCCAATAGCTGAAGAAGTTAATCCCCATGGAAACGACAAACATAGTAATCAAACCACCTCTGCCGCCGACAAACTGCCCGATTACCATTAACAACGCCGTCATCAATGCTAGCAACACAGCCGTCTTTACATTGTTCATTTGTTTCTTTGCCTCATTTCTTTTGTTCGTAATATAAAAATGGTCGGAACGACAAGATTTGAACTTGCGACCTCTACCACCCCAAGGTAGCGCTCTACCAAACTGAGCTACGTCCCGATGAAATTATTATATCACAAAATCTATGAAAACGTTATGAATTTTTTGAAAAATTTTTTTCAAAAACAAGGAGCCTGTAACGGCAGCCGATTAAATATAATCGGCGCCGTTTTCATCTGCCGTAAGCACTTCCCCTATACACTCAATACCGTTTCGCAAAAATACTTGTACCATAGCCTCTACTACCTGATGAGCCGTGGATTCGTTGCAATAGGCAATCAATGTCGATCCGGAACCGCTGATAGTACTTCCGTAAGCGCCGGCTTCCCGTGCTGCTTCAAAAACCTCATCGCAACAAGGGATTAATTCCTTACGGTACGGCACATGAAGCATATCCTCCAAAGCCACAGCCAACAGTTCAGGCTTGTTTTGTTGCAAGGCTGTAACCAATAAAGCAGCTCGCCCTACATTGGCTACTGCTTTTTTATGAGCAATCTGCGTAGGTAATACACTGCGTGCATACTCGGTTGATACCAACACATCCGGCACGACTACGGCAAAGCGCAAGGAATCCGGTACCGAAATCTTTCCATAGCAAAGCCCTGCCGCTCCATCCTGAACAGCACAAATCAAATCCCCCAATAAAGCCGGTGCTACATTATCCGGATGCCCTTCCATTTCGTTGGCAAGCTCCAACATAGCCTCCTTACTGAGTGGCTTTTTAACTAATCGATTCGCCAGCATTAAACCAGCCACGATAGCAGTAGAGCTACTGCCCAAACCGCGTGCCGGAGGAATGGCAATCGACACATCGATGCGTCCGAACACACCTTCCTCACCTACGACGGCAAACAACTTCTTCATAGATTCGCCGATCAAGTTATCTTCCGGATTTTCTTGCTCCAATATATCGGCACCTAATCCTTGAAAGGTATAGCTGTATATATCAGCACCCTCCATCGGTGTAAATGTAAATGTATTGTACATGGCCAGCGCCAACCCCAACGAATCGAATCCGGGCCCGCAGTTTGCACTGGTAGCAGGCACTCTAACAGCGATAGACATCATAATTCCTCCTAGTCCGCCATAATGCGGATGACACTGCCGACTTCCTTGACTACACGCAATTTATTAAATGCATTAATAACATTCAGGATGTACGAACGCGGGCAGATAGATGTGACGATGGCCAAGGTAGCTGTTTGTGCATCCTCATTACGTTGAATAACCGCTTGAACGGAAATGCGTTGCTCCGCTAATTTAGATGCTACCTTAGCCAATACACCGGTAGAGTTATCGACTAAGAGACGCATATAATACGATGATTCGATTTTGCCCGATGCATACAGATTCTTATCCGGGTAAAAGAACGGCGTCAATTTTCCCGTAGCCTGTGCCGCTTCATTTTTGGTTACTTCCATAATATCGCTGACTACGGAACTGCCCGTAGGTAAACTACCGGCGCCGCGACCGTAAAACATAGCATCATCAATACCATTCCCCTTTACATATAGCGCATTGTACGAACCACGTACCGCTGCCAACGGATGTTGCTGGGAAATAAATGCAGGATGCACGTTTAAGGAAAGACCTTTTTTCGTTTCCTTCGCAATACCTAATAGCTTGATCGTATATCCGAATTCCTTGCCGAAGGCAATATCGGTAGAGTCAATTTTAGTAATCCCTTCCACATGCACATCTTCAAAGAATATGCGGCGATTAAATGCAATTGATGACAGGATAGCCAGCTTACGTGCGGCATCAAGCCCTTCTACGTCAGCTGTGGGGTCCGCCTCCGCATATCCTAACGCCTGCGCTTCTGCCAATACTTCATCATAGTTACTACCATCTTCGGTCATTTTAGACAAAATAAAATTTGTCGTACCGTTCATGATCCCTACGAGCTCGCTAATCTTGTTACCACCCAGGGAATCATATAATGTGCGAATAATAGGAATGCCACCTAATACGCTGGCTTCATATCGTAAGTCTACTCCGTTTTTGGAAGCTAAATCCAACAAATATGGTCCTGCCTCTGCCAGCAAATCTTTATTGGCAGTCACTACATTTTTCCCAGCCTTAAGTGCCTTTTCCACGCATTCTCTGGCAAATGTAGTTCCCCCCATAACTTCAACAACAATACGAATCGTTTCATCCCCCAATACATCGTCTACCGAATCGGTAAATACCGTTCCTTCCGGCAATGTAACATCCGTATACTTCTGTGGGTTACGAACATAAATTTTAGATACATGAGGGCGTACCCCCAATCGATTTTCAATCAATTCGGCATTAGTCTGCAACAACGAAAACGTTCCGCTTCCCACCGTACCGAATCCTAACAGAGCTACCTCGACTTCTTTCATATACAAAACCTCTCTCTTCTTTTACAATTTTATATACATAGAAACCCCGGCCGGTTCCGGTCGGGGCCTCTACGTCGTAAATGTACTCATGATGGTTACACATCATCAAAGTACTGCTCACTATTTACGCTTGACCTAAAATTTCAACACGAATGATACCGCGCATAGAGCGAATGCCGTTGAGCAAATCCTCCAAAGAACCACGCATATCTTTCGTTTCAAAAGCGATGCTTACATTTGCAATTCCCTGCAACGGAATATCCTGATTGATTGTCAAAATACTACCGTTTGCTTCCGCAATAGCACGAAGAATGCTGGAAAGCATGCCGGATTCATTAGACATGGAAATCGTAATGGACACAATTTTTCCCTGCGCAATTTCATAGAACGGGAATACGTAATCCTTGTACTTGTAGTATGCGGAACGGCTTAAGTCCATCATTTCCACGGCTTCGTTAATGGTACGCACTTCACCGAGCTTTAAAATTTCCTTAACTTTAATGGTTTTCTTAATTGCTTCCGGAAGAATATCCTCCTGAACTAAGTAAAATTTGTCTTTCTTTTGCTTTGCCATACTCGTTCCTCCACTTTCTTACGAATGATCTGCACTTCCGGCGTCCGTAATTGTCCCCGCCACGAATTGACGGCCGTACAGGGTAAAGACTGAATACATACCGATAAAAAAGGGTATATACTCCGCTACAATACGCCAACCTACAGCCACTAACCCAACTGTCCCGACAGGTAAATACGCCGTAAACAAATATATGAATAATCCTTCCGCCACACCTGTCCCCCCGGGTGTCGGTGCAAAATAAAGGATTAAATTTAACAATATCATACGATTTAAAATCGCGATTATATCAATTTGATGCGTAAACGCCACCATCAATGCCGGTGCTATGGCATATAAGAACAATAGACTTGCACCGGATTCGACAAACACTAACAATGATTGCCACGGCTTAGCATAAATTAGGCTAAATCCTTCATTCAATTCTGATAGCTTAGCCAACCATCCCTTTGGAGATCCTCGCCCTGTCATGGTAGCCAACCGGTATACCAATTGCTTCATTAGATTTGTTTGCAATATGTATAAACCGGCAATAGCACATACCATCAACACAAACGAAATGCGCACTAAGGCCTCCTTCGAAATATAGGGTATGGATATAGCATCATAAATAAATATAATGGGCAGCATAACTACCAAAAATAAAATTGAAAATACAGTACGTATCAAAACAATCGGAGCACCCTTCATTACCGGCACGCCGTAGCTTTTTAGTATTAATACCTGTGCTACTGCACCACCGCTGGCTCCCGGTGTCAACATCGCCATAAAATAATTGCCGAAAATAACACGGAGCACCGCCGGCAACGGCAAGGAATATCCACCGATTTTTACTAACCGCTGTAATCGCAAGCCATCAAAATACATACCTATAGCCAACGCTATAGCAGCAAATAACAGCGATTCCCAATTGAACGTACCCAATGTTTTTAGAGAATTGATATCAACCGTTGCATAAATAGTAATTACAGAAATGCACACCAACACGCCACCGAGTATACAACCTCGCTTGGCTACTTTATTCATTCCAATTCTCCATACGTTATTAATTCCACACCGCACGTGTTAAGACGGGCACGACAACGAGCGCTGCACATAGCTGCCAGCTCATCATCCCAATGATAGCCCCAATTAAAGCGATGTCCTAGTATATCTGCGTCCATACCGGGATGTGTCATAATCTCATGCGTTCCCGGCAAGGAGGTCACTTTATCTATGATTGTTACCAAACGCTCCTCATTCAACTGACCTCCGGCCATCATACCCCAAAAATATACGGTAGAGCGTAAACCAAACCGATTAAAGGTACGACGTGCCCGTTCGGCCATTTCCGTCAACGTCAGTTTTCCGGCATAGCGCCCCCAATCCTTGATACCATTCATGAAAAGTCGTTGTTCCGACGGTACTCGCACTCGGGACACACCATACTTAGCAGCCAACTCCGCGATCATAGGTGCCACCTGCGGCAATACATGTAAATGTTGATGTCCGTCAATATGAGTTATCCTCAATCCCGTATCAACGATACGCTTGCATTGTGCCTCCAACTCCCGATGTACTTCATTAAAATTAACAAGACCTTCGGCTACACGCTTCATAAATGTTGTATAGGTGTCGGGAAAACGTCCGTTAACTAACAAGGAGGGAACCTCTTCCGGTGCACACACCGGACGCAGTCCACCGACTAATGCCGTGTGTATACCAATACCCAGCGTAGGCACTTCCTTAACCAACTCCACTGCTTCATCAAAAGCATCTCCGGAAGCCAACAATGATGTACTTGTAATAATTCCTCGCCGATGTCCTTCAACAATAGCTTTGTTAACACTGCTGTGAAGACCGAAATCATCGGCATTTACAATAAGCTTAGAATGATTCATGCTAATGCCTCCTCTATCTTTGTTCATTCAAAGAGGATATATGTTATTCTATCAAACACAAACAGAATTGGCAATATATCTTTGCAAATAACTTTGTATATTTTTATTTTCTTATAGAAGATCGGCTGTAACAAAGTATGTCTTTGTTGTATCGACAGCCTGTCCACCTCTTATATACAACACTGGATAATTGTACACTATAACGACAATAAACGCCATACCTTTTTTTCGATTTCTTTTATCGGTTTATCTTCTTTTTCGGCGATAGCTGCTAAATCTTCGTATTCAAGCGATATATTAACGCGCTTTCCTTGCCAAAATGCTTCCTTCACATGCACCACATCGTGACCTAATGTAACGGTGCGAAACTCCCTTTCACATACAAAGCGCTCATACGGGGTATACCGCATACCGATTGTCGTGGTGTGTCGAAACGTAATATCACGCATAGTATCCAGTAATTCCTTGCGACATAAAATGCTTAGCATAATCGCCGGTCGTCCTTTTTTCATAATAATCGGTGTCATCCATGCATCATTTGCACCTGCTTGTAAGTAACGATCCAATAGACCGCCGTATTGTTCCGGGTTCATGTTGTCTATATTGGCTTCCATCTTGATTAAGGCATCTTTACTCGTATCACTCATCATGGGTACACATCCTTTTCTTTTATAAACTATTATCATAGCATACGGATAATTTTAACAGATTACAATGAAACCGCCCATCCCAAGACGAGCGGTCATCCTATAATCCACCTATTAAATTACACAACGGTCACCGATGAAATTATCTGGCAGCCAATACGGTCAGATACATTTCTATTACAATAGCCAATGCCGACAAACGTATCTTCACAGCATTATCGGCAGCTGTTTATAACATGAGCCATACGCCCCGCACCGAAACCATTATCGATATTAACAACACCTACACCGGCGGCGCAGGAATTAAGCATGGCCAGCAGTGCCGTCATGCCTTTAAAACTGGCTCCGTATCCTACGCTGGTTGGTACGGCAATAACCGGCTTGGTCACAAGACCTCCTACCACACTGGCCAGCGCACCTTCCATACCGGCTACGACAATAACCACATTAGCCGATGTAATATCATCCAATCTATTGAACAGGCGATGAATACCGGCTACGCCCACATCATATACGCGGCGTACCGTATTCCCCATAAGCTCTGCCGTCAAGGCAGCTTCCTCCGCTACCGGAATATCACTGGTTCCTGCAGTGACTACAGCAATCACTCTGTCTCCGTTTACATTACGTGTATTGCGCTGCACATACAAAATACGACTGCTTTCATCGTAGCGAATATCCGGGATTTCATCTTTCAACAGCTCATAAAGAACCGGTCGTGCTCGCGTTCCCATAAATGTATTATAACGTTCATTAAGAGCCTTAAAGATAGTCACACATTGCTCGTCTGTTTTGCCTTCGCAGTATACTACCTCCGGAAAACCTTGTCTGGACGCGCGCTGCAAATCAAGGACAGCACCTTCCAAATGTATTTCTTTTGGCATCATCAGTTGCTGCTTCGCCGCTTCGATCGACAAATCACCTTCCTTGACAGCCGCCAAGATAGCTTCTATGCTTTCATCCTTCATCCCATACGCTTCCTTTCCTCTATGGATTCTCTGATAGCAAATAGGCACAGTCCCGTAGCCACTGCCAGGTTTAACGATTCAATGGGGCCATACATAGGAATAGTAATACGCCGATGTGCCAATGCAAAGAACTCGTCGCTTACGCCGCGTCCTTCATTTCCCATCATAAGTAACACCGGCGTTTTATAATCGACTGCACGATATGGCTCTGCTTCATCTAACGCAGTGGCATATACAGTTAAATGATGTGTTGTGCAAAGTGATTTAATATCCTCTACCGTCACTTGTTCAAACAAGGTTACCTTGCTTAATGCACTCATCGTACTGCGAACGGTCTTCGCATTATACGGATCCACACACCCCTTGGTTAACAAAATCTGCGTCACCCCAGCGGCCAACGCCGTTCGTAAAATTGTTCCCAAATTTCCGGGATCCTGTACCTCATCAATAAGTAGACTGCATGCATCCGGTCGGAACATAGAAATATCTGACGACTGCTGCGCCACTACAGCCAATACCCCTTGCCCGTTTTCCGTTTCTTCCAACGTGTGATACAATCCGGCAACGACACGTACTATGCGGCACTGTGCGTCATGTGCCGCGTCTACCATAGCTTGCACCTCTTCATCGTTAACTTCGTCGGATATGGCAATCAGTTTAACTTGCCCTGTTGGCAGCACATCCAAAACAGACCGCCAGCCTTCTACGATATATTCTTTATATTGTCGCCGAAACTTTTTTCGTTGTAACGAAGCAATATGCTTCACCGTTCCGTTATCTTTAGACTGTATATATTCCATACTTACTCCATGCCCTTCATACAATCATCTACGCATTGCGCAATTGCGTCGTCCATAATGTATAGAAAACTCCTTTGGTGCTCATCAAATTCTCGTAAGTTCCCCGCTCTAAAATTTCTCCGTTTTCAATAATATAAATACAATCGGCACCGCGGATAGTCGATAAGCGATGTGCAATACTGATGATTGTTTTTTCACCGCGAATACGTGTTATCGACTCCTGAATCAGCCCTTCGGTATGACTGTCGATATTCGCCGTCGCTTCATCAAAAATAAGAATGCTGCGCGCCCGCACCAATACACGGGCCAATGCTAGTAGTTGCTTTTGTCCTGTCGACAGCAAGGATCCCAAATATCCTACCGGCGTGTCATAGCCATTGGGCAACCGTTCGATAAGATGATGCAAATGCGCCTGTTCGGTAGCCTTTTGAATATCCGAATCCTTTATGCCCGTATCATATAATGTTATATTCTCACGAATCGTTCCTTTAAACAAGTGACTATCTTGAAATACATATCCCATTATCTCACGAATTACGGCCGGTGCATAGTCGGCAATGTCATAGCCGTTAATGCGAATGGACCC
The DNA here is from genome assembly GCF_000428745.1 of Veillonella magna DSM 19857. Lineage (GTDB taxonomy): Bacteria > Bacillota > Negativicutes > Veillonellales > Veillonellaceae > Veillonella_A > Veillonella_A magna. The sequence continues at coordinate 453,335 of NZ_KE386795.1, forward strand.
CTTCGTAGGTCGGTAAAATCCCATCAGCAAACTCATCAGCGTCGACTTCCCACCACCCGAAGGACCGGCAATGCCGATAAAGTCGCCGCCGTGTATAGTAAAGTTAATATCTTTTAACACGTAGTTATCATCATTGTTGTATGAAAAATAAACGTGTTCAAAGGAAATTGTCTTTACCGGAATCAATTCATCCGGCACCGTTACCGATTCAATCGGTACATCTTCTATTTCATTAATAATCGGCACTAATCGTTCCGCACCGGCTAATGAACTTTGCAGCTGATTATATTTATCCGCAATGTCTTTTAACGGTTGAAAAAATTTATTGATATATCGCAGGAAGGCAAATACCGTCCCCGCTTCCGTTACACCGTCAAACCAGTTCGTAAAGCTGAAAATAGCAATAATGGCCACAAATAAAAGACCGTCTACGATAGGACGAAAAATGGCAAAGGTTTTTACTTCGAATAATCCCGCTGCCAAAAATTCTCGGCTTACCGCATCGTAGCGTTTAGCCATAATCTTTTCACCTAAGTACGACTTTATGATGACAATGAAATTCAGCATTTCCTGTACCGATGTATTGGAGGCTGCCAATTTACTGCGTACACCGCGAAATGCCTTGCGTGCGTATTTTTGGTATACAAAGATAATCACTGCCATCAACGGCAACAATACGGATACCACCAATGCCAACGGAACACTAAGGAAATACATGGAAATCAATATACCAATAATCATAAGGCTACTGCTGCAAAGCTTGAGCACCACATCGGTATAAAGTGTCCGCAATGCTTCGGTATCGTTAGTAACGCGTGTAACCAAATTACCGATCGACAGCTCATTAAAATGTGCCGGTGATCGACTGATTAGCTTAGTGAATACCACATTTCTGATTTCATAGATAATCTGTTGCCCGAAAGATTGTAATGTATAATTTTCAATAAACAGCGCGATCATGCTGATAATAACCGACCCGAAATATAATCCTGCATATTTCATGATAATGCCTACATTCCGTTCCGGGAAAGCTTCATCAATAACTCCTTTCAAGAGTAACGGGCGAATCAATTCCATCGCCAATGATACGGTCAGAAACAAGGCAGCCACAATCAGAAGCTTACCGTGAGGCTTAATATACGAACCCAATCTACGCAACATCAACCAATCGCCGCTTTGTTTAGGTCGTTCTTCTTTATAATGTATCATGGGTTCACCTCCGTTTCGCCAGACGCACCTTCACTGTTCCCCTGTGTTGCTCCTTGTAGTTGTTGTGCATAAAGGCGACAGTATTCACCATTACGGCTCAACAATTCTTCATGAGTACCGGCTTCCACAATGCGTCCTTCTTTAAATACTAAAATTCGATCGGCTTCACGTAAGGCTTCCAGTCGCTGCGAAATAAATAGCAACGTTTGACGTCGGCCGCTACGCAATGTCTTGATAATACCTGCCGCACTCACCGTATCTAAAGCCGAGAAGCTATCATCCAACAATAAGTACGGTGCATTTTTATATAATCCTCTCGCAATATTAATTCTCTGCTTTTGCCCGCCGGATAAATCCGCGCCGCCTTCACGCAATGCTGCATTGTCGTGAATACGATTCCATAAATCACGACGCAGCGCCGAACGATTAGCTGCTTCTTCCAAGGTAATATGGCGAGATGCTTCTTCACCAAAGGTAATATTATCGGCAATGGATGTACCTAGCAAAAAGGTTTCCGCCGGTACATAGGCAATGCTGCGTCGAAGTACACTGAGAGGAATTGTCGTAATATCTTCATTGCCGATATACAGTGTTCCCTGCGGCGTATCATACAAACGCAACAGCAACTTGAATAATGTCGATTTTCCCGAGCCAGGCCCGCCCACAATACCGATAAACGCGCCCTCTTCAATATCTACGGTTACATCCTGCAATACCGGTGCCGTCGTTTCCGGATATGCAAATGTCAGGTGCCGCACCTGTAACGGTGCCGGAGCCAACTCATCCGTTTCATCACTCGGTACTTCCTCCGGCAATGCTAAAAAATCGGACAGACGATCCAAAGACGCAAAGCCTTTTTGCAGCACCGATGCTAAGGAACCGATCCCCATGATCGGACCGATGATAAGAATGAGATAGCCATTAATGGCAACAAAATCACCAACCGTTATCTCGTTGGTAATAATAAGATTACCACATACATAAATGGCAATGGCATAACAAATAAACGGTGCTACATAGGTAACCGGTGCCAACAACGCGTCGAGTAAAGCTACCTTCATATTTTTTTCGTAATTTGTACGGTTAGTACCTATGAAGCGATGTAAACTGGTAAGTTCTCGATTAAATGCCCTGATTACCGGCATACCTAAGAATAACTCTTGGGCAAACTCCGTCAAATCGCTATACGTATTTTGCGCTTCCCGTTGCTTACGACGCATGCGACGGCTTAACACCAGCATAGCGACCACGATAAACGGCATGGGAGTCAATATAGTCATGGCCAATTGCGCCGATACCTGCTTCGCCATGAGAAAGAATGAAAAGATACCAAAAAAAATGGCATCTACGAAAATCATTACGCCCAACCCTAAGGATACGCGCAACGTGGTAACATCGTTTGTCATCAAGGCCATCACCTTGCCGGGACCGTTCTTTTCGTAATACGCAGTCGGAATATATAAGGCATGATCAAATAAGCGACGACGCAACAAAAATTCAAAACGCCGTATGGATCCTAACAGTAAATGACGGGATGAAAACTTTAATACAGTAACCACAACGGCGACGAGCACAAACAACCAAATATAATGTGTCAGCCCTTCCTTGCCGTAATACAAAGTATTAATGGCATCTCCTGTCAATTTAGGTACCCATAAGAATAAAATATCAATGGCTATCAGCATACATACCCCCAAAAGGTATATGTGCCCATAGCCTTTAAAGAATTGATTAAACAAAAAAAACTTGCTCATTTTAACTCCTCGTTTATCAGTAAGTTTATTATATCGTTAAATTCCGATTTACTTTTCTATTCTATCATGCTACACTATCAATTGATAGAGGATATTATATTCTTTTCTAAGATGTGAAATATAGGAGGTTTAGTAACCATGGAAAAACGTACTGGTGTAATTACTTTTGTTGGCAACCCGATGACTCTCGTAGGCAAAGAAGTTAAAGTAGGCGACAAAGCCCCTGACTTCACTTTGCTTGATAATGGTTTGGCAGTAAAAACCTTAAAAGACTACGAAGGCAAGGTTAAAATTTTCTCCGTTGTACCGTCTCTTGATACCGGCGTATGCGATGCTCAGACTCGTTGGTTCAATCAGAATGCAACGGCTCTTTCCGATGACGTTGTTGTATTGACTGTATCTATGGACTTGCCGTTTGCACAGAAACGTTGGTGCGGTGCTGCCGGCGTTGAAAACGTTGTAACCTTGTCCGACCACAAAGATGCAAGCTTCGGTACTAACTATGGTTTCTTAATTGAAGAACTTCGTCTTTTGACTCGTGGTATCGTTGTTGTTGACAAGAACGACAAAGTTACTTACGTTGAATATGTTCCGGAAGTAACTAATGCTGTAAACTTCGATGCTGCTGTAGAAGCCGCTAAAGCTGCTCTCTAATTTATAGGGCAACACCTATCGCCGTCATGTACATTACGGCTGATTAACAATTAGTACAAATAAAAAGAGATGTAACACATGGAGCCTATTCTCCGTTGTTACATCTCTTTTTTATATATTCTTTTTGTACAATCTTTTTACAGAATCTTTTTGCAATCTCTTCGCTATACATTCACGTGTCTATGCAATCGTATTATATCTTTCTATATGTAGTTGACTAGCCTTGCGACGCACGTCTCCGGTGTCCCCTCATTTTTCTAACACGCCGTATACTGCTTCGCGCAACGCTTTTACTGCACAACTTACATTGTCCGCACGACTGATAGCGGAAATAACCGACACACCGTCTGCGCCGGCACGAATGACATCAGCCGCATTGCCAGCCGTAATTCCCCCAATACCTACTATGGGGATTGTTGCATCTAATTGTCGCACACATGTAATGCCCGCCGTCCCTGTTGCCGGTGATGCATCGTCTTTTGAAATTGTAGGATACACCGGTCCGGTACCGATATAATCAGCCAATGCCACATTTGACTGTCTATATTCTTCTTCGTTACCTACAGACAAGCCGATAATCTTATCAGGAAATAATCGACGGGCCTCGACAATATCCATATCATCTTGGCCAATATGAATACCATCTGCATCAAGCTCTAAGGCTAGGTCAATATCATCGTTTACTAAAAAAGGAACGTCATAGGTTTTACAAAGTTGCTGTACCTTCTTGGCAAAGATTCGCTTTGCATCTCCGGTTAACGAGCCCTGCCCTTTTTCGCGCAGTTGAAACATCGTTACTCCACTGCGCAAGGCCGTTTCTATGGTATCCAACGGATCGTGCGGACAATCTTGGGTGCCGCAAATAAAATAGACTGCCAATGCTGGTCGTACGGGAATTCGTTTATATTCCATGCTATGCCTGCACCTCCTTATGCAAACGTTGACGAACCGCTTCGTCCGTCACTGTATACAGTGCATCAATAAAATGTACCGCATAATGACCGGGACGATGTCCCAAAGGTGCTTCTGCCGCAAGCTCACCGGCTACCGCATACATGCCCAGTGCTTCAGCACAGGCTTCATACGTATCATCACCGGCCACACCTACATAAGCAGCTACGACTGCCCCTAACAGACAACCGGTCCCCACGACTTTCGGCATCATCGCCGATCCGTTGTGCAACAAGCAAACTTCCTTTCCGTTTGAAACCGCATCGGTTTCACCGGTAACAGCCACGGTGAGTCCATAGGTCTTGGCAGCAGCCTGCGCAATAGCCGCTACGTCCTCTGCCGCTTGTGAATCCACCCCTTTACTTTGTATTTTTTCGCCGATTAGGGCTGCCACTTCACTGGCATTACCGCGAAGAACAGCAAAGCTATGCTGCTCTAATAATTCCAGGGCAATGCGTTTTCTAAATGCCGATGCGCCGCAGGCTACCGGATCCAACACAGCCGGCACACCATACGCATTAGCAATCGTCATAGCCGCATGATACAATGCTTCCGACCGTTCATCGGCAGTACCTATATTAATTAACAGTGCTCCTGCATAACGCAATAAATCTTTTAAGTCATCGGCATGCGCGCTCATAGCCGGTGATGCACCGACTGCGATAAGACCGTTTGCCGTAAAATTTTTCACTACATCATTCGTCAAACAAATAACCAATGGCTGTTTGCTGCGAACGAGGTCCATATACTTCATGTATGTGTGTCCTTCTTTCTTGTTATCTCTTCTTTAACTCTAATCGATCGATGTATAACCGGTTGACCGGTGTATTCCGACATCACTCGTGATAAGCCATGTGATTTACCGGTCCGTGTCCCTTACCTAAGCCCGGATTTTCTTTGATGGCTGTCGTAATGAAAGCCTTGCCTACCGCCACTGCTTCGGCAATTGATTTGCCCTTTGCCAATTCCGCCGCAATTACGGCCGAGAAGGTACAGCCTGTACCGTGAGTATGCGGTGTATCGAATTTAGGCGATGTCCAGGTTCTTCGTTCTTCTCCCTTGACATATAAATAATCGGTAGCATCCGCTCCGATATGACCACCCTTTATAATTACTGCCTTCGGCCCCATCTCCGTCAAAATTTCATGAGCTGCTTTATCAATATCTGCTTCTGTCGTCAGCTTGCGTCCTACCAAAAATTCCGCTTCCGGTAAATTAGGTGTAACCAATGTAGCCAGCGGCATAAGTTCACTAATCAGATGGTGACGAGCCTCCTCATCAATCAATGCATCTCCGCTGGTTGCCACCATGACCGGATCCATTACATATGGTGTTACCCTTGATAAAAACGGTTTAATAACACGCATCATATCTGCCGTAGCCAACATACCGGTCTTAACCGCCATAGGGGAAATATCATCATACACCGCTTTTAGCTGTGCCTCCAGCATATCTAACGAAATATTTTCAATGGCGCGTACCCCCATCGTATTCTGCGCAACCACACTGGTTACCACAGCCATTCCATAGACACCGCGTGCCGTAAACGATTTTAAATCGGCCATAATACCTGCACCGCCGGTCGGATCCGTACCGGCTATTGTCAACGCTGTTGCTAATTTCATACTATTACCTCCTTGCTTCACATCGTTTATAACGAATACAATCCGTGGCGTAAACGTTCCAACATTCCTTTACGTTCTAACACATACAAAATCAGAACGGCCATGAACGAACCGGCTGCCGTACTTGCCGTAAAGGAAATGATCAACGTCATAATCGCCATTTCTTTTCCCAATAAAAATGCAGCAATAGGATAGCTGATGATAGCTCCGATAATTCCGGTACCCACCACCTCTGCACAGGCAGTCAATACAATATTCTTTGTGTATCGATACGTAAGTCCCGCTAAAAATGCTCCGACCATGCTGCCGGGAAAGGCTAACGGCGATCCCATGCCCAATAGATTTCGCAAGCATGATGTGCCAAAAGCAGCCGACACATTGTAGCGTGCACCTACCAACACTGCGAGTATAACATTAATCATATGCTGCACCGGAAATATTTTGGCACCGCCAATAGTAACATGAAATGTTGACAGCGCCACACCGATAGCAATAAACATAGCTGCGATAATACTTTTCTTCATACAACACACCTCCAAATAAAAAACACCTCCGCCGGAATGGTGAGGTGTCCCTACTGTACGGTACACCACTTTCCTACGCCGGCATTATCCGGATCAGGTCAAAGGGATTTGACTGGTGTCAATCTCAGCAGTTAGCACCCCTAGTGGCTTATCCTATGAATTTACTTCAATTATAACAACAGCCGTCTAATCTGACAAGGTACAGAGGCATTACAAAAAGAGTTCCCCCTCATTACAAGAAGGAACTCTTTCGTGTAATCTATGACTTATTACAGAATGTTACGCACATATTCTGCATATTTTGCTTCCAAGAGAGGCATTTTTTCATTCATTTCTACCTGTAAAGCAGAAGCCGTATCATAGTCTTTCGCTGCAATGGCTTCGGTGATACGAGTGAACAAGCTCTTAGCCGTAGCAGTATCCTTAGCCAAATAGATGCGCAATTCGTTTACAGCATCCCAACGAGCCGTATCTACTACATCGTCCGTAGTATGAACCGGCTTCATAGCACGTACCGCCTTGATGTTAGCCGGTACAATACGATTAGCCAATTCCAACGTCCAACGAGTCATGACACCGGCGATGAAAGAATCCATCAAACGACGGCTGAATGCATTTCCGCGACTGAGTACATCCACTTTTTCCGGATGGTTTTTATAACCCAACACGTTTTCCCATACCGTTGCCGGCGGTTTACCAAACATCGCATCGCGTTCTTCCTGCGTGTAATCTTCGAACACATCTTTTTCGGAACGATATGCACGACCGGTTTCCAGGTAATCCGTTACATCTTCCGGTGCCTTGGCCAATTCGTCAAGAAGCTGTGCCGGAGTCTTACCGGAGTTAATTACATAGCTCATGCCGTCAAAGGCAGCCAAGTACATCAACGCCAAAGCCGTGTATGTATTAGTGTACGGATTCGGGGAACGCAATTCAAAACGCGTTGCCATCGGATTATCGATATCGCGAATCAGACCGCAAAGAATGGTACGGTTACGGCTCGGCACGCTGGGATCTTCACCGATAGAGGTTACGATACAAACCGGTGCTTCGAAACCGGGTTTCAAACGATTCAAAGAGTCTGTCGTAGAGGAAATGAAAGGGTTAATGGCTTCATAGTTTTTAAGAAGACCCATGATAGCGCCGATGCCCAACGGACTCAAGGCAGCCTTTTTCATATCTTCCGGCGAGAAGAGGTTAACCATCTTGCCATTTTTCAATTTAGCCATCAAGCCGAAATGAGTATGTTCACCAGAACCGGCTACGCCAATAATCGGTTTTGCCTGGAAGGTTACATCAAGACCGTTTTCGCGGAATACTTCGCGAACGATGATACGCGCCTGCAATTCGTTATCTGCCGTCTGCAACGGGTTGCTCGTATATTTCCAGTCGATTTCCAACTGTTCCAATACATGATCCATATGACCTTCGTCATCGATTTTACCCTTAACGCCACCCACTTCTTTGTGACCCATTTCAGCATGTAAACCATACTGATCGAGGCGTTCTACCGCCTGTTCCATCGCAGTACGTACGGCACCGTGCGTACGCTGCCAATATTGTTCCTGCAATTTCTGAGACGTAGACAATTCTTTTGTGCTAACCACCTTAGACGGTGTTTTAACCCAGAATTCCAATTCCGTAGCTGTAGTGAAGTAAATATCAGCGATGTCTTCGCCCTTTACATGATCCATGCCCGGAACATAGTTATTTTTAAGCATAGCCAGCAATTCGGATTTTACGTAATCTACACTGCGTTTTAAAATAGAGCGAGAGTCTACGTATTCATCGCAGTGCATAAGGAAGGCCGGAATGCGAAGAGTACCTGTAGGCAATCCTGTCATAGGGTCGAGGTTTTCATAGTTATAATCAATAAACCAATTTACACTGGCATCGGCCCACATATCAACGCGCGCATTATTGAGCGTAGCAATGTCCGTTAACACAACGGAGGAGCCGTCGGTTTGTACCATGCGCCCTTCGAAGAAATCTTCGTAGTCATCAAAGAACATGGAAATTGGAATTTTTTCATCCGTATCGTTACCTGCCAAGTCAACACCTACCAACGATACAAATTTAATTTCCGGGTGCTGTTCCAGTAAAGCCAAAACCCCTTCTTTACCATACTGCCCTGCCGGAATGTAATACAATAATTCGTTTGCCATAATAGCTCCTCCATTCACTGTTTTCTCAACTGGTCAAATAGCAAAAAGACCCCTTACCCATTGCATTACACAATAGGTTAAGGGGTCTTCATTGACCAGTATTATCTTTTACGGAAATACTATCATATTTCCTAACTGTATGTCAATAGCTTAGCCGTTAATTTTCGCAATTTCCTGACGAACAACGGTATTAACCAATTTCCCGTCAGCTCTGCCTTTTGTTTGCGGCATAACCTTTGCCATCACATCCCCCATCTTAATCGGTGCAGTCATTTCACTGAGCACCGCCGTTACGATGTCGCGAATTTTATCTTCGCTAAGCTGTTCCGGCAAATATTTGGTAAGCACGGCCATTTCGGCTTCTACCTGAGCTATCAAATCATCACGATGTCCTTTTTTGAATTCTGCCAAAGAATCTTGACGAAGCTTCATTTCCTTTGCCACGATCCCCATAACATCCGTGTCATCAAGTTCTCGTTTTTCATTGATTTCTACATTTTTTATTGCGCTATTAACCATTCGGATAACCGATAATGCTGTCTTGCCCGCTTCGCGAGCCTTCATAGCGTCTTTCATATCCGCTTTAAGCTGATCTTTTAAGGACATACAATGCCTCCAAGATAAATCTTATCCTCTGAACTTGCGTTTGCGCGCTGCTTCAGATTTTTTCTTTCTCTTTACGCTCGGTTTTTCGTAGTGTTCGCGTTTTCTTACTTCAGACAAAACACCCGCTTTTTGGCAGGAGCGTTTAAAACGACGAAGAGCACTTTCAAGCGTTTCGTTTTTACCGACTTTAATTTCAGACATCTATATCCCTCCCTCCAAAATGTTTTATGGAAGTGCAGGTATTTATATATACGCACATAAGCTTATTATAATAACTTGAACTAAGTTTGTCAATATTAACAGCCTATATCCGCATAGCTCTGCACCTTTCTCACAAGGACAGGAGTACATGTATCCGAAGATGGTTATTACCTGTGATTATGCATCAGGCCAACCGAACTCTTGACCGCCCAATACATGGGCATGCAGATGGAATACCGTCTGCCCTGCTTTCGCACCGGTATTCAAAATTACACGGTATCCGTCGGCAGAGATTCCCAGTTCCTTCGCTACATCGCGAATAAAACTGAGCATGCCGTCAACATACGATTCATTTTTATCTGTTAGGTGCGCGATATTCGCTACATGTTTTTTCGGGATAACCAATACATGTACCTTCGCCACCGGATTTATATCGTGAAAGGCAATGAAATTTTCATTTTCCAGAACTTTATTGGACGGTATTTCTCCGGCTGCAATTTTACAGAATAGACATTCGCTCATGTGTCAACCCTCCTTATGCTATGCAATCGTTACAAACTCGCCATCTACGGAGACAACCGTACCACCGACAATATCGCCTATCTGATACTCGGCATCTCCCTTTTTTATTCTACCGTGAATGTACTCATTAGTAAAGCCTTCGTACCAACCGTCTTCCTCACGTTCGATAAGAATTTCCGCCGGTTTACCTACAAGATTCGCGGCAAATGTTTGTAATCCTAAACTGCCTTGTTCATTTAAAAGAGCAACGCGTGTTTTCTTAACGGCTTCCGGTACTTGATTATCCATAACAGCTGCCGGTGTACCTTCGCGTTTTGAATACGGGAAGGCATGAATATGAGTAAATCCAATCTCTTTTACCGTATTTAATGTTTCTTCAAAAAGCTCATCCGTCTCACCGGGGAATCCCGCAATAATATCCGTTGTCACCGAAAGGCCGGGGATGCGCGCCCGTAAATTTCGTATAAGCTTCTTGTATTCATCCAATGTATAGTGGCGATTCATCGCTTTTAATATCGCATCCGATCCGGCTTGTAACGGTAAATGCAAATGGGAACAAAAGCGTTTTTCCGTCGCCATAAGTTCTACCAGCTCCGGCGATACCTCTACCGATTCGATGGATCCCAAACGAATGCGTTCCAACCCGTCGATAGTAAGTAATTCTTTTACAACGGCAGCCAGATTAGGACGCCCCGGTAACTCCACGCCGTAATTTCCCAAGTGAATGCCGGTAAGTACAATTTCATAATAACCATGATCTACCAAACGTTGTGCTTCTTGCTTGATATCGTCAACACGCCGCGATTTCAGCTTACCTCGCGTGTAAGGAATTATGCAGAAGGAGCAGTAGTTATTACAGCCTTCTTGAATTTTCATAAAGGCACGAGCCTTATCGATTTCATTACCGTACAAAGGCATTTCCTCAAACGTAGCTTGCTCCATAATATTGCGCACCGCATTGATTTGCTTTTCCGTTGTTTCCAGCTGTTCCACCAATTCTACAATTTTATGGCGGTTGTTCGTTCCGATAACCAGGTTAACCCCATCAATGGCCGCAATCGCATCAGGTGCCAGCTGTGCATAACAACCGGTAACTACAATGTATGCATCTTCATTGGTTCGCTTTGCTTTTCGAATCAGTTGTCTTGATTTTCGTTCCCCCATGTTCGTTACAGAACACGTATTAATCACATAGATATCCGCCTTGCTGTCAAAATCAACCGGCTCATATCCTTTTTGAATAAATAATCCTCGCATAGCATCCGTGTCATATTGATTAACACGACAGCCCAGCGTTGTAAATGCTACTGTTTTCATCTCAGCTCCTTATACATCAAACTATCATCGACTGACAGCTTATACATACCCTATCTATTCCTGCCCGTTTAGCTTCGTCGGCTCTCATTTCATATAATGATAAGAAATCATACTCACCGCAGCAACAGCCGCTGTTTCGGCACGCAAAATATTGGAACCCAACGACACAGGATATGAACCTACAGACATCAACGCCTCAATCTCGAAAGCAGCAAAGCCGCCTTCGGGCCCGATGATAATCCCGATACGGTCACAGCCTGCGAGAGTAGCCTCTTCGAGACGTTCCCGCAGCGTATGTTTATCCTCGTCTTCATAGGCAACGAGCCACCGAATATTTTTTTCTTCCGTACAGACATCATGCATAGACTCAGCGATTACTAACGACGGCAACGCCATTCTCCCACATTGCTGCCCGGCTTCGCGAATAATTTTTTCCCAACGAGCCGTTTTACCTGCCAGTTTATCGGAGGTATATTTTGCAACGCAGTTTTCGGTTTTTACCGCATATATGCGATTTACACCAAGCTCCGTCGCTTTTTGCAGTACCCATTCGAAGCGATCCCCCTTCAAAAACGCTTGCATCAATATGATTTCAGGTCCGTCAGCCATATCTTCATCACAATAACGAAGACAATGCGCACTGGCGCAACCATCTTCGACGGCTACAATTTGGTAAATCCCACTGCGCCCGTCACTACCGCCTACGACAACGGGCTTATCCTGCGGATGTCGAAATACACGCAATAAGTGATGGGTCTCTTCGCGTGGAATAATAATGACATCAGCCAATGGCGTAGGTATAAAAATCTTCTTCATAGGTAATTACTCTGCCTGCACAAGTGCCAACGTATGCCACGGCCCCTTAACAAGCTCCTCCTTTATTTGCCAATGTGCCGTAATATACGGCATGATTTCTTCATAGCGTTCATCAATAATCCCGCTGATAATAAGTATACCATCTTTAGTCATTTTTTTGCCAATCCCCGGTAATACAATTTTTAATGGATCTACGGTAAGATTGGCCATGACTAAATCGGCTTTACCGTGAAATTCGCTATCTAAATCGCCGCAATAAACGGTGGCGTCCACCGCATTGGCCTTACAGTTTTTTTGTGCCTGCACAGCTGCTTCCGGATCAATGTCAACACCGATTAATTCAGGAATACCCAACACATGGGCAATCAATAATAATACAGCTGTACCCGTACCGATATCCAAGCATACCTTCTTTTCTTTGCCGTATTTTGCCATCAGTTCGGCACAAGCCTGTGTCGTCTCATGTGCTCCCGTTCCAAAGGATAGCTCCGAATCAATTTCAATGATTGTTTCTCCCTCAGAAGCCTCATACGCTTGCCATGCCGGTTTAATAATTACACCGGGTAAAATCTCCGTGGGCTGTATATACTGTTGCCAGCTGTTATACCAGTCATCATCGGTAACCGTCTTAGTAGTTACTTCATCATAATTAATCTTCGCTCGGCTCAACTCATTTTCAACACGTTCTTGCCAAGCAGCTTCCGGTATATTCGCATCACCGTAAAATACTAAACGAACCTTGTCAGGCTCCTCTGGTATATCCTCTTCAATACTTCCGTTTACCGTCAGAGTATCAAAAAGAGTAGTCACCTCATCGATGACTACTCTCTCTGCGGTAACGGAGATTTCAATCCATTTCATCCGTTCACCTCATGTGTCATTTATCTAAATCCAGTGCATCCTTTAATTTCTCACCGAGATTTTTCAATAAACTTTTACTTACCTTGAGTACCGAAACATCCTCTTTACCTTCCTTGGCAAATTGAAGCAATAGCTGGCGCTGCTTATCGCTAAGCTTCTTCGGTGTTTCTACGGTAACGCGAATATGTTGATCCCCTCTTTGCTTAGGATTACGCAAGTACGGAATGCCTTTGCCCTTAATTCGGAATACGGTACCTGTTTGCGTCCCTTCAGGAATCTTCAATTCGACTTTACCATCCAAGGTGTTAACTAAAATCGTAGCTCCCAATGCTGCCTGTGCAAAGGTAATGTTGGCCTTGCTTACCACTTCATTACCTTGTCGTTCGAACTCGCGATGCGGGCGTACGTAGATATATACGTACAAATCACCCTTCGGACCGCCTTTTGTTCCCGGTTCGCCTTCACCGGCTACACGCAGGCGTGAACCGTTATCCACACCGGCAGGGATTTTGATTTCAATTTTACGTCGTGCCACGGTTTGACCGGAGCCATGACATTTCGAACAAGGCTTTTCAATATGCTTACCGCTACCATGACAAGCCGAACAGGTTCTTGCTGTCCTAATCTGACCAAACGGTGTATTCTGAACAACCGTTTCCTGCCCCGTACCATGACAACGCGGGCAAGTTTCTACCTTGCTTCCCGGTTCGCCGCCGGTACCATGACAATAATCGCAATCTTCATGACGCTGAATTTCGATAACCATTGACTTACCGAACGCAGCATCTTCAAAGCTGATATCAACGTCTTGACGTAAATCGGCACCTTTCTGCGGACCTTGCGGTTCATGCCCGCCACCGCCGAAAAACATATCAAAAATATCGCCGAAGCCGCCACCGCCGCCAAAGCCTCCGAACCCGCCTTGACCACCGAAGCCACCAAATCCACCGGCACCGGCGCCTCCACCTTGGGTGAAGGCTTCGTGCCCGTACTGGTCGTATTGTGCGCGTTTAGTTTCATCGGATAAAACTTCATACGCTTCATTGGCTTCTTTAAAACGTTCTTCCGCTTCTTTCGGATTATCACGATTTACATCGGGATGGTATTGACGTGCCTTCTTGCGGAAGGCCTTTTTTATTTCATCTTGTGATGCATTTTTATCTACGCCAAGGACTTCATAGTAGTCTTTTGCCATCGTCTACCAGCCCTTCTTAGTTCTTTTTATCGTCTTTAACTTCGGTGTAGTCTGCATCAACTACATCATCTTGCGCCTGCTGCTGAGCACCGCCGTTTGCCTGAGCACCTTCAGCTCCGGCTGCACCGGCAGCCTGTGCCTGTTCGTACATCTTTGTAGACAATTCATACAACGGTTTTGTCAATGCTTCGCTGTCTTTCTTAATGGCTTCCACATCATCGGCTTCAATAGAAGCTTTCAATTTATCTTTTGCCGTCTTAACCTGTTCAAGTACAGCTGCATCGGCCTTACCTTCAAAGTCCTTCAATGCTTTTTCAGCCTGGTAAACCAAGGAGTCTGCATTGTTTTTAACTTCAATTTTTTCTTTTCTAGCTTTATCTTCAGCTGCATGTGCTTCTGCTTCTTTTACCATGCGATCGATTTCATCCTGCTGCAATCCGCCGGAGGAAGTAATCGTAATAGCCTGTTCCTTACCTGTGCCGAGGTCTTTAGCTTTTACATTAACGATACCGTTAGCATCGATGTTGAAAGTAACTTCAATCTTCGGTACCCCACGCGGAGCTGCCGGAATTCCGGTCAATTCGAAACGGCCCAACGTTTTGTTATCTGCCGCAAAGTCGCGTTCACCCTGCAATACATGAATATCTACGGACGGCTGATTATCTGCGGCCGTGGAGAATACCTGGCTCTTGGAAGTCGGAATTGTCGTATTGCGGTCAATAATACGGGTAAATACGCCACCCAATGTTTCAATGCCAAGGGACAACGGAGTTACGTCGAGAAGCAATACGTCCTTAACTTCACCAACCAATACGCCGCCTTGAATAGCAGCACCGACAGCTACGCATTCATCCGGGTTAACATTCTTCGTAGGTTCTTTGCCCAATACGCGCTTGATAGCTTCCTGAACAGCCGGAATACGGGAAGAACCGCCTACCAAAAGAATCTTATCAATTTCATTTACAGACAAACCGGAATCAGCCAATGCCTTACGGGTCGGTTCGATAGTTGCTTCTACAAGGTCACGAGTGAGTTCTTCGAACTTAGCACGGGTTAAGGTCAAGTCCAAATGTTTCGGGCCGGTAGCGTCGGCGGTAATGAATGGCAAGTTGATGTTCGTGCTCATAACGCCGGATAATTCAATCTTAGCTTTTTCAGCAGCTTCTTTTAAGCGTTGATCGGCCATTTTATCGTTGGACAAATCAATACCTGTTTCCTTCTTGAATTCTTCAATCATCCAATTCATAACGCGCTGGTCGAAGTCATCGCCGCCCAAGTGGTTATTACCGCTGGTTGCTTTTACTTCAAATACGCCGTCGCCTAATTCCAAAATGGACACGTCAAAGGTACCGCCGCCCAAGTCAAATACGAGCACTTTACCTTCTTCATCTTTATCTACACCGTATGCCAAAGCTGCTGCTGTCGGTTCGTTGATAATACGGAGTACATCAAGACCGGCGATAGCACCTGCGTCTTTAGTTGCCTGACGCTGGCTATCGGTGAAGTATGCCGGAACCGTAATAACAGCCTGCTTTACTGTTTCACCTAAATATGCTTCTGCGTCAGCTTTCAACTTCTGCAATACCATAGCAGAAATTTCCTGCGGCGTATAACTCTTGTCATCAATCGTTACTTTATAATCACTACCCATGTGACGTTTAATGGAAGAAATCGTACGTTCCGGATTGGAAACAGCCTGACGTTTTGCCAACTGACCTACCAAGCGTTCGCCATTTTTAGCGAAACCAACTACGGACGGAGTCAAACGAGAACCTTCCTGATTTGTGATTACGACCGGTTCGCCGCCTTCCATAACAGCAACAACCGAGTTTGTTGTCCCTAAGTCAATACCAATTACTTTTGCCATGTTACATGACCTCCTACTACATTTTTACTTTATATCAAACAATTTGTCTATTTACATTATCCATTGTGAACGACCTTAACCATAGCCGGGCGCACGGTGCGACCATCTACGGTATAGCCTGTCTGCAATACTTCACACACAGTATCATCCGGATATTCATCGGACTCAACACGCATGATAGCCTGATGGAAATTAGGATCAAAGGGCTGTCCTACTGCTTCGATAACGGCCAATCCGTGTTTGCTGAGCATAGCCATGAGATTCTGATGAATCATAACAAAACCATCCAAGAACGCCTTCGTTTCCGGTGTAGTCGGTACTGCCAAAGCCCTCTCGAAATTATCCAGTACACTGAACAAATCTTTCATTACGTCGCCTTTTACAAAACCGGCCAACTGCTCCTTCTCCTGAGCGGTCCTGCGTTTAAAATTCTCAAAGTCAGCTTGCAAACGAGTATACCGTTTTTCCCACTCCGCCAAAGCTTCTTCTGCTGCTTGTGCTTCCGCTTCCACAGCCTCTGCCTCCGGAGCTTCGTCAGTAATTTCCGGCATTTCGTCTGCCTGCACCTCTTCGACTACCTGTTCTTTTTCCTTCATTTCCTCTGTTGACATTCGGTGAATCACCTCATTACTTTCTATTCGTCGATGATGCCAATGCATCTATAAACTGTTGCATATACGTTAAGATTCCGATGATTCGACCGTACTCCATACGCGTCGGTCCCAAAATTGCCAATGTGCCAATTTTTTCTTTATCCCCACCGAAATCCGCTTGTATCAAACTCAAATCTTTTAACGGTTCCGCCTCGTTTTCTTCACCGATGCGAATATCTATACCATCATGAGATTTGCCTTGCAACAGCCGGCTCAACTGATCCTGTTGTTCCAACATTGACAATATCGGCTGTACCTTTTTTATATCTTTAAACTCCGGCTGTTCCAACAATGCTGTTGTTCCCACGGAGTAAAACAGCTTGCGTTTAGCAATGGCACGGTGTAATGCCGCCGCCATTTCTTCGAGCAATCGCTTCGGTCCTTCGATAATTCGAACCGTTGCCTTTAAGCTGTACAGGCTCAATTCACTGATAGGCGAATCCTTTAATGCATTGGCAAAACGCATTGCCGCAGCATGTAACTCTTCCTCAGCCACCGGTTCTTCGAAATACATAGGTTCATTATCCAATGCACCTCGATCGGTTACGACCACCATTACTGCCCGTTGTGAATCAATAGGCAAAATGTGTATAAACTTGATGGTTGAAGAATCATGCGCCGGTGCCAAGAACAAGCTCATATTGTGACTAATGTTAGATATTAGCTTCGCCACATTTAAAAAGAACTCATCAAAGCTTCCCGGTTTAGCCTGCCAAAGTCTGTGAATTTCTTCAGCATCTCCTCGCTCAGTACCTGTTCCATGAATCATCGAGTCTACATAATATCGATATCCTTTTGCGGAAGGAATACGCCCCGCCGAAGTATGAGGCTGTTCCAAAAAACCTAAGTCCTCCAAATCGGACATCTCGTTACGAACCGTGGCCGGGCTAATTCCCAGATCATAGTTCTTAGCTAATGTTCGGGAGCCTACCGGCTCGGCCAATCGTATGTAGTCTTGAATGATAGCGTGTAAGATGCGTCGTTTTCGTTCATCCATAATCACACCTCACTTATTAGCACTCACTACCATCGAGTGCTAACTACAGGTAATATATTATCATATAACATTAAAATGTCAAGGCTATATTTTTCCGAAACTCTGCATTGCGACTGTTTAGTCAAAAGGGCAAGACAACTCTTTGCCCTTTACAGATTTCTGTTCTAACGCCTTGACATCTATGCTTCATATTAAATTCTTACATACCTTATGACGCAGCACCTTCTACACATGTAAGCTTCTGCCACAATTTATTTTATTCCGCTGCCTGTTAAGAATATATTGTAGTTTACGTTTTCAACTTCAAAGACGAATTCTTCATTCCGCGAAAGGATTTCCCAATCGTTCTAAACAATGATCAAATTTTTCTTTCGGTAATGCATTCGCCTTATACCACGATAGGAGCTCTGCAATTTTTGTTTCCGCTTCTTCGGGACTTAATCCCTTCAGCAATACTTCACCACCCTTTGGACGATTTCCGCTTTTGCCGCCGGCTACCAGCACAAATCCATCGGGCAATCCATACACACCGATATCTTTAATCATCGATTCGGCACAGCACCTTGTGCATCCGCTAATGCCAATACGAATTTTATTAGGCATTTCTTCCCCGAAATAGTTTGTGTCGATAGCCTTTCCCAAAGGTATGGTCTGCATAAAAGCATGACTGCATCCATCCGTGCCGCGACAAGCGACTACGGAGTTCACTGCATTATGCTTGACCGGATACACGCCTTCCGGTAATGCCGCCAGAATAGCAGGCTTATCCTCTTTTTCTATATCGTAAATCTGAATTCCCGTTACAACTACACGAAACTTTCCATTGTATCGCTCCGCCAAATCCATAATCCCCTTCAGCTGTTCCATCGAAAACTCACTGAATAACGAATGAAGAATAACTGATGTCTTCATAATGTAACTCCTTAGTCAACCACTGTACTTACCGTAAATCCATAGCACAATCCATAAAAGGTAGAGAACGCACATACAGAGACAGTCTATATAATGTACTTCCTATCTATTGCTAGCCTCTTGATGATTCGCTATGAGCAATCATTTTTACTTGTAACATACTTCTATTGTACAGTTTAGTGACCTAAGTCACATAATAACTATTTTTCATAATAATATCGAATGGCTGCGACGGCCATAATCTTTGCCCCGATAACAGCGCGACGATATCCCTCGTCAGATCCTGCGGCTGCTGCAAAAGCAGGCGTATGAATCTCTAACCCATCCCCGATATTTAATGTCGGTTGTACCGTAGGAATATCATGTGATACATTGCCTACATCGGTACTGCCATCGGCTTCATCCTCCGGTAGCAGACGTGGCTCAAAGCCAAACTCTTTCATCGTATCTCCTACAATGGAACGCAGAGTCAAATCTTCTTTCATTTCTTTAAATAAAGGCTCGTAATGCTCTGTTTCAACAGCAGCCCCTATTTCCGCAGCCGCCTCGGCCGCTGCGTTACGAATGCGTGGTAATACAACCTCTTCCAAATGGTCAACCGTATGCGATCGTACCGTTAAGCGAACCGTTGCCTTATCAGGAATTACATTCGGAGCTTGTCCTGCTTCCGTAAAAATCGCGCCGATAACGGCTGCACTGCCAAATCCATTTTTAATATCCATAACCTTACGATAGAACACAACCGCCGCATCCAATGCATTAATTCCCCTGTCGACTAACGAAGCTACATGAGCCGAACGTCCGGTAAAACGTACTTCTAAGGGATGCGTAGCTAACGAAGTCCCACCTAATTCATTACATCCGCCGGGATGAATAATAAGTGCCGCATCATAGGGTTTAAATAAGCCTGCTTCACTCATAAACACCTTGCCGCCAACCGTTTCTTCTGCCGGACAACCGAAAAAGGTAGTCACTACCTCCGGCATAGCTTCACTAAAACCAACAGCTGCGCCGATACTCATCATAGCAATAAGATTGTGACCACATCCATGCCCCAGCCCCGGTAATGCATCATATTCCCCGAGAAAAGCCATTTTATATGCATTATTCAACAACCGACCCTGACTAGAGATATCATTACTATCATACTGTCCCTGTTCGGTACCTCCTTTATCGGCACGCAGCGCCGTTTTTAATATGGGATACCGACCGTTCTCGCTAAGATCTTCACGGACAGTAAATCCCTGTTCATCTAAATAAGCACTAACCGCCGTCACCGCATAATGCTCTTCGCCCCCCAGCTCCGGATGGGCATGCAATCGTTTAGATACATCAATCAAGCCTTCCGCAATACGGTCAATCGTCCGAACAGCAATTTTTTCTCGCTGTATACGCTCTGCTTCTTTTTTATTATCAACAATATAGCTCACCGGTGTTTTACCTCCTATCCATTATTTTATGTCCATGAAATACATCCGTTTTCAATATGTACCCATCGTCCGATAGGCAACGCCTTATGAGGTGCTCCGTGACCCAAGGGGATATGCCCGATAAAAGGAATATCGCCCGTGGTACGTCCCGCCATTGCATACGTAATAATCATGCGTTCCATATCATAGATTTCATTAGTATCTTCATCCTTGCAATCGGTAAAAGTACCTAGCAAAATTCCTCGAACAGATCGTAATATTCCCTGCAGACGAAGTTGTTGTAATAACCGATCCAATTTATACGGAGGCTCACCGATGTCCTCCAATATAAGAATCGCTTCTTGCCATTCCGCCAAGCTAGGCATATATGCGGTACCGCTAATACTGCAAAGCACCGTAGCATTGCCGCCCCAAAGGCGACCTTCAATCCTACGGGGGAATAAAGAGGGACGCTCCTGTAACTCCGATAACTCATCATTACCCGAAGCATCTCCATCATTGCTCAGTAGGACTTGTTCTTTTTTTCGTCCTTCCAAAAGGTCCCATAAATCAGCCACATCACTTTCGCGACCTGAACGTAGCCAATCCACCCCCATCGGTCCGTGATACGTAACTAACCGGCTATGCACACCGATAGCTTGCAACAATGACGTACAGTCGCTATAGCCTACCAAAGGCTTGGCGGCACGCCGTATTCCGGTATAATCCAATCGATCCAAGTAGCGCGCACAACCATAGCCGCCGCGAACGGCCACTACGGCATCACAAGACGCGTCCGTCAAAAAATAATTTAATTCATTTGCCTGTTCTTCCGGTGTTCCCCCATATTCGCCACGGCGAAAACAAGACTCACCGAATACAGCCCGGTAACCGGCTGCCTCCACCAGTGCGCGTAATGCATCCATATCTTCTTCACTGGCTGAAGCCGGTGCGGTGAAGGCAATTGTCATGCCCGGTTTTATTTTTGCCGGATAGCACCAGTCCATGTAAATCTCCCTTCTACCTGTTGTACTTTTATTTTCTATACGCATGTTTAAAGTCCACGGTTCCCAGTATTGACCAATTATATCCATCAATAGCTTCGTTTGCCACATAAGGCGTAGTCGTGAAATAAATAGGAATAATCAGTGATTCATCGAACATCATTTTCTCTGCTTCGTGCATAAGCGCCATGCGCTCGCCTACATCCGTTGTGGCATGAACACGGTCCATCAATGCATTATAAGCCTCACTGTGGTATTGCGCATCATTGGCCGGATCGGAGAATACGTCAAAGAAGGTTTGCGGATCCGCATAGTCACCGATCCAAGATGCTCGCGCTACCTGATAGTGCCCGGCTTCACGGTTGGCCATAAATACTTTTGTTTCCTGATTCTGTAACGACACATCCAGACCTAATTCATTACTCCATACGGCTTGAATTGCCTCAGCAATGGCTTTATGCATTTCATTCGTGTTGTACAAAATCGTAATCGGCGGTACCGGATGGCCGGGACCGTAGCCGGCCTCTGCTAATAGCGCTTTTGCTTCTTCTACATTTTTGGAAACTAAATTACCGCCTTCATGGCGAAAATCTTGTCCTGTTGCTTCGTTCGTAAGTCCCGGCGGTACAAAGGCAAAGGCCGGAATTTTACCGCCATGTACAATCGTGTCGACAATTGCTTTGCGGTCGATAACCATAGACAATGCACGCCGTACCTTAGGATTATCAAAAGGAGGCGCTGTCACATTGTACACATAATAGTAGGTGCCCAATGAAGGTTTTACTTTAAACAAACCTGCCTTTGTCAATCGTTGTTGATCGGCTACCGGCGGCTCCGTCGTCATGTCCGCTGCCCCGCCTTCCACTAAAGTAAGGCGCGTACTCTGTGATTCGCTGACAGGCCACTCCATTGATTTCAATCGCACTGCCTTAGCATCCCAATAGGTTTCGTTCTTTACAAAATCCAACTCTGCATTATGCTGCCATTTAGTGAGTATAAACGGACCATTGCCTACAATAGTTTTAGCATCGGTTGCCCATGTATCGGGGTGCGCTTCTACTATATCCTGCCGTACCGGATAGTACGCGTGAAATGCGGTAAGCCCGATAAAATAAGCTGCCGGTGCTTCCAACCGCACCACTAACGTCCTATCGTCAACAGCTGTTACCCCTACATCTGCTGCGGTTGCTTTTTCCGTATTGTACGCTTCGCCGTTTTTAATAACATATAACATATATGCATTGGAGGCGGCAACATCCGGATTTAATACGCGCTTCCAAGCATATTCAAAATCATGAGCCGTCAAAGGCTTGCCGTCGGACCAGGTAAGGCCTTCACGCAGCCGGAAGGTGTAAGTCATTCCATCATCGGATACCGTCCAACTTTCAGCAGCAGCCGGCTCCGGCAAATCCTTAGCATTCAGACGCGTAAGGCCTTCAAAGATAGCCAGCTCCACATCCGACTCAGGCAATGTTGATGACTTAGCCGGATCCAATGTAGATGGCTCTTGCTCCAGTGCAAAACGCAGGGAATCGGGAGCAATGTCACTGCTGCGACCGCATCCTCCAAGAAGCAGCGCCGTTGCCAACAGCATAGTTGCCACTAATTGCCACCATTTCTTCATAATCATACCTCCCAGAGTCACACGGGTAATTTTTCTTCAATAAATGCTTTACAACATCGTCCCATACGCGCTGTTAGCTGAATGGCTTCATCATTATCCATATTTGAAATGAGAACAACCAAACCAAAGTTGCCATTCATCAGCGGCAGTATCCCACCATCGTGTTCCACTCTATCAAGACAACCTGTCTTATGATGAAACGGTACTTCTTCGCCCCAATGAAACGGAAGCTTATCCCGAAATTGTTGACGGCCCAATATTTGCCACATTTCGTGGCCGCCTACGGATTGTTCCCGTATTTGGAAAATAGCATCCAACAATACAATCATATCGTAGGCAGTAGTGACATTCTCTTCGCCGCGTGCCGCCGCTGCCGTATCCATCATATATCGTTTCAAGCTTGTCTTTGCCGCACCATACTTTTTAGCAGTGTCATTAATAAAGGTCATGCCCAGTGTACGAATTAACAAATTGGTTGCCCAATTATCACTGAGCACCATCATTAAGCGGCAAAGCTCCAACACGGAAAATGTATGATTTCCCTGCAACTCCTGTAATGCACCGCCGCCTTCAACGCGCGGTGTCGCCGTCAATGCAATTTGATCGGTCAAAGCCAACTTCTGCTGCGACACAGCTTCAAATACGGAAAGCATAATTAAAATTTTTATCATACTGGCCGATGCATGAACAGTATCTTCGTTGCGCGCTACCACATAGCGCACCGGCTCGTCGTCATTATGAATGGTCACCATATATGATATCGTTGCCTGCGGAGCATATTCTTTGATTATGTCATCCAACTCTGTTTGCAGCCCTTTTCCGGCTAACATACATTCCATATCCTCACTCCTATCTTTTCCAGCACGCTACTCTGTGAACATCATTGCCCGTTAACTGCGGCCATGCTTCCATGCACCGTTCCTCCTTCTCGGGACAGCGCGAAGCAAAGGGACAACCCTTTGGTTTTTGTAGAGGGCTCGGCACTTCACCTTGCGGTACCGGACCGATGGGCATTCGCGGTGCAATAGGTTGATGCAGACGTATCAACGCTTGTGTATAGGGATGTAACGGATGATTATATAGCTCATCCGTTGTTCCTTCTTCCACCACATACCCTAAATACATGACCGCAATGCGATGGCTCAGATAACGTACCATGGATAAATCGTGTGAAATAAACACATAGGAAATATTAGTATCGGTCTGCAGTCGCTCCAGTAACGTAATAATTTGCACCTGAATTGATACATCTAATGCCGAAATAGGCTCATCACAAATAATACAAGACGGATTGCTGATTAAGGCCCGTGCAATTCCCACACGCTGTCGCTGCCCGCCGCTGAACTCATGGGGATAGCGCTCGCTGTATGACGGTCGTAATCCAACTTGCTCCAATATGCCTCTAATTCGCTCACTGCGCACTGTTGCTTCTTTCACTCCCATACGCCGTAACGGCTCTTCCAAGGTCTGTCGCACCGTCATGCGCGGATTTAGCGATGCATAGGGATCCTGAAATACCATTTGAAAGGTATGATGTAACGTCTTCCGCGCCGTTTCCGTGTCTATCAGCTGATTACCGACGCGAAGTGTACCCGACGTCGGCGCATATAATCCCATTAGAACACGACCGAACGTAGATTTACCACACCCCGATTCGCCAACAATGCCCAATGTTTCCCCCGGAGCTTGCTGCAAGGAAATACCGTTTAATGCATATACGGTTTTTTCTTTACCCGAGAATATACCACCCGGTGTATTAAACTCCTTGGTAATTCCCTCCGTTTGCCATATATAATCCATCTATTTCACCTCCGGACGATACAGCCAGCATGAGACTTGATGCGGACACTCCCTTGTTTGTTGATGCTCCCGAACATGCTGTACCCTCTCTCTTTTTGAATATTCATCAGATACATTACTGTTTGTCGGCGTTATTCGAGCGCAAATGCGCATTGCTTTATGACAACGTGGATGAAAAGCACAACCTGTTGGCATGTGATAGCTATCCGGCGGTTGCCCTTCTATAGCAGTTAGCCTACCGTCGGTCGCACTTTCCGGCAAGGAAGACAGCAATCCCTGCAAGTAGGGGTGTGCCGGCGAAGTTAAGACGGTTTCAATACTACCTTCCTCTATAATAGTTCCCGCATACATAACAGCAACGCGATCACATAAACGGGCTATGACGCGCAGATTATGTGAGATAATAATCATCCCCATCCCCTCTTCGCGGACTAACTTCTGCAAGAGTAATAAGATTTGCGCTTCCGTTGTCACATCTAATGCTGTCGTTGGTTCGTCTGCCAATATAATTTTCGGTTTACCTGCCAGCGCCATAGCAATCACCACGCGCTGTCGCATACCACCGCTTAACTCATGCGGATATTGATTACGGCGCCGTTCCGGTTCGGGGATTCCCACCTGTCGCAATAAATGAATCACCTCTTCCGCAATCCCTTCCGTCATTGCCCCCTTCTGATCCGATCTGCGCCGCTTCTGACGTAGCCGAATCACTTCTTCCAATTGCTTGCCAATAGTTACGATAGGATTTAACGCCGTCATGGGGTCCTGAAAGACCATGGCTATGTCCGTTCCCCGTAAGGTACGCCAATCACTTTCCGTAAAAGACCGGCAGTCATGCCCCAGTACCGTATGCTCTGCCGCCTCTACCGTTGTAATAGCTGTAGGCCAAAGCCCCATCATCGCCTGTACCGTTACGGATTTACCACAGCCCGACTCACCGACGATGCCCAAAATCTCACCGGCCGCCAACCGAAGTGATACATCACGCACCGCCTGCACCGGACCGTTGAAGGTAGAAAAAGTAACATGCAATCCTTTTACACGTACAATATCACTCATTTTGTACCTCCTTCCTTCGGATCCAGCGCACTGCGCAAACCATCGCCAAAAAAGGTAAAGCCTAACATGGTAATGCCAATAGCCAATGCAGGAAACAACAGTTGATACGGATACGAACGCATCGAATTAATACCTTCTGCCGCTAACACACCCCAACTGGCCATAGGTGCATTAACACCAAGCCCGATAAAACTCAAAAAAGCTTCTGTAAAAATAGCCTCCGGAATTGCCAGTGTCATAGTAATAATAATCGGTCCCATACAGTTAGGTAGAATGTGGCGGAACAAGACTGTCATAGGTGATGCTCCCATAGAACGCGCCGCCAACACATATTCTTCTTCTTTCAATTTAATAATTTGACTTCGCACAATACGTGCCATAGTCAACCAATACGCAATACCGAGAGCAATAAAAATAGATGTTAATCCCGGTGATAACACAACCATCAATAAAATAACATACAGCAACAATGGGATGCCGTATAAAATATCTACGATAGACATCATCAAGCGATCGACACGTCCACCCAAATAACCGGCCACCCCACCGTACACTACGCCGATAACCAGATTGATAGCCGCTGCAACGAAACCGACCGCTAAGGAAATACGCGCTCCGTACAAAACGCGAGTATATAAATCACGGCCCAGCGTATCCGTGCCAAACCAATGACTGGCAGACGGTCCTTGATTTGCTTCCAGTAAATTTTGTTGCGCATAGGTATACGGCGAAAGCCACGGTCCGATAATGGCGGCTACAATCATAATACAAACAATGATCATACCTAATACAGCTAACTTATTTGCTTTTAACCGTTGCCACGGGCCGGGTCGTGTGATAAGCTCAGCCGATTCATCACAACGCATTGGCTGCAACGGTAAAAAATCTTCCTTGCTATACATATTAATCACGCCTCCTTCCTACGGTAACGCGCGGATCGATAAGAGGATAAACAATATCCACTAACAAATTAAACGCCACTACCAAAGCACTGTAGAACATCGTAACCCCGAGGATAACCGTATAATCACGATTGTAAATAGAGGTGACAAAATATTTACCCAAACCGGGAATGGCAAAAATAGTTTCTACGATAAAGCTGCCTGTAAACAAAGCCGCTGCCAACGGTCCGATATAGGTAATAACCGGAAGAATCGCATTACCCAGTGCATGATGCCATACAATCTGAAATTGACTTAGCCCTTTGGCTCTGGCTGTTTTAATATATTCCTGCTGTAGTACTTCGATCATGGTAGTTCTGGTAAGGCGCGCAATAAATGCCATCGGCTGTGCTGCCAATGTAAGGATTGGTAATACCATATAGGACGGCCCCTTCCACAAGGCTACCGGAAAAATGGGCCATACAAATCCCAACCAATAGACAAGTACAGCGCCGATAATGAAGGTAGGTACGGATATACCTAATGTTGAAAAAAACGTCACGCCGTAATCAATCCAAGAGTTGGGTCGTAATGCGCTGATAACACCGGCTATTACACCGCCTACGAGCGCCACCACCAATGCACCAAAGCCCAGCTGTGCCGATACGGGAAAGGATTCCGCGACAATATCATTTACGCTGCGACCGATATATTTATAAGACGGTCCCAAATCACCCTTAACAATCTGTCCCATGTACTCCGTATACTGTTGCCACACCGGTCTGTCCAAATGATAGGTAGCTTCTATACTCGCCTTAATTTGCGGAGGCAATTTCTTTTCTTCCGTAAAAGGACCGCCGGGGATAGCATGCATTAATAAAAAAGTAATGGTTATGATAGCCCACATGACTACTATCGCACCGGTCAATCGTTTAACCAAGTACATACCCATTCGTTTCACTCTCCTCATCTTGGTAATGCTCTGATACTTTTAGTTTTTACTATTGTACCATATTATAGAACATTATCATCCTAGCTTTATCAAGCACCTCTCATGTATACATTATGCGTTTTGTGTCGCCTGCGTCTTGCATCTGTCCTCTCTTGAATTTTCTTTCTGTATATTTACCGTTGGCATCAATTCTCCTATAATAGCAACATGCCTAATAAAGGAGGTCGTATATATGAATCTATCTGTTCGTGATATCGTTTATATCGGTGTTCTTTCCGCACTATGCGCCATCGCCACATCAATATTAATTCCCTTACCCAATGGCGGCATGGTCCACCTTGGATCAGCGGCACTCTTCACCATCGGTGCTCTGTTCGGCGGAATGTACGGAGCCTTGGCAGGTGCCATCGGTTCGGCCCTGTTCGATCTTGTTATGGGGCACTCCGCCTATACTCTTTTTTCTATCGTAATTAAAGGCCTTGCCGGATTATTTGTAGGACTTATATTGGTAGGTATGCGTCCCCGTCCCTTTTATCAACTCACCTATAGCCTGGGAAAGCTTATCCTGGCTCTTATCATCGGTTCCGTTTGGACTGCCTTTGGATATTGGATTGCTTGGGCCTATGTTCTCAACAGTATGGCGGCAGCCACCATCCGTTTACCCGCTTCTTTTCTCACCAGCGGTGTAGGTTGTGTCATCACCTTATTTCTAGTGCGCGCCATATTGCGACAGTTCAAAAAACATTGATACAGTTCAAAAACCATCAATCGTTAATTTCTATTTAAATGTATAGCCATTACAGATAGTAATTGCCGATTATGTATCCCATGACAGTAATTGCTAGGTATACTATGACTGTAATTGCTAGGTATACTATGACAGTAATTGCCGGTCATAGTATACACTGTATTATAAATTCTTATTGTGAATACTGCTCTCCCTATTGACACCATTTCATAAATTTAGTATTATGTACGAGTAACACATGGGGGTATAGCTCAGCTGGGAGAGCGCTTGAATGGCATTCAAGAGGTCAGCGGTTCGATCCCGCTTATCTCCACCATCAGTTAAAAAGAACGGTATTGCATATACTTGCAGTACCGTTCTTTTTTAGTGCTTATAGGAGTATATAGCCTTTGCACCTTGTTTTTCCACGGTTTTATTCGCTATAATAATATTGTAGCAGAAAGGAGATTCTGTATGAAAAATATAGCATCAGATAAGACCAAGAAAGTAATTATAACAACAAAAAACTCTGAACAATTAGCTAAGAAAGTAAAACTACTATCAGCACAGATTCTTAAACGTAACCAAAACTTATATAAAAGATTGGAAAACAGATGACTGAAATTATTCAATTTTTAATAGATGATATCATTGGTTTTCACGAAGAACTCCAAGCCTCCTCTATTATGAAGTCCGGTATACACAACTATAATTTACTTGAGTCTGCTGTAAATGCCCCTTTCCAAACTTTTGCCGGCGAAGAACTCTACCCTACGATTTATGACAAAGCAGCTCAATTATGCTATGGACTGGCAAAAAATCATGCTTTCACAGACGGAAATAAGCGCACCGCTTTTCATTCGATGCAGGTTTATTTGGCTGTTGAAAATATTTCCCTCAATTATACCGATGACGAGGCTGAAGAGTTGATTATCGGGGTAGCTGATGGTTCAATAACAGTGGAAGTTCTCAAAGAGTGGCTAATACAAAAAAGTTCTGATTAATCACTATTAATACTGAATAATATATGTAGAATATATTATTATCTCTGCCATTACAATAAAAGTCAAAAGGCTGTAATAAAATGAGTAAAAAGCTCATTTTATTACAGCCTTTTTTCAAATAAATTCTGCAAATACATGATTGCCGTATTTAGCACCCAGCCGTGTTAAATGCCAAGAGTCTTCACGCTGTTCAAGAAGCTGTTGTCTTGTCAGCCTCTCCAATATTTCGCCGTACGTGTCTTCCAATGATTGGTGAAATGTTTCTTCAAACGTCGTAGCACATAATCCCCACTTAGTTCTAAGCGCAAGAAAACAAAAATCTCCCATCGCACGTGCTTCATCAATAGCAACCTCTTCTATAAGGGGAAGCCGATGATTGCGCAAACGATTGACATAAGGTACTACATACCCTTCGTTTTCACGACGCACTCCCTTGTAAAAGGAATGGGCCCCGGCACCGAATCCCAAGTAGTCCTTATACTGCCAGTACCGTAAATTATGGCGGCTGTATGCACCACAGTTTGTAAAATTAGAAATCTCATACCGTTCAAAGCCGGCCTCGGCCAATGTATCCAGCATGCAATCATACATAGACTCGGCAGCATCCTCATCGGGTAAGCAAATCCTCCCCTGCTCTACCTGTGCATGCAAATTGGTTCCCGGCTCCAATTGTAATCCATAAATAGAAATATGCGTAATCGGTAACGCAACGGCGGTCCGCACTTGTCTGCGTATATCTTCCACCGATTGTCCCGGCAAACCGTAAATCAAATCAATGTTACTATTCGTAAAGCCTGCTTCCACCGCTTCGTGTACTGCCCGGTGAGCTTCTGCAGCCGTATGTCCTCGCCGCAAGAGCCGTAACAAGGCATCGTCAAAACACTGCACGCCATAGCTGATCCGATTATATCCCAGCTCACGTAATCCCTTCACATACGCGAAAGACAATTCTCCGGGATTGGCTTCAATCGTTGCTTCTACATTGGGCTTCCATGTAAAATACTGCGATACCGCGCTCAAAATCTTACCCAACTGCTCCAATGATAATTGCGTCGGTGTGCCCCCACCAAAATAGATGGTATCCACCGGAATCTTGGTGCATTCCGGATATTTCTCAACCCATAATTCAATTTCGTGACAAAGGGCTTCCACATACTCATCATAATATGCCTGCAGTCCTTCATACGCCGCAAAATCGCAGTACGCACATTTATGTCGACAAAACGGGATATGAAGATAAATCCCCATATCCCGTCCTGTCGAGTCGGTCGTTACACATGGTGTATCCATTACCGTACTCCTTATTATGTAATCCACATTATAGTTTCTTTTTATTTATCGTCTACCTTAAGGATAGCCATAAACGCTTCCTGCGGAATTTCTACACTGCCTACCGCCTTCATGCGCTTTTTGCCTTCCTTTTGTTTTTCCAAAAGCTTACGCTTACGGCTGATATCGCCGCCGTAACATTTGGCCAATACGTCTTTGCGCCATGCTTTTACCGTTTCGCGGGCTACAATTTTATTTCCCACCGCAGCTTGGATAGGAATTTCAAACATTTGACGCGGAATTAATTCCTTTAGCTTTTCGGCCAATGCTCGACCGCGCATAGCGGCTCTGTCCTTGTGAACGATAATACTCAACGCATCCACCGGATCGCCGTTAAGCAAAATATCCATCTTCACCATCGGCGATGCTTTGTAACCGATCAATTCATAATCAAGCGATGCATAGCCTTTGGTAGCCGACTTCAACTTATCGAAGTAATCGTAAATGATTTCTCCCAACGGCAAGTGATATACGATGGACACGCGCGTTTCATCCAAGTATTCCATACTCTGGTACTCGCCGCGTTTATCCTGAGACAATTCCATAATGGCCCCGACGTAATCCTTCGGCACGATGGTCGTCGCTTTTACATACGGTTCTTCGATGAAATCAATTTCCGTCGGTGGCGGCAGCTTGGACGGGTTGTCGATTTCCAGTACATCGCCGTTTGTTTTATGTACTTTGTAGTTTACACTCGGCGCCGTAGTAATAAGTGATAGATTGTATTCTCGTTCCAATCGTTCCTGAATGACATCCATATGCAACAAGCCGAGGAAGCCGCAACGGAAACCAAAGCCCAAGGCAATGGACGTTTCCGGTTCATACTCCAAGGCAGCGTCGTTAAGATTTAATTTTTCCAGTGCATCGCGCAAATTGTCGTAATCCTTACTGTCTGTAGGATACAAACCGCAATATACCATCGACACTGCTTTGCGATACCCCGGAAGCGGTTCCTTAGCCGGATTATCCGCCTTCGTTACCGTGTCGCCCACATGGCAGTCGCGCACGTTCTTAATGCTCGCCGCAATACAACCAACGGACCCGCAGGTCAGTTCTTCCACAGGCAATAAATTCGGTGTGAACACACCTAACTCCGTAACTTCAAAATCCTTGGAATCGTGCATCATGCGAATGATGTCTTTTTTCTTAATGGAGCCTTCCTTAACGCGTACGTAAGCGATGGCCCCCTTATACGAATCAAAACGGGAATCAAAAATCAGTGCCCGCGTCGGTTCGTCGGATTTATCCGGCGGTGCCGGAATGCGTTCAACAATAGCCTCTAAAATATCCTGAATGCCTATGCCCGACTTCGCACTGGCGAGAATGGCATCGGATGCATCGAGACCGATAATATCTTCGATTTCACGCTTTACCCGTTCCGGATCGGCGCTGGGCAAATCAATCTTGTTGATAACGGGAATAATCTCCAAATCATGCTCCAAGGCCAGATACACATTAGCCAATGTCTGTGCCTCTACGCCTTGCGCTGCGTCTACTACGAGCAGTGCCCCCTCGCAAGCTGCCAGCGAACGGGATACTTCGTAGCTAAAATCTACATGACCGGGTGTATCAATCAAGTTAAGCGTATATTGCTTACCGTCCTTTGCCGTATGCAGCAACCGAACGGACTGCGCCTTAATGGTGATGCCTCGTTCACGCTCCAAATCCATGGAATCCAACACTTGCGCTTCCATCTCGCGCTTAGTGAGTGTACCGGTTTCTTCGATAAGTCGATCGGCTAACGTGGACTTGCCATGGTCTATATGAGCAATAATACAAAAATTGCGAATGTGTTCAGTCGATGCCATAGACTACCCCTCTCAAAGAATATTTTCGATGACACCGCCACCCAGGACTTGCGTTCCGTCATAGAACACTACGGACTGTCCCGGAGTAATCGCACGCTGCGGTTCATCGAATACAACCTCCATCGTTGTATCATCTAAAATACGTGCCGTGCACGGCGACGGATTGGCAGCATACCGAATTTTCCCGGTAGCGCGCAACTCCTTCGGAATCGTGCCGGACAAGAAATTATAATGTTTACAAATCATCTTATTGGTAAATAAGCTTTCGTTCGGTCCTACGATGACTTCATTCGTTTGACCATCAAGGCGCACCACGTACAACGGATATTTATAGGCAATCCCCAGCCCTTTACGCTGACCGATCGTATAGTTGAAGAGTCCGTTGTGTGTGCCCAGCACTTCACCGTTCTCATGCACAATGTGTCCCGGCTTCGGTGTTTCCGTTAGCTGACCGGCGACGAACTTCTGGTAATTATGATTCGGCAAGAAGCAAATATCTTCGCTGTCCGGCTTATTGGCTACCGGTAAATCACGGTCCGATGCCATGGAGCGGGTCAATGTTTTCTTCTGCGCCCCCAAGGGGAACATGAGATGGCTCAAGATATGCTGATTCAAGGTGTACAGCACATAGCTTTGATCCTTGCTGGGGTCATCCCCCTTATGAAGTTCGTACAAACCGGTATCCTCATTGTAACGCACCTGCGCATAATGACCGGTTACCATATGAGTGGCCCCTAATTCCAAGGCCTTATTTAACAGTAGATCAAACTTTATATTCTTATTGCAGAATACACAGGGATTCGGTGTACGCCCGGCGGCATACTCATTAACAAAATAATCGACTACGTTTTCATAAAAGGTATCGCGAGCATCGACTACATGATGTTCAATGCCGAGAAAATCACACATTTTCTTAGCGTCCGTCACAGCTAACGGAATATCGTCGGGATCCGTATCGCTCACCCATAGACGCAATGTAATACCAAATACCTTATACCCTTGTTCTAACAGCATCGCTGCCGTTAAGGAGCTGTCAACGCCCCCACTCATTGCTACTGCAACAACTTTTTCCATGCTTTCTCCTTCTGTTACCGGCCGGTTATCAACCGTCGGCACTGTAAAACTACATATACATGATACAGAGTGAAAGTCCGAATATGTATATACAAACAATAAAACAAATAAAGTATACCACAACTCATCGATAAAAGGCTATTTACGGTATTTCAAAATTTCTTCGGCCGCACCTAAAATACCCAGCATCGAATGCTCAAATACCAAGCCGCCTTGCATAAAAATAGTATACGGCGGACGAATCGGTCCATCGGCGCTGAGCTCAATGGAGGACCCTTGTACAAAGGTGCCACCGGCCATGATAATCTTGTCCGCATACCCCGGCATGTCACCCGGTACAGGACGTACATGAGCATCTACCGGCGAATACGCTTGCATGCCTCGGCAGAACTGTTCCATTTCTTCTGCGGAGTGCAAATTAATAGCCTGAATTAAATCGAATCGCTGTGCATCCACCTTCGGGAACACGTCGTATCCCAAAAGCTCGCCTACAGCCGCCGTATACACAGCCCCCTTTAACGCCTGCAACACTACATGAGGTGCCAGGAACAAGCCTTGGAAGAATAAGCGATACCCCGGCGTGTACGATCCCATATGGTCCCCCAAGCCGGGTGCCGTCAATTCATAGGCTACTCGTTCCACCAAGTCTTCGCGCCCCACTACATAGCCACCGGTCGGAGCAATACCGCCGCCGGCATTTTTTATTAAAGACCCGGCCATAATGTCCGCACCGTGTTCCAGCGGTTCTGTTGTTTCCGTAAACTCACCGTAGCAATTATCCACAAAGCAAATTGTCTTCGGGTTGACCGCTTTAACGGCTTTGCAAATACGCCCGATATCATGTACCGACAAGGGTTCACGTGTACTGTATCCGCGGGAACGCTGAATGACTACGACGCGCGTATCGGAAGTAACCGCCGCAGCAATTCCTTCTAAATCATACGTACCCTCCTTGAGCGGCACTTCCTTATATATAAAGCCCTTTTCCGTAAGTGACGCCGGAACGTCTCGGTCTGCGCCGATAACGGATTGCATCGTATCGTACGGTGCGCCAACGGCATACACAAATTCGCGTCCATCCTTACCGCTGCCTAACAACGCGATAAGTGTCGTAGCCAATGCATGGGTACCGGATACGAAATGAGCTCGTACCAACGCCTTTTCACCGCGGAACACATGAGCAAACACTTCATCCAATTTCTCGCGTCCGCTATCGTTATACCCGTAACCGGTAGTACCGTTAAAATGGTAATCCGACAACTGACACTCTTTAAACGCTTCCAGTACTTTTTTTGTATTTGCCAACGCAATAGGTTCAAATTTTTTAAATTGCGGCTCCGCCATAGCAAGGGCTGTAGCGCGTAATTCTTCCATATTCATGTAGTACAACTTCCTATCTTCTTTACTTCTATTTTTTACTTTTATTTTTTACTTCTATTTTTTTACTTTTATTTTTCTACTTCTGTTCTAATTCTATTTTTGCTTCAATCTTACATTTGTTTTGCTTCGCCTTTTATATTGCTTCTGTTTCTCACATCTATTTTTATAGTATGTACGCAAGGCAAATTGCCTGTATTAGCCTTCAAAATAAGATTTCACTATGTCCATAGCCTTCTCATAAATATCATCACCGGTCATAGCCGCATCAATGTCTATCCATTCAATATAAGGCATTCGTTTATACCACGTAATTTGCCGTTTGGCAAAACGCCGCGTATTTTGCTTTATCGCCGCCACCGCCTCTTCCTTGGTGGCTTTGCCGGCAAAATAGTCCAGCGTTTCCTTGTAGCCGATGCCCTTAAAGGCTTGCGAATGCGGTGACACACCGGATGCCAGTAAGTCTTCTACCTCTTCAAACAAACCGGCCTCTACCATGAGATCCACACGCAAATTAATTCGTGCGTACAACTCTTCCCGCGGTCGTCTAAGTCCAATCACTGGGCCCTCATAGGCAAGGCCTGCCTTTGTCTGGGTCGTCAGCGCCGCATAGTCACCGCGCTCCATCAATTCGATGGCTCGATATAAACGGTGCTTATCCGTAAAGCGCAACGTAATCCGTCCCTTGGCCGCCAGCGACATAGCATAGGCCTTGAGTGCCTCTTCGCCTTCGGTAGCTACCAATACATCCAGGCGCTGTCGCAAGGATTCATTAGGCTCTGCCGTTGCAAAATCGTATTGCTCCAGCAACGACTGTACATAAAAACCGGTGCCGCCGGAAAGAATGGGAATCTCTCCCTTTGCCGCACAGTCCCTGATAATAGCTGCCGCCTGTTCCTGGAAAACAGCTGCGCTGTACGGTTCATCAGGATCGAGAATATCAATAAGATGATGCGGTACCCGTGCCAATTCCTCTGCCGAGGGTTTAGCCGTTCCGATGGAAAGCCCGCGATAAATCTGATACGCATCACCGGAAATTACCGACGATGATAATGTCTCGGCAAGGCGGAGCGTTAATTCCGTCTTGCCCACCGCAGTAGGTCCCAAAATGGTAATCAATCGTTCCACATTGTCGCTCCTTTCTCATATACGCCGTAAGCTACGCGACTGTACTTACCGCCTAACAACCGTGTAGGACGCATCGTTTGAAACAGCTGCGCAAAAGGTCGTTCCTTTACGATGACCTTGCGTCGTGCCACCGCCAGCGCCCGCCGTAACGTATCCGCAGTAAACCCGATTTCTACCAAATGACCGCGCAGTCCCGTAAACTGAGGACTTTCCTTCACAGGCACCTCAAACATGGGATCGAAATAAATAACGTCAATACTATTCTCCCGTTGCTGCGCCAGAAATTGTTCGTAACGCACCGCCACAATCTGCAGCCGTCGCAGCGCCGCCGTAACAGCGTGCTCTTTATGCGTAAAGTGACGACAACCGTAATTTGTAATATACGCCAATGCCGGTACCCCTTCGAGCCCGATATACCTAGGGCACTCCGGATGTACGTACGACACAATGAGACTGTCTGCCCCAAGACCTACGGTACAATCCAGGAACGATTCCAACGGCTCATCGCCTACTGCCTCTGCCAGATGATCCACACCGCCGCGCTGCAATCGCAATAGCCTAAGCTGTGCCATAGATAAATGAAAGGTATGCTCCTTGCCTTCGCCGGTATATAGTTGCGGTCCCTTCTTAGTAATTACCAAAATATCGTCCGCCCCGTATATTTTCTGCATGGTCGGCAACGATCGCTCCCGTCGCTCCTCATAAGGCAAGGCCAAGCATTTCGCTACCGCCTCGGCTTCCCTGCGTTCCTCTACTGTTGCTTTCTGCGATACCGTAACTATCGTCATACATCCTCCTAGCTACGCTTAAACAATTTTCCCAGTTCATCCGGAGTAAAACGGATAATAGTAGGACGTCCGTGAGGACACACATACGGTTTATCGGTAGCAAATAAATCTTCGATTAATACGGAAATTTGGTACATGTTAAGACTATGTCCAGCTTTAATAGCACCGCGG
This sequence comes from Veillonella magna DSM 19857, assembly GCF_000428745.1. GTDB lineage: Bacteria > Bacillota > Negativicutes > Veillonellales > Veillonellaceae > Veillonella_A > Veillonella_A magna. Next base: position 490,299 of record NZ_KE386795.1, read on the forward strand.
CACGATGCATAGGCCAGCATTTCATGACGCAGCTGTGCCTTGGTCGGCATTTCGCCGTCCAGCATATAGGTGAAGGTGTGACGCAGTACATCAATAGCCTTGTTCTCTACCAAATCACTGGGCACACCGTCAACGCGAATTTGTGTAGGACCGCCTAAAGCAACGGCAAACCCTAAATCCGCAAAGGCCTCCGCCTGCTCTTCTACCAATGTTTGCTCCTCATCGGTCGCATCAAACATCAAGGGAATCAACAGCTCCTGCATAGGGATGGCCGCTGCCGATTTACAAAGCTTGTCATAGCGTATTCTCTCATGCGCCGCATGCTGATCGATAATATATAAATCGCTTCCCTTTTTCGCTACGATATAACAGTCGGCCACTTGTCCCAACGGAACCAATCCGCTGTTAGCAATCACCCGTTGCGGTAATCCGTCAGGTGCTACCGCGGCTGATTCATTACCGCTATCTGCTGCCGCTGCGCTGCTGGCAGTATCGTTTTCCCGTTCGCGCCGTTGCTCTTCACCGTAAAATCCATCTTGACGATATGCTTCCTGCAAGGACGAAAATTGCTGTATCTCTGCCGGGGTATATGTCGAAGGCTGGGCATTCGTTACAAAGGAATCATCCCCCAGCTGCTCCTGTTCGTAGCGAACCGGCCGCTGTGGCACATATTCACCGCTGCGAATTTTTTCTACCAATTCATTGGTTTTCTCGCGCCGACGCTCCCAGGCAGCCTTGCCTGCACCTTGATTAGATTCGCTGTCATCATATACCGACGCGGTCTCGTTATGCGTGAATGCCGTTCCGTTATGCGTAGATTCTATTCTGTCATGCCCGTATCCTGCACCGACATTCCCCGATAACTTGCCATCAGTGCCTATCGACAGGTCCCCTTCATCGGGCCGCAAGGACAAGTTGCGTCGTCCTTCGAATACCTTTTCGTACCGAATATCCGTGGCGATAACCGATTCCGTTTCTTGATGTAGCCTACCGCTTTCCACTTGGCGCAACGGATGTTCCAGCGCCTGTAAAACGCCGTGATACACAGCTTTAAAAATAGGCTTGTCATCGGAAAACTTAACCTCGCTTTTGCGTGGGTGCACGTTGATATCCACGACCTCCGGCGGCACAACAATGCTGAGCACCACCAAGGGGTAACCCCCTTTCGGCAACAGCGCATGGTACGCATTGTCGATGGCTTTGTTAATAGCCTTATCACCGATGACGCGATTGTTGACGATTACCGTCTGCCATATGCGACTGCTTTTTAACAATGTCGGTTTAGATACGACACCGTCCACGCGGACACCTTCGATTTCATACGCTACGGGGAACAGATCCTCCTTAACCTTGTAACCGTACAAGGCCGCGATAGTATCCGTAATATCTCCGCTGCCCGGCGTAATAAGACTGACCTTGTCATTACTTACCAATTTAAATGCAATGTGGGGATTGCTCAAAGCCAGCTTCCCCACCATGTCCTGTATCTTTGCCGTTTCCGTGCGTTCCGTTTTTAAAAACTTGCGCCGCGCCGGCGTGTTGTAAAATAAATCGCGTACTTCGATGGTCGTCCCCGGCTGTGCGCCGTAAGGCATGCACTCCATATCATGACCGCCGTCAATGGTGATGCGGGTTCCCATTTCATTATCTGCCGTGCGCGTAGTCAAACTGAAATGCGATACCGACGCAATACTGGCCAATGCTTCGCCGCGAAAACCCAGGGACGCAATGGCAAACAAGTCATCTACCGAAGCGATTTTACTGGTAGCATGACGAAGCACCGCCAAGCGCGCATCCTCCTCGGTCATGCCGATACCGTTATCCGTGACGCGCATATAGGCTACGCCGCCTTCGGCAATTTCCACATCGATGGAAGTCGCACCGGCATCCACCGCATTTTCCAGAAGCTCCTTAATAACCGATGCCGGACGTTCTACTACCTCGCCGGCAGCTATTTTATTAATTGTCGCTTCATCCAATACGTGAATATGTGCCATTATTTACCGCCTCCCTTACGCGCGCTTTCCTGTAATTTATACAATACATTTAACGCTTCGATAGGCGTAAGACTCATTACATCCACCGCTAACAAATCGTCGATTACAGAAGAAGTAAACAAATTACCGCTGCCAAACCCGGCTTCTTCCGCTGCTGCTTGTTGACGACTCGCCTTCGACACCTTCTTCGCCGGTTCCGCCACCTGCGCCGGTAAGGTGCGCATCGCATCCTCACCGTCCCGATGACTGCCGGCTTCCAAGGCCTGTAGTAATTCCTCCGCACGGGTCAATACATCGGCAGGCAGTCCTGCCAAGCGCGCCACGTGAATACCGTAACTGCGATCGGCACCGCCTTTTACAATGCGTCGCAAGAAAGCAACATCCTTGCCCTTCTCCTTAACGGCTACCGTATAATTTTTAAGGCGCGGATACACCTCTTCCAAATGAATCAATTCGTGATAGTGCGTAGCAAACAATGTCTTGCCGTGAATATGGCGATAAATATATTCCACTACGGCTTGCGCAATGCTAAGTCCGTCAAAGGTACTGGTCCCCCGTCCGATTTCATCGAGAATGAGCAAGCTCTTCGACGTGGCGTTTTCCAAAATATATGCCACTTCCTTCATCTCTACCATGAACGTACTCTGCCCGGTAGAAATATCATCGCTGGCACCGACACGGGTAAAAATCCTATCCACCGGTGAAATCGTCGCTTCTCGCGCCGGAATAAAGGAACCGATTTGCGCCATGATCATGAGCACCGCTACCTGCCGCATATATGTTGACTTACCGGCCATGTTCGGTCCGGTAATCAGTAAAAATTCTTCTTCATCGTGATTCAGCGTTACATCATTTGGTACGAACACTTCATGCTTCAAATATTTTTCAATCACCGGATGACGTCCGTCACGGATCACGATTTGACCGTTCATCGTTACGGTAGGACAAATGTATTGCTCTTCGTAAGCTACCGTCGCCAACCCGGCCAACACATCAAGCTGTGCCAACGCGCGTGCCGTTTCCTGTATGGGACGGACAACCGCTTTAATCCGGTTACGCAACTCTTGGTACAGCTGCTGCTCCAGGCTGATAATTTTTTCCTTGGCACTGAGGATTTTAACTTCAAACTCCTTTAGCTCCGGCGTAATGTATCGCTCCGCATTAGCCAAGGTTTGTTTGCGCACGAAATAGGCAGGCACTGCATCCGTATGGGAATGAGGCACTTCAAAATAATACCCGAACACCTTGTTATAACCGGTGCGCAGTCGTATGCCCGTCTTTTCTTTTACATCCTCTTCCAGGCGATGCAGCCATTCCTGGCTGTTCGTCGCCAATGACCTAAGTTCATCCAGTTCTTCGTTGTAACCGTCGCGAATCACGCGTCCATCCTTTAAGGTAAGTGCCGGCTGCTCGGCAATAGCCGTAGCCAACAATTCATACACAGCATCGTGCGTATCAATACGAGAGGCCACCTCTTGCAACGCCGATGCTTCAAAGTCCTCCGTAAGCCCTCGCAAAGCCGGCAAAGTCCGCAACGATTCGCGCAGCGAGGTAAAATCGCGCGGCGATACGGAGCCTGTTTCCACACGACTTAGGATACGCTCGAAATCAAAGACCGATCGCAACGTGTCTCGAATACCGTCACGCAGCGCCGGCTTTGCCACCAACTCCGCAATAGCATTTTGACGACGCTGTATGTGATATACATCCATAAGCGGGCTTTCCACCCATTGCTTTAACAGGCGTGCCCCCATAGGTGTTAATGTGCGATCCAATATGCTCAGCAGCGTGCCCTTGGTACCACCGTCGCGTAAATTGTGAGTAACCTCCAAATGGCGAAGGCAGGATGTATCGAGAATCATCCGATCTCCCAGGCTCCGCTGATGAACATAGTTAATATGGGAAATATCCGCCTTGATCACCGACTGATAATACAACAGCAAATACCCCAGTGCTTCCAGTACATCTTCCTCAACCAAGCCGATATCGACAAACTGGGCTCGCGCCGTACTGCGCAGCACGTCCACATCCACATCCGGATGGAACGGGGATTCCACCAACCGGGAAAACTGATTGCTGATAAATCCGGACATATCCTTCGTCAATGTCGTCTCTCCGGCCAACACCAACTCCGACGGGCGATACATGGACAGCGCATCCAGCACCGGTCCCATCCGATCGTCCGTATCTGCCAGGCGATCCCAAATGATTTCCCCCGTGCTGATGTCACTGTATAGTTGTACAAAGGCTTCCTTCGTGCGATAGAACAGGGCCAAGAAATTATTTTCCCGCGAATCCGTACCGTTTTCCGTCATAAGCGTCCCCGGCGTAACCACGCGAATCACATCGCGCTTCACAATCCCCTTCGCCGCCTTCGGATCCTCCACCTGTTCGCAAATCGCTACCTTGTAGCCTTTTTGAATCAGCTTTTCAATGTAGCTTTCCGCCGCATGATACGGTACACCGCACATAGGTGCCTTATCGCTTTCCCCGGAGTTTCGTCCGGTTAAGGTTATATTTAATTCTCGTGATGCCGTAATGGCATCGTCGTAAAACAATTCGTAAAAATCGCCTAACCGATAGAACAGCAATTCATTGGGATATTGATCCTTAATGCTGAAATACTGCTCCATCATGGGCGTTTGCTTTTTCGCCATTACCGTCCCTCTCATCTATGATATATGCCTATGCACCACATAGCTCCACCGTTACAAGCGGATGCCATGCAGTGCATTCAACTAGCAGCACCGATTACAGAATCTCTCCGTAAAGCACCCAGGTCTGTCCCTTCGTAATGCGTGCCTGCACCGTATCACCGACATGCAAGCGATCTTCCCGCGGGAACAGCACCATCTTATTACCGGAGGTACGACCGAACCACATGGTTTCGTCCGTACGGCTCGGACCTTCTATAATAATATCGTACACATGCCCTTCCATGTCCTTATTAAGCGCTAAGGAAATTTCGTTTTGCACATCCATGAGTTTTTGCAATCGTACGCGCTTTACTTCCTCCGGCACCTGATCCTCCATGGTAGCCGCCGGCGTACCGGATCGTTTCGAGAAAATAAACGTATACGCCATATCGTAGCGCACATCTTTTAAGAGCTGCACTGTTGCTTCGAAATCTTCTTCTGTTTCTCCCGGGAAGCCTACAATAATATCCGTCGTCAACGTCAGGCCGGGAATCATCTTGCGGCAGTAAGCCACCAAATCCTTGTAATGCTCCACCGTATAATGGCGATTCATCTTGTGCAAAATGCGGTCGGACCCGGACTGTACCGGCAAATGCAGCTGCGTCACCACATTGGAAGACCGTCCCAACGCATCAATCATTTCCTTATTCATATCTTGCGGATGACTCGTCATATACCGAATGCGTTCAATCCCCGGAATCCCATCCAGTGCATCAATGAGCGTACCGAAATGCGTACCGTCTTTAAAATCGAGACCGTAGGAATTTACATTCTGTCCGAGCAATGTAATTTCCTTATACCCTTGCGCCCCTAACTTACGTACATCTTCAACGATGGCCGACACGGGGCGGCTGATTTCACGGCCGCGCACATGCGGCACGATGCAGTACGTACAAAACTTATTGCAGCCGTTCATAATCGGTACCCACGCAAAGAACGTACCGTTTGGCTTTGCCTCCAGCTCTGGCAATACGGTGTTATCCATGTCCACATTGAGCTGATGCGTATGCGTACGCTGCACTTCCGCAATCATTTCGTTGATATGCTGAATGTTATGCGTGCCCAACACAATATCGATGTGCGGTGCCCGTTTGAACATATCCGCCTGATTCTTCTGCGCCATGCAACCGGTAATGGCCAAGATAAGATCTTTGTTCTTTTCCTTTAAATGCTTTAACTCACCGATGCGACCGTAAATTTTATTCTCTGCCGTTTCGCGGACACAGCATGTGTTGAGGATGATCAAATCTGCCTCCTCTACCGCATCCGTCGCTGTGTAGCCTGCCGTCTCCAACTGATGCGCCAAGCGCTCCGAATCACTTTCATTCATCTGACAACCGTACGTATAAATATAATACTGCTTCATGCATACGCTCCTTTGTACTCTATCGTATTCGCCAAGTTACGCCTTGGCATCCTTAATATCTTTAACAACTATCGACAATCGCTCTACAGACATGCCGGTAATGTATTCGATTTCATTGCGAATCGCTTTATTAAGCTCGCCCATGATATCCTTAACCGGTCGACCGTAATACACGGACACATCCATGTTGAGCAATAAGGCATTCGTTCCTTTATTACTCTTTTTAATCTTAATGTCCGAACCGCCCGCAATGCCTTGTACCTTTTTAAAACTATTCTTAATCAAGGCCATGATGACATTGTCCGAAAAGGTCAGCTTGCCGTAATAACTGAAAACGGGGCGAATGACAGACTTTTCAAAATCCTCTTCGGCCCCCTTCTTATGCACCCGTTTCCGTCGCCAAATCGACTTGATGGGATCAATTAAATACCCTTTAAAATGCGGCTTCAATTCCATGGTCGGCACCGGAATAATATGCTTACCTTCCTTTAGCCGCGCATACTGCGCCTTTTCAATATCCCGCGCCGAAGCCACATCCTCTATATGAATAAATCGCGCCGGTGCCGGAATCTCCAATGCTTTGGCAATCTTTCGCACCATATTTTCCGACGTCCCCAATATCATAATGCGTTCGGGATTAATCTTACGCAACTGATCCTGCACGGACTTTACCTGTACGGGATCCTGAAAGATAGCGCGACGCACCGCTTTCAAACGGCTTTCCTCCTTCTTCGCAGAAAACCCGGCCACGATGCGATTGTTATGAATTAAAATACCGTCATCAATAATACATTGTGCGTTGTTTTCGTGTGCTACCACCAATGCGCGGTGACTCTTACCGGTACCGCTGGGGCCGACAAATGCAATTACTTCCATAGGACACCTCTACACTCCGGGCCGCAAGCCAAGGGCCCTCATAAATTCACTCACCATGGACGGCGTAATTAAAAATTCACCTAATGTAGACGGATAGCGATTGGGAATGCCGTGAAAGTCCGAACCGCCGCTAATGAGTAGCGACCGCTCCTTTGCCATAGCCAGATAACGGGCCGTCGCTTCTTCATCCTGCTTCGGATGATAACACTCCATGCCGTCAAAGGGCATGTCCAGTAGTTCCGTCACATACTCATCATTGCGAATCAACACGGGATGTGCAAGCACACCGATACCGCCGGCCTCCCGTATAATATCTAAAATATCCGTGGGATGCGCAGTGAACTTCGGCACATAGCAAGGACTTTTAGGATGAAGCACCGTGGCAAAGGCCTCGTTAATATCTGTTACGTATCCCTTGCTGATGAGAAGTCGTGCCAAATGAGGACGGCCGTATGACGCATGCTCGCCGCAGGTTGTCATAAGGTCCTCCACACTCACATCATACCCTGCCTGCTGACACTTCGTTATCATCTTAATAATACGTGTTCGCCGTTCTTCTTTAAAAAAACGAATATAATCTAAAAGCCGCTTATTCGCGGTATCAATCGCATAACCTAATATATGTACATCCTTCCCGTGAAACGTGGCACTGAACTCCACACCCGGCACTACTGTCACACCGTCTACGGGATGCTCGTGTAACCATACACCGCCGCCGATTTCATCATGATCCGTGATGGCTATCGTCGTTACCTGTCGCTTGCGCGCCAACGACGCCAACGCCTTAGGACTCATGGTTCCGTCGGAATATGTTGTATGCATATGAAAATCTACCGCCATACACTCACCTCATTTCATCAGTCGGTATGTCTAGCAAAATCGGTTACATTCTTCGTATCTAATCTATTATGACGTAAAAATAAAATTTCATCAAGTAGGAATGCATTTCATTTGCCCGAAGCAGATTGTCTTTTCACATTCCTTTCACTGCAGTTCATTATGGTTAAACATGCCTTGCGCATCGATGGCGCTAACGGTACGATAAAAAAAAGACCTCATTACATGAGGTCTTTTTCACTTAATAGGAAAAATTCGGCTCCATCACAGTAATCAACGTCCCCTTCTCTAGCAAACGTCTTCAATACTTGTAAGTCCATTCGGCGGTATTTATTTTCTATCTCTTTGGTGAAAGAGGTGGAGCGTTTTTCCATAATTTCACATAGCGCTTCAAAACGTTTGGGACTATATGTATCGGGATCAAATTCATATAAGTCTATCAATTCCTTGCGTCGTTCATCGCTAGTAACACCGGTGGCAAGCAGATAGCCTTCTCTCCACCATTGATGCAAGGTACGTGCGTCTACCTTCGTGCCATCTTGCATGACCATTTGTCCGTCTTTACTTGCTTTCACTTCTTCACATATACAGCGAATCATATCAAGCAACGTCCTAGGAGAAAATATAAATCCCCCTACTGACAAATGGTCACTATTAATAAATGCAAAGAGTTCAGAAAGTACAGATGAACACTCCTGTATCCATTGGTACTCAAGTTCTACTACCGGGCAAGAGCGAAAATTATCCAACTCCTCTATATCGCTTACCTCGCCAAACTTATCTCTGTACATGGCATCCAACTTTTCTCCTAACCTCTCTTTAAACATATCGCCATGTTCAACAAAATACGCTCCGGACGTAACATCTCTGTAAGTGTTTATCGCCAGCGATATCCCCCAATCATACAAGAACAATTCCGTAGGTTCATTAACTAACTGACTCTTCTTCTTTTCAAAAAACTCATCACATGAGAAGCAGCCTTTTATTTGCTTCATTCCATCACCTTCATATATACCAATCGTGATTCACCAACATATACACCTTTACAGAAGATATATTTGTTTTTCAAACTATTTTATATAGTAACAAAACAGGCATATAATTTCAATTGTTTATTTGCGGAAGGGATGGAATTATAAAGAAATCAAAGAGCTATCATTTATGAAACTCTTAATAAAATTCGGTGGTTCAATGTCTAAAATGGGTTGCAATGATTTACTTTATACGGTATGTTTTACTCCCCTCCGTTTCCTCAGCAACATTATCAAGATACTCTGAGGCCGGCTCTTTATAAGTAAAAGTTTTGACGTTTCCCACATGCTGATTACTATTGCCAGTATCTTCTACCGGCATCTCTGTATAATCCGTCCATAATTCACATTGACTAATGACAGTAGATATAGCAAAATCATAATCTTCCGGCGGATACTTATACTTCCGTAACAAGCGCTTGACCATCATACGCATACTTGCGCGCGCCGTCTCCTTCTTTTGCCAGTCAATGGTTCTACTCTTACGGAGCATATCCGTCAGTTCTTTTGTCAACGCAATTAATTCATTGTTATGATAAAAGTCCTTGATATGCTCCGGCTTTGTTAACGCATCGTAAAAGGCTAATTCCTCTTGTGATAAGCCAAGCTTTTCTCCATTTTTATACAGCTCCGTAATTTCCTTCGCCGTCTTAAGAAGCTCCTTAATAACTTCTTCATTAGTGATTAGCCCATTGTAGTATGACCTCATCAGCTGGGCTATCTTCTCCGAAAATTTTTGTGACTGCACCACATTGGTTCGCTTATAAATGGACACCTGCTCTGCCATCAATTTCTTTAAAATTTCAACCGCAATATTTTTCTCTTTCATACCAGCAATCTCTTCCAGTACTGCCGGATCAAAAAGATTCACATGTTCTCCACCCATCTTGCTGCTATCGAACAAGCTAATGACGCCATCACTCTGCACGGCTGCTTTTAGCAATTCATTAATCTGTGCATTAATCTCATTCAAAGATAATGTTTTCCCACCGGAACCACCTAATGTTATCTTCATCACCGTAGAACGCACTGCTTCCATATAAGCAGCTTCTCTCCGTTCTATATCAGTAGCCATACTGGAACATAACGAATGTGCTTGACGCAATAAAAGTGCTTCCTTTAGGAATAACTCCTTACGCTCCGGTTCCCGCGAATCTAAAACAAAATTCACGCCACCAGTAATAAGCTTAGCCATCATTAACGGACTGCCATGTATAAATCCACTGAAATCAAATCCGTGAAGTAAATCTTTGCACACCTGTAATTTTTCCTGAAACTTAGGATAGGCTACTCGTGCAATATCCATATCTCCATACTTAGACTGGTCACGCCTCGTATATTCCTTCATGGCTGGGGCATGTCAAATATTTTGTGTAAACTCTTAAAAATCTTTGTCATACTTTTCCATCAAAGGTCCCAGCCGCTCATCAATAAGCATCTAGTTACGGATCATTGCCCAGTTCGCCAGACGATGTGAAGTCCATTTCTTATAGAGTTCCTGAATACGAAGATAGAAAATTTTAAAAATAGCATTCTCGTTAGGGAAGGAACCTTTCTTCGTGACTTTGCGAAAACTGGCATTTACGCTTTCAATGGCGTTGGTCGTGTACATTGCCTTTCGTACTGCACTACCATAGTGAAAGAGCTGTTCCACGTGTTGAAAGTTGTTTTCCCAAACAGCGATAGCACCAGGATACTCCTGCCAGTCTTTTTTTAACTTTTCGAACGCACGTCGTGCTTCTTCCACATTTACAGCACCATACATGCCTTTCAATTGCTTAGTAAAAGAACTCCATTCTTTTCGCGGAATATAACGAATTGAGTTTCGTATGAGATGGACGATGCAACGTTGCACGGTGATGTTCGGGAAAATAGCCTTGGCACCTTCTTCCAGCCCGGATACGCCGTCAATCGAGAGAATACCTAACTCCTCAATACCGCGGGCTTTAAGCTCATCAAAAATCTGCATCCATACATGCTTGCTTTCCGTTTCGTTAATCCAAAGACCTAATACATCTTTATATCCATTAGTGTCGTAAGCAAGCATCACATAGACAGCGACCTGGTGAACACCACGTTCTGTCCGCATAGATACATAGATGCAGTCTACGAAGGAAAACGGATAGAACGGCTTTAATGGTCGCGTACGCCAGCGGTCTACTTCTTCCATAACGCAGTCGGTAATATTCGAAATTTGTTCATGAGAGAGCTAGAATCCATACATATCTTCAATGGTCGCAGCAATGTCACGCTGGCTCATCCCACGCGCATACATGGCCAGCACTTTGCCTTCAATCGAGGATACATTACGCTGATACTTCTTTACTATTTGAGGCTCAAATTGCCCCTGACGGTCTCTTGGAACAGAGATAGGGACTTCTCCCAGTGATGTATTCAATGTTTTCTTTGAATATCCATTGCGAGTATTTGTAGACTTTCCTGTATGCCCATTCTTTTCATAACCGAGATGATTTTGCATTTCACCTTTTAGTATAGCTTCAAAAATAGGGCCAAACACCTGCTTTAAAGCATCTTGTACATCCTGGGTATTTTTTAGATCGTAATTATCAAGAATTTGCTGAGCGATTTTTTCACCGGGAGTTAGTATAGTTTCTTTACGTTTTGTCATGAGTCTCATCCTTGCTATGTGTTTGCTCAATTATGAGAGGAATAATTGAGACTAGTATAATAACCTGTTTACACAAACTATTTTACACTCCCTTTTTTGTGTTTCAGATAAATCTGATTCTTTGATGAGTGTGAGTAACTCACTCATCATATCATCAACTTTTACTCCACTAAGAAAATTATCCAAGACTTTCTTGTCAAAATACTTTCCTATAGCCTTGTATACCTTAGCATTATCCGCTGCTTTTTTAGATTCCCTGGTATATCTGATTCCTGTTTATACCAAAGAGCTGCGTACTTACTATTAATTACATATGGTACGTTTTTTCTAGTAACACACTCTCCCAGACTAATAATCGGCTCAAATAAAATTTTAGCAATTTTGGTCATATTAGGCGCAACAACGCCCTTCGAAAACACCTTGGCATAAGCCGCATAATTATAAACCGACATGAATTATCAGCTCACCCAGACGATAATGCACTTCATATTATATTAATATTGTACTACATTTTCTCATCTAATCCATAGCAAACCGTCCAAGGCACGCTCAAACTGGATAAAGCTCTAATAGAAAAAGCGCAACAAGGAAATAATGATTATACTTCCTCGTTGCGCCTTTTAATAACGCCCGCTAAACACGCGATATGATGAGCTGTAGCCTCAAAGACCAAGTAGTCCAATATCCATTATTTTTCCCGACAGATAGTGCTCGTATGCCATTTCCGCCGGCAAAAATCTAACTTGGATATTTTGAAGACCCAGTCTATGAAGCATTGCCATGGATACTTCGCCTCGATCTTCTATCTCTTTATTTTCTGTCGGTAACAGGAAACAGTTTTTCACCGCATCAAATTCATGGTCCTCAATGAATTTTTGATACGCCAACTGATATAGATATTGCTTCGTCACCGATTCAATCCCTGGTTGTCTTGTAGGTGGAGTGCCCGCTCTCAGTTTAGGAACATAGTACTTTGCGTCGAAGATGATGAACTGCCACTTAGTCCCCACCTTAGCTATTGAAATTAAATCAGGAATGAGCGTATCTGCTGCGGTCTTTCCCGTTGCCGTCCAAAGAGGCTTTTCAATCAAGTCTATCAACTTCTGCTTTCGATCGTACTCAGGCTTTAGAGGAACGGGCAACTTGATCGCCCCTAGCGGTGTATCTAGCTTATTATTCATGATATCCGCACAAATATGTTCCCATACAAGATTGAAACTATTCGTTCCAAAAAGTGACAAACAATCCATGTCATATAAATTCCCGTTTTGAGAAATATATGTATAAATTGTTTTCAGCAGCAGTTGCTTTCTCGTATTAAACTGTGTATTAAGTTCCTGTTCTAGCCGATACAGAATGTACTCAACATCCCCAAAATCGTCTAATTCCTCGTCTGTTAAATCTATATCCGTAATCTCAAATAAATCTAGCAGCCCTGCTTCTTTGAGTTCCTTAGACGCTTTGGTTAAAACGCATTCATGTAGTCGCTTGAAGTAGTCGTGGTCATTCGTGACACGCTTTTTCGTTTGCAGATCAATATAATAGGGACGATTTTCCGAAATGAGCGTAAAAGTTTCATTAATGGTTTTGTCCCAAAGAATCTCACCAAATCCATTGCTTTCGACAATATCCTCGGTGGTCGTGTAAACTCCATTTTCATAATAGTCCTGAAGCAAAAATAAGAGCACGGCTAATAAATTAAAGGTACTCCCTTCACTACTATCATTGAAAATACTAATGATCTGCTCTTTGGAGTTGTATTTTTCTAGGACTTTGAGAATCTGTTGTAGTTCTTTTTGTGGTGTACGATTAGGCGGCAGATACTTTGGATAACATTTGAGAACACGCCCTGCAACAACGATGACGCCCACAAAAGTAATCACGTATAGATATTCGTCATCACCTTCAACAACATCCGTTACTGCGACATCTTCATCGAGTAAGTCAGACATATTTTTCTGCTCATCAGTATATTTAACCGATTTAAGTACCCCAAATTCTTTTAACCTACGAATCAACGGTACAACCTTATCTTCTGAGCAGTGCATAATACGACAAATATCTCTTTGTGTATATCTGTGCTGTTCTCTAATAAATTCGGAGATCATAAGTCAAGCTCCTCATTCATTTTCATCAACTTTTTCATTTATAATCTCAAGTCCCGTTTGAGCGATAATGTCGGCATCAAATATATTAATTCCTTTATCATCGAACTCACGGCAAATTTCAGAGTATCTGTTGGCGTTCTGTGCGCAACCGCCAAATAGCTTAGACCGTTTTTGCTTTGCTGCATCCTCGAACAAGTACATGATGACCTTGTTTTTAAATACACGAATAAATTTTTCCCGATCAATTTCATCGCCATTTTCCGGCACGACTATATTTTTAGAGATGAAATATGGTCCAAGTTGCTTATCTTCGTTGATTTTTTGATTAGCTAAGAAGTCATTAATCGCCTTTCTTAACTTATTCCATTCCACCTTCTGCGATTCATCTTTGCCAAGACAAACATACTTTCCACGGATTTGTTCATCGCTTTCATTGATGCCCAAATAGGTGAAATCCCATCTACGCTTAAAGGCGGTATCCATAGGAAATACACCTTGGTCGGCACTATTCATCGTTGCCCAGATGAACATATTGTCGGGGATGCGAATTTTAGAATAGTCTTCTGGTGAACCGCCCAATTCGCTGCACAGATATTTCTTTATATCCTCGGAGGCTTGAATAGGATACTCGCTTACGCCATTTTCATCTCTATCAAGCAACTGGAATATATCACCAAAAACCGACGCTACATTAGCGCGATTAATTTCCTCGATGATGAGTAGGAACGGTCTAATATGATCCGTCCTGCTATTTTTAAGTGCCTTGACATACATCCGCATAAACGGTCCGGGCACATACTCGTAAGAAATATCTTTCTTCGATTTTTTCGGAGATAAAAATTTAACGTATGGACGATCTCCTCCGTTCTGAATCTGATAGGGTAAACTATCTTCTGCTACGAGTGATTCGTCTGCAAAAACTCCTGGCGATAGAGGTCTCTCAATTTTTTCTTGAGTCGTTTTTGTCTTATCCGTTAAGATAGAAAATGCTTTTGCTTTGTCATCATCAACGTAAGCGTTGTTATCGTCACTCACCATCACAGGTTTGTATGTGCCGACAAAATTCGCATATGAGTAATCCGGATGGAAGGTAACTCGTTCATAGTCGTTTTCGTTACCTTCTCCGATCAGTTCTTTTGCCTGTTTATTGATCGTATAACTCTTCCCTGTTCCCGGTGCGCCAAAAAGGATGCGATTTCTTTCAAAATCAGATTGATATCCTGTGTTAAAGTTTATTGAACGCTCTTCATCATGTGCATCCTCTAAATCTGTCTTTCGAGTTTCTGCATCCAAAGATGCTCTATTATCATACATGGAAATGTAGTCGTATATTTTGTCTTTATGTACAACCGCTATCTTGATCCCTAGTTTGTTGGTAATTCTCTCAAAAGGAAGTGTTGGAATATAATTATTGGGGATAATAATTTGATTTCCTGGACCGTTCCTTTTCCCTTCCTTTGTCCCTGAAATTTCCTCTATAATTTTTTCATTAGACTCAAGGCTAAAAATGTAGTTTTGATATTTCTCAACCGAGCTATTTAGTCCTAAGCAAAAGTATTTCATTTCTTGCTTTAATGCATAATTCCACGCAACACTTCTTTCAAAAGCACCACTATCTCGAGTATCAAAATAATTTTTTGTATTGTCTTGCTTGTGTACTAGCGGATACAAAAATAAGACAATTTTTTCTCCATTTTTTAAAGTTAGAACGATGCCTCTATTTTTTGTTTCACTAATGTACTCCTTTTGAGATTCATCTAGGAGCATATATTCATTTAATGCATCTGCTGCCTGTGATACCGTATATGCCATAATACATCTTCCTCTACTAACCGATTATTTCAAAAGTCTCTAGCGTGTCAATTACAGCTTCTGCGCAGCACTTTGCAAATAACGGCGGAACTGCATTGCCTATCATTTTATATAATTCCATGTTACTCCCCGTAAACACGTAATCATCAGAAAAAGTTTGCAATCTTGCTGCCTCTCTAACTGTTATAGTTCTTTGTTGCTTAGAATCTGGATGAATATGTCGTAACCCATCCTTATACAAATGCGCCGGGATTAAATTACTAGGTGCATCCCAACGAATAACATGATATTTATGAACATTAGACTTTCTTCCAGTCATTTCAGTATATAGTTCTTTCAGCGCGGCAATTGACGTATATTGGTTTCTTCCAGATTCAATATCTTCCGTTAATAGCTTAAAAATACCAATATCTCTATCACTCTGCCATCTAGCGATATGATTAGGTATTGTACTATCCGGAATTGTATGTCTCGTCCTGCCCCCGTTTATTTTAATATCCTCATTTACTGGATATAATTTAGGAAGATCGCCTATAGCCTCAAAAACAGTCATTTTCTTTAGTGTTTTATGTTTTGGTAACGCAACTTTGTAAAAATAATCAATAGCCTCTTTACTACGATCTCCCAAAACATCTTTTCGCACACCAAAAATAATAATTCTTTTTCGATTTTGAGGAACACCGTAGTCGGTAAAGTCCACAACTGCTTCCCCCAAGTCAGGCAAAAGCAAGTATCCTGATTCATTAAAACGCTCTTGTATTATATCTTTTATCGGTCTATCTCCAGGTTTAGCACTTAAGAGACCAGGTACGTTTTCAAAGATAAATGCCTTAGGTTTATATCGTTCTAATACTTTTATGTAGCTCTCAAATAAATAGTTTCTGTAATCATTTTTCATTCCAAACTCATCACGAACTCGCCCGGCAATGGAATAAGCTTGACACGGTGGCCCACCGATTACAATATCAATTCCCTTGGCATTATTAACCAACTTATCTAAGCCACTTGAACTACTGTATTGTGGATCACCTTCCCATCCATTAAACAATTCTTCTGTTCGTTGAATATCAAATCTAATAACTCTTTCTTCGGCATCTTTATAATGCCATTTGTCCCGTAACCTAATTTTGAGATTCTCGCTAGGGGCTTTCTCCCACTCAACAGCAGCTACTGTCTCAAAGCCCCCCGATTGCTCAAAGCCATCCATCAATCCACCGCATCCCGCAAATAAATCAATGGAGCGGATTTTATTTTTTTTCATTTTCATTCTCCTGAATAATTTCCATTATCGCATTAGCCAAAGCTTGTCCTAATAATGGCGGGACTGCATTTCCTACTTGTCTGCATTGCTGTGTTTTCGTCCCAGTAAAAATAAAATCATCGGGGAAAGATTGCATTCTTGCGCTTTCACGTACAGTAGGAACTCGATTAAATGTATAGTGGAATAGATTTCTATGCCCTGTATCTACCGTTCTGGCCGGAGCATTTCCGTTCAATCTAGTCCATGCCATATGAAATTTTCTGCTTTCTCCCCAACCCTTAGGGAGATCTTTATAGTTCCCTCCCTCAGGAACAAGCGCAATTGTCTCCTTGACCATTTGAGTGTGATTTGTTCCTAAGTGGTTATATAGTACAGTACACTTTCCGCGCATCAATTTTTGATATTCTGTTAACGGCGCCTGTTGATATTCTGATACGTCAGCGCCAATTCCATCTTCTAATGAAGGCAAATCACTTATAGCGTCCCTACATGTACGATAATTTGTTGTATCGAATTCTGCTATTGGAAAAACTGGTACACCTATGTCTTTTCTAATTCCCATAAAAATTAATCTTTTTCTCATCTGAGGAACGCCATAATCAGCTGCACAAAGAATTTTACAATCAATGTTATATCCTATTGCTCTGAAACGGCGGAGAATTTCTTCTTTGATTTGCCCCTTATAAAGGGTTGCCATTCCAGGAACGTTTTCTATTATAAAAGCCTTCGGTTTAAACTGTTTTACAATCTCAATAACCGCTAAATATAGCTTGTTTCTTTCATCTTCAAAATTTCTTGGCCCCGTTAAAGAAAAACCCTGACACGGAGGCCCTGCAATTACTACATCAATTTCTCGATTACCTGCAATATTCTTAATCTCATCAAAGGTTTCCTGTTTGGAAAGGTCTGCATTCATCGCAATCGCGCCGTTATGGTTTTTAGCAAATGTATTTAAGGCCGCTTGGTCATTGTCAACTCCTACAATAATATCAAAACCGGCATCCATAAAGCCTTTAGATAGCCCACCACAACCGGCAAATAAATCGATAGCATTCATTCAATTTCCTCCCAATCAGTCCTTAATAAATTCACATATATCCGAAATGTCGCAATCAAGTCTAGAACATATTTTAAGCAAAACGTCCATACTCACAGGTTGATTTTTACTCAACTTAGCCAATGTATTCGTTCCAATTCCCGTTAACAATCTCAATTCACTTTTATTTATTCCTCTATCTATTATTAACTTCCACAACTTATTATAGCTTACATCCATTTAAGCCACTCCTCTGCCAGACAAGAAAAGTCACAATTTCGCTACAAATAAATTTAGTTTGTTCTATAATAGCATTTCACATAGAATATATCAACGGAGAAATAAAATATTTCAATATCTGCATATTTCACTCAGTTATTCTACCAGTGATGCCCAGCTATCGTTAATACCATACGCACATTCCTCTATTCCCCCTCTCTATCCTCTAGAAATCACACACCTGTTTTTAGGCACAAAAAAAGCCGGCCTTCTGCCGACATTCGCTAAACACACTCTATATATGTGGTTTTCCGCTACGCGCCCCGATTGATAAGTTTTATCACATCAAACACTTACATATCATACACACGACCCCGAAACGGTTTCAACACTTCTACTAACGTGCGAACTACACAAGAAGGCGTGAAAAACTCACCGCCACGCTTACCTTCTTGTTCGGCAAACATAGCTAAACAATATTCATAAGTACGTCCTAAAATATCTTTTTCACTACCATGTTCAATCATTTTAATATTGGTAAACAAATCGACAACTTCACCCAACCGTCGTTTATCCAATTCCGGAAGAGCAAAGTTTTTAGGGAGAATATCCTTGAGACGTGTATTTTCTTTTCAATAGCTCTCATAGCATTGTCAATAACCGTCCCTATTTCTTCCTCACGCGACTTTGCCGCAATTTCATTCCAACGCGCGCCAGCTGGAACAAAAAAAATTCCATCCGAAAGATATTCATCTCTATCCTCTTCAAATCCTTCCCCTTCTTCTACCAGGGCTTGGTATTTTTCATCGAATCTGTCGGAGATATATTTTAAAAAGATAAGTCCAAGAACAACGCTCTTGTATTCTGAAGCATCTATGTTACCACGCAACACACAGGCTGCATCCCAAATCTCTTTTTCAAATCCAATATCTGCTGTACTCTTTGCTGCCATTTAAGTTCTACCTTCCCTTGCACGTTTATACCAATCCAAAATATATTGAACCTTATCTCTTGGAGTCCTTCAATTATAGTTCATGCTATTTTCATTTTATTATAGCACACCTCATCAATTATCCCCTGAATCCCCTCGCCTTGATTAACTCTTTCTTGTTCTCTTAATAGTAGCCATTCTCCCTATACTCTGCATCGTATTTTTCCCATGACCGTACAGCTGCTTTCCAATCCTTCATAGGATATTTACCTCGCACCCATCCGATAGAGTCGTAATAAGCAACAAACATCTCCGGATCAATCACATTGCCTCGTTCCTTACAATACGCCTCTACCATCTCTACCGTAGGCGGAACAAATTCCTCTTCTTTTATTTTCTCTTCACGCATGTTGTCGTTATGCATGTTGTCATCATATACTTTGTTATTACGCATGTTGTCGTCGTACACGGTGTCATCATACACTTTGTTATCATGCATGTTATTGTCATACATGGTGTCATCATACATGGTGCCATCATGCATTTCATCATCATACATGATGTTACCATGCATATCAGCGTTGTCCGAACGGTAAGCATTTTCTTTTTTTTCTTTTTCTTTTTTTTCACCCCCTGAAAAAGAAAATTCAGAAAGACTGTCTGGTCTGGTTTGATTGTCTTGTCTAGTGTTGGTGTCTTGTATAGTATTAGTCTGGTCTTGTCTAGTCTGGTTTAGTCTAGGTATGTGTCCGTCCTGTGTATCATGCGCTATGTCACAGGTGTTGTCATACACTATATCATGTGGTGTGTCATAGACCGTGTCATCCTTTGTGTCATGCCCTGTGTCATATACTGTGTCATGCAGTGTATCACGTTCTGTGGTATATCCTTTGTCATAGCCTGTGTCATGTTCCGTATCACGCCGTGTAGTATAGGTATCATAGCCTGTAGCAATTCCCGGTTCGTCACTCATAGGCAGTAATTCGTATTCCGTTGCTTTCATGTCGGATCGTGTTGTATAACGAATACGGCCTGACTCTTGAAGAAGTTTGCGTGCCCGTACAATTGACGATCGTGATAAACCGGAATCCCCCATAAGTAAACTGATAGGTACATTAAATACTCGCTTCCATCCACAGCTGTTATTGTAATGCATCAACGTAAACCAGAGTATCCGCGCTGATGTAGGAAGCTCCGGATGTGTTTGTACCCACTTGTGAAATCCATTAATTTCATTAATATAAGACATACTAATTCCTCCTTATACACATAACCAATCATCCCAAACTCATACCGACTCATTTCGGTTCATACTTCGTTATTGCAACTTACACTTCTTTATTACTACTGTACTTCTTTATTACCACTTGTACTTCTGTATTGCCACTTGCACTTTTGTATTGCCACTTATATTTCATCGTTGCCCTTCGTACTCACTCATATTCATGCTGACCCACAGTACCTATACACGATATGCCCCTCTTTCCTTTACAGCAGTATTCGTTGCCAACACCTTCAGATAAATATACAATATATAACGATGTTTTTAACAAAAATGTAAATTTAATTATTTTGTAACATAGTTAATTATTATATCACTTTTATCATAAATAGATAGTAAAAATTTGCATACAAAAACGGGCCTCCTTTCGGAGACCCGTTAAAAGAGCAATCGCTCTCAGTGTTCAATTATGCTTTTACTACGTTAGTCGCCTGGGGACCACGAGGGCCATCTACGATTTCGAACTCAACTTCCTGACCTTCAGCCAAGGAGCGGAACCCGTCTTCTTGGATAGCGGAATAATGCACGAATACATCGCCACCATTTTCTCTTTCAATAAAACCATAACCTTTTTCTGCACTGAACCACTTAACTTTACCAAGCATACAAATTCCTCCTAAACTGTCCAAGCAACCGGCATCCTCGATGCCTATGGTCATAGTAGCACGCATGCGTACATGTGTCAACAAATTTATACCTATCACGGACATGATTATGCGTTATCAGTATATAATCAAAAAATTATACTACCATTATGAGAAAATAGCGTGACTTTTTTCAAATTCTTGAATAGCAAAATCCTCTGCACCAATTCCTATTTGACGCAGAGGATTTTTTATTCATTGATTAAATTCTATAAGGGAAACATGGATATGCAACTATCTATTTTTCCCTATCACTATACACCGTCAAACAGTTATAGCTAAGAAAGTAATCACTTATAATATTTTCGATAAGAATAATTTTGTTCTATCGTTTTGCGGATTGTCAAATACATCCGCCGGCGAACCGGATTCCAAAATCTGACCGCCGTCAACAAAGAGTACGCGCGTACCTACTTCTTTGGCAAAGCCCATTTCGTGTGTAACTACAACCATGGTCATGCCTTCTTCGGCGAGGCTCTTCATTACATCCAATACTTCGTGAACCATTTCCGGATCAAGGGCGGATGTAGGTTCGTCGAAAAGCATTACCTTCGGCTTCATTGCCAACGCGCGGGCAATGGCTACACGCTGTTGCTGACCGCCGGACAGCTGTTCCGGATAGGCCTGAGCTTTATCCGCCAAACCTACTTTTTTCAAAAGCTCCATCGCAGTTGCTTCCGCTTCTGCCTTAGATACTTTACGAATTTTCTGCGGTGCCAAGGTAATGTTATCCAATACCGTCATATGCGGGAACAGGTTAAATCGCTGAAACACCATACCTACTTCGGCACGAACGTTATTAATATTTTCTTTAATATTAAGGTTCATACCATCAACGATAACATCGCCGGAGGTTGGTTCTTCCAAATAATTCATGCAGCGAAGCACCGTACTTTTACCGGAACCGGACGGTCCGATGATAACAACTACTTCCCCCTGTTCGATATCTAAATTAATTCCTTTCAGCACTTCCAGCTTGCCAAAGCTTTTATGTACATCGATCATCTGAATCATTTGATTTTATATCTCCTTTCCAGATAGCCTACCAGCTGAGAAATACTCAATGTCATAATAAGGTAAATAATAGCAACGGCAGACCAAATTTCAAAGGAGCCGTACGTACGAGCAATGATGAGCTGGCCGCGGCGTGTCAATTCTTCGAAGCCGATAACGGATACCAAGGAAGTATCTTTCATCATGGCAATAAATTCATTTCCCAACGGCGGGATGATGGCTTTAAATGCCTGCGGCATAACAATGTAACGCATCGTCTGTCCCCAAGTTAGTCCCAAGGAACGACCGGCTTCCATCTGACCTTTATCGATGGATTGAATACCGGCGCGGAAAATTTCGGATACGTACGCACCGGAGTTAATACTACATGCCGTAACGGCTGCAACGTACGGATCGATGCGATGCCCGATTACCATCGGCAATGCAAAGTAAATCATAAAGATTTGTACCAACAGCGGTGTGCCGCGGAATAATTCCACATAGCATTTTACCAACAGGCGAATCGGTTTAAATCGCGACATATTCGCTAGCGATGCAATCATACCAATTAAAAAGCCGCAACCTACACTCATAATCGTAATCTGGATGGTTACGACAGCCCCTTGCAATAACAGAGGCAAGTTGTCCCAAATCAGGCTCCAATTAAAACTCATGTTTCTACCTTCCCTTTTCCAGTGTGCTCTGCCATCATCCGTACGCCTTGTGACGGCATCCGATCATCGATGACAACTGACAATGTATAATAATAGCTTAATATGTATAAACAATTATAGTTGCATTATTATACAATGTCAATGCTCATTCTCTATTAAATTTGTAAATTATAGTTTCGCAGCCGGCTGCGCTTATTTTAACTCTATATTAGTCCCGGTCCTGCTGATACAAGCTGCATTAACCCCGACCCCGCTGATACAAGTTGCATTAACCCCGTACCTGCTTATACAAGCTGTGCATATGCCTTCGCCATGCGCTGTACGGCACTCACCAAGTCTTCTTCGTTAAGTCCCGTAAAATTAAGACGCATAAACTCATGATTATCCTTATTTGTATAGAACGGTGTTCCCGGCACGCAGGTTACCTGCTCTTCCAAACAAGCGTCGAAGAATTTCATACAATCCACGCCGGCCGGCATGCGAAGCCACAGGAAGAAACCTCCTTTAGGCACGGTAAAGGTAAAGTCCGGCAAGTAGGTACGCAACGCTTCAACAAAGGCATCGCGCCGT
Source organism: Veillonella magna DSM 19857 (assembly GCF_000428745.1). Lineage (GTDB taxonomy): Bacteria > Bacillota > Negativicutes > Veillonellales > Veillonellaceae > Veillonella_A > Veillonella_A magna. The sequence continues at coordinate 513,261 of NZ_KE386795.1, forward strand.
TTTTTGTATACGCCGCACATGTATTTCACATGGTCATCATAGGAATAAATATTCATGTAGGTAGCGGCAATGCTGTGATCCGGAATCGAGCTGTGCAAATCGCAGTGTTCCTTCACCAGCTCTAAGGCATCGATAACCGATTGTTCTCCGGCCAACCAACCGATACGAATACCGGGGCTAAAGGTTTTGGACAGGCTTCCCATGAAGATAACTTGGTCCTTGGTGTCGTAGGATTTAACTGCTTGTTGGTACGCTTCGCCATAAGTAAGCTCGCCGTACGGATTATCTTCTAACACAACCACATTGTACTGCGCTACTAATTCCATGAATGCTTTGCGGCGCGCCTGTGTCCAGGTCAGCCCCGTCGGGTTCTGATAGTCGGGAATAATATAAATAAGTTTAATACGAGGATTGGTGCGCAGTTTCTCTTCCAATACGGCAAGATCCATGCCTTCTTCGTCGAGAGGCACGCCTTCGATGGTGCCACCGGCAAAGGCTAAAATATTCATGGCATCGATAAAGGTAGGATCTTCTACCAATACGGTGTCCCCTTCTTCCAAGAAGAGACGAGCACATAAATCCAGCGACTGCATAGAACCGCTGGTAATTTGCACTTGATCCGGCTGCACGTGAATGGCATATTTTTCCATAATATGCGCAATATGTGTACGCAATCCTTTGTCGCCGCGACAATCACCGTATTGCAGGATACGCGCGCCGTCTTCGGAAATAATTTTATAAGCCGCTTTCGCAATTTCTTCCGTTGGGAACAGTTCCGCCGCCGGAACCCCTTCCGCTAAGGAAAGAATGTCCGGCTTACCTGCGGCACGACTTTTCAGTTCACCGATTTCCGATCGTTTCAGTTTCGATGCTGCTTTGCTGTATAACTGTTTCATATCCATATGTATCACCTCATAGAATAACATAGTAGCGAACAGGCCGAGGCACAATGTGCCCCGGCGCCGTTAGTTTTGCTTATTTACTGGTACCAAACCATTTTTTTGTCAACTTGTCGTATTCACCGTTTTCTTTAAGCTTGGCCAATGCTTTGTTCATATCGGCCAATAGCTGTTTGTCGTCTTTGCGAAGACCGATGGCCACTTTGTGATGCTGCAAGCCGATGTCCACTACTTTAAGATCGTCCATGTTCATCTTCTGGATGTAATAACGCGCTACCGGTTCGTCCAACATTACGATTTGTACGTTACCGTTTTGCAAATCCTGAAGCATGTTCGGAATAGAATCAAACTCTTTTACCGTAGTCCCCGGTTTTTCTTTGGCCAGCATAGCACCGGTCGTACCGATTTGCGCAGCTACCGTCTTACCGGCAATGTCTGCTTCGCTTTTAATATTGTTTTCATCCTTGCGAACAACCATCATCAACGATACTTCGTAGTACGGATCGGTGAAAGCAATTTTTTCTTCACGTTCCTTAGTGATAACCAAGCCGGATGCAATAGCGTCAATCTGTTTACCCTGCAATGCCGGAATCAAGGCATCAAAGCCCATGCTTACGAATTTAGCTTCGGCTCCCATTTCCTTGGCCAATGCATTGCTAAGGTCAACATCGAATCCCTTATACTTGTCGCCTTCTGCATATTCGAACGGCGGATATGTAGTTTCCGCAGCAAAGGTAATTACTTTTTTACCGTCTGTTTTACCACCGTTGTCTGCCGAGTTACCGCAACCGGCAATAAGTCCTACTGTAAGCATTGCACCCAGTAACAGGGCCGCTCCCTTTTTCCACTTCATCGTGTTCTCTCCTTTAATCAACACTTGATAACGCGTCCGTTATTCACTGATGACGCATATGTATTCACCAGTACAATATAGCAAATGTCAAACAATTATTCAACTACTTTCTTACTTACCCTGCCATTCCGTAGGCATGTCAGCCGGTGCATCGGTGTTAAACCATTTTTTGTAAATCGTATTGAATTCGCCGCTCTTCTTCATCTCTGCCAAGGCTTTATTCACTTCGGCTTGTAACTCTTTGTTGTTCTGGTTCATAGCAAAGCCAAAGTATTCTTTGGTATTCGGGAAGGGAATGACTTTGAATCCTTCATCCTTATGCTTGGACACATAGTACTGCGCTACTGGTAAATCGATAACGGCTGCTGCAACACCGCCGTTCTTCAATTCTAAAAGGGCTTCGTTACTGTGATCGAATTGTTTCAGCGTTACCCCTTCGATTTTTTTCGCCATGTCCGCACCGGTGGTTCCCATCTGGGCGGATACGGTTTTACCGTTCAAGTCTTGTAAGGTGTTGATATTGGCATTGGCCGGTACGACTACGCCGAGACCCGATTCATAATACGGCGAGGAGAACAATACCTTCTCCGCTCTTGCTTTCGTAATGGTCATTCCCGATGCGGCAAGGTCGATGTCCTTATTCCCTAAGCTCGGAATTAACGCATCAAAGGATACGTTTTTAAATTCTACCTTTGCATTCATATGCTGCGCTACGGCTTTAATCATATCAATGTCAAAACCATTCAGGTCCTGCGTCTTTTCGTCTTTGAATTCAAAAGGTACAAACGTTGCATTCGTACCGACATGGATAACCTTCTGCCCGGCGGCTGCTTGTTTGGAATCATTGTCGCTGCCGCATCCGGCAATCATAGTACCGATGGCCAAGGTAGCTACGGCTGTAATGGTTAATTTCTTTAACATGTGTGTATTCATTGTCCTCATCCTTTTCGCATAACTATACTGATTTTGATGCATCCTTGCGATAGTGAATCTACTTTTGATCCTCCCCTTACACATATATACAGCGGCACCAAGAATCGCTTAGTTACTGCATATACAATGTATCTTCTATCTGTTTTCTACCCTCTATTCGTTCATTACCGCCATTAGGAAATACATCCTTGCATCTCGTTTCGATGGAATAATTATACAATCACATTCCCCTGTAGTCAATAGTCTTTATGAATATTTTATTTAATTTTGCGAATATTTTTACACAATATAACTTCACATCCGTCAATCTATTACTGCTCCGTAAACCGTCAATGTGTTGCTGCACAACAAAAACCGAATCGTTACAGGCAATAAAAAAATAGCCACAATGAAAGGAGATGTCCTCCTTCATCATGACTATATCGTACGGCTGACCTGGTCTTTGCCCCCACACTCGCCTGCTGGAGGGTTCGCTCCTAAGCCCGTGGCTCCCCACTACTACCTCTCTCGACATTATTTTTTTCGGCAGGACTTACTTCTAAGCCGCACCATGCTCACAACGACTTTGCATTGCTTACGTGGATCGTTTTGCCTGCGACTGGCCTCGACTTTCAACCACAGACCCGTACACTGTGATTATACGGTAAGACTCTCTTCTTTGTCTATAGAGAAATCGCATAGCACTTTTTAAATTTCCTATTGATACTTTCATACATAAAAGTTAGAAAGCTGAAAAAGCCTTATTTTATCTATATTGTTTATAACATCATACGTTTGTACTATGAGAAGATGAGATACGTCGTCGGTCTCGTTACATACACAAGGAGCGTAAAATGTTGTATAATATCTTTACTGTGAGTCACGAGTACAAGACTGACTCTATTCATCTTACAATCACTAAATATCTAGAAGGGGATATTTAAAGGGAAGGGATTTTTTCATGTTTATGTTATCGTTAATGCAGCCGTCGGGACTGTATGAGTTGGAGGAAGACAGCTTAGAGGCCATCAGTGCGCAGCTATTGCAGATGATTCAAATGAAGAGTCATGAGCTGTATACGCATTCTATTCAAGTGGCTAACTACTCCGTTAGTATCGCTGCCAAGATGGGCTTGCCGCAAAATGAAATCATACAGATCAAGCACGCTGCCCTCCTCCACGATGTAGGACTGTTAACGATGCCAAATACCGTATTGAAGAAAGCACCTTATTTCAATCGCCAGGAAATGTCTCGTTTCCGTCAGCATCCGGTAAACGGAGCGAATATGATTGAAAATTATCCGTGCTGTCAAGAAATCCTGCCGTATATTCGTTATCACCATGAACGTTGGGATGGCTCCGGGTATCCGAAGCATTTGCGCGGTGCCAATATTCCGTTAGGGGCTCGCATCATCGGCATCGCCGATTATTACGACTCCGCCATCAATCCGTCTACGGAGTTGTGGTCCAAAACACGGAAAACGGTTAAACAGGAATTATTCAGCGGCTCCGGGATTTATTTCGATCCCGATGTGGTTCGTGCCTTCATCGAAATCTTATCATAAGAAGCATCACCGGTTATGGTGGTGCTTTTTTCTTAACGACCGCTGGCTAATGTGAGTACATTAACAGAGTCGGTACCCATGGCTGCCAGTACGTCTGCTGCTTCACTGACGGTAGCTCCGGTAGTATAAATATCATCGAGGAGGAGTACGGATTTTCCGTTTAGAATATGACTTCGTTTCACTGCAGCTATAGGCAGGAATGCGCCCTTAGTATTCAGCTGTCGTTCCCGTTTCGTCAGTCCCCACATGGGACGCGTGGAATCAACCTTTACAAGCGCCTCCAGCCAGTGCCATTTTCCTAAATCACGTTGACGAAACCTAGACATATAAGGTTTAAATAATATATCCACCTGATTATAACCGCGTATTTCTCTTTTTTTCTCGCTGACGGGAATGGGTATAACATAATCCGGCAACCACTGCCATGTAGCCGTAGCATAATAAAACGAATGCAAAAAAGGAGCGGCCCCTCGGGATCGCTCCTTCTTTTTATTAAATTTTACATCGTGCAACAGTTGTTTCATACCCTTGTCATAATGACTCAACGTCCAAACATGCTGTACAAAGCGTCCGGGACAACCGGTGATCTCTCGTATCTCGGCTACCGCTTCGTAACAATCCCGGCACCACTCGCCGCTTGCATGTACGGCTTGTCCGCATCCCGGGCAACGCGGCGGATACAAAAAATCAAATAACCAGTCAATCACTCTATCATCCCCTGTAGACGTTCTTTAAATAATGTATATCGTTCATCGCCGCGCACCGTATCCACTGCCCGTTGCACCGCACTTTTCGTACCGATAAGAATCACTCGACGCCGCGCCCTTGTTACCGCTGTATATAAGAGACTGCGTTGCAGCATAATACCATACGGCGGAATAAAAGGAATAATCACGACGCTGTATTCACTGCCCTGACTTTTATGAACCGTAATCGCATAGGCAGGCATAATGGACTCCGCCTCATCCAAAGGCAGCGATACATCTTTATCGGTAAAACGAATTCCCATATGTGTCTTGGAAATAGCATAGATGCTTCCAATCTCACCGTTGAAAATTTCATACTCGTAGTTGTTGAGTACCTGGATAACCTTGTCCCCTACGCGATAGGTGATACCGTTGATAACGACCTCCGCTTTTTTAGGACTTGGCGGGTTCACCGCCTGCTGCACGGCTTGCGAAATTTTTAAACTGCCGTAAGCATTGCGGCGCATAGGAGATAAGATTTGTATGTCCAGTTCATCCTCCACGTCATCGCGCAAACTGTTATAGGCATTGATGATGGCGGACATCATATCCCGTAACGTGTGTACCTCGATGAATGTAAAGTCGCCGTCACCGCTGAGTACCGGCATCTGTCCCTCATTAATGCGATGCGCATTTTCTACGATGGCGTTTCCTTTTTCTTGGCGATAAATATGTGCCAGTCTGGTATACGGAATCGTTTCTGCATTTAGCATATCCCGCAAGACAAAGCCGGCTCCGATAGGCGGTAATTGATCCACATCGCCGACAATAACGAGATGGGCCGTTGCCGGAACAGCCGCAACCAACGCGTAATACAGTTGAATGTTCAGCATAGAGGCTTCATCGACAATGACTACATCCGCTTCCAACGGGTCATCTTCGTTTTTTGAAAAGTCGTACGCATCGCTGCCTTCCACCGGCATAAGCATGCGGTGAATCGTTGTAGCTTCAAAACCGGTAGCCTCCGTCAAGCGCTTCGCCGCACGACCTGTAGGTGCACATAACAAAATGCGCTGAAGATTGGTTTGCTGAAAGGCTTCCACAATTGCTTTCACAATTGTCGTCTTCCCCGTACCCGGTCCGCCGGTAATGACCGTCACCTTATTCGTCAGTGCCATGTCGATGGCTTCGCGCTGCTCATCGCCTAGGCGTATGCTGTATCGTTCTTCAAATCCGTCGAGAAAGGCTTCCGTGTCCAGCGCTGTCAATACCGGTTCCTGCATCAACAGCTGCGTCAGCGCTACCGATTCCGTTTCCGCCATGTAAAGCTCCGGCGTATATACATATAAAATGCCATCGTGTTCGGTGGCTGCCAGCTGTCCGTACTCCAGCTGTTCTTCTACGGCGGCAGCAATTTCATCGGCACAGCCATGCAACAGATCAAAGGTTTTCTGTATTAATACATCCACAGGCAGACAGCTGTGTCCGTTATCGCCGATGCCGGCAAGGCAATTCCGAAGTCCCGCTTCGATTCGATTCGGGTCGTCAGGTTCGATACCTAATGACGAAGCCAAGGTATCCGCCATCGTAAAGGAAGGGCCGCCAGGAATATGCAGCAATGTATAGGGATTATCCCGCAGTACATCAATGGCAGCTCCGCCGTAAATATTGTAAATCTCACGACTCCACTTGGCACTGAGCCCGCCGGCTTCCAGAAAACGGTTCAATTCCTGCAGCGCCCCTTCTCCGATGAGTGTATGATACAAGTCTTCCTTAATGCTTTTACGCAATCCGGGAACTTCCAACAGATCTTTGGGATCGTCGGATTTTAAAATATCGATAATCTCGTCTTCAAAATAGGCAATAACCTTCTCCGCCGACTTTTCGCCGAAGCCCTTAACGCCTAAATTCATTAAATATTGTTTGGCACCGCCTATTGTATCGGGCTTACATTTCTCCAACGTACGCACGTCAAACTGTGTGCCGTATTTCGGATGCTCCACAAAACGTCCCGTAAGTTCCAGTTCGTCCCCTTCCTTGGGGGCCTCACATTTACCGGTACAAGTAATGCGTTCTTCGTTGTAATCGTACAACAAGAAAACGCAATACGAATTCGACTCATTCGCAAAAATAAGTCGCTGCACCGTTCCTCGAATCGTTTCCATCAGCGTTCTACATTCGGCAAGGCATCGATAATTTCATTTACCGCATCGCCGATGCTGGACGCATTTTGGATCTTCACATGGCAAACCTTTTCATATAACGGGTACCGTTCTTCGTAAAGACGGAAAATGTATTCGATGCTTTCCTTCAAAAGCGGTCTGATTTCCATATCCAAATCATCTAAAATACGTGTTACATCGCGGTGGATGAATACCACAAAGCCGGAGTCGCGCATTAATTTAACCGTTTTTTCTGACAGTACCGTACCACCGCCGGTAGCCACAACACTAGGCTTTTTGTTGGTAACGATATCGCTGATTACTTCGTATTCCAATTCGCGGAAGGCTTCTTCCCCTTCATAAATAATAACATTCTGAATAGACTTGCCCGTCTTTTCCTGAATCAATGCATCCACATCATAGAAATCCATATCCTGACGCTGTGCCAAGGCTTTGCCTACCGTCGTCTTGCCGGCACCGGGCATACCTACCAGGAAAATATGCTGCTGGATGTGATCCTTCTGATAGCTGCGGCTTACGGCCATCACATCATTGAGGAAGTGTTTTACATAATCGCGTAACGACGGATCGTTTACATAGGCCAAGCCTTTTTCCAATACCTTGGTTTCTCGTTCCGGATCGTAAATTTTAATATTTTCCGCTTCTTTAATTTTGGCAATATTTAAAACCGCGGCCAAACGTTTTTCAAAGGTCTCTACTAGTACCTGATCTAATTCATCTATTTGTTTACGTGTTTCTTCTAAATTCATATGTCAATCCTCTTATCTATTAAATTGTAGCAGTTGACGATGCTACTCTACTCTATGTATCATATCATATTTTTTATACACACTAAAGGGGCAGTGCCGCAAAGCCTCATTGGCATGGCACTGCCCCTTATGTACTCGTAACGAAAACAACGGAATCGAACGCTAACCGTTAACACTAGTAATGCTAACTGTTACCACCATTAATGCTAACTGTTAACACCATTAATGCTAACCCGCCAAGACCGTTAATAACGATAACAGAAACAAAGTGCTATCTATCAACGGAGTGAAGCGATAAGCAAACTTATTTTAAATTTGCTTTCAATACTTCGGCGATGCGTTGAATACCGGTGCGAATTGTTTCTTCGTCATTACAGGAGTAATTCAAGCGCAGGAAGTTTGTGTTGCCTTCCGATGTAAAGAACGGATCCCCCGGTACGAAGGCTACTTTCTTTTCGATGCACTGTTTCAAAATATCGCGGGATACCATATACTCCGGCAACGTACACCAAATGAAGAGTCCCCCTTCCGGACGTGTATAGGTTACTTCTTTCGGGAAGAATTCATCCATAGCGTTAAGCATCGTATCGCGACGACTGCGATATAAATCGCGTACGCTGGTAACATGCGCATCGAAGTCAAAATTATCCAGCCATGCTTCACACACATGCTGCGAGAACGGTGATGTGGAAAGATCCATATTTTGCTTCAACAAATCGCATTTTTCGATAAACGTAGTGTTCGCTGCAATCCAGCCGAGACGCATGCCCGGTGCAAAGGTTTTGGAGAACGTTCCCAAGGAACATACGAGGCCCTTCTTGTCGAATGTAGTCAACGACGGTAAGAACTCGCCTTCGTAACGAAGTTCGCCATACGGATTGTCTTCGATAACCGGAACTTCATAACGGTCAACCACTTCCATGAACTGCTCGCGACGTTCGCGCGTCCAAGTAATGCCTGTTGGGTTTTGGAAATCGGTAACTACATAGATAAGGCGCACTTCATTTTCCTTAAGAGCCTTTTCCAGTTCTTCGATAATCATCCCTTTGCCATCGCCGGGAATTTCTACGTAATTAACCTGACTTAAATTAAAAGCCGTAATCGCTCCCAAATAGGATGGCTTCTCTACCAGTACCGTGTCACCTTTGTTGCAGAATAGACGACACAACAGGTCAAGCCCTTGCTGAGAGCCGCAGGTTACCAACACATTGTCCTTCGTATAATTTGTTTTAACCATGCGATTCATGCGCTTCGCAATGCTTTCACGAAGTGGATCGTAACCGAGAGACGGACCATATTGCAACGCCTTACCGGGTGTATTCTTCAATACGATTTCCGTAGCCTTTGCAATTTCTTCTGCGGGAAATAATTCTTCTGCCGGAAGACCACCAGCAAAGGAAATCATATCCGGTTGTGCAATTAATTTTAAGATATCTCCGGTATCGGAATGTTTAATCGCGTTAACCGGGTCTGAATAACGTATAGCCATGGTTAGAACCTCCTATTTCATCTGTGATGTTACTATAGTACTATTCTATAGAAGAAAAGTCAATAAAAATAAACACATCAGTCTATTCTAAACAGACAATTCATCGGTGCCTTCTCCGGCATGACGGCACAAAAAAATCGCTTTTAAAAGGTATCCATCATTGGCAACGTCTGCCTACGATGAATACGTTTGTAAAAGCGATTTCATCATTCATATGTAATTAGTCCATGCTTGCGAGATATTCTCGTGCTTGCTGCTCATCGATCTTCATCTGTGTAATAAGCTCGTCCAAAGAAGAGAATTTTACTTCTCCCCGTAAAAACTGCAAAAACTCTACCGTTGCCGTCGCACCGTACACATCGCGATCAAAATCAAACAGATGCACTTCAAAGCGATGATATTGATTGGCAAAGGTAGGATTGTCACCCATGTTACCTACGCCGCCGAACCATTCACCGTCAATGCACACTCGATTGACATACACACCGTCTGCCGGCAAGGCCATCTCCTTGGGAAACAGGAAATTCAATGTAGGAAAGCCTAAGGTTCGTCCTCGCTGATCTCCCATAATCACCGTACCGGTAAAGCGATACGCCCGTCCTAACAATGTGCGAACCAAGGCAACATCGCCTCGCGCAATGGCACCGCGAATATACGTGCTGGATACGTGTCCCGGTACTGCTTCGTGACCTTCCAATCGCATAACTGTAACATTGATGCCCTTTAGCTCCAATGTATCCCGAATTAACGCCGGTGTACCGATACCGCCTTTGCCAAAGGTAAAGTTTTCACCGACTACAATGCCTCGTACCGTCACCCCTTGCGTTAAGTACACCAAAAAGTCCGATGCCGTAATTGACAGTAAATCAGCATTCATCGGCAGCTCCAGCATATAGTCGACACCCAAGGCTTCCAATATCTCCGGGCGATGCTCGCGCTGTAACAGCTGAGGCGGCACTTTTTGCGGTGCCAATATAGACAATGGATGTGCATCAAAGGTAACAACCACCGTAACCGCCTCACATGTGTGAGCCATGTCTACGGCTCGTCCGATAACGGTTTGATGCCCCAAATGAATACCGTCAAATGTTCCCAAAGCATATACAATATTGGCTTGTATAGTACGTAACTCGTCAAAAGAGGTTAAAATCTTCATACTACATCCTTATTCCAAAAATATATTTTTCTCCGCTTTCAATGCCCCGTCCATCCCCTTGGCAATTCCCATAAATCCGCGTTCGCCGTAAGCCCGATACAACTGTCCGGATACGACCTCATCAGCGGCAAGCAGCGGCAAGCGCAACTGCTTACCTTGTAGTAACGCCAAACGTTCTTTTTCGCTAAGTCTTACCGTAGGCATATGCTGCAATGCCGTATCCACCGGTTGCAGCAGCGCTTCGCCGGATACGGCTAACTCTTCCGCCGTAACCGCATCGGCGATACGCATCGTTCCCACTTGCGTACGTGCCAGCTGTGTCATCGTAGCCGGGATTCCGACGGCATTCGCTATATCGCGAATCAAGGCTCGAATATAGGTGCCTGACGAACAGTGGACCCGTATAGTGAAAAAGGGATACTTGTATGCCAAAAGCCTACAATCGTAAATAGTAATCGGTCGCTCCGGCAATACAAACTCTTCACCGGCACGAGCTAACTCGTATGCGCGCTTCCCATTAATTTTTATAGCCGAATACTTGGACGGTCGTTGCATTTGTTCACCGATAAACGTTGATAACACATGCGCCAGCTCCTGCGCTGTCGGTTCCGCATCGATCGATGTTACCGATGTAAGTATGTGTCCGGTACTGTCTTCCGTATCCGTACTAAAACCGAACTGCCCTTCTGCCACATATGTTTTTGTTTCGTGACCGTTATATTCAATAAGGCGCGTTGCTCTGCCCACAAAGATCGGTAGCACACCATAGGCTAAGGGATCCAACGTACCGCTGTGACCGATGCGCTTTTCGTGCAACAGTCGTCGGCATATACCTACTGCATCATGGCTCGTTATCCCCGGCGGCTTGAGAAATGCAAAAACACCATCCATCAGGGCAACTCCTTGAGCAATTCTGCTTTTGCCGCTTCTAATGGTAACTGTATAGTACAGCCTGCTGCCCGAATATGTCCGCCGCCGCCGAAATGTCCGGCGATCTGATTCACGTCGGTTGCCTTTGAACGCAGACTCACCCGCGTTGTCTTCGGACCGACTGCTTTAAGAAGCACGGCTACATCAACGCCTTCGACATTGCGTACCAAATCAACATAACCGTCTGTATCGTCACCGGCCAACGCCATCAGCTCTTCATCCAACGCAATAATGCCTACGCAACCATCATGAGGAAATTCCACATTGGCCAGTGCTTTTCGCATAATAGCCAAACGGTTCATAGATGTCAATTCCACATGCTCCGAAACTACCTGCGGTCTTGCCCCGCACTGCACGCACAAGGCTGCCATTCGCAGCGTATGCTCCGTAGTGTTGCTGAATTTGAAGAATCCGCAATCCGTGGCAATGCCCAAATAGAGAGCATCCGCCATAGAAGGGGTTATCGGCCAGTGCCACTGTTCACACAGATGGGCAACGATTTCACCGGTCGCCGCAAATTCCGGCACCAAGTAAAGCCCTGCTGCAAATTTAGTATTGGAAATATGATGATCGATATTGTAAATCGGTGCTTTACATACTTCGCCTACTTTGCCGATGCGTTCAAACGTACTGGCATCCAAGACGAGCAATATATCCGGTTGCTCCAAGGATTGTAGTGCCTCCGGCGGCTGAACTCGATCTGCATATTTCAAAAAGGAAAACTTATGCGGTACCGGACTATCCACTACCATCTGCACATGCTTGCCTTGCTGTAGCAATGCTTCATACATCCCCAGCATAGATCCTATGGCATCGCCATCGGGATTGACATGCACGGTAAGAACAATGGACTGCGCATCATCGATGATAGCTTTCAAGCTATCAATGTTAAGCATCTCCATGGTTCTTCTCGTCCTTCTTTATATCATTTAACAGTGACTCAATATGCATGCTGTAATCCAACGAAGTATCGTTGGCAAATGCAATCTCCGGCGTATAACGCAAACGGAGTACCTTGCCCAGCTCGGAACGCACGTGACCGGCTGCATGCTTCAATGCTTGCAAGGAGGCCTTCTTTTCTTCGTCCGAACCGAATAGGCTTACATAAATCGTGGCTTGTCGCAAATCACCGGTGACTTCCACATCGGTTACCGTCACAAAGCCGATACGCGGATCCTTAAGACCGCGCATCAACATATTGCTTACTTCCTGCTTGATGAATTCCTGTAATTTACGAACTCGTACGTCACTCATAGTCACACCTCCTGTTGAGAGCGATTATAGCTGCGGCGTAATTTCTTCCATAACATAGGCTTCAATAACGTCGCCTTCCTTAATATCGCGATATTTTTCAATGGAAATACCGCATTCAAAGCTGCTCTTTACTTCTTTCACTTCATCCTTAAAGCGGCGCAACGAATCAACCTTGCCTTCGTGAACAACAATACCGTCACGAATCAAGCGAATTTCCGAATTATTAGTAATCTTACCTTCCGTTACATAGGAACCGGCAACGATTGCCTTCGGCGTAGAAATAACCTGGCGTACTTCGGCACGACCTAAAATTACTTCTTTAAATTCCGGAGTCAACATACCGCGCATTGCGTTTTCTACGTCATTGATAGCATCGTAAATAACGCGATAGGTGCGAAGATCCACATTTTCTTTTTCCGCTGCCTTGCGAACCAATGCATCCGGGCGAACGTTGAAGCCGATGATAATCGCATTGGATGCCGATGCCAACATAACGTCGGATTCATTGATGGCACCAACAGCGGCATGAACAATCACGATGCGTACTTCCGGATTCTTAATTGCTTCTAGCGATTGACGCAAGGCTTCTACGGAACCCTGTACATCCGCTTTAATAATGATATTTAAATCCTTCAACTCGCCTTGCTGAATCTGATTGAAGATATCATCCAAGGTAACCTTGTGAGTTCTCTGCATTTCGGATACACGCTGTTTTTCAATACGTTTTTCCGCAATGGTACGTGCTTCGTTATCATCCACAGCGTCCATAATTTCCCCTGCCTGCGGTACATCGGACAAACCGAGAACTTCCACCGGCATAGACGGACGGGCTGCTTTTACCTTTTCGCCGCGTTCGTTAGTCATGGCACGCACTTTACCGAAAGCGGTACCTGCGATAATGGTATCACCTACGCGAAGTGTCCCCTTCTGTACGAGTACGGTACATACCGGACCACGTCCTTTATCGAGTTTTGCTTCGATAACAACGCCTTGCGCATGGCGATTCGGATTGGCCTTCAGTTCCATAACTTCTGCTACGAGCAAGATATTTTCCAACAAGTCATCAATACCCTGGCGTTTCTTAGCGGATACGGGAACCATGATTGTATCGCCGCCCCATTCTTCCGGCAATAAGCCATGTTCGGCCAACTGTTGTTTTACATGATCCGGATTTGCGCCCGGCTTATCCATCTTGTTAATGGCTACCAATACCGGCACATTAGCGGATTTAGCATGGTTGATAGCTTCGATTGTCTGTGGCATAACACCGTCATCGGCAGCAACGACGAGAACGGCAATATCCGTCGACTGTGCACCGCGCAGACGCATAGCGGTAAAGGCTTCATGACCCGGGGTATCCAAGAAGGTAATCTTATTTCCTTTGTAACGTACCATGTACGCACCGATGTGCTGCGTAATACCGCCGGCTTCATGGGCTGTTACATTGGTCTGACGAATTACGTCCAACAATGAAGTTTTACCATGGTCAACATGCCCCATGATAGTAACAACCGGCGGGCGCGGCTGCAATGTTTCCGGCGCATCCTCGATTTCCTTGATTTCCGTAGGATCTTCTGCCGGTTCCACTTCGGTTACTTCCACACCAAAGTCTTCTGCTACGATGGTTGCCGTATCAACATCGATTTCCTGATTAATCGTAGCCATAACGCCGAGGAACATCAACTTTTTAATAATTTCGCTGACTTCACGTCCCATTTTATCTGCCAATTCTTTTACAGTAAGCGGGCCGTCTAATTCGATAGCTGTCGCAATCGCTGCTTCGGCACGGCGTTTTTCTTCTTCCTTGTGCTGACGATTCTGTTCGTTACGCTGTTTTACCTTATTCTTGCTTTTTGCTAAGGATGTGGACAAGAGGGATTGCGGGCGGTTGCCGTCACGCTTATTCTTTTTATCTTTTCTATTGCGACGATCGTTGCGATTATCATTTTTACCGCGACGGTCATCACCATGGTTGTCACCGCGCTTGTTGCGATGATCATTTCGTTCATTGCGATTACTATCGTTGCCGCGATTCGAATCATTGCCGCGGTTATTGTCATGACCGTTACCATGACGGCCTTCGTTTTTCGCATTGTCGTGCTTACGATTGCCGTCGCGATTGTTATCGCGTTTTTCATGGCGATCGTTATGACGGGCTTCCTGCTTTTCAGACTGCTTGCGATGATTCTGTTTACCGCCGTTATTGCGATTGTCGTGGCTGCGGTCTTCGTTTGCACGCGTGTCTTGTGCGCGATTGTTCTGCGCTCCGTGTCCACCTTTATCCTGGTGTCCGTTCTGTTCTGCCTTAGCCTGCGGCTTATCGTTGCCTTTTAATGCTTTTTTTACAATGTCAATGGCTTTTTCGTCAATGGCATTAAAATTATTTTTGGCCTCAATATTATGTTTTTGCAGCACATCGATAACCTGCTGATTCTTTACGCCCAATTCTTTTGCTACTTCATAAATTCTTTTTTTGGACATCTGCATACCCCCTTGAGTCATTACTGATCTATTTCAGCTAACAGCGCTTTGGCAAATCCGCTATCATTTACCAAAACCACTGCCCGCAATTCTTTTCCAATAGCCTGCCCCAGTTCCTCCTTCGTCAATAGTGTACGCAACGGAACTCCGTGAGTTTCGGCCATTTGAGTATATTTTTTTGTATTATTCACAGCGCAATCCATTGCTAAGAGTACCAACGGTGCGCCACCGCGCTTCACGGCTTTTTCAACGGCAAAGTCTCCGGAAATCAACTTGCCCGCACGCTGTGCCAAGCCGAGAAGATTTTTAATTTTCTGCTCATTCATGTAATAATGCATCCTTCAGTGCCGCATAAACTTCGGCGGACACACTTTTTTTCAATGAACGCTCCAAACGCTTTGCCTTGTATGCCTCTTCGAAGCAAGACTCCTTCGGTTCGATATATGCACCGCGACCTGCGGCTTTTCCGGTACGATCCAAGGAAATCTCTCCTTCCGGCGAGCACACGATTCTGAGCAACTCCTTTTTGGGGCGAAGCTCACCACAGCCTACGCAAACACGCATGGGCGGGGTTTTCTTTTTCATTCCGCATCTCCTGTGGATTCTACAACGGAATCATCGGCTGCGCCTACAGTATCGTCTGCTTCTTCAGCCTGTGATTCACTCTTAATATCGATTTTCCAGTTTGTCAGTTTAGCGGCCAAACGTGCATTCTGACCGGCTTTACCGATAGCCAAGGACAACTGATAATCCGGTACAACAACACGGGATGCTTTTTCTTCTTCCTGAACGGTAACGGAAATTACCTTTGCCGGACTCAATGAATTAGCAATGTATACCGCCGGATCTTCGTCCCATTTTACAATATCGATTTTTTCATCCTGTAATTCATCAACGATGTTCTGCACACGCTGACCACGCGGTCCTACGCAAGCACCTACGGCATCGATGGTTTCGTCGCGGGAGAACACGGCAATTTTAGAGCGCATGCCCGGTTCACGTGCCACCGATTTTAACTCGATAACGCCTTCCTTAATTTCCGGAACTTCCAATTCAAACAAGCGCTTCAACAATCCCGGATGCGTACGGGAAATCATGATCTGCGGACCTTTGGTGGTTTTCTTTACTTCCACAATATAGCATTTCAAACGATCGCCGACTTGATAGGATTCTCCGGGAATTTGTTCTGCCGGAGGCAAGATAGCTTCCGTTTTTCCCAAGTTAATAAACGCATTACGACCTTCCACGCGTTCGATAACGCCGGTAATGATATCGCCTTCGCGGCTGAAGTATTCTTCATATACAATGCTGCGTTCTGCTTCTTTAAGACGCTGCGTAAGCATTTGCTTTGCCGTATGGGCCGCACTGCGTCCAAAATTCGACGGCGTTACGTTAACAGCTACAATATCACCGACCTCGTACCGCAAATCCTGCATCCGTGCATCATCAAGACTGATTTGTGTGGCATCATCGGTCACATCTTCCACAACCTGTTTTTTAGCCAGCACACGATAGTCACCGGTTTCGCGATTAATTTCTACATAAGCTTCGGGGTTAAATCCCGGCTCTTTGCGATACGCTTGCAATAAAGCAACCTCCAAAGATTCAAAGATAACCTCCGGTGCCAATCCTTTATTCTTTGTTAACACCGAAACCGCTTGTACTAATTCTTGACTCACTGTCTATTCCTCCAATAATTATTCTTCAGTTGTTATGTGATTCGCTTCTTTAAAATTCAAAGTGAAGTCGAATCTGGGCAATGGCGCTGCGTTCCAACGTCATCGTTTCCTTTTCGGTAATAATAGCAATGGTTGTATCCGTATAATCACCGAGTTCACCGGTAAATTGTTTGCTACCGTTTACCGGTTTAAAGAGTTGGACATCCACCTTACTTCCTTTGTAACGGATAAAGTCTTTTTCTTTCTTCAATACGCGATCAAGTCCCGGCGAAGATACTTCCAATAAATAGTTTTCCTTAATCGGATCCTTCTTGTCCAATACTTCGCTTAACTTTTCGCTGACCATCTGGCAGTCGTCCAAATCAACACCGCCTTGCTTATCGAGATATACCCGTAAGTACCAGTCGCGCTCACGCACGTATTCTACGTCGACCAGCTCCATATCGGTATCTGCAATAATGGTCTCCACAATCGAAGTAACCAACTCTTCTACTGCTTCTCGTTTCATCGCTGTCGCCTCCTTTATATAGTTTTCTATCTATGCTGCGATGGTTAACTCTCGTCAGTATAAATTAAAGAGTGAGCCAAAGCCCACTCTTTTAACAGTTTATATAAAAGTCATGTAACATTATATCATCAAACACATAGATGCGCAAATAAAATGTACATCGCTCATGTTCATTAACCGACCTTGTATCCGCATGCATGTGAAACGGTGATAACGTCATTCCATGAAAGTGATTACAGGCGTCCTGCCAAGTCCGTCAAGATATCTTCCAAATGCTCGCGAAGCACTTGCTCCAGCTTCGGAAGTGTCTTCGCATCTAAGCGATGGCTGATTTCCGGGAAGTTATGTCGTCGCAGCTCCGCAAAAAATTCATCGCGCAGCACATTGTAAAACAATAATAAGCCGGACCGATCGTCGGGACGACAATACTCACAGATGATATAGGAGCCGTTGATCATGCGTATCGCTTTATCCGGCGTAATGTCCCTTACAAATTCACCAATGCGCGGCGGCAATATGTCTTCATACTTCCAAGTAGGTAATTGTTTGTTCTTATACGCGTAGGTAAATCCTTTTTCCGGAGTAATCAGCAACGACGTCAATCCCTCTACACAACGCGCTTTCATGCCATCCCAATAGGATGTTACCTCTTCGCGGACAAAGCTAATGTCAGTAAACTCAAATAACGGCATGCGTACATGCACGGTATAATCCTC
The DNA here is from genome assembly GCF_000428745.1 of Veillonella magna DSM 19857. Taxonomy (GTDB): domain Bacteria; phylum Bacillota; class Negativicutes; order Veillonellales; family Veillonellaceae; genus Veillonella_A; species Veillonella_A magna. Next base: position 531,320 of record NZ_KE386795.1, read on the forward strand.
GACTTCCTTATCGTACAAGGCTTCCCATCGCCATCCCTTGTCATTTTCATAAGAAAAGAGATGATAGCCCGCATCATCCGCCGTGCGTTCGACAGTAAGCGTAAAATCCGCAATTGTCGGTGGCAACCAGGAAAAATCCAGGTCCTTGCATGCTTCAATAATTTTTTCCACTGTTACCTACCTCTCTACTTGCCATCAGTTACATCTTCATACAACTCGGTGTATCGTTTTTGGTTGGCCAGTACACTGCGTACATAATTGCGCGTTTCCCCGAAAGGAATCGCATCAATATCATTAAAGCTATCGTCCCAGCCGTATTCCTTCATCCACTCTTCCACGTGACCGCGCCCGGCATTGTAAGCAGCCAAGGCTAAAATTTCATTGCCCTTGAACTCGTCCAATAAATATGCCAAATACCATGTTCCCAATTTAATATTGGTAGCCGGTTCCTTAATATCTTCGTCAGTCATTTTTGGCTGATTGAGTTGTTCCGCAATCCAATGTGCCGTGTCCGGCATGAGTTGCATAAGCCCCATAGCGCCCGGAGCCGACTTGGCATCTTCTTTAAACTTACTTTCTGCCAATATCACACCGGCCACCAATGACGGCGATACCTTATTTTCCTGTGCTGCCGTCACTACGATTTCTCTGTGATCGAAAGGATACGCGTAAAGCCTTGCCAAACATGGCATGCCATAGCTGTAATAATACAGTCCTACAATAATGGCTGTCCAAGCCAAAAAGGTCTTACCTCGCACCGTGTCCCTCCTTTACCGCGCCTGTAACGCAAAAAGATGTTTCTTTCCATTCCATAATACACGTAACTTCTGTTCCAATTCTTCCGGTGTACCGTTATTATCGATGATCTGATCACTGTACGGACGCTTCTCATCGAATGACATTTGACTGGCGATTCGGTGACTTGCTTCTTCCTCCGAATAGCCGTTGCGCTCCATCAAGCGATGCAGCTGCGTTTCCGGCGATACATAAACTAGCCATACTTCATCCATGTCTTTATACCATTCCGTTTCAATCAAAAGCGGAATATCATAAATAGCCGCCGCATAGCCTTGAGCCTCCAGTTGCTTTGCTTTTGCATCAATCGCTTCTTTGATAAAACCATGCAATAATGCATTCAGCTGTTTGCGCTTTTCTTCATCGGTAAATACGATAGCACCGAGGGCTGCTCTATCCAGCGTTCCGTCCGTTGTTACTATATCATCTCCAAATGCGTCGCGCAAGGCTGCCAGCCCCGGCGTACCGGGTTCCACCACTTCTCTCGCTACCAAATCCGCATCGATGGCTACCGCACCATGCCGTAAAAGCCAATTAACAACTGTGCTTTTCCCCGAAGCGATGCCGCCGGTTAATCCGATTTTATACATACCTGTTCCTCGATTCTTTATTTTTGGCAATGTGAACAATACACTGTATGACGACCGCCCAATACAGTGTCTTCCAATATGCGCTTGCATCGTACGCAAGGTTTACCGGCACGGCCGTAAACAGCGAGATACTCTTGATTATGTCCCGCTTTACCTTCCCCGTTACGATAATCCCTAAAGCTTGTGCCACCACGTTCCAAGCTGTCCCGCAACACCTTTCGAATGGCCCTGTGCAAAGAAGCACATTCTTTTTCGGTCAAGCTGTCTGCCCGGCGGCGCGGATGAATTCGCGCCAGAAACAGCGCCTCATCCGCATAGATATTGCCAATGCCGGCCACATATTTTTGGTTAAGCAAAAATACTTTAATCGGTGTACTGTGACGCGAAGTCATAGCATACAGCTTTGCTCCCGTAAATGCCGTGCTCAGCGGCTCAACCCCCATCTGCAATAAGCCGGGCAAATCAATATCCTTCGCCGAAGCAAAAAGGTATAGCGCACCTAACGTCCGGATATCACCAAAGGCTAACACACCGCCATCGTCCAAATAAAACAACACTCTGTCAAATCGTTCCATCCTCGGCGTACTGCGATAAATTAAACGTCCCGTCAGTTTTAAATGAACAATAAGCAAAGTCCCGTCTTCCATGGAAAGCACTAAATATTTCCCGCGACGCTTCACGCCGGTAATCACAGCATCGGTCAATACCTGCGATGCGACTTCAGCTGTTGTATTACGCCACATCCGCGGCAGCAAGGAATCGATCCTACCGATGCGCTTCCCTGCCACTTGACTGTCGATGTAGCGTCGTATCAATTCCACTTCCGGTAATTCAGGCATAGTACCTCCTATTTTACATCCGCCCATGTAGTGGCACTATGTACATCGACAATAAGCGGTACTGCCAGCTGTACTACCGATTCCATACATTCTTTCAGCAACGCTTCTACGGCATCCTTTTCCTCATTGGTAACTTCCAGCACCAATTCATCGTGCACCTGCAATAAAAGTCGTGATGTATAACCGCCGTCACGGAGCCGTGCCTCTACCTTATTCATGGCCAGCTTAATAATATCCGCCGCCGTCCCTTGAATCGGCGTATTCATCGCCGTGCGTTCCGCAAAGGAGCGACGATTGAAATTACGACTATTAATATCCGGCAATGCACGCAAACGACCGAACATAGTCCGTACCGTTCCGGTTTCATGAGCCATCGCTACCATAGCATCCATATAAGCTTTAACCTTCGGGTAGCGACTGAAATATAAAGAAATATAATTCTTAGCTGCTTCGCGCGTAATTCCCAAATCACGGGACAAGCCAAAATCACTGATGCCATAGATAATTCCGAAGTTAACAGCCTTTGCGTGCGATCGTTCTTCCGATGTTACCTCTTCCGGGGATTTTCCCAGTACCTCGGCCGCCGTGAAGCGATGGATATCCATGCCATCGTTAAACGCCTTGATCAACGCCGGATCTTCGGATAAATGGGCCAATACACGCAATTCGATTTGCGAATAATCCGCGCTTACCAACCAATCATAGCCTTCGCCGGGTAAGAACAAGCCGCGAATTTCTTTTCCCTTTTCCGTCCGCACCGGAATATTCTGTAAATTCGGATTGGAGCTGCTCAATCGTCCCGTCGCCGTCACCATCTGATTAAAGCTGGTGTGAATACGTTTCGTATCGGGATTGATCAAGTCCTCCAGACCATCAATATAGGTAGATAATAGCTTGGCTACCGTGCGATATGCCAGGATATCTTCCACAATCGGGTGTTCCGCGCGCAGCATATCAAGAACCTCCGCATCTGTGGAGAAACCTGTTTTTGTCTTTTTAATCACCGGCAGTTGTAAGGTTTCAAACAAAATATGTCCCAACTGTTTCGGCGAGTTAATGTTAAAGGTTTCGCCGGCTTCCTCGTAAATACGTTGACGAAGTGTTTCTACTTCCTCGGTAAAACGCTGACGCAGTGCTTGCAATCGTTCCGGATTAATATAAATACCATTCTTTTCCATCACAGCCAGAGTATACACCAGCGGAAGCTCTACATCCTTATATAAGTCCCACAGCTGCTGTTCCTTCAATAGATGTACTGCCGGACCATACATAGCCTGTAACGCCACAGCCGTCCCGGCTAATTCCATCGCACCGCCGTCGGGCACGGCAGGTACCTCGAATCGTTCACACAAATAGCCGATGCCATAATTGGTACGCGTCGGATCGGCCAGATACGCCATTAGCGTAACATCATAAAGACGAACAGCTTCGGCCTCATCCTCTGTGTTTGATGCCGCAGTATAAATAGCAATATCTGCCGGTGCCGTCACACCCAACATTTCCAGTAGCATTTTGCTATCCGTTGTTATGACGGCTTTTGCTTCATTGCAGGCACGCAATACTGTTTCACGATTGGCATCATCACCGCCCAAACGAATCACATTATCACCATTACTGATGAATACTACCTTAGGATCCCAAAACGGAGATGTCCCGGCAGCCTCAAAAGCGATGGATATCACTTTATCCTGCCAGAAACTAGGCACAAAGGCTTCTTTTTCCTGCCAAGTAATCTCCGGCGGATTGGCAAAATCAGCAAACAGCGAATCACTATCACCGGTATGCGTTGCGCTTTCCTCCAGTCCCATTGCCCGCATCAATCGCGGCGTTACGGCGTGAAATCCCAGCTTATCAAAGAGGGGAATAAATTCCGTAGTATGTGCATGTTGTACAAAATCCTCCAATGTATACGGCAAATCCATGTCCGTCTTAATCGTTGCCAATTCACGGGATAAAAAGGCCAAGTCCTTATTTTCCGTTAAGCGTTCCTTCAATTTTTTCCCGCTTACTGCTTCAAGATTATCATATACGCCTTCCAAGCTACCGAACTGGTTCAATAATTTCAATGCCGTCTTTTCACCGACGCCGGGAACGCCGGGAATATTATCCGAGCTGTCCCCCATAAGCGATTTCATTTCGATGACTAACTCCGGACCATATCCGTAAATTTCCTTCATCGTATCCGGTGTTACCGTCAGCATGTCGGAAATTCCCTTTTTGGTAAGCAGCACGCGACTGTACTCATCAACCAATTGCAGGCTGTCACGATCCCCCGTAATAATATACACATCGGTGTCCGCGTTGCCCAGGGACTTACTGAGAGAACCGATAATATCGTCCCCTTCGTACCCTTCCTCTTCGATCACTTTAATCCCCAATGCCTCTAACACTTCACGGATTAACGCAAACTGCGGGCGTAAATCGTCCGGCGCATTGGGACGGTTTCCCTTATAGTCCGGATATAGTTCCGTACGAAATGTTTCTTTTCCTTTATCAAATGCCACCGCAATATAATCGGGATGGATTTCATCATACAATTTTGTTAGCATAGTTAAGAAGCCGTACACTGCATTGGTAGGAACACCTAATGCATTATTCAGCGGCGGAAGCGCAAAAAAAGCGCGATACAGTAAGCTACTGCCGTCTATAATCATTAATTTACTCATAACACACCTCGCATTTCATATCTTCCGCTATTATACCACAAATCCTGTACTATAAGGTATTGCGCAACGCTAATCTCTATGCTATAATTATTCGAGTATAATGTTAGTACATAAGGAGGTGACTCAATTGCCGAATATCAAATCCAGTATTAGAAGCGTAAAAACGGATGCTGAACGTCGTGCGAAAAATGCCGCTGTGAAATCCCAGATTCGTACAGCAACCCGCAAAACGGTTGAAGCTGTTCAAGCCGGCGCAGTAGAAGATGCTAAAAAAGCACTTGTTCAAGCTACTAGCGTAATTGATAAAGCAGCCTCCAAAGGCGTTCTTCATAAAAACACGGCAGCCCGTAAAAAATCTAACTTGGCTGCTAAGGTTAATGCTCTTTAATCAGCTGCAGAAAAGACTATCGAATACCGATAGTCTTTTTTTATTCCCCAAAACGATTATATAAAAAGAGAGTTATAGGACAAAACAAAACCTCCGTCCCGTATCGGTATCATGACCCATACAAGACGGAGGCTTTTATTTTATGTACGTTCTACTATTTTATAGATGTTCTACTGTTTTATGTACGTCTACTATGTTGAATACGTTCTACCCGTCTACTATATAACAGACCTTACATCGTATTCACAACATACTCAGATATTATTGCGGCAGCGCCACTACCGTATCAAATACATCGGCAGCCGATTTAATTTTCTGTTCACCGCCCATAACACTGACGTGATTATCTTTCATGACAGACTCTACTACATCAGCCAATGCACGGATATCCTCTTGCGTACAAGCAATCACCTGTTCGCGGAATTTGCGTTGTTTTTCTTCGCTGCCTTCTCCGAAGTAAATACCCATAGCTCTGGCACCACGCAAAGACGGTGTTACCGGCAAATCAAGATTACTCATGGTGCCGATAATATATTTGCGCATTTCACGTTCCGATACGCTGAACTGACGGAGATACGCCGGCAATTCATCATAAACATGCAAGGACTCCGTTAAGTTAGGATCGCGGTAGCTGCAGAATACCATATTGCCGTTGTTATAGAAATTAGCAAAGGCACCGTAGGCTCCGCCTTGAACGCGGATGCGAATCCACAAATATTCATAGCGCAGGATATTTTCCAAGACACTCATGGCACCTACATGGGTATAGCCATGATCCTTGAAATTACCGCCTTTCGCTACATACTGTACCTTACCGCTGGTGATGATGCCTTCATTTTTGTAATCACCTGTAAATGTTAACACACCGGTAGGTAATACAGCATCCGGCCATGCGCCGATAACAGGTGTTACTAATTCCTTAAAGCGCGCATACTCTTCTTCTTCACCGACGAACATCACATTTAAATTGGACGTACGGAATAATTTGCAAGACACGGCTGCCAGCTTTTCACCTAATCGGGAAAGACCGTTTTCATCTTTTACCAATTCCGCTAATCGCGCAAAGTAACCTAGGCCATCAGCCTGACGAAAACGTCCGATGTCGGATACCTGCGCCGTTACCTGTGTGGAAACCAGCGTATGTCCACGGCGGAAGGCTTCCGTATCCCATACGGCCTTTTCTTCTTTTACAAGCTCTGTTAGCCGTACCGCATCCGTGTAACGACTGTGATACAAGAGTTCATCGATAATGCGAACCAACTCTTTTAGTTTACTGTGCAATGCTTTTGCACGCACCACCATCAACGGTGTGTATCCATTGCGATCACCGCTCTTACCGATGGCTGTCATATCAATACTGAAACCGCCCAGGTTTAAATTAATATCGTTGGCAATCGCTTCATAGCTGTGCGCGTCCGTATCGACCCGACCGATACAATCGCTGAGCACTTCCGCATAGAACAGTTCCTCTTCCGTCAAGCAGTCTACGCCAAAGTAGAACGCCGTATAGTTAATCCCCTTGGCTGCCGTCGGGATAAAGTGAAGTCTTGCGGCCCCCAGTGTTTCTTCGCGGCGTTCGATATGTTCTACGTCGGGACTTAAATCGCTAAGCTCCAACAGCGGAATCGTCGCCAAGGCTTCCGGAGAGTCCGGTGCTTCCTGCCGAGCCTTCAAGGCTTTTGTCTGTTCTACAATAGTTTCCAATTCTTCCTTGGACATGGATGCTTTAAGAGCCGCCAACTTTTCTCGTTCTGCCGCTTCCTTCTTTTCCTGCATCCCCTTTTCCGGATAAATGGATACCAATGCTTTGTGAGTATTTGTAAGAATATAGTCGGTAATCAAAGTTTCAAAATAATTACCGTTCAAGCCTTCACGAATTGTACGCAACGCTTCTTCATACGCTAAAATTTCAATCGGATCACGATCGTAAATCCAATTATCCATAACGCGAATGCCGTAAGCCAGCCCGATCGGACGACCGCCGAAATCGGCTTCACGCAAAGCAAATTCCGTACTGTTTAAGGATGCTTCCAACATTGTCTTATCAAGACCCTTAGCCACCATATCGCGGAGGGTATCTTCTACAATCGTCTGCAGCTGCCTTTGTTTATTCATGTCGGAGCCGGTAGCCGTAATGTTCCAAATCGGCTGACGCAAGCTGTCCAAATAATAACCGCTAATGTCCGTGCCGATACCTGCTTTTACCAACGCTTGTTTCAACGGTGCTGCCGGCGATGTCAGTAAGGCATGAGTAATAATTTCAAAGGCCAAGCTTTTTTCCGGCGTCATCTCCGGCATTACATAGGTCAAGGAGTGCATGCTCCGTCCCGCTTCGTCTTCATCCTTGCCGATGCTATACGGGTACGATGCTACCTTGCCGGCTTTGAACGGCGCTTGTAAGCCGATTTCCGAATCTACCGTAATCGCATCAAAGTCAGACAGGTACTCATCATTAATAAAATCCAACTGTTCCTTGATGTTCATCTGTCCGTACAAGAACATATAGCTGTTGGACGGATGGTAATAGCTGTGGTAAAACGCTTTGAAGGCATCGTATGTTAAATCCGTAATATAATCGGGATCACCGCCGGATTCTACACCGTAGGTAGTATCCGGAAAGAGTTCCGACATCATGTGACGTTCCAAAATAGAATCTGCCGAAGAGAATACACCCTTCATTTCATTATATACAACGCCTTTATACGTCAATTCGTCATCTACGGAATCCAGTTCGTAATGCCAACCTTCCTGCATAACAATCTGCGGATCTTCAGCTACACGCGGATGGAATACCGCATCAAGGTATACATCCATTAAATTGTGGAAATCCTTGTCGTTCTTGCTGGCTACCGGGTACATCGTTTTGTCCGGATAGGTCATGGCATTAAGGAACGTATTCAACGAACCTTTTACCAATTCCACGAAAGGCTCCTTCAGCGGAAATTTTCTAGATCCGCACAATACGGAGTGTTCCATAATATGAGCTACCCCGGTACTATCCTTCGGCGGCGTCCGGAACGAAACGGAAAAGACCTTATTCGTATCCGGTGCATCAATATATAACAAACGTGCCCCCGATTTTTCATGATGCAGCAAGTACGCTACACCATTGACTTCCTTTACCGTCTCTACACGTTCTACGCGAAAGCCGGCATATGTATCGTTAACTTTCATTAAGCTATCCCTCACTTTTAAATTGTTCTTCTTAGCGTAGGCTGTAAATACATTTTAAATTGCTTTCACTCTACTTTTAAATTGTTAGCAATTATCATTTTCACAACCTAACATCTGTATTATAACACGAACGGATATTCTTTGCTACCGCTTCCCGGAACGAGCTTTTTTACCATTTTTATGCGTAGCTTCTTTTTTCTCGCCGCTATCCTTTGTATCGACTACGGGCTTTGCCAGCGCTGGATAGGATCGATACAGCCAATCGCGAACACTGTCCGACTCGAAGCCCTTACGCCATGCGGCAAAACCTGCGATTCCTTCTTCGCCTACAAGAGCCAGCTTCTTTTGTAAAGAGGTACTGTCTTCAAACCAAATATCCGTGCGCGTATATGCCGATCCATGATTACGCGCAGGGCTATTGTGTACTGCAGTAGATGTGTTGGCTGCGTTAACTATATCGGATGTATCGGATGTTTCGGATGTTTCGGATGTATCATCCTTAACTCCGTCCTTATTCACAGCAATAGTTGCTCCCTCCGCTTTTGATCTCGTCTCTGCCGGAGCGCGCACTACCTGTATCGGCACTATACCGAACGGTGTTTCTTCCTCATCTGTTTCCTTTGTTACTGTTATTACAGACGAGCTTTTAGCCGATAGCCCGGACAAACTCTTAGGGGATACGCCGGATGAACTTTTAACCGTCGCCCCTGTAGGATGACTCGCATAGGCAGATACCACATCGGCTATATCTTCCTTTAAGGCGTTACGGATATCCGCATTCTCTGTAGAGGTATCCGAAAAGGCAACATGGTACAATCCTTTTTTATCATCCCATGTAACCGATTTGGCATGTGTGGTGCGAATCACTTCACTATCCGGCATCGCCAATGTTTTAGAGCTTGCCTTACCCGGTTTCCCATCGGCACCGATAGGTGTTGTCCATGTGCGCATGTAAAACGGTACCCCCAGGACAGTTTTCTCTGCCGGAATTTCCTTAATGAGCCGTTCCAAATTACGCTTAACCCAAGGATAGCTGGCCACCGGTCCTGCTACGGGACTGGCTGCCCACGTTTCATCATAAGCCATAAGAACCATGTAATCCAACGACTTTGCCAACGCCGGACGATCATATACCAATGACCAGTTAGGGCTGTCCGAGTATCCCGTAACATCCATTGAGGTATATAAATTATACGCCTGCAGTCCTTTACTCAAATGTTCTACAAAGGCTGTTAATCGATCCTTATCTTTAAACGCAATGTTTTCAAAATCAAAATTATAGCCGTCATAGCCATACGCCAAGGCATAGCCTGCCAACTCACGCACATATTCGTCCCAATGACCGGGGTCGGACAAAATGGTATGTGTCAATGTAGGATTAAATTGATTTGTAATCAACGGCCACACCCGATAGCCTAAGGCCGTGTAATTCATGACGTACTCTTCACTGGGTATCCCCGTGGTCTCCACCGTTCCTTTATGGCTTAATTGGAACCAGCTGGGAGAAATAATAGATGTACCAGCAGCGGTCAATGCTCGTTTATATGGTGTACCCGTCGTAGCCGTAGGGTCGAACGCCCAGGCCAACGGTGCCTCTAATGCCTGTTTTACCGGTTTTTCCACTGCGCCTAACTGCGGTGACAGAAGGATACCTTTTTTATTCCGTTGCATAACAACGCCTAATGCCGATGATGTGCGACTAAGATTTACATACTCCTTGCCATGGCGTTGTACAACCGGCAACGGAACCGTACGCTGACCCGTCCCGTTGCTGAAAAGCATATCGCCGGCAGGACGCAACCCTTGTAAACGTACCGTGTATCCTCGTTTTGCTTTCACAATGTGGTTTAAATTTGCTTTCTCATATACCGTGAAAGGCACCAAAACCTCATTGTTTTCAACAAGCGCTCCTTCATCAGCCGTCTCTATCGATCCGAAGGCACCTGCCACCGAAATCGGTATTTGCGGCATCATCGTCTGTTCATTGTCCGAATCGACATCCGCACGCTGTGTATGCTTCGGAGCTTGCTCCGCACGGACTACCGTTGTCACTGCCTGCGGCGTTGTTTTGTGCTGTCCTGCTTTTACCACTGTTATTGTTGCGGCCTGTACAGACATCATCGAGCCGATGCCTAGCCCCAGTGCCGTTACTATCCATGTCTTGGTCATGCGTTTTTTCTGCATGAAATATCCTTCCTTATTCTGCGGCTATCGATTGATACATGCCAAACAGCTGTACTGCCGTTGCCGTTTGCCGTAATTCTTCGACAGCGGCCGACACATTATCGTAGCCTGTACTCATATCCAAATCAAAGAAAAATTTATATTCCCCCAATCGTCCCTTTGTGGGACGTGATTCGATGCGAACCAAATTAATACCGCGCTTGGCGAAAATGGCTAAGCCTTCGTAAAGCGATCCCGGTCGCAAGCCATCCAATTCGCACAGCAGAGATAACTTATGTACCTCTCCCTCCGGCTTTGTCAGCGAAGCCGCACCATGTCTGACCATGATAAACCGCGTTACGTTTAACGTATTATCCTGAATCTCATCGGTCAATCGCTTTAACCCGTACGTTTGCCCCAACGCCAATCCGCCGATAGCCGCCATGGCAGTATCGCCTTTATCCGCTACCCATCGCCCGGCCTCCGATGTGGATGCCGTTTCGTGACAATCTGCCTGTGCCAAACGATCCGTAAGAAAACGTTTACATTGTCTAAGTGCTTGCGGATGAGAATAGACTTGACGAATACCGGCCAACTCACTCCCCGGGATCCCCCATGCATAATGGCGAATAGGCATAGTAATCTCACCGCAAATAGCGACATCATCATGCTCCGTCAAATAATCCATCGTAGTAAGCACACTACCGCCCAGTGAATTTTCCACCGGCACAAACGCAACATCCGCTTCATCGAGCATGCAGGCTTCAATGGCACCATCAATCGTACTTATGGGCTGACGTTTACCTTCTATACCGTGGATAGCACAGTAACGCTGCAACGCCTCTTCCGTAAATGTTCCCTGCGGACCTAAATAACTGATTCGCATGTGTGTCCCCCTTTTCTCTACTGCACAGAATGATTTTATTATAGCACAGGTCTCTTTTCATTGTCATAATGCCGTCACTTAGTTATAATAAACTACAACCGAATAAAAGGAGGGCATTATGCATCAATATTTATTTTTTATCGGGGGATTCCCCGTTCGCGCCTATGGTCTGTTGTTGGCCTTAGGCATTATCTCCGCCGCTTGCGTGGCCTATTATCTAATGAAGAAAGATGGCCGCGGTTGGCACACTCACGTTGTTGATTTCTCTATTTACACAGGTGTAGCCGGTCTTATCGGTGCCAGGTTATGGGATGTATTCTTTTTCGACTGGGCATACTACCACAATCATCTGTGGGAAATTCCCTTTGTCTGGCAAGGTGGCATGGCTATCCAAGGCGGTGTTGTCCTGGGAACGCTGGTAGGCATTTGGTATACGAAGAAGCACGGCATCGATACATGGGCCTTTGCCGATTTATTTGCACCTGCCATTATTCTTGGTCAATCCGTAGGACGTATGGCTAACCTGATGAACGGTGATGCGTTCGGACATCCCACGGGAGGTAACTTCGGTATTCTCTATCCCGAAACCACCTTAGCCTATCGCACGTACGGAGCACAACCGTTATGGCCGGCCGAAATTTGGGAAGGACAAATTGATATTCTCATCTTTGTCGTACTGCTTCTCTTCAGCAGCTTTAAACATGCTAAAGGCCAAGTGTTCGTATTGTATGCCATTCTCTATTCTGCCGCTCGCTTCTGCTTAGAATTCCTTCGCGGTGATTACGTCTCCCTTACCTTAGGATTAAAATCGGCACAAGTAACCAGCCTCACCATTATGATTATCGGCATCGCTGTCTTTATTTACCTAGGATGGGCTGACAAACGACACAACCAATCTGTGTAAGACGCAGCTACTACGCATATGACACAAGCATAGCGCAATAAACGATCAAGAGGGCCTTCCATGTGTACCACATGAGAGGTCCTTTTCAATTCAGAGATATCTACCAATCCCTCCGAATCAATCCGATTGCCTCTCTCTTCACAATAGGCACGCACCACCGCAACCGAAGGCGGTGTGAAACAACGCTTCGGTTCTTTCTTCATTTTTCCTTTCGCAGCTTCACCTTTCTTTACTGTGGTTTCTTTAGATATGTCTTGTCTAGTCTTGTCTTGTCTATATATGCGCTCGCCTCGTGATCTACTATACGGTTCACTATATTGTTCATCTCGTGATTCATCTCGTACTACATCCTGTACGTCATCCGATTGAACAGTCGATGTATTCTCCTTTGATTCAACCGACGTCGTTATGTGGTTAGGATTCATTTCTTCATTCGATGTTTTCGTATTACCAACATATGCTGTTCTAATTCCTTCATTTGCCAACGAAATGATTTCATATAATGTAGCTAGTCTACGATTGCGTGGCGTATAACGAATACGTCCGGCACGTTGTAACACAGAACGTGCTCGTTTTACTGCAGAGACAGATAACCCTGTGGCACTGGCTAACGTTGATATAGAAACAGAAAATACCCGCTTCCAACCAAACATATTATTATAATCCATGAGTACATACCATAATACTCTTGCCGATGAGGACACATCCGGATGCAGCGCAATCCATACGTTAAATTTATTCAACTCTTCCATGTACTTCATGTTATATCGCCTCCATACTCAGAAATCGTAAAGGATTAATCATTTACCCCTCTACTATATACAATCCTTCGGGAAACGATTTTGTAAACCAAAATGCAAAATAAATTTAAAAATTTTTCAATTCGTCAAAATGAACGAAGCTGATTCACACTAGTATACTATTAGGATTGCTAATAGTATTACTATAAAGATTACCATTAAAATTGCTGCTAGGATTGCTACTAGGATGCTTGATATATACCAATGGTAAGATGCTTGTTATATTGACGTTTAGTATGATAGATATATCGTTTTAACTATGAAAAAAATATACCGCCAAGGTGAGGAGAATACAGGTCCTCTTGTCCTGGCGGTGTAAGGTAGTTCTTTTGCTTATAACAAATTATGTTCTTTGGCGAGGTCGTGAATTTCTTGTTCAGATAGAGAGGTACATTTAACAATTACATTGAGAGGTATCTGTTCCTGTAACATAGATAAGGCAATTTTTTGCGCACGTAATTGGCTTCCAGCAGCTTGGCCTTGCCGTAGTCCCTCCTCGCGTCCAATGGCAATTCCAATATTTTTGGCTTCCCGTCTGTGTCTTTCGATTTCCATTGCGTATGTCATATATGATTTCTCCATTTCTTTGTTTTCTTTTACCTTGCCTACCTCGGTGTCAATTTCATTAACAAATTTTCCTCGAGGGGCATGACCGTTAATGTATTGTAAGAAATAAAAAACGTTCCGAGGGATTCATAGATGTCTCGCTGGTCAGGTCTTACGAATGACACATCTACGGCATCTATGAATCCCTCTTTCCCAGCACCGGGGAGAAGAGAGTCCTGTATATAGGTTGAACAACGTCATTCGCTAGACCTGACTTGTGATGCCTATATACAGGACTCTACTTTATATTACGTATACGTCCAGACGAACGCTTTTGCTATCGCGACGGATGGCAATGGACTTTTCTACTTCAGGAAATTCAATAGACTGAATGGTAATGCCTAAGATTTTTTCAATTAATCGTTTGCAGATTCCTTTATTATGCATTACCTTCTCGAATAAAAAATTTTCTGTAATCGTTGCGTCCTGCCATTTTGGCATATGATACTGCGAAGCATTGTATAGCCTTGTTTTATCATGTACTAAAAATTGTGATATATCTAACTCCCTGCTGTAATGCCAATCTTTTATAGTTGGCAATTTATATTTTGCCGTGTTCATTCAATACACTTCCTTTGTTATTATTGTATCATCAACGAAGGAAAAAGCATAATGACTGGGAAAATATCTGATAAGTAGTTTGGTAATCATAAAATCCCTCCTTACTATTAAAAGTACGAGAAGGGAGCGTTGTTATCCTATGTAACTTATTGGATGTTCATTCTTTTACTCTCAGTGATAATAAACACGCTCAGTGCTAATAGATGCTCTCGGTATTAATTATCACATACACTACTCATATGTCTGACAGGTATTTTAAATGTTGCTATTACCATATTTTCTATACGATTGTTATGAAGTAATTAGAAAATAATTATGGTTAAAGACACATACTACTTCTATATCAATTAGCATATAACGGATGCGAGTGATATTTTGTAAATAAGATAAGAGTCATCATTTTAAATAGGGACAAAAGAAGTCAACACAATAGTAAACATTATTCAGAATTCACAAATCAATTTTTCTCCAAAGGAATACCACTAAACAAAAAAGAGGTAACGCATCCGCAAAGGATACATTACCTCTTTTATATTTTCATCACCCGTTACTAGGTATCACCGGTAGTATCTACGCATAGGCTGTAACGAATGATACACATTGCTCTTACAGGATGAAGTTCGACAAATCAACGTCCTTAACGATATCTCCCAACTGAGATTCTACCATGGCTGCTGTAATGGTAACATCAACCGGTTCCGCCGGCGGCGCATTGAAAGAAATATCCTGTAACAGTTTTTCTAAAATCGTATGCAATCGACGAGCACCGATATCTTCCGTTTCATTATTAACGCGATACGCCAATTCCGCAATCTTATCGATGGCTTCTTCCATAAAATGAATGGTTACGTTATCTGCCTTCAGCAACATATGATACTGTTTCAATAATGCTTGTTCCGGTGTCGTTAAGATTGCCTTGAAGTCTTCCTGTTTCAAGCTGTTCAGTTCGACACGAATCGGGAAGCGCCCTTGCAATTCCGGAATCAAGTCAGACGGCTTGGACACATGGAAAGCCCCGGCAGCAATGAACAAGATATGTTCGGTTTTAACCGGGCCGTATTTTGTGGACACCGTTGCCCCTTCGACGATAGGCAAAATATCGCGCTGTACGCCTTCACGGGATACATCGGCACCGCTACGACCGTTGTTACCAGCAATTTTATCGAATTCATCGATGAAGACGATTCCTTCTTTTTCAGCCAACTCTACGGCTTTTTCCGTTACCGTATCCATATCGAGCAGCTTCTGTCCTTCTTCTTGACTGAAAATCTTGCGCGCATTGCCTACCGTAGTACGGCGCTTTCTCTTTTTCTTAGGCATGATATTTTCCATCATGTCCTGGAAATTGCTGGATAGTTCATCCGGTGTACTGCCGGTAAGCATACCGGTAAAGCCTTTCGGTGCTTCTTCCACTTCGATTTCGATTTCGCGGCTATCCATAAGACCGTTTTTAAGTTTTTCATAAAAGGCAGCGCGCTTTTCGGACATATCCGGATCTTCTGCCGGTGTCTTAGCTTCTTCTGCTTCGTTAATATCTTCGTTTTCACTATCGTTAAAAAGCATTTCCCAAGGATTGTTAAACTTACGCCCCTTGGCGGAGTCTTCTTTTTTCGGCCACAAGATTTGCAGTAACCGCTGGTTAGCCAATTCCATTGCTTTTTCTTCCTGCGCAGCCAACATCTCTTCTTTAACCATGCGCACGGAGTTTTCCACGAGATCGCGAATCATCTGATCCACGTCACGCCCAACATAGCCGACTTCCGTATATTTAGTTGCTTCCACCTTGATAAACGGTGCTTTCATCAATTTTGCCAAGCGCCGGGCCAATTCCGTTTTACCTACGCCGGTAGGGCCGATGAGTAAAATATTCTTCGGCACATATTCTTCCCGTACGCTTTCCGGCAACTGCTTAGCACGCCACCGATTACGAAGTGCGATGGCAACCATTTTCTTAGCTTCCTGTTGCCCTACAATATATTTATCTAATTCAGCCACAATCTGACGCGGTGTATAATTCATTTCCATCCGTCACGCCCCCTTATAATTCTTCCACAATAACGTTGTGGTTGGTATATACGCAAATATCTGCAGCAATATGCAAGGATCGTTCCGCAATTTCCTTGGCACTGAGTGTTGTATTCGCCACCAATGCACGTGCAGCTGCCAACGCATAGTTTCCGCCGGAACCGATAGCTAGGATACCATCGTCCGGTTCGATCACTTCACCGTTACCGGAAATCAGCAAAATCGACGTGCCATCCGTTACCAATAATAGGGCTTCCAGATTTTTCAATACTTTATCGCTGCGCCATTCTTTTGCCAACTCCACCGCACTGCGAACTAATTGTCCATTGTACTGATTGAGCTTGCCTTCAAATTTTTCAAACAAGGTAAATGCATCTGCCACGGATCCGGCAAAGCCGGAAATCACCTTACCGTTATATAGACGACGTACCTTTTGCGCGGTATTTTTCATTACCACACTGTTGCCCATGGTAACCTGTCCGTCACCGGCAATGGCAGTTTTACCGTCTCTCTTTACGGCACATATAGTAGTTGCATGAAATTCTGACATTACAAATTCTCCTTTTCTTTCACTGCAGCCAATTCCTCCAAGGCTCTGGCAGCAATGAGTGCATTTTTTTCTTTCTTTTTACGAATTTTTCCCGGCCATGGTTCCATAATACCAAAATTGATATTCATAGGTTGGAAGTTACTGCCTTCGTACGCACTGATATAGTGACTCAGACCACCCATCGCCGTCGTTTTCGGGAAATCAATGAGCGCTTCGCCCCGTCCGTAGCGCATAGCCTGTAAGCCTGCCATCAAACCGGAGGCCGCCGATTCCAAATAGCCTTCTACACCTGTCATTTGTCCAGCAAAGAAAAGACGCGGTTCCTTTTTGAGCTGGAAGGCATGATTCAGTAATTCCGGGGAGTTGATGTACGTATTGCGATGCATAACTCCATACCGAACAAACTCGGCTTGTTCCAATCCCGGAATCATTTGGAACACGCGTTTTTGTTCGCCCCATTTCAGATGCGTCTGGAATCCAACCAAGTTAAACATGGTAGCATCCTTATTTTCCTTGCGCAGCTGCACAACAGCATAGGATTCCACACCTGTCCGTTTATCCACCAAGCCTACCGGCTTCAAGGGCCCAAAGCGCAAGGTGTCGATACCGCGCGCTGCCATGATTTCTACCGGCATGCATCCTTCGAAATATATTTCTTTTTCGAATTCTTTCGGCTGTACTGCTTCGGCTGTTGTCAACGCCTGCCAAAAGGCTTCGTATTCTTCTTTCGTCATCGGGCAATTCAAATAATCCGCATCACCCTTATCATACCGCGAAGCGGCAAAAACTTTATCGTAATTCAGCGACTCCGCCGTTACAATCGGGGCAGCCGCATCATAGAAGTAAAAATCATTACTGCCGGTCAGCGCCTTAATCTTCTCGCCTAACACCGGAGCCGTTAACGGGCCTGTGGCGATAATAACGATTCCTTCATCCGGAATCGAGGTTACCTCTTCACGCACAACCGTTACATTAGGATGTGCTTCCAAGGTAGCCGTTACCATGGCACTGAATTTATGACGATCTACGGCTAATGCCCCGCCGGCCGGTACTGCCGTCGCATCGGCACATGTCATAATCAACGAATTCATGCGTCGCATTTCTTCTTTAAGCAGTCCCACGGCATTTTCTATATTAGCCGCACGCAGCGAGTTACTGCACACTAATTCCGCAAATTGTTCTGTATGATGCGCCGGCGATGACGCTTGCGGTCTCATTTCATAAAGAGTTACCTGTATACCGCGCTCCGCCAATTGCCATGCTGCTTCCGAGCCGGCCAATCCGGCTCCGATTACTGTTACCTTTTCTGTTGTCACCTTCAGTCTCCTTATATACTAACATCACTTTCTTACCTACGTATTACACTGCCCGTCGGCACTGTAATTACTTATTGTACTGCCTAGCGGCGTTGTCCTTATATATTCTGCGCCGTATCACCGCGTTCGTTTCCTGTATCGGTAGTAGTGTCTTGTGTTTGTTCCGTATCGGCAGTCGCTTCTTTTTTCTTGCGAGGCTTCCTCTTCGGACGTGTCGGACAATCATCGTTGGAACAGAATTTTTTTACCGTCCCGTTTTTATATGTCTTTTCTACCAGTAAGCTACCGCAGGTATCACATGTTTCGTTCACCGGTTTATTCCACAGTGTAAAATCGCACTCCGGATACCGATCGCAACCATAGAAAACCCGGCCTCGTTTAGATTTGCGTTCCACAATCATCCCTTCGCCGCATTTCGGACAAGGCACGCCGGTGCTCACCGTAATCGGCTTTGTATTTTTACATTCCGGGAAGTTTGAACATGCCAAGAACCGACCGAACCGACCGAATTTATACACCATTGGATGCCCGCACTTATCGCAGATGACATCACTTTCTTCATCGGCGATTTTTACGCGATCCACCTCACTGGCTTCTTCCAGTTCCTTAGAAAACATATCGTAAAATTGTGCCAACACCTCACGGTAGTTTTCTTTACCACCGGCAATGGCATCCAGTTCTTCTTCCAATTCCGCAGTAAAACGCACATTAATCAGCTTTTCAAAATGGTCGATCAAAAAGTCTACAACCACAAATCCCAATTCGGTAGGCACAAATTGCTTATCCTGCCGTTCTACATAATTGCGGCTGATAATCGTGTCGATAATCGGTGCATACGTACTCGGACGACCAATGCCTTGTTCTTCCAAGGTTTTAATCAAGCTGGCTTCGGAATAGCGTGCCGGTGGCTGCGTAAAATGCTGCTTCGGATCAATTCCCGTATTGGTTACATTATCACCGGCTGCCAGTATAGGCATGGTCGTTTCTTCTTCGTTTTTATCTACGTCATATACTTCCGTAAAGCCTTTAAAGATGACCTTGCTCCCGGAAGCGCGCAATGTGTATTCGTCCACGGCTAATTGCGTCGTTACCGTTTCGCTGCGCTGCGCTGCCATTTGCGACGCAATAAAGCGATTCCAAATCATCGTGTACAGCTTTAATTCATCGCGATTTAAAAATTGCGCCACCATCTTCGGCGGAAGCTCCAAGCTGGTAGGACGAATCGCTTCGTGCGCATCCTGACTGCTTTCTTTTGTGCCGAATACATTCGGTTTCGCCGGATAATAATCCTTGCCAAATTCTTTAATGATGTGCATTTTAGCAGCCTCTTGCATTTCGTGAGCAATACGCGTAGAGTCCGTACGCATATAGGTAATCAAGCCGACATGACCGTAGCCGCCGATTTCAATCCCTTCATACAAGCGCTGTGCCAACATCATCGTTCGTTTAGCACCGAAGTTCAGCTTGCGCACCCCTTCTTGTTGTAAGGTCGATGTAGTAAACGGTGCCGGTGCCTTACGGGAACGTTTTCGTTTATCCACGGATACCACCGTAGCTTCTTTCCCATCCAACGCTGCTTTAATCGCCATCGCCGCTGATTCATCGGCAATATGCACCTTCTCTTTACCGATGTGCGTCAGCTCTGCGGTAAACGCTTCCTTCGCCTCGGTGAGATACTCGGCGCTGATTGTCCAATATTCTTCCGGTACAAAGGCCTTAATTTCTCGTTCCCGTTCACAGATTAAGCGCACTGCCACAGACTGCACGCGCCCGGCACTCAGTCCTTTACATACCTTTTTCCACAGCAACGGACTTAACTTATATCCCACCAAGCGATCCAAAATTCGGCGCGCCTGTTGCGCATCCACCATATTCATATCTATCGTGCGCGGTGCTTCGATGGCTTCGGCTACCGCTGTTTTCGTAATTTCGTTAAAGGTAATACGACATGTAGAGGCCGTATCCATATTCAGTATATATGCTAAATGCCAAGAAATGGCTTCCCCTTCGCGGTCCGGGTCAGTTGCGAGCAGAACGCCTTTAGCATCATCCGCTTCGGCGCGCAGCTCATCGATTAATTTTTTTCGCGTAGCCAAATTTGTGTAGCGCGGTACGAAGCCATTTTCTATGTCAATGCCTAACTGACTTTTCGGTAAATCTCGCAGATGCCCCATGCTGGCACGCACTACATAATCGGGACCTAAAAATTTTTCAATCGTTTTTGACTTCGCCGGTGATTCCACAATTACCAAGGTTTTTCCATCCGGCTTAAAGGTACGAATCTCTCTGTCTTCAGGTGCAGACGCCACATATTGTACGACCTTTGTATCTTTACCTACCGTAACGGATACACGACCCTGTACCTGGCGTTCCTCTTTAGGTTCATTTGTTTTTTCTTTCTCTTCGATAACAATCGATCGTTTAATCGACAAATTGATTCCTCCCAAGTGTCAACATGATATAGTTGCCCGGTGAGCTTTGCTCCACCAGACCTTTTAACTCTAATTGTAGCAATACAGTATGAAGAGAAGATAAAGAAAGGTCCGTTTGTTCTAGTATTTCATTAACGGAGTAGGTTGTACTGTACGACAATACCTGCAATACTTTCTTTTCTTCCAAACTACAGCTTAACATACATGCGCTATTATGGCTACTCTCTTTTTTTATCTTCTCCGTTCCGCTGTCGGTAGACTTCCTTGTATCGTCACTATTGCCATTGTGATTTTTTTCTTCCTTGACTACACCTGCCACCTTACATGCCTGCTTGCTTTCCTTTGGTGCCCAATCGTATTCCTCGATAATATCATCGGTATGAGTAAGTACCATCGCACCTTGCCGCAACAACCAATTCGTCCCTTCGCTTTCCCCGCTTAACACATTTCCCGGAACAGCAAATACATCACGTCCATCATTGATAGCTATGTCCGCTGTAATCAAGGATCCACTGCTGGCCTTGGCTTCGACTACGACTACCGCTTTAGCCAAACCGCTGATAATGCGATTGCGCATAGGGAAATGATTGCCCAGTGGTTTTACTCCCGGCGGATATTCGCTGACCAAGGTACCTCCGCCTAAAAGAATATCGCGAAATAATTTAGCATGCTCCCGCGGGTACACCGTATCCAATCCGCATCCCATAACTGCGATTGTCGGCGCCTTTGCGTGTAAGGCTCCCATATGCGAGCAACCGTCAATCCCTCGTGCGCCGCCGCTGATCACAACGACACCCTTCTGTCCCAATTCATAGGAAAACTCAGCTGCCACATTGCGTCCGTATTGTGTACATTTACGCGCTCCCACCATGGCAACACCGCGCTCGGTACGCAATAATTTTTCACTGCCACGGTAAAAAAGCACCGCCGGTGGGTTATAGATATCTTTTAATTGCGGCGGATACATGGCATCCAAGTAGGTAACAAAATGAATATCCCAATACTCCAGTTGTTTCTTTAGCACCGTCGGCAATGATTCCAACATAGTTCGCTCTGATGTGTTGGGTTTAATCCCTTTTATTCCTAATGCATACACTGATTCATCATTGGTTAACAGTGCCTGCCAAGCTGCTTCCGGTGTTTTATAATACGCAATTAAACGCCGTATTCCCATAGCGCCCAAGCCTTCCACACATTGCATGACCGCTATATAAAAATGGGAAGTCATATTTGTTTCTCTTGTTTGTGTTGCCATACTAATGATCTCCTTTTCCATAGGTGTAATTATAATTTGTACCGCATGTGTAATTATGATTCGTCTCGTATGGGTACGAATGATTTATATCGACTAACCCAACCTATCCTTACTGTCCTCACTGTCCTCGATAGGCCAATGCCGTTGCTATGTGATCGCCGGTAATCCGATCGTCACCGGACAAATCCGCCACCGTTTGTGCGACGCGAAGCAATTTATCATAGCTGCGCAAGCTGATGTGAAGTCGGGTGAATGCCGTTTCCATCATTTGCTCGGCACTGCTGTCACAACGAAGCATTTGTTGCAAATCATGGTGAGATAGCCTGCTGTTAAGGGTATCTTCCTTTATGCCGTATGCGGCAGCTCGCTTTTGCTGACGTTCTCTTGCTTCCATTACACGCTGACGAATTGCTGCCGACGATTCGCTGTGCCCACCGTCCTGTAATTCTTCTAACTTAGGTCTGTCCACCGGTATATACATATCGAGGCGATCTCGCAACGGTCCCGACAAGGTACGCTGATATTGTTCCACCTGATGAGTAGTACATATACAATGATGTATGGTGTCTTCATGACCGTACCAACCGCAGGGGCAAGGGTTCATAGCCATTACCAAAATAAATCGACACATATATGAATAACTTCCGGACGCCCGTGAAATCGTAACCACCCCATCCTCTAAAGGTTGCCGCAATACATCCAGCACCGGTCGTTTAAACTCCGGGGCTTCATCGAGAAACAACACGCCGCCATGACTTAAGGTAAGCTCCCCCGGCTTGGGAATGGCTCCGCCACCTACCATGCCTGCCATAGTAATCGTGTGATGGGGGCTCCTAAAGGGGCGCTCCTTCATTAATTGCTGTGACGGCAATAATCCGGCAATGCTGTAAATTCGACTGATGGTCAGCTGCTCGGTCTCGGTTAAAGGCGGTAAAATGGAAGGCATACAGCGGGCTAACATAGTTTTACCGGCACCCGGCACGCCGCAAAGTAGTACATGATGACCACCGGCAGCGGCTATTTCCAATGCTTGCTTTGCTGCCTGTTGTCCTTTGACATCGCTAAAATCGGCCGTATAGCTTTCTTTCGTATCTAATCTATCATCGGCTGTGGCATATATTCTTTCACTGTCATTACAAAGCATGTTCATCAATTCACTTAGCGAAGAACTGATCATCACCCGATTCGCAAAGGCCGCTTTTGCTTCCTTGCCATTATCTACGCCGGTTACCATCAAGTCCCATTGTTCGTTATCCGCCGCAATGGCTATAGCCAGCATACCACGCACCGATTTTATCGTTCCGTCCAATGCCATTTCACCGATAAAGACGGTGTGTTCACTGATATACTGCCTTTTATTTTTATTTAACTTTCGTCCTCCTTGGGCCGAAGCAAAAATAATGCCTACGGCAATCGCCACATCAAGTCCGGCTCCGTCCTTACGAATATCCGCCGGTGCCAAGTTGACGACGATTCGTTGCATGGGAAAAGTAAACCCTGCATTTGTAATAGCTGCCCGCACTCGTTCCTTTGCTTCGCGCACGGCTGCCGTTGGTAAGCCTACGATTTCAAAGGCAGGCAATCCTTTTGTAATATTCACCTCAACCGTTACCGTATAAGCATCCAAGCCATTAATGGCCATACTGTACGTTCTGGCATACATGTATCTTCACTCCCTCTACTGTGTTACTCAATATATATGCACGAATATGCTTAGAAACAACTCTTCATATGACGTAACCAACCATGGTCCGCCGAGGTATAATACACCTCGATAATATCAAAGCGCAGCACGTAGTTACTGATGGGATCGGATAGTGGCGACTCCACCGCCTTTCTCCGCAGTCGCTCTACAAAATATACCGCGGCCTGCTTAATATGCTGTTGCTTTATCGGATTGACTGCTTCACAAGGTAAACCATATCGATAGGTTCGCCGCGTTTTTACTTCGATAAAAACAAGTACCTTCGCCTCGACGGCTATAATATCTATTTCATATCGGCCAAGACGAACATTGCGCCCTATAATGGTATATCCTTGTTCTTCTATATACGATGCCGCCTGCTCTTCACCGCGTCGTCCCAATTCTCTATTACATATCATACGTTGCAAGTCCCTTCTGTTCTTTTCTGCAATCATTGTTAGCCTACTCCGTATGTTACAGTTTGTAAAAGCTAACCGTTTGGCATATAAATAAGAACGAGCTATTACTTATACCGGATAAAAAGCAACACTATCTATCAAGTACAACAAAACACGAATACAAACAGTCTTCTTCGCTGCGAAGAAACTCGTTTCATCATTTTACTTTTCTATAGCAAAGGAACCGAAGAAATAAAAAAGACCATGACGCAATGAGAAAATCATCTCACAGGTCACAGCCTTTTTACTGTTTTATCTATTATATCTATCGTATCTATTGTATCTATTTCATCTATATTTCTATTTACATGTTATAGGGCGTCTGCTTCATTATATGTTTATAGGGAATCTTCTTCACCATGTGCTTGCACAATTGATTTCACAGGTTCAAAGCTTCGCCGATGAAGCGGCGTAATTCCCATATTCTCAATAGCTTCCCTGTGCAACTCCGTATAATACCCCTTATGAATACCAAAGCCGAATCCCGGATACTCCGCATCCAACGATTTCATGTATCGGTCGCGGGTCACCTTGGCAATGATCGAAGCCGCAGCAATAGAGGCACTTTTGCTATCGCCCTTTACCAAGGACTCTACCGGCATGGTAAGCTCCGGCAGCGGCATGGCATCTACCAATACGGCTTCTGCCGCAACGGGCAACGTACGGATAGCCTCATACATAGCTTGTCTGGTAGCCTCGTAAATATTGAGTCGATCGATTACGTCTGCCGCGTAGGACACACAGCGTACCGCTACGGCTTTCTCCATAATTTCATCATATAATGCTTCTCGCTTTTTTTCGGACAGCTTCTTGGAATCGTTAAGACCGGCAATATATGTATGAGGCGATAAAATGACGGCAGCCACCGTTACGGGGCCTGCAATCGGACCGCGCCCCACTTCATCTACACCGGCAACGTGGTAACGGTTCTCCTCATAAAAGCTATCCTCATATACATACATCGCATCCAGACGTTGTTTCTCTTCCAACGCTCTTTTTTGTTTCATCACATACGATGCTGCCAGCTTTTGCACGGAGCTTCGCCTATCCTCCTGCGCCCATAGCAGCATATCGAAAGGAAAATTACCGTCATCAAAGATCGCTTTTATTTCCTTTACCGTAAGAGATGTAAACGCATCCTTTTGCATCTGTGTCAGCGGGACCTTAGGGCTATCACTCATTTATCTTCTCCATCGGTATAATACGGTTCTTCATCAACAGCATCTAACGTAAGCAGTCCCAGCTTAGCCGAGCGATAGTCGT
This sequence comes from Veillonella magna DSM 19857, assembly GCF_000428745.1. Taxonomy (GTDB): domain Bacteria; phylum Bacillota; class Negativicutes; order Veillonellales; family Veillonellaceae; genus Veillonella_A; species Veillonella_A magna. Next base: position 556,675 of record NZ_KE386795.1, read on the forward strand.
TTAAAATAATCCGGCGCGCTTTATCTAAATCCACAACACCGCCGCTTACCAAACAACCGCGCTTACGACCTATGGCATCAAGTAATGTATCCGTTGAAACGAGATGTTCCTCCTTCAGCTTGTAGCGTGCCATGAGCACATCCCGCGCTTGCTCCGTTAACTGCATCAACAACTGTTTCATAACTGCTTCCAAATCATACACATCATCGGAAATAGCACCGGTCATTGCCAAACGCGCTGCAGCACGTTGATCTTCCAGCTTTGGCCACAATACGCCGGGAGTATCCAATAATTCCAAATTTTTACCGATTTTAACCCATTGCTGTCCGCGCGTATGTCCCGGTTTATCCGCCGTTCGCGTTGCTGCTGCACCGGCCAACGAATTAATCAACGTAGATTTTCCTACATTCGGTATGCCCAAAATAATCGTGCGCACCGAACGACTGCGGATTCCCTTCGCTGTCCATTTATCAATGATCGGCTTGCTCAATCGCTCTACCGCTTTGACCAACTGCTTCTTGCCTTTGCCTGTCTTGGAGTCGATGGCAAGAACAGTAATGCCTTGGGCTGTAAAGAATTCCGTCCAGGCTTTCGTTGCCTTCGCATCCGCCAGGTCTACTTTATTGAGGACGATGATATGCGGCTTTTGCCCAACCACTTCGGTAATCACCGGATTCGCACTACTGCGCGGAATGCGAGCATCCAAGAGCTCGATCACCACATCTACTTTTTTTACATAGTCCTTAATCATGCGGGTAGCCTTTGCCATATGTCCCGGGAACCAATGCACTACCGGAAATACTTCTTTTTTTGTATCCATTGTCAGCCTCCCATCATTTTATCTTTCATCAAGTATCGTTCTGTATGATTACACCGCTACTCTATTTTATATATAACACCATAACTAAGATAATCGTATGTCTTCGCCGATTTTCGATTCGCAATTCGTGTATGTGATAGATTCGGACAAAATAAAAGGCTGCCTCCAAGGGCAGCCTTTTATCCGGATTAGCGTTTTTCGCGAATACGAGCAGCTTTACCGGTGAGGTTACGTAAGTAGTACAATTTTGCACGACGTACAACACCATGGCGCATTACTTCGATTTTTGCAAGACGTGGGCTGTGAAGCGGGAACGTTCTTTCCACGCCAACGCCGGAAGCGATACGTCTTACCGTGAAGGTTTCACGAACGCTACCACCCTGACGGTTGATAACCAAGCCTTCAAATACCTGGATACGTTCACGGCTACCTTCGACAACCTTTACATGTACGCGTACGGTATCACCGGCGCGGAATGCAGGAATGTCTGCACGAAGTTGTTCTTGCTCAAGTACGTTGATAATGTTCACTTTTATTTCCTCCTTATTGTAGACATTCTTACCCAAACATCATAGGCAGCGGACTATCTCAAATTAACGTTATCATCTTAACACAAAAGTAAGAGCCATGACAAGTAAAATTTACTGACAGCTCTTACTTTTTGATTCTCTATGCTACTATTCAGTCACTTACATTTCTATTTCAAAGTACTTACATCGCCGATAACTGCCATCGTTTCATAGGTTAAACGCAACAACTGCAAACGATTTTGTTTGATTGCTTCGTCCTTATCCATAACCATAACCGCATCAAAGAACTGATTAATAGCCGGTACTAAGCTATCCGGCGTACCTACCAACTTAACATAGTCTTCTTCTTCCAATGCAGTACGGCTGGCTTCATAGGCAGCCGATGCCTGTTCAAACAATTCTTTTTCAGCCGCTTCCTTCAGCAATCCTTCATCAACGGCAACAAATTCCGTATCCTTTACCAGATTGTAAATTCGAGTGAAGGCCTGAACCAATTCCGTATTCTGATCGATGCGATCCTTCATGATAGCCGCTGCCATACCTTCGGCCATAGCTACCGTTGTCAACGGATTGGACAACAATAAATCGATAACGGTATGCGGCAAGGCACGATCCAAATAAATATTTTTCAAACGCAAGGCAATAAATTGTTCTAATTGACCTAACAATTCATCACTCTTTTCCGCAGGCACGTTAAGGAGCGCCATGGCTTCGCGAAGTAACGGACGAAGACTTACATTCCATTTGCTGTCGATGAGAATATTTAAAATACCGATTGTCTGTCGGCGTAATGCGTAAGGATCTTGGGAGCCCGTCGGAATAAGACCGCGGCTGAAGGTAGCAACAATATTATCTACCTTGTCGATAACGCTGAGTACACGGCCGGCTGCTGTTTTAGGTAGCACATCACCGGCAAAGCGCGGTAAGTATTGTTCGAAAATGGCTTCTGCCACTTCCGGGCTTTCTCCGTCCAGCAGAGCATATTCCTTACCGATAACACCTTGTAATTCCGTAAATTCCGTAACCATACCGGTAGTCAAATCCGTCTTGGCAAGCACGGTGGCCCGTTCCAAAGCAACCATATCATCTTCGCCAAGACCACAGGCTTCACCGAACAATTCACCCAACGCCAGCAAGCGTTCTGTTTTATCTGCCAAGTTCCCAAGGCCTTCTTGGAAGACGATGCGCGTCAATCCTTCGGAACGATCGGCCAATGCCTTCTTGCGGTCTTCGTTAAAGAAGAACTTAGCATCATCAAGACGGGCACGCAATACTCGTTCATTACCGGCCTGCACCACAGTAAGCGAATGTGCATCACCGTTGCGTACGGTTAAGAACATCGGCAACAGCTTACCTTCCGCATCCACCAACGGGAAATAGCGCTGATGATCTTTCATCGGCGTAATAACGGCAGCACTTGGCAATGTTAAATAGGATTCGTCAAAGGTACCGCATAATGCCGTCGGGTATTCTACGAGGTAAAGGATTTCATCTAATAAATCTTCATCCCAAACAATGGTTGCCTTCTTTTCATCGGCAATGGCATGTAATTGTTCTTCAATCATGGCGCGACGTTTGTCTTGATCCACGATGACAAAATTATCTTCCAAATTCTTCACGTAATCCGCCGGATGCTGGATAAGGATTTCCTTCTTGCCTAAGAAGCGATGGCCACGACTGCTGTTAGACGCACGCACGCCGGCAAAAGTAATCGGCAATACGTCCGTGTCATACAAGGCCACCAACCAACGCAACGGACGTACGAATTTTTCATCGAGATTTCCCCAGTGCATGGATTTCGGGAAGCTGAGTCCCGTAATCAGCTGCGGTAAAATTTCGGTTAAAATATCGCGGGCAGCCACTCCGGCCGTCGTGGTTTCCGCGTAGATATATCCGTCTTCCACTACTAAGTCGTTTACATCGATACCCTTGCCGCGAGCAAAGCCCATGGCCGCCTTTGTGGGTTCACCATTTTCGTTGTAAGCAATCTTTACGGACGGTCCCTTGTGACGTTCGTGAATATCTGCCGAACTATCTTCCACATCATTGATAAGAAGCGCAATACGACGCGGTGTTCCCAGGGTACGCAGTGAACCGTAACCGAGATGATGTTCGTCTAATTTCGTTTCTGCCAAGGTTTTCAGTTGTGCCAATATGCCCGGCATATAATGAGCCGGAATTTCTTCCGCCCCGATTTCAAATAAAACATCCTTTGCCATATTACTTATCTCCTTTCAACAGCGGGAAGCCTAATTCTTCACGTTTTGCCAAATAACTTTGCGCACAAATACGAGCTAAGTTACGCACGCGACCGATGAAGGCTGTACGTTCGCTGATGCTGATAGCACCGCGAGAGTCCAACAAGTTAAAGGTGTGCGAACATTTAAGTACATAATCGTAGGCCGGTAATACATAGCCTTTTTCGCATACCCGTACAGCTTCCTTTTCATACATATCGAACAAGGTAAACAACATATCCGTATCGGCCAGTTCAAAATTGTATACGGACTGTTCCACTTCATTTAAATGCCAAATATCACCATAGGTTACATAATCGTTCCATTGTAAATCATATACATTTTCTACGCCTTGAATGTACATTGCCAAGCGTTCCAAGCCGTACGTAATTTCTACGGATACCGGCTTAACGTCGATGCTGCCTACCTGTTGGAAGTATGTGAACTGAGTAACTTCCATACCGTCCAGCCATACTTCCCAGCCTAAGCCCCAAGCACCTAATGTCGGAGATTCCCAGTTATCTTCAACGAAGCGAATATCATGATCTTCGGCGTGAATACCAAGACGTGCCAAGCTTTCCAAATACAATTCTTGAATATTTTCCGGCGACGGTTTAACAATTACTTGAAACTGATGATGCTGGAACAAACGGTTTGGGTTATCCCCGTAACGACCGTCGGCAGGACGACGGGACGGTTCTACATAGCATACGGCCCACGGTTCCGGTCCGATGGCATGCAAAAACGTAGCCGGGTTCATCGTGCCTGCCCCTTTTTCAATATCATACGGCTGTTGCAAGATACAGCCCTGTTCTGCCCAGAATTTCTGCAGCTGTAAAATAATCTCTTGAAATGTCATTGCTGTGTTCCTCCTAGAAAGTCACGTCAATTTGCTCGTTACGGGAATAAAAAAATCCCTGTAACGAAAATCGCTACAGGGACGAGATTCACCCGCGGTTCCACCCTTATTGGCCGAAGCCCTCTTTTTTATCTTGTTGACCTTTACTAGCCTTACGGCGTTCCTGTCATTACTCCGCAGCGCCTTTGATTCGTTGTGAGCTTGCACCGTCCTCACTCGCTGAAAAGGAATCTACTCCTCTGCTTCATCGCATATATTATATATGAAGAATCATAGCAAGGAAAACGTAGTCTGTCAACTATCATTTATGACTACTCAGTTCCCGTAAGAAAGCAAGAGCTGTCGGCTCGGCACCGATTTGCATAGTTGCATAGGACCATAAATTATTTTCCAGCTCTTGCCACACTACTGCCGGAAAGGCTACCGTAACGCTGTTGTCCCAGCGATATAGGAGTATCATACCCAAAGCTCTCTTTGCTTCTCCGGAAAGCCCGTAACCGGTGATCCCTCGCAATTCATCAAAAAAGGTATCGGTACCATTCCCCTTTTGATACGCATCGGCAGCAGGGATAAAGCCGGCCAGCGACAACAACTGCCAGCCCAGTAAAATCACGGCCAGTCGCACCGGCTTAGTGCGAATTCTCTCCGAGAAGGCGGCTACCGTACGATACACGCGAAAATCCTGTTCCTCTTGCAAAAAGAGGCGCGTAATTAGCTCTCCTGCGGCAGCCGCATAATATATACTTTCCAAGCTTTCCTCGACGGAGCGAATCGAATAGCGTCCATCGATTTGCTTGAGCCGATAATACTCTCTGTCCGGCATAAGTGTAATATACACACTGCTGAAGGGTTGTAAGTAACCGGTATCCTTCATACGCTGCAGTTCGCGATGAGAGACGGAGCAATTAATAATTCCCTTTTGTTTTGTTAAAAAGGTAATGACGGAATGAAGGCGACGCTTCCGCTTCCACAAAACAATGGCTTCGCAATTAATACCGTCCCGTTCTTTCACGACATCCTCCTATCCGGCGCAGCTACTGCGCATTTTTTTCATCGCCGTCGGTAGCATCCTCGGTCGCCTCCGGCTCCGCAGGCTCCATCGGCATCGCTTTCAAACGAGCAATGCGATAGCCCTGCATATCGGTAACCATAAAGGTATAGCCTGCGGTTTCCACAACGTCACCTACTTCAGGCGTACGTTCCAACAGCCCGAAAATATAACCGCCGATTGTATCCTCTTCTGCCTCATCGAAGGTAACCTTCATAGCATGCTCTACATCATCAACCAAGACTTTACCGTCAAAATCAAAGCTGCCATCGCCGTGATCGACAATATCGGGCATGTCTGTTTCATGTTCGTCCTTGATATCGCCGACCAATTCCTCGATGATATCTTCCAAACCGACTAAGCCAACCATACCGCCGTATTCATCGACGACAATCGCTTGATAGATACGTTTGGTGCGCATGTATTGCAATAACACGGACAGTTTCATCACTTCCGGTACCGTCAAAATATCACGGCGAATTAATCGTAAGTCTTTCCGCGCTTTATGCGGCTGCTCCATCAAATCCTTAATGTGAACCAAACCGATAACATGATCCTTGTCTTCCATGCATAACGGATATCGCGTATGACTGGTAGAGGCGACTGTTTTCATCGTTTCGTCAAAGCTATCTTCCACATACACACAGTCCACATCTTGTCGCGGGATCATAACTTCTTTAGCCATGCGTTCTACAAAGTCGAATACATTATCTATTAGTTCGCCTTCCACTTGATCCAGCTGTCCTTCCAAATGACTGCGGTTAACCATCATACGTATTTCTTCTTCCGTGTGAACCAAATCTACTTCTGTTCTATACGGAGCAGCGATGCGCGTCAAAAAGAAATTACCGATAGTCTGCGCTAACCACACAAAAGGAGTAACAATCGTACCTAAGGCGACTACAAAGCTGGCAGAGAAACGAACATATTTTGTAGGGAAGGACAATGCCAAGGCTTTAGGAATAATTTCCCCAAACACCAAGACTACCATACTGATGACGAGTAGCACTGCTACGTTTAAGCACTCGGCCAACCATGGATATTCTACGGCCAGCTGTCCTTGCCAACTGTGAAGCGTTCCTTCCATCAACCGGCTGCCGACACCGGCGAGCAAGATAACAAAAAATAACAGCATAAACTGTGCCGTATTAATAAAGCGTTCCGGATTACGGTATAACTTCCGAAGAAATTCTCGCGCAGAATCGCTGAGATTTTCCATATCCTCCAAATGCTCTTCTCGTAGGCGGGCAAAGGAAAATTTTGCCAACACCAAACAATTAATAATTACAATACACAGGACAGCCAAACCGATAGTGAGTAGACCGTCCCCCAGGGGCGTATCGATAGTTCTCATTCCTTTCCAATTATCAACTTACAAATCGTTAAGCTATTCCTTATAGCCTAATTCCGACAACATACCGGACTTATTACGCCAATCTTTCTTTACCTTTACCCACAAATCGAGATACACCTTCGTTGCCAGTAAACGTTCGATGTCGGCACGCGCTTCACCACCGATTTCGCGAAGCATGGCCCCACGCTTACCAATGATAATGCCCTTTTGCGAATCCCGTTCGCAATAAATGGTAGCACGTACATAGGTCATACCATCATCGCGCGTTTTCATTTCATCCACGTCCACCGCAATTGCATGCGGTACCTCATCTCTTGTTTTCAACAAAATCTTTTCACGCACAATATCTGCAATGATCAAGCGTTCCGGTTGATCCGTAATCATATCTTCCGGGAAATACTGCGGCCCTTCCGGCAGTACCTCTGTCAATACCTTCAGCACTTCGTCCAAGTTATCCTTTTCCTTTGCCGAAATCGGAATGATACCTGCAAAGGGATAGGCTTCCTGATACGTTACAATCGTTTTTAGAATATCTTCCCGTTCCAGTGTATCTATTTTATTAATCACTAAAAATACGGGAACCTTTACTTTCTTTAACTGTTCCAAGATAAAATTATCACCGGGGCCTCGTTTTTCGTTGCCGGCCACTACGAAAAGCACCGCTTCAATTTCCTTTAGCGACTCAATAGCCGCATCTACCATAAATTCTCCCAGCTTATGTTTCGGCTTATGAATGCCCGGCGTATCCATAAATACGATTTGCTTTTCTTCGTCGGTATATACGCAGATAATTCGATTCCTCGTCGTCTGTGCCTTATCGGATACAATAACAATTTTATCGCCGATAAGTGCATTAATAAGTGTAGATTTGCCTACATTCGGCCGTCCCACAACGGCAACAAATCCCGATTTAAATGTATTCGCCTTATTCATTGTAAGGTGCATCCTCCCGTACATAACCTAAATTTCCCAGAATAAACTCCTCTTCAGTACGCATTTCTTTTTTATCTTCCTCTGTCATATGATCGTAACCTAAGATGTGTAAACACCCATGCACTGTTAAATACGCCAGCTCCCGTTCAAAGGGATGACCGTATTCTTTTGCCTGTTCCGCTGTTCGTTCCAGAGAAATCACAAGATCGCCTAACAGCTGTGACTCCGCTTCGCCGTTGACTTCATCACCTTCGTTAAGCGCAAAGGACAACACATCCGTAGGACGGTCAATATGTCGGTATTCGCGATTCAATTCATGAATGCGCTTGTTATCGCAAAGAAGTACACTCATTTCCCACGGCTCTTCCGGACCGTACACGCGTCCCACTTCGTCACATACCCGGCGAATCACTGCTTCATTTTGCTCGTTGCGCAATGAGTCGTCTTCATATTGAATATCTACTATCACTGCTTTTCCCTATCCTTTCCTTCGTTATAGGCTTCATAGGCCTTAACAATTTTACCGACTAAATCGTGACGTACCACATCTTGATCACTAAAGTAAACCATCTTGATTCCCGGCACATGACGAAGCACATGTTCGGCTTGGTTTAACCCGGATTCCACGCGATCCGGCAAATCGATTTGTGTTTTATCACCGTTCACTACCATTTTAGAGCCGTTGCCCAAGCGAGTTAAAAACATCTTCATTTGCTCCGGTGTAGTATTTTGTGCTTCATCCAAAATCACAAAGGCATTTTCCAAGGTACGTCCGCGCATATACGCCAGCGGCGCCACTTCTATAATCCCCCGCATCATGAAGCGCTGCACCTGCTCCACACCGAACATATCATGCAAAGCATCATACAAAGGGCGCAGATAGGGATCTACCTTTTCCTGCAAATCCCCGGGCAGATATCCTAATTTTTCTCCTGCCTCTACCGCCGGTCGAGTGAGGATAATTTTCTCCACCTCTCTGTTTTTCAGATAAAATGCTGCCAAGGTAACTGCCAAAAAAGTTTTACCCGTACCGGCCGGTCCGATACCGAACGTAATGGTATTGCGCCTAATACTGTCCACATAAAACTTTTGCCCTTCTGTTTTTGGCGTAATCGTTCTCCCCTTCATAGTTACGTTCAACGTATCGTCAAACATAGCATGTACGGTATCCGCCTTTCCTTTTTTTACCATTGTGGCCGCCATCTTTACCTGCTGCTCTGCCACCTGACCGCTTTCCTTATATAAAAACACCAGCTCTTCCAACACGCGTACAAATTGATCCAACACCGCTTCATCGCCGGTAAGCTGTAATGTATCGCCGCGGCTTACTACATGACAGGGAAATTCCTCTACCAATAATTTTAAATGCTTATCCTGATAGCCCAAAATCGGAGCTGCCCATTCGTACTTAGGAAATGTAAATATACGTTCACTCATGTACGTATCTCCTTATTTTAAAAATTTTCGTACCGCACGGCCGTTCAAATAGTCACATAAATCGCCTTGGCGTACCTGTTCTTCTTCCATGCGTCGTTCGATTTCTTCTTGAATACGCCACCACCCCATAGACCAATTGGTGAACAGGGTATTTTCTTCCGGCGCACGACCCACTAAACGCTGTAACACAATACGCTCATCCAAGTTTCTCAGGAAAGAAATCACGCGGTCAATGTATTCTTCCGCAGAAATAAGCGTGAACTCTTTATTCTCATACCACTTGGCCATAAGGGTATTCTTTACGATATACAGCGCATGAAGCTTTACCTGATCAACGCCTAAAGCGGAAAGTATACGCGCTCCTTCTATGGTATCTGTTTCATCATCCCAAGGAAGATTTAAAATCATATGTGCGCACACGTCGAAACCATAGTGTTTGGTCCGTAACACGGCATCGATAAATTCAGCCATACCATGACCGCGATTAATCGTTTGCAAGGTACGATAATTTACTGTTTGTAACCCGTATTCCAAATAAATATCTACACCGTATCGTTCTTTAATGTCTTGCAAGATGTCTAAATATACATCGTTAATGCAATCCGGTCTGGTAGCAATAGCCAAACCTACGGTTGTATCGATGCAGCCGGCCTCCATGTATGCACGAAAGCGTTCTGGCTCCACATAGGTGTTACTGAAATTCTGATAATAAGGAATATATTTATACGCCTTGTATTTAGGCGCAATATGAGCAATGTTTTCTTCCAGCTGTTGACGGATGGTCATACTGGCCGGTCGATTCTCGTAACCGGCACCGATTTCACCGCAGAATACGCAGCCGCCTACACCGGCCGAACCATCGCGATTCGGACAGGTTAAGGGCAGAGCCACCGGTAATTTATATACTTTCTCGCCGTATTTTTCCTTTAGAAATGCCGAATATGCCCGATATCGTTTCGGCTTTGTCGTATCTCCCATCAACTCACCTCCGGTCGTACAAACGGCGCCACCCGTTCTTCTACATCTATAATAAGCGTTACCGTCGGAGTTGTACTGTCAACCCCCAGGCGCTTAGCCGTTTCCCGTTGCAATGTTACTTCCGCATAGGTATGTCTGATGCGGCGCCACTCATTAAAGGAATACTCCGGTATGTACCGACGTACGCTCGCTTCATCACGCCAAAACGCTTCGCTCGCTTTTAACTCTTCCTTGCGAGGCGGCGGCAAACCGATTGCTTCATCACGCAAACGTCCCTTATATGCATATAGAGTATCCACGCCTAATAACTCCATGGCAATCGTATCATGTCGCTTCTTAAAAAAATTATGTAAGAACGCCAGTTGATCACGATCGTTTAATTTCCGCTTGTCATTTCCTGCGGCCAGCCATTCCTGCGTCATATCTTCAAAATAACGGAACGCACTTTCGCCGCGTTGTAAAATTATTTGCCCTACATAGGTAAAGGTACGGCGCAATCGTTCACTGTTATAAAAACGCTCGAATACATCTTCGAAATGTTTGAGAAACCGTATGTTTTCATAAGGCAATACATGTGTTGCTAACACCTCATACGGTGCTTTCGGATCATAGCGGTAGTCATACGTATCCATTCGACTGACACCGGAGCCGCGCAACAGCTTTAAAAATCCCAACTGCAACGCATGGGGCTGTAGGGAAAACAAATCATCAAAAGACTGTCCGAACCGTTCATAATCTTCATAGGGCAAACCAATAATAAGATCCATATGCACATGCGTTCGTCCTGCCGCAATAATCGGACGGATGACGGTTTGAATGTGCGACCAATCATTATGTCGACGAATAGCTGTCAGCGTCGGTTCGTGAGTACTTTGTACTCCGACTTCAATTTGCATACGCCCCTTTGGTGCCGTACTCAAAAGCTCAACCTCACGGTCCCCCATGAGTACGGCTTCCATTTCTAAATGAAAATTCGTAGTTGTGTCCGCCGCATGAATCCACTCCATAATGGGAATGTGATGATGCGGCGCACAATTGAAAGTGCGATCCACAAATTTAATTTGCTTAACCTCATGGTCTACAAACCACTGAAGCTCCTGTAATGTTCGCTGCAACGGAAAAAAGCGTACCGTATTACGATTACCGGATAAACAATACTGACAACTAAAAGGACAACCGCGAGATGATTCGTAATACATAATTTTATGAGTCAACTCATTCATATCACTTTCGTCGTAAGGAAAAGGAATAGTGCTCAAGTCGGCTACTTCCGCAATGTCTCGGGAACCAACCAATCGTCCGTCCTCAGTACGTCCCAGTACGCCGACAATTGTTATGTCTTCTGCAGTTCTTCCGTCTTGCAAAGCCTGCGTAAGAGCCGTAAACGCTTCTTCCCCTTCACCTTGCACAATATAATCCACGTAAGGATGCTCCGCCATAACGGTCTCGGCGGTATAGCTGACTTCCGGTCCGCCCAAGACAATGCGCGTTTTAGGGGCCACTTCCTTGATAAGGCTTGCCACATGTAATGTCATATCAATATTCCAAATATAGCAAGCAAAGCCTATCACATCGGGACGGTGCTCCGTTATATCTGCAAGTATGCTAAGAACAGGCATATTAATAGTATATTCTACTATGTCATATGCCTGCCCTTTGGTTCGTCCGTAGGCGCGCAAACACCGTAACGCCAAGGATGAATGTATATATTTTGCATTTAGTGTGGTCAATAGTATATTCATCGATACCTCTTCATCTCTCCTGTGATACACACAGACTTCATCGAGTGGTTCATTCCACCGGCTTATACTCTAGCATTATATCATATTTATTACCGTACTTACAAAACATTACATATCTTGTCGGTACTCTGCTAACTGCTTACGGAACGCACGAGGAAAATATGGCGTTATTTCGCTAGTGTGCCTTATAATTTATGTGATAAAATCACAATATAAAGAATACTACTACAATACATTTCATACTATTATCTATACGCATTACATGTGAAAGGACGTGTTACAATGAATTCATCTGCTTCGGCCTACAGCAGTCGGGCACCGAAGGAAACACCAAATCGATTTTTAACGTATTTTCCGGGACTGTGTCACCTTATGAATGATACTGCCCAGGGATCACTGGCTGCTTTATTGCCACTCTTCATGACACTTTACGGTTTAAATTATGAAAAAGCAGCTGCTATTATGTTTGCCAATACAGCACTTGCTTCTGTGGCGCAGCCACTCTTCGGTTACTTAGCCGACAAACGTTCTACGCATCTCTTTATTCCCTTGGGCATGGTCATTGCCGGATGCAGTATCGCTGCCCTCGGCTTTGTAGACAGTTACATGGCCCTTCTCTTTTTTTCTATGATGGCCGGTATCGGCTCTGCTATTTTCCATCCCGAAGCAGCTCGCTGGGTTAATCGTATTTCTGGACCTCAAAAGGGACGTGCCATGGGGTATTTTTCCGTAGGCGGAAACGGCGGTTTCGCCGTGGGACCTATTCTGGCAGGCATCGCCTACATCGTCGGTCCTCACGGTCTTATCATCTTTGCCGTTCTCACCGTTTCCATGGCATTGATATATCTTGTAATGGCACCACGCCATCGCCAAGCCTCGGTAGCGTCTACCAATACACAGCGTTTAGCCGATGCCTCTGCCGTAAATGACTGGAAAAGCTTCTTTCGCCTCTTTGTCATTATCGCTGCACGCTCGATTAATTTTGCTGTATTAAATACATTTATTCCTATTTACTGGATCACCCATTTGCAGCAAAGTACGGCATCCGGGAACTTCGCACTGTCGGTGTTCTTCTTCCTCGGTACCGTAGTTACTCTCCTCGGTGGGATTCTCTCCGATAAGATTGGTTTTGTAAAAGTCATTCGCTATTGCTACATTCTGTTAGTCCCCATTATGATTGCCTTTACGACCAGTAACTATTACTGGCTTTCCATGGTACTACTCATTCCGCTTAGCGTTGGCGTTTTTGCACAGTACAGCCCTATCGTCGTATTAGGTCAGCAGTATCTTGCCAAAAGTATTGGCTTTGCCTCCGGCATTACCTTGGGGCTCGGCATTACCCTAGGTGGTATGGTCGCTCCGCTTGTGGGAAAGGCTGCCGACATCTACGGCTTGCAAACGGCTTGGCTCTGCCTTAACGTAGTCTGTGTAATTGCTTTGCTGTTTAGTTATCTCATAAAAGATACCTCCGCTCCTACCGTTAAATAGTTTAGGTAAGTAATCCGAGTAAATGACCAGAGTAAATAATCCATGCAAATAATTTAGCTTACTACCATGGGTAAATACCTGTTGGTGTTTACCTATTTCATACTATAATCAAAAAAAGGCTTCGTTCTCCGCATATACAGAGACCGAAGCCTTTTTTATATTCTATTTCTATAAATCAAATGCCCCTACTGTCATAAGCTATAGCCAAAAGAAGTATCTTCCATGCTATCACACTATGTCGCCGCTATATATCCTTACGATGATAACATACGATACACAATACGCAACAACGTCACTATAGCTGCCAGTCCGGCAATAACACCAAAGCCGATAAGGAAAATACTGCCAAAGAAAACAACAATCGCTAATACAATACATACGACCAACGCTAAGATAAGTTTTCCCTTCCACCCCAGCGAAGACCATGTATATACCTTAATGCCCGGCATCTCGGTGCCCTGTGAAAACCGTCCTTCCGCAAACGGATTTCCTTCGGAATTCATGTCGGATCCCTTTGTTTCTTGTCCATCTTCATCGATAGTCATGCCTTGAAAACTACGGCGTTCCTCGTCCGTTAATACCGTAGTAGTACGCGGGCGTTCCTGTCTGTTTGTTTCGTCCATAGTTATCACTCCTATCAGTTTGGCTATTGTTATATTAGTCCTTCAAATACTTTTGAAGCAACTGATTTACCATTCCCGGATTAGCACGTCCTTTGCTGGCCTTCATAACCTGACCAACCAAGAAGCCGATAGCTTTACCGTTACCACTCTTCACATCTTCTACAGGTTTTGGATTATCTGCGATAACCTGTTTTACGATTTCTTCGATAGCACCGGTATCGGTAATTTGTACAAGGCCCTGTTCCTCAACGATAACATCTGCCTTTTTACCGGTATCCCACATGCCAACAATTACTTTCTTAGCAATTTTACCGGAAATCGTTCCTTTATTAATCAGCGCAATCATCCCTGCCAGCATATCCGGTGTTACCGGTGCTTTATCAAAAGTAAGATTGTTTTCGTTAACCATTTTGGACAAATCACCGAGCATCCAGTTCGCTGCTGTTTTAGCATCAGCCCCTGCTTTTACGGTCGCATCCAAGTAGTCGGCCGTTTCGCGAAGAGCCGTCAATATACGACTATCTTCATCGTTTAAGCCATATTCTTTCATAAAGCGAGCCTGCTTAGCGTCCGGCAATTCCGGTAAGCTCTGACGGGCCGCTTCTACCTGTTCCGGCGATACAACAATCGGTACCAGATCCGGTTCCGGGAAGTAACGGTAATCGTTTTCTTTTTCTTTTTTACGCATAGATAACGTCATGCCCTTACTATCATCCCAGGTACGCGTTTCCTGAACGATAGCTTCACCGTCTTCCAAAGCTTCTGCTTGACGAAGTGCTTCGTATTCAATCCCTTTTTGCAACGCTGTAAGGGAGTTCATATTTTTAATTTCTGTTTTGGTGCCTAATTTTTCTTCCCCCATGAGTCGGATAGAAATATTGGCATCACAACGGAGACTGCCTTCTTCCATGCGTACATCGGATACGTCCAAGTATTTCAAAATGGAGCGTAATTTTTCTACATACGCACGCGCTTCTTCACCGGAGCGAATATCCGGTTCGGATACGATTTCCAAAAGTGGTACACCGGTACGATTGTAGTCTACATTAGAGGAGTCGGACGTACTGATAGTACTGCCGCTATGTACCAACTTACCGGCATCTTCTTCCATGTGAATACGGGTGATACGAATTCGTTTCGTTTCTCCGCCTACTTCAATATCCAAATGACCGTTTAAACAAATCGGCAGATCATACTGTGAAGTTTGGAAATTTTTCGGCAAGTCAGGATAGTAATAATTTTTACGGTCAAATTTACTGAACGGTAAAATATCGCAATTCAATGCCAAACCTACTTTAATGGCATATTCTAATACTTTTTCATTAAGAACTGGCAACACACCGGGTAAACCCAAGCACACCGGACATACGTGGGTGTTTTGGTCGCCGCCGAATTCCGTAGTACAACCGCAGAAAATTTTAGATTTAGTTTTTAACTCCGTATGGACCTCGAGGCCTACGACTGTTTCATATTTCATAGAGTTACCTCCCCGATAGGTGCGATTTTATTGCATTCCGGTCGTTCCTGTTCAAAGCTATAGGCAGCTCTGAGCAATACTTCTTCACCCATAGTCGGTGCCAACAGCTGCATGCCGATAGGCATACCGTTGGAGCCGAAGCCTGCCGGTACACTAATGCCCGGGATGCCGGCTAAGTTAACCGGTACAGTACAAATATCTTCTAAATACATGGACAACGGATCATCCGTCTTTTCTCCAAATTTGAAAGCTGTATTCGGTGCCGTCGGCGTTAAGAGAACATCCACCTGTTCAAAGGCACTGTCAAATTCATTTTTGATAAGACGACGTGCTTTCAAGGCCTTCAAATAATAGGCATCATAATAGCCGGAGCTAAGTACATAGGTACCGAGCAAGATACGGCGTTGTACTTCGTCACCGAAACCGGCCGTTCTCGTTTTTGTCGACATTTCCACCAAGTTATCCGCATCCACACGCATACCAAAACTTACGCCGTCATAACGGGCTAAGTTCGAGCTGGCTTCTGCCAATGCAATAATATAGTACGCAGACAATGCATATTTAGAAGTAGGCAAGCTGACTTCTACAATCTCTGCCCCCATCTTACGATATGTATCGGCCGCTTCTTCAATTACCTTACGCACATCTGCATTAAGACCGTCACCGAAAAATTCTTTCGGCATACCGATACGAAGACCTTTTACATCGCGTACCAAGGATTTTGTGTAATCCGGTCGTTCACCGGCAATTGATGTAGAGTCGCGATGGTCATGACCGGCAATAGCATTAAGTACAATAGCCGCATCAGTTACATCTCTTGTCAACGGTCCAATCTGATCCAACGACGACGCGAAAGCAATCAAGCCATAGCGAGAAATATTACCGTATGTCGGTTTCAAGCCAACTACGCCGCAATAGGATCCCGGTTGACGAATGGATCCACCTGTATCGGAGCCCAAGCTCCACACAGCACTGCCACTGGCTACCGCCGCTGCACTACCGCCGGAAGATCCACCCGGTACATAGTCTGCATTCCATGGATTGCTGGTTTTTGCCAATGCCGAATTTTCGGTAGAGCCGCCCATAGCAAATTCATCCATATTTAATTTTCCCAAGCTAACAAAATCTTGGGATTGCAATTTTTCAATAACCGTTGCATTGTACGGAGGAACAAAATTTTCCAGCATTTTAGATGCACAAGTAGCTCGTTGTCCCTGAATACAAATATTATCTTTAACAGCCCCCGGAATACCGGCCAACATGGAAATTTCTTCACCGGCTGCAATTTTCTTGTCCACGGCTTCTGCCGTCGCCAATGCTTCTTCGTGAGAATCCGACAAATAGGCGTGAACGGTAGGCTCTACCTTTTCTTTATGAGCAATAACCGCCTTCGTCAATTCGACAGCGGATAATTCTTTTGCCATCAATTTAGCATGAAGTTCATGAATTGTCACAGTTCTTCCTCCTACTCTTGAATTACACGCGGTACTTTGAAATACCCGTTATCTTCTTCAGGAGCATTTTGTAAGGCCAGCTTACGATCAAGCGACGGCTTTACTTCGTCCTTACGGAATACGTTTTGCACCTGTACGGCATGTGCCATCGGTTCGACATCCGTTAAATCGAGTTCTTCCAACTCTTCCACATATTGTAATACATCGTTAAGCGCCTTTTCCATTTGTGCCATTCGTTCTTCCGGCACTTCAAGACGCGATAGGAGTGCAATATTTTTTATTTCCTCGCGGTTGATTTTCATAGGTCCACTTCCTTTCATTGTTACATTATAGCAAAAAGAAAGCGTTTAATCACGCCATCCCGCAATAAGTGCGAGAAATTCTTCTTCGTTGATAACTCTGATGCCTAATTCGTTGGCTTTGGCTAGTTTACTGCCACTGTCTTCACCGGCTATGACCATCGTTGTCTTCTTACTTACGGAGCCTGTAATCTTAGCGCCGTGATCACTTAAAATTTTACCTGCTTCACTGCGCCCCATAGACGCCAGCTTACCGGTGAGTACAATAATTTCTCCGGCCAATTCATCTCCGCCCGGTTCGGTTTTCTCTTCCGTCATCACCACACCGGCCGCTGCCAGACCTTCAATCAACGCCATATTATGTTCATCGTTTAAATACCCGATAATACTGTCTGCCATTGTCGGTCCGATTTCAGCTACCGCCGTTAACTCTTCAAAGCTTGCCGCTTTAAGAGCTTCCATACTCGGAAAGTGCGCCGCAATGGTTTGCCCCGCTTTGGCACCGATAAGTCGAATGCCCAGCGCAAACAACACGCGTCCCAAGCCTCGGGATTTGGAATCTTCAATAGCCTTTAAAAGATTTTGTGCCGACTTCGTGCCCATTCTCTCCATCGTTACCAGCTGTTCTTCCGTAAGGTGATACAAATCAACCACGGTTGTTATCAAGCGATATCGAATTAGACTTTCCACGATACTCGGCCCCAAACCATCAATATTCATCGCATCCCGTGAAGAAAAGTGAATAATTTTTTCTTTTTCAATCGCCGGACAATGCGGATTGGTACAGCGCACTGCTACCTCATCATCCTTGCGTGCCGTTGGCGATTCACATACGGGACACTGCGAAGGCATCGTGAAAACTTTCTCTTCACCGGTGCGTTTATCTTTCAGAACACGGATAACCTCCGGAATGATTTCCGCTGCTTTATGTACCAACACATGATCGCCAATGCGGATATCCTTTTCCTTAATAAAATCCTCATTGTGTAATGTAGCTCGCGCCACGTTTGTACCGGATACAAATACCGATTTCAATTCTGCCGTCGGGGTCAATACTCCCGTGCGTCCAACGTTTAAGGTAATATCCTCCACAATCGTTTCCACTTCTTCCGGCGGATACTTATATGCCGTAGCCCAACGCGGATCTTTTACCGTAGCTCCCAATATGTCTTGATCGGCAAAGTCATTCACTTTTATAACCATTCCGTCCGTGTCATAGGGCAGTTGATGACGTGCTTCATCCCAATACTTAATTTGTGCAATCACATCATCAATCGAATGACACAGTTTATAATTTTCATTTACATGGAATCGGTAGGTCTCCAAGGTAGCCAGCAACTCCGCTTGGCTATGAATCGGGCTATCCTCCACGGCACCGATAGCATACGCAAAAAAATCTAGATTGCGATCTGCCGTAATAGCCGGATCTTGTTGCCGCAAGGACCCTGCCGCTGCATTCCGAGGATTTACGAATACAGGTAGACCTTCTTCATCGCGTGCTTCATTAATTCGTTTAAACTCCTTATGCGGCATATAAGCTTCACCGCGAATTTCAATATACGGCGGTGCCTCTTCGATAAACAGAGGAATGGATTGAATCGTACGTACATTGGCCGTAACATCTTCACCTACTCGTCCGTCGCCTCGTGTAACCGCCTGGACAAGCACACCATTTTCATAATGCAAATTAACCGCTAAGCCATCAATTTTTAATTCCACCACATATGCCGGACGATGTCCCAGCTCACGCGTAACTCGTTCATCAAAAGCTCTCACTTCCGCTTCATTAAACACATTGCCCAAACTGAGCATCGGTCGTCCGTGAGGAACCTTAGGAAAATCGCCTTCTACCTTTGCTCCTACGCGCTGCGTCGGCGAATAGGGGGTAATGTATTCAGGATGTGCTGTTTCAAGATCTACTAACTCTCGATATAATTTATCATATTCATAGTCCTGCAATACCGGCGCGTTCTTTACATAATATAAATAGGCATGATGTGCCAGCTCTTTTTGTAAGGTATGAATGGTAAGAGCTATATCATTTTCTTTCGTTGCCATGATTTACTCCTCTGTTTACTCGCACTCCGACCTATGCTATGGTACCAAACTATTTACGTGTATTTCCTAAAGCATGTATCGAGAGTAAGCAATGATTAAAAAGTTTTATTCTTCCAATCGTTTAATCGGCGCAAATTTCGCCATCAAAATGCGAATTCCTTGTGTAGGAAATTCTATTTTTAGTTTCAAACCGGCACCTTCACCTTGTAATGCCAACACCTTGCCTTTACCCCACTTCGCATGCATGGCTACATCACCGACCTGCCAATTTTCTACCTGCGGATTACGCACAATCGGCTTGGTCACCGGTCGTGACATAACAGACATATGCGGTGGTATACGGCGTTCTGTCATTTCCGGACGCTTTGCCTTCGCCCGCAGCTCTTCAATGAGCTCCTGCGGTATTTCCTTTAAAAAGCGCGATGGCAAATAGCCTGCCGTCTTACCGAATACAGTGCGTGTGGTCGCATTGGATACATATAACTCGCGTTCTGCCCGTGTAATTCCCACATAACAAAGCCGTCGTTCTTCTTCAATCTCTTCGGGATTCATAAGCGTACGGCTGTGGGGAAATAATCCTTCTTCAAGACCGGCCAAGAAAACAACAGGGAATTCCAGCCCTTTTGCCGAGTGAAGAGTCATCAGCGTTACTTTTGAGTCTACTTGTTCAAAGGAATCCACATCATTCACCAGTGCTACCTGCTCTAAAAAGTCTTGCACTGTCCCAGTTGGATTAGCATCCATAAATTCCTTGGCCACCGACAGTAATTCACCGATATTTTCGATGCGCGCTTCGTCTTGCGGATCTGTACTGTCTTCCAATTCCTTCATGTAACCGGTTTGATCCAAAATCGCTTCCAATAATTCCAGTACGTTCATCTCATTCATGGAAGCTACCAAACCGAAAATCAATACGCCAAACTCTTCCAACCGTTCCTTTGTCTTTCCCTTAATCGTAGGGATATTGTGTAACTGCGTCAGCGTCATAAATAAAGAGCTTCCCGTATCTTGTGCATAGCTTTGTAGCTTGCTAACAGTGGTTGCTCCGATACTTCGTTTCGGCACGTTAATAATACGCAATAAACTCAAATCATCGAAAGGATTAAAGAGTACCTTTAAATACGCCAAGACATCTTTGATTTCCTTGCGATCGTAGAATTTGGTCCCCCCTACCATAGTGTAAGGAATCGCTCGTTTGATCAATCCTTCTTCCAATACGCGCGATTGCGCATTAGTACGATATAGAATGGCCATATCCCCGTAAGGTACGTTGTTTAACTCATGCTGTTTGTACATAGTCTCACTGATAAAAGCCGCTTCTTCTCGTTCGCTTTGTGCCGTAAAGTGTTTAATCTTTACGCCATCTTCTTGTTCGGTCCACAGATTTTTTTCCGGGCGACCTTCATTATTATCAATAACCGCATTGGCTGCCTCCAAAATCGTCTTGGTTGACCGATAGTTTTGTTCTAATTTAATAGTCGTGCATTGCGGATAATCTTTTTCAAAGTCTAAAATATTTTGAATATCCGCTCCGCGCCAAGCATAAATACTCTGGTCCGCATCACCGACAACGCATATATTATTCCACTGCGAAGCCAACAAACGCGCCAACACATATTGTGCATGATTCGTATCTTGATATTCATCAATCATAATATAACGGAAGCGATGACTGTATTTATCCTGTACCGATGCATTAGTTTGTAGCAGCTTAACCGCAACCAGCAGCAAATCATCAAAATCAAGAGCATTGTTCTTGCGTAGCTCCCGTTCATAGTATTCATATACATCCGCCACTTTTTGCGCATAGAAATCCTTGGCGGTACGTCTGAATTCGGATGCAAATAATAAACGGTTCTTCGCATCTGAAATGTGTGACTGCATGGCACCTACCGGATAATACTTGTCATCTAAATTCAACGCCTTTAACGCTGCTTTTATCACTACCTGCGAATCACCGGTATCATAAATTGTAAAATTTTTACTGTATCCTAAATAATTGTCCAGCTCAAACCGTAATAGCTTGGCACAAAACGAATGAAACGTACTTAACCAAATTCTATCGGCTACCGGTCCTACCAAATCTTCTACACGGCTTTTCATTTCTTTGGCTGCTTTATTGGTAAACGTAATTGCCAAAATCTCAAAAGGGCTAACTCCTTTATCCAATAAATGTGCGATACGGTATGTAAGCACTCGTGTTTTTCCCGAACCGGCACCGGCTACGATAAGTAACGGGCCTTCCGTGGTTTCCACAGCTATGCGCTGTTCTTTATTCAATCCATCCAGTAATGTCTCCATACCCATCCTTTCTTAGTTACGCCCCTTAGGAATTGTCACCAAACATCTCTCTGCAATATATACATCGGCATTGCCAACTCCTAAGAATGCCATACAATAACAAAAACGTTGCAATACGCAACGTTTTTGTCTGTCTATCATCCTTTCTTATTTCATTGCGCCCAAAATCGGAGGTACAATCTGTTTTTTACGGGATAATGTTTTTTCAAGGAATACTTCCTGTTCTTTTGGCTCTTGACCGAAAGCAGCTTTAACCACACCGTCTACATCACCGGCATATAGTAAGTTGGTACTTTCCTTCAAGATATCCGTTACCATAATGTACGAAGCGGCATATCCGTTACTGCTCCGCAATTCTTCCAATGCTTTTAATAAATCAGCCTTACGTTTCAACACATCGGCGGCATCCATAGTAGTCAACTGACCGATACTGATAACCTGACCGTTGGCAGTAAATTCTTTCATATCCGTGCGAACGATTTTTTCATCGGAGAAATCAGACACATCCGCACCGGCTTTTAACATTTCAAGGCCATAGGCTTCTAAGTCAACACCGGCAATTTCTGCCAAGCGCTTAGCCGTTTCCACATCCTTCGGAGTACAGGTAGGAGAACGGAAAAGTACAGTATCAGAAATGATAGCCGACAACAAGAGTCCCGCAATCTGCTGCGGAATTTCCTGATTGTACTGCCAGTACATGTTAGCAACGATTGTACAGGAGCAACCTACCGGTTCATAGTGGATGAAAATCGGATTTTCCGTCGTCAAACCACCGATGCGGTGATGATCGATATTTTCAATAATTTCTGCATCTTCAATGTCATCGATAATCTGAACTTTTTCATTATGGTCAATCAAGACTACCTTCTGTTTATCCTTCGGTGCTTCCACACCGGCACGTACCATACCCAGATACGTATCACCATCAACTACAGGATATGCACCGGTATGACCGCGATCAAACTCACGAAGCTTTAAGTCAGGAGAAATAATCTGACATTTTGTCGCCGAAGCAATGTCGCCCGCCTTAGCTGCGCCTTTACCTTCCCAGGCATTTTCCAACGCATCGATTAATTTTTTCGGCATTATAAGACCAATGTACTTACCATCCTTTACTACCGGAATACGATTCATATCGTGTTCGCGACGCCAAGCCAATACTGCTTTCAAATCTGCGTCGGCATCAACGGCCGGTACTGCTTCCATCACATCTTTAATGCGAACAGCAAAGCTCGTTACAATTTCCGGATGCTCCACACCAAAATGATTTAAAACAAATGTAGTTTCTTTATTTGCCGGACCCGCACAAATAGCTCTTGCCGGAATTCCTAACTGATTTTTTAAATTTGCATAGCCCAATGCGGAACAGAACGAATCTGTATCAGGGCTTTTATGACCGGTTACAAAAATAACCTTTTCACTCATGTGTATCACCTCGTTATAAACTGTTGAACCGATTGGTTTTTGTATCTTTCATATTATACCATAAATAACTTACCTATAACATACCTTATATAACAAAACAGGTGGGATTTTATTAATTAAATCCCACCTGCTTTATAAATTATTTTTTATTTCTTCTTACCGAATCCGAGCTTTTCAATCATAATGAAGAGCATCGGAATAACAAAGATACCAAATGCTGTCGCCGCGGTCATACCGGCAACTACGGTAATCCCCATAGATACACGAGCACCCGCACCGGCACCGGAAGAAATTGCCAGCGGTATACATCCGAGAATAAATGCCAAGGAGGTCATCAAAATCGGACGAAGACGAATCTTTGCAGCTTCGATAGCCGCATCAACAATACGCATACCACGTTCTTCCACACGAATCTTAGCATATTCGATAATCAAAATAGCATTTTTAGCAGCCAACCCGACCAAGGTCAACAAACCAATCTGCAAATAAATATCGTTAGCCAAATTGTATCGTCCCGTAAAGTTTAAGAGATAGGGTATCAACGCAGCACCCATAATTCCCGAAGGAATAGAGAAGAGTACAGCGAACGGTACTTTCCACGATTCATACAACGCAGCCAATACTAAGAATACGAAGATAATCCCCATTCCCAAAATAAGAATTGTTTGAGATCCGGATTTAACTTCTTCGCGTGACTGATCGGCCCAGTCATACGTATACCCTTGTGGTAATGTCACGGTAGCAGCTGCCTTCAACGCATTGATAGCATCACCGGAGCTGTAGCCCTGATTCTGCGATCCCCCGATTTTAACAGCCGGATAGTTGTTAAAGCGAGTAATCGTTGCAGCCGATGTTGTCGGTTTAGGCATAATATATGTATCAACCGATACCATATTGCCAGCACTATTACGTACATAGATAAAGTGATTCATTTCCGGCGAAACGCGATATTTTTCATCCGCCTGAATCATTACCTTATAGTTTTTACCAAACTCATTGAAATCATTTACCTGAATACCACCATAGAAACCCTGTAACGCCGTGTAAATATCAGCCACCGATACACCGTCACGAGCAGCTTTATCGCGGTTAACATCAAAGTTATATGTCGGCGTAGAATCGTTATAGGTGGTATATACCGAAGCAAACACCGGGCTCTTGCGCGCTTCTGCCAAGAAGGAATTTGCTACCGTCATCATCTTCGCCGGCGAATCCCCTACTTTATTTACAAGATACATCGTGAAACCACCGGAGCTACCTAACCCAGGAATCGGTGGTGGATTCAAAGCCAAAATCGTTGCCTGCGGTTCATGTGCCGCAAAGCCAAACACTTTACCAATTTTTGCTTCTACACCTTGCGTCGGGCCTTTACGTTGACTCCAATCCGCCAAGGTAGCAAACATAACGCCGGAGCTGGATTGCTGTGCGTTGGACAAGATATCAAAGCCTGATACACCGGCAACTTCCGTTATATCCGAATCATTCTGTAAGAAGTTACTTACATCCTGGATTACCTTCATAGTACGGCTGGACGAAGCCCCCGGCGGCAGATTAATAGCTATCATGAAGTAACCGTTATCTTCAGCCGGCACGAAGGAAGTCGGCAATACGCGGAATACACCTGCTGCAATTGCCACGAAAGCAATCAATGCAACCACCGTAAGCCATAACTTACGCGCCAACTTAGCCAACTGGAATCCATACCAATCGCTGAAACGTTCCAACAATTCATTAAAGCGATCCAGTGATCGAGATAGCCAGTTAGATTGTGACCCCGGCACATGCGGCTTTAACATAGTCGCACACAACGCCGGTGTCAATGTTAACGCAATAAAAGCTGAGATAACTACCGACACGGCAATAGTCAAGGCAAACTGCTTATACAGAATCCCCGTCATACCACCCATAAAGGATACCGGTACGAATACGGATACCAATACGAAAGCAATACCAATAACAGGGCCCTGTACATTTTTCATCGCAGCCAAAGCCGCTTCTTTCGGATGAAGTCCGTTAACCTTCATTTCATACTCAACGGCTTCAATAACAACGATAGCATCATCAACGACAAGACCGATTGCCAGTACCATAGCAAACAAGGTCAACGTATTAATGGTGAAGTCCAAAACTTCGAACGCGGCAAAGGTACCCAGCAAGGATACCGGCACCGCAATCATCGGGATAATCGTAGACCGCCAAGACTGAAGGAAAATGTATACAATCAAGGCAACCAAAATCAACGCTTCTATGAAGGTATGAATAACTTCTTCAATTGACGCCGATACAAACATGGTATTATCAACGATAACGCTGTATTCCATATCAGGCGGTAAGCTCTTTGCCTGTTCTTCCAAGATTTTTTTGATAGCTCCGATTGTTTTAATTGCATTCGCATCATTGGTAAGCGATACGGCAAACACTGCAACCGGTTTACCATCACTTTTAGCCGTGATACTGTAATCCTTGGATCCCAAATTAATTTTCGCAATATCCTTCAAATGAAGAAGATTGCCGTTTACGTCCTTCTTAACGATAATGTTTCCAAATTCCATAGGACTGATTAAACGACCCTGTACGGTAATAGGCATCGTACGTTGCTGTTCTATAGGCGTCGGATTGGCACCGATAGTACCTGCCGCCGCCTGTTTATTTTGCGCCTGAATAGCCGAGGTTACATCCGTTACCGTCACGCCCAACTGGGACATTTTTGCCGGATCCAACCAAATACGCATTGCAAAGTCGGAACCGAATTCCTGTACACTACCGACACCGTTTACCGACTTAATTTCATCCATCATATAGTTGGATGCATAGTTCTTTAAGAATGTCTGATCATAGGTACCGTTCGGTGATTTCAATGAAAATACCAAGGCCATATCGCCGGTAGATTTTGTCGTGGTTACACCCAATGTCTGTACTTCAGTCGGCAACTGTGCCAACGCACGCTGCACACGGTTTTGTGTATTAACCGTATCCATATCCGCATCGGTGCCTTGGTCAAACTGAACAGTCAATGAATAGGTACCATTACTCGTACTGGTGGATACCATGTAATCCATGTTTTGAACACCAATAATCTGACTTTCAATAACCGATGCCACTGTATCACTGACTACTTGCGCCGAAGCCCCCGTATATGCCGCCGATACACGAACTTGCGGTGGTGTAATCTGCGGATATCGAGCAACCGGCAGGGTAAACATAGCCAACAACCCTACCAAGGTAATAATCAATGATATAACAATGGCAAATATCGGTCGGCTAATAAAAAATTTCGACACGATATCCCCCCTATTTATTCACTTCAATTTGTTCTTTAGTAATGGCATGCGCATTAACCTTCATGCCGGTACGCACCTTGGTAAGGCCGTCAACGATAACATCCATACCCGGTTTCAAGCCACTCTTGACGATGGTATATACGCCCTGTGTGCCTCCGGTTTCTACCGGCACCTGTTCAACCATGCCGTTTTCGCCTACCACCATAACAAAGCTCTTATCCAATACCTGAACCAAAGCCTTCGTCGGAACCAGGATTGCATCTTTGATAATATCTCCCGGAGAAATAACCGTAGCATACATATTCGGCAACAACAAATTGTCATTATTCGGGAAGGAAGCTTTAAGTACGAGCTTACCGGTGCCATTATCCAATGTTTTGGCCGCCTGCACCAGCGTGCCCGTAAACGGATACATAGTACCGTCTGCTAGACGAAGCTGTAAATCCTTGGTAGCGTCTAATGCTTTCATGTCCTTGTTCTTCATGAAATCAAGGTATTCGGATTCGCTCATGCTAAACTGAACAAAAATCGGATTGGTAGAATCGATGGTAACCAATGTAGTCTGACCTGCCGTAACATAAGTACCTAAGTCCACATCATCCATTTTAAGCGTACCGTCATACGGTGCATATACTACTGTGTCCTCTACATTGTCCTGGGCAATGCGAATCGCTGCTTGATTTGCTTCATAAGCCGCCTTGTTTTGCTCTGCCACGCTGGCCTGTGTGTCTACCGTCTGGCGAGCAATCGCATCTTGACTAGCCAATTGTTCGTAACGCTGTAAATCACGCTGTGCATTTTGGTAGGCTGCATTCGAGCGAGCGGCTGTTGCCTGTGCACTGGCCAAATCTGCTTCATATTGACGCGAGTCCAAACGATACAAAGGCTGTCCCTTAGTTACATATTGACCACCTTTAACATACTTTTCTACCACATGACCGGATACACGAGCATGTACCGCCACGGAATTCTGTGCGATTACCGTACCATTAAAGGACTCTGGTATTTGCGTATCGGACGCTGCTATTTTAAAGGTATTGACGTCCACCTCACCTTGCTGCTGTTGACCCTTGCCACAGCCTGCCAACGCGAGCATAACCGCCAAAAACGCGGCCACTACTCCGAAATAACGAAATTTTTTCATGCGTTATCTGCTCCCTCGTTTAAAATACCACGTAATAAAATATCAATTGCTTCCGGTAAAACATGCAGGCACTCTTCCGGATTACGTTTGTTGTCGTACACAATTGATCGTGCGATTCCCCGCAACATCATGATTAGAACATCAATATCGATATCCTTAATAACTCCTATCTGTTTCTGTGTTTCCAAATAGGCCTGTAGCTGATCCCAGTCCTTGTCAAAGGTGGCCATAGCTTGATCGACAAGATATGGGATGGAATTGAACATTTCACGGAAATGATCTCCGTTCAGGGTATTGTACAAGTCCGATTTAACAGAAAAATACTGTTTCAGCTTTTGGGCGCACGTTAACTGCTCATCCGCTAAAATAGCCTGATGCTGCTCATAAAAATCGCGGGCTTTTTCCGATAAAATTCTTTCCAAAATTTCATTTTTAGAGCGAAAGTTTTCATATAGTGTTCGTTTACTAATATTTAAACGCCGCGCTAAATCCTCCATTCGGAATGATGATCCGTGAAGCCGAATTTCCTCAGTAGCAGCTGCTAAAATACTGTCCTTCATCCTCTCCTCCAATCTAACCAAACTAATTACTCAGATACAACAACTTACCCTGTCTGAAAACTTAACAGAAAACTCCAGTACCATTCCTTAGTTTAGCTAAAAAGCTAGTAAATGTCAACTTTTTTGGTAGGTGTGTCCAGCTTCCTATCTCTGCGCAAGCCGTGTATCTCAACTTTTATTTTTCGGCATGAATACTATCTTTTTATACACTTACATAGTTTCTCCTTTTATGCTATACTACGTAAGAATTATAAATACTATATCATGAGTTGTTATTCACAGATATTACGGGAGTTTGTTATGCGAATTGATTTACTGCGACCGGTATGGCATCCATTAACTTGGCTCGCATTTATAGCGTTACCTTTTATAGGACCGCATTTACCATTATACTTTGGTTGGGAAAGTGGTCCTTTCGAGCTGTTTCAAGCGTTTATCTTATTTATCGGCGGCTGTGTGTCCTTCTATATTGTCTTTCGTCCCAAACCGGATATTTCTCTCTCTTTAGCCAATGCTGTGCCCAAGGCCCTTCTTCTGGCAATTACATTTATATGGTGGTTTATGTGCCTTAGAGAGCTAAGTTGGGGCGCTGTTTTCTTGTCCCCTCTTGGTTTTGATCCTATTGAAGGATATAAATTTTCAGCTCATGAGCAATTACCTTACTATACCGCAATTCATATTGTCTGCGGCATCCTGGCCTTTTTTTCCTTCTTGGCCATAATACGTTGCCGCTACTATTTACTGGCCTATTGGAAAGTACGACGCTTCCCCTTGCCGGAAGTTATACTGGCTGTTGTTATGCAGCTGTTCGCCACTACGGCCGAAGGTCATTTATTACCATTGGGTTCTCTCTGGCTCACTATGGGAGTCCCTCCCCAAATTGTTAAAGAATGGTGTGAACTCTTATCGTATCTTAGTTTACTTGTAGGTCAAATTATTTTTTTATTTAATCGCCGCTAACATTATCTGTGTTATAACATTTATATTATACGTAAACAGGCTGTGATGCATCTTTGCATCACAGCCTGTTTTATATATTATTTACATCTTATACAATTTTATTTCTTAATGCATTTACTCATTTGCCCCCGCGAAGCAACTCAATCATTGCTTTACGATCATCAGCTCCGAACACGGCCGACCCGGCTACCAAGATATCAGCCCCTGCATTACGTACGGCTTCTACGGTTTTAGCGTTAACGCCACCGTCAACTTCTACTACCGCATCTTTATTTCCTACAAATTCCAATAAATTTTTTGCCTTTTGAATTTTACGCACTGCATGAGGAATAAAGGATTGTCCCCCAAAGCCAGGGTTTACACTCATAACGAGTATCATATCCAAATCAGATGCTATATCTTCCAGTACGGCTACCGGTGTAGACGGATTCAGAGATACTCCCGCTTTCATACCATGTTCCTTAATCGTCTGTATCAATCGATGCATATGTGCTGTTGCTTCGGCATGAAATGTAAAATATTCTACGCCGATAGTAGCAAAACTTTCTACATAATCTTCCGGGTTCGTTACCATCAGATGAACATCAAAAGGTAATGCCGTATGTGCTCGAAGTGCTTGTACCACTGGAGCGCCAAATGTCAAATTCGGTACAAAATGGCCATCCATTACATCTATATGAAGCAAATCAGCGCCCGCTTCTTCTATCTCTTTTATTTCGGCAGCCAACTTCGAAAAGTCAGCCGACAACATTGACGGAGCAATTTTTACCATACTATCACCTTTTCCTTTGACTTACAATTTCTTCTCGAATCGCTAAGTATGAAGCATATCTTTCTTTATGGATTATTCCGCTTTCTACCGCTTCTTTTACTGTACACACCGGCTCATGCTCATGGTAGCACGGACTGAATTTGCATCCATCCTCATAGATCATAAACTCGGGATACAGCGAAGTCAATCGCTCCGGACTGATATCGCTGAAGTCAATGGCACTGAAGCCCGGCGTATCCATAATAAACGAGTGATCGTTCAACGCATATAATGACGCGTGACGCGTCGTATGACGTCCCCGCTTTATTTTATCACTGACTTCACCAGTCTGAAAAGCAAAATTAGGTTCCACCGCATTGAGCAAGCTACTCTTGCCGACGCCGGATGGTCCTGCGAAGGCACTGACATGACCATCAAGTATAGTGCGCAATGTATCGATGCCTTCGCCGGTATACGTCGATGTCATAACTACCGTATATCCTACTTTTTGGTAACGCTCCACAATCTCCGCCGTTGTTTCATCTGCCAAATCGCTTTTGTTGATACATACTACCAAAGGAATATCTGCATGTTCAATCATAACGAGCAATTTATCCAGCAGCAAACTATTAATATCCGGCGCATGAGCCGCCACTACTAATACGACTTGATCGATATTAGCAATGTGCGGTCTCTTTAACTCATTGCGCCGCGGCAGAATATTTTCAATGGTACCCTCATTGCCATAGATGACACGATCGCCCACCAAGAGTGAATAACGCCCCTTTTTGAGGCGTCCTCGCACCTTACATTCTGTGATAGTACCGTCCTCACCTTGCACATAGAAGTAGCCATTCATGTTTTTTACTACTATTCCGGTTTTCATAAACCTCCTACAATGCTTGATCTTGAATTAATGCACCATCTAAGTATACCTGAACACGTACCTTACCAACGCCGGATACGTCCTTATCTACACGGTCGCCCGGATGGTTTACTCCATCATAAATTGTCTTTGATCCATTATCATCGACAACTACAATACGTACCTTTTGATTTTGTTTTCCCGACGGTACGGTCACATTTACGCTACCTTTAGCCGTCTGCGGCGTTGGCTCTGCCGGCTTAGACGCCTCAGCAGCCAATGCTACGGAACTACCGTCATCCACTTTACTGCCCGGCGACGGGGATTGACTGGTAATTACTGCAGTATCATCACCGGATCCACTAATTTGCCCTACTGATAACCCCATGGACGCCAACGCATCTTTGGCATCTTTCAATGTCATTCCCACTACTCTGGGAACCGTTACCGTTTTAGCCTGTATTTTGTTGACTGTAACATCAATAGTGGTTCCCTTGTTAACTTTAGAATTAGCCGGCGGACTTTGCATTAGGATAACACCATCTTCTTTGCTATCATCAGATGCTGTTGTAACCTTGCCCAGTATGAGTCCCATATCTTTTAATTTTGTCCGTGCTTGATCAAGACTCATACCGGTAATATCCGGCATCGTAAGATCTCCCGCGCCTTTACTTACTACGAGATGAATCGTCCGCTGTTCCTTAACCTCTTCGCCGGCTTCCGGACTCTGCGAGATGACCTGCCCCGCCGGTACATCGGAGTTCGTTACTTCACTTACCGATACACGTAAATGGTTATCTTCCAAAATATGTTTTGCCACCGTTACCTGTTTTCCGACTACATTTGGTACCGTTACGGTAGCATTGCTCCAGAAATTACCAAAGCTTAAAAAGGCCCATAAAAATGCCAACAAAAAGATTACTACAGATCCTAGCAGAATATATTTTTGCGGCAATCGTGACAGCAGTGCAATCATTGAGCGTTTCTTACTGTTTTTTCCTTCACCCTCGTCATCATACAACGGTTCTTCATAAGCCGTAGTATCCTGTACCGTCGGTAATACTTGCGTTGCAAAATCATGGGGAATCATGCGACCGCTTTTTGAATTGACAAATCCCTGAGACAATCGTAAATCACTAATCATATCAGTGATAGATGCAAACCGATCCTCCGGATTTTTAGCCAATGCTTTCATTACTGCCCCTTCCAACAAGGGAGGAATGCTTGGATTATAACGCATAGGTGACACTAAGCGTTCGCGCACATGCTTCAAGGCAACACTAATAGGCGTATCTCCTTCATAAGGTACACGACCTGTTAGCATTTCGTACAGTACTACACCTAAGGAATAAATATCGGTACTTCCGTTGACAGGTTTCCCGCTGGCCTGTTCCGGGGATAAGTAATGTGCCGATCCCATAACAGAATTTGTATACATTACAGTATTACTGGCATTCATTGCTCTGGCAATGCCGAAATCAGTTACCTTCACGCGTCCCGTTTTAGTAATTAAAACATTATGAGGTTTAATGTCGCAATGAACAATACCCATAGCATGTGCATGTTCCAGCCCTTCGGCAATGGCAATCGTGAATTTCACGGCGTTATCAATAGATAAACGCTTATGCCGCACTATATATTCCTTAAGTGTTTCCCCCTCTACATATTCCATAACGATGTAATGATAGCCTTGATCATAGCCTACATCATACATGCTGACAATATTGGGATGACTCAGCTTCCCGGCTGCCTGCGCCTCACGTTTGAACCTGGCTACAAATTCTTCGTCACCTGCAAAATTTTGGTGTAAGATTTTAATCGCCACCGGACGACCCAGTAACCCATCTTCACCTTTGTAGACATCGGCCATACCACCAATTCCGATTTTTTCGAGGATTTTATAGCGATTATCTAAAATAATGCCGCGCATTCTATTATCTGCTTCTTTCATTATTCCATCGCCTCCTACTCAATCGTGCCTACTACAATCGTTACATTATCTTTCGCCCCTGCATCATATACAAGTGCCATTAAATCTTCCAGTAAACGTTCGTCATCAGACTGCTCATTGAACATGGCCTCTATCGTGTCTTGAGGGATATACCCCGTCAGTCCGTCCGAGCAAAGAAGAATTCGATTCCCCGATTCAACCGACAAGTGACCACAATCCACTTCTACATTAGCACCTACACCGACAGCCCGTGTCAATATATTACGTTGCGGATGCGTTAACATTTCATCACTTGACAAAGTACCTGCTTCATATAAGCTCTGCACCATAGAGTGATCCGTGGAAATCTGCACCAAGCCATCATCATCAAATAAATAAAGACGACTGTCACCCACATTGGCCCAGTATAATGTATGACACTGTTCATAGGCAACAACTGCTGTCGTTCCCATTCCTTTGAGCTCGGGTTCCGTAAATACCCGTTCATACACCATTCGATTAGCTTCACTAACAGCATGTTGCAAAGCCTCCTTAGAAGGCGTCTCCAATTTACGTAATGCTTCTGCGATGCTGTCAATAGCTAGCGTGCTGGCAATTTCCCCGCCTTTATAGCCTCCCATTCCATCAGTGACTATACAAAACGGTCCCTCGATACAAAATCTATCTTCATTTCGTTTTCGCACTAAACCGATTTTACTCATACCAATACACTTCATAGGCTTACCTCATTTCTCGCTTTGCGCTTTTTCTGCCTGCTGACGCATATGCTGAACCTTTAGCTGTCCGCAAGCAGCTTGAATCGCATCTCCCATTTCCTTGCGTACTGTAACAGCTACTCCATAGGAGGCCACTATCGACTTGAAAGCATCAATGGCTCGCGGCGATGGTTTAAATAACTGTATATGTTCGTTCCCGTTGACCGGGATTAGATTAACATTACAGTTTGGAAAGGTCTTTACCAAGGCTCCTAACTCATGAGCCTGTTCTCTAGACGCATTCACGCCGTCTATCAAAATATATTCAAACGTAATCCGTCGTTCCGTTTTCTCATAATAAGTCTTAACTGCATCCAATACATCTTTAATGTCGTAATATGCACCGATAGGCATAATCTCACGACGTATTGTATCATTGGGAGCATGCAAGGATAATGCCAACGTAATCGGAATACCTTCATCTGCCAAAAGATAAATATTTTCGACAATGCCGCAAGTAGATAAGGTCATTCGCCGGTAGCCAATATCAAAGCTTTCTTTTTCATGCAGAAAACGTAAAGCGCCGATTGTATTTTCATAATTCTGTAAAGGCTCTCCGGCCCCCATAACAACGATGGAATGTATACGTTCTTTAAGTACGTACGCAAACAGCAATACCTGTGCTACGATTTCATGAACCTCCAGGTTGCGGAACAAGCCACCTGTGGTAGAAGCACAAAAAATGCATCCCATAGCACAACCTACTTGTGAAGACACGCACACCGAATTGCCGTAATGCTGCTTCATCAATACGGTTTCTACTTGGCTGCCGTCACTAAGCTTTAGCAATAACTTCTTAGTATTACCGTCAGGTGCCGTTTTCTCCGTCACAACCGTCGGTAAACTGATAACGCAGTATTCCTTCAGCCATGTCCGTAAATCTGTTGGCAGCTGTGCCATGTCATCAAAAGAGAATATATAGCGTTTATAAATATAATCCATCAGCTGTTTTGCTCGGAACCGCTGAAAGCCTGCAGCCGTTATAAGTTGCTGTAGCTCCTCCAATGATTTACCCAACAGCTCTGTCATAGAACCTCCTTGCGCATGCGCGCTATAAAAAAGCCATCCATCTCATCTTTATGTGGCATTAAAGTAACCATAGGCCCTTTAGTCTCGAAAGGCAGCAATGTTGCTGCATCTTCAATGATAAATTCAGGATGCTCCTTTAAAAAAGCAGTGACTACGCCCTCATTTTCAGCCTTATTGATTGTACAAGTAGAATAAATCAAATGACCACCGGTCTTTACAGCTTTTGCAGCGCGTTCTAAAATACGTCCTTGTAATTCCGGCAGTGCATCAATAGCTTTTTCTTCCTTACGCCACCGCATATCGGGTTTCTTCTGTAATATACCAAGTCCCGAACAAGGCACATCAACCAGTACTTTATCGAATACATTATCATATGATTCCGGCAATGTTGTAGCATCCTGTTCATACAAGGAAACAATGGACACATGCAAGCGCTGAGCATTTTGTTTCATCAATTCGATTTTATGACTGTGAATATCATTGGCTACAATAGTTCCTTTATTTTGCATTAAAGCAGCCATGTGCATTGTCTTTCCGCCCGGTGCTGCGCAACAGTCCAACACCTTGTCTCCTGGTTTTGGCTGTACAACATAAGCTACTGCCATAGAAGCTTCGTCCATAAAAGTGATTGACCCCTCTTTCACCCATTTTGCAGCTTCTAAACTACCTCGATGGCTAAGAATTCGCAACGCCTCAGGTATTTTAGTACTCTGTTCTACCCGCCATCCGGCTTTCTCCATTTCAGAAACAATCACTTCAGGCGTAGCTACCAAGGTGTTGACGCGAGCTATAAGTGCCGGATTGTCATTACACCAAGACAACAGTCCCAACGTTGTATCTTCACCGTATTCGCTAAGCCAACGCTGTATTAGCCATTCCGGTTGATTATACACATATGACCAACGCTGCGCTTCACTGTTTGCCATTGCTTCAATACTTAATTCTTCGCGACGGCGTTCACTATTACGCAAGACACCATTAACGAATCCATGCAATCCGCGCGTAAGCTTCCGTGCTAATTTTACACTTTCATTCACTGCTGCCGAATGAGGGACACGATCTAAATACCATAATTGATATAACCCAAGACGTAAAATTTCTACAACCATGGCGGATAATTTTTTAATAGGTCGTCCCGTCAGTTTAATTATCATGGCATCCAAATAATTTCTTCGTCTGATAACACCATACACGAGCTCGGTAAAAAAGCGGCGATCTACATCCGTAAAATGATACTGACTAATATATTGTTGTAAAACAATATTAGCGTATCCGCCATCGCGGTTAATCTCCAACAATGCTCGTACAGCTGCCAAGCGCACATTTACCCGGTTTCCTGTCCTCAATACCGAATCTTGTTTTTTAGTATCCATTAATTAATCTCTCCACAACTGCTTGAATCCTCTTTGTATCTACTCGCGTATTACAGCAAGGACCACATGGTCGTTCGTTAAGAACACCTACTACAGGAATAGGGAACACATCATTCATACCGCTTACCAAATCACGTTCACAGGCAATAGCTACAATAGCTTTGGGACGTATTTTTTTTATCATCATCCGTGCAAGCGTCCCTCCGGTCACAACTACGAAGTGGCAACCGTACGTATCAGCTATATCTAACAGTTCACCAACCTGACAACGTCCACAGCGCTTGCAATTATGGACATCCGTGGTTACCTTATGAACGCAATCACTTTGCTGTAAACAGTGAGGTGTCAATAACAACACTCTTTCTGCCGGCACTTTATACAAATTAAGCTCTACCAAATGATTAATAAGAGCAATCAGAGACTGACTTATGCGGTCCTTATCAACACCACATAGTTTTCCCAGCCCCAATACCGCCGGAAAAAAAGCGTACAACCACCGATTACTGATGCGTAATACTATCGGTGAAATTCGTATTCCCTTTTTAGCTGCCGCAAGCATGATTCCCCACATAACCCAGCATACGATAGGAAACGATGCCAGCAAAACCTCGCCGGTCATAGCCGCTCCAATACCGAAGGCCTGCATGCCCGGCCACAGTAAAAACATGAGTGTAGACCAGGCAAAAGATAGAATGACAAACACGGTAAAGGTTAATTGAAAATATAGCGGATATTGACCATATTTACTGTGCGTACTTTGCTTATCACATAGATTGTGTGTATTGCTCATCAAATACCATCCCCGCCTTCAGCTGATGGCCCCGGCAAAAATCACCGGCCTTCATACGTTTTTTATTTTCCGGTTGAACCTCGGTAATAGCTAACACGCCGTTTCCTGTCTGTACGGCAAATCCGTTATCATTTATTCCAATAACAGTGCCTATTGCTCCTACCTGTGCCCCGGGGAATTCATGCGCCACCCCTGCTTCAGTAAGCGCATAAGCTTTCCATATTTTAAGTCGCTTACCATTCAAAAAAGTTACACAACCCGGCGACGGAGAAAGGCCTCTAATTTTTCGTGCCAATACAACAGCATCTTCCTGCCATTGCAAATACCCCATATCCTTCGTCACCTTGCGAGTATGCGTAGCACAACTATTGTCTTGCGGTGTTGCCGTTACCGTACCGGCCACTAACCCGTCTATTGCTTCATTGATCATCGAGCCCCCCAAAAGAGCCAATCGATCAAACAACTCACCCGTAGTTTCCTCCGGTTCGATTTCAACCTCAGTTTGTACCAAGATATCTCCGGTGTCCAGCCCTTCATCCATCTGCATAATAGTAATGCCCGTCGTTGTATCGCCGTTTAAGATAGCCCAGTGAATCGGCGCTGCTCCACGATATGCCGGAAGTAATGAGGCATGTACATTAATGCATCCCCACTGCGGCTGATGAATTAACCATGGTGGCAAAATCTTACCATAGGCTACCACTACCACAATATCCGGGCGCAATTCATGAAGGCATTCCTTTATATCCTCTGTTTTTAGCGTATCCGGCTGAAAAACAGGAACATTTGCTTCCAGAGCTATTTCTTTAACCGGTGGCATTTGAACCTTTTTACCTCGCCCTTTAGCCTTATCCGGCTGGCAAAATACACCTACTACCTCATGAGGCCCTTCAATCAATGCCTGTAACGTAGGCACTGCAAAATCCGGCGTCCCCATAAATACAACTCTCAAGTGTTGCATATCTATCTTCTCCTTATGACCTATACAGAAGTCGTCATCGATGTTTTTGTTTCCTCAGCTGCCTCGTTGGCCGCTTCCTCTATCTGACTTGCTTGATCTTTTGCCACATATACTTTTTCCAGACGTTCCACGAACAAAATACCATTTAAGTGATCAATTTCATGTTGTAAAATGCGGGCTAAAAATCCTTCAGCTTTAATTTTTTTCTTCTTATTGTGACGGTCAATATAATGTACTTCCACAAAATTATACCGTTTTACATCACCAAAATAACCTGGCACGCTAAGGCATCCTTCTAATCCAATTTGTTCACCGTCAGCTTTTACAATTTCAGGATTAATGAACTCTTGTAAACCGTTACCGTCATCCAATACCAACATTCTCTGTGACACACCTACCTGCGGTGCTGCCAACCCTACACCGTCGGATGCATACATAGTTTCCGCCATATCGTCCAACAGCTGACGAATCTTCTTATTCACAAATTCCACTGGTGTTGCCACCTGCTTTAACACCGGATGTCCTGCTTTAATTACTTCTAATACTGCCATATAACCTCCGTTACATCGGGTCCACATCAATAGCTAACCCATCTTGCGTAAATATCCAAGAATGATAAATATATTTTTTTACATCTGATAAGGTATCTCCGCGTATCATAACCGATATGCGATACAGATTGCGTACTCGATTAACACCTTCTTCGTATGGTCCCAGTACTTCAACATCATTGTCAAACACTTTACTAAGCTCTTCTACAATAGCCGTTGCTATCTGCATTGCTTTATCTTTTTTTTCATGCTGCATACGGAAATGAATCATCTCGCCACACGGTGGATACCCCAACGCTTCACGCGCCTCGATTTCTTCCTTATAAAACCCTTTGTAGTCGTGGGCCTTACTCTTTATTATAGCATAATGCAGTGGATTGTAAGTTTGAATTACCACATGCCCTTCCGATTTTCCGCGACCGGCTCGTCCCGCTGCTTGCGTCAATAAATCAAATGTTCTTTCAGCCGCCGTATAAAGCGGTATATTCAATACAGAATCCGCTGTCAAAATGCCAACAGCCGTAACACCTTCAAAGTCGTGACCTTTAGCTACCATTTGAGTACCTAATAAAATATCATACTCACCAGCAGCAAAACCGTGCAACACATCTTCGCCACGTCCTTTTTTCGCTGCTACATCCTGATCCAGCCTTGCAATGCGTGCCCGGGGAAATCGTTTTGCCAATTCCTCCTCCACTCGCTGCGTGCCGGATCCAAAAAATTTGATTTTCCTGCTACCACATTTAGGACACACCTCAGGTACCGGTGCATGGTATTCACAATAATGACATCGTAAGGCTTCATTTGCCCTATGATATACCAACGATACATCGCAATGCGGACAGTTCACCGGTTCACCGCACTCGCGACACATAACAAAGGTACTGTAACCCCGCCGATTAAGGAGCATAATCATCTGTTCCTTTTTTTCTAATGTGCGTTGAATGAGATCCGTCATAGCATCGGAAAATACAGAGTAGTTTCCATGAAGTAATTCTTCTTTCATATCCACTAACAACACTGTTGGCAACGGCTGATGATGAATACGTTCCGGCAACTCCAACAACGTGTAGATTCCCTTCTTAGCCTTATAATATGAATCTACCGACGGCGTGGCCGATCCTAAAATAACAGGACAGCGGTTGCTTTCTGCGCGCCATAAAGCAACCTGCCGCGCATGATATCTAACCATGTCTTCTTGCTTATATGATCCATCGTGTTCTTCATCAACTACGATAAGGCCGATATCATCAGTCGGTGCAAATACCGCTGAACGTGCGCCGATAATGATATGACTATCCTTACGACGTAATCGCTCCCAATTATTATAGCGCTCGCTGATTGTCAGCTTACTATGAAAAACAACTACTTCATCACCGAAAGCTTCCACAAAACGAGTAACGATTTGATCCGTCAACATAATCTCCGGCACTAAAATAACGGCTATACGATTTTCCGCTATACATGCTGCTGCTGCCTTTATATATACTTGTGTCTTACCGCTACCTGTTACCCCGTGAAGTAAAAACGGACTAAATCTCCGATGAATAATCGCATCATGAACCGGTGCGTACACCTTTTCTTGTGCATTTGTTAACGGTATATCCGGTATTTCTCGAGCATCGTAATTCGTGTACGTGTGTCGATATTTTTCTTCACGTCGCACCCCTCTAAGCTCTGAAACCTGTTTAATGATAGGTAATGAGAATCCTTGCTCTTTAAGCATATCATAGGAGGCACCGCCAACGGACAATAAATACGCCACTGCTTCACGTTGTCTCTTTTTTCGAGCCGGTATGGATTCCACGGTAAGAAATGATTCGGGATATAACCAGGCTACCTTAGGGCGCTCATAGCTTTTTAATTCTTTTTTATCAATAGTAAATAAGCGAAGTGCATCAGGATAGGAGCAAAGATAATAATGGCTGAGCCTTTTGGCGGTAGCCAGCATCTCCGGTGTAAACCAAGGTGTTTTATCGAGTACGGAGAGAATAGGCTTAACCGTAAAATTAAGAGCCACTCTTTCAGGCGCATAACCAACAATAATCCCCTCTTCTTTACCGCGCCCCAATGGTATGACAACCCGCGTCCCAACCGGTACCACGCCAAGTGCATCCGGCACTTCATAAGTAAACGGCTTGTTCAACTGTTTAGCCGGTCTATTGACAATAACTTCTGCTAATCGCACCGTAGCACCTCCTTAGTCACTTCTTTTGATTATACCATTTCCGTTAGTAAT
This sequence comes from Veillonella magna DSM 19857, assembly GCF_000428745.1. Lineage (GTDB taxonomy): Bacteria > Bacillota > Negativicutes > Veillonellales > Veillonellaceae > Veillonella_A > Veillonella_A magna. The sequence continues at coordinate 596,948 of NZ_KE386795.1, forward strand.
TGAAAAATGGATGCCTCACCATTCTCTATATTACAAGAAGGTAAAAGCATCCATTATTACATCTTCACTTAAGGTTTATGAATCAATCCTCAAGCTATCCAATTAAAGTCCTGCTTCCTGACGAAGGATATCCGCTTTGTCAGTTTCTTCCCAAGGAAGATCGATATCGGTACGACCGAAGTGACCGTATGCCGCCGTCTGACGATAAATCGGGCGAAGCAAGTTAAGCATTTCGATAATCCCTGCCGGGCGAAGGTCAAAATGTTTGCGCACCAATTCTCCAATGCGTTCTTCGGAAATTTTACCGGTACCAAACGTTTCTACCATGATGGAAACCGGCTGTGCTACACCGATAGCATAGGCAATCTGAATTTCGCATTTATCTGCCAAACCGGCAGCAACGATATTCTTTGCCACATAACGAGCCGCATAAGCAGCACTACGGTCAACCTTTGTAGGATCCTTACCGGAGAAAGCACCGCCACCGTGACGAGCCATACCGCCATAGGTATCAACAATAATCTTACGACCTGTCAATCCTGCATCCCCCTGCGGTCCGCCAATAACAAAACGTCCCGTCGGGTTAATAAAGAATTTCGTATTTTCATCAACAAAGCTTTCCGGCAATACCGGGGCAATTACATACTTCTTCAAATCTGCTTCAATCTGTTCGCGCGTTACTTCCGGACCGTGCTGCGTAGAAATTACGATTGTTTCAATGCGCTTCGGTACACCGTCAACATATTCAACAGTTACCTGCGTTTTACCATCCGGACGAAGATAATTAAGAGTTCCGTCTTTGCGCACCTTCGTCAACTGACGAGACAAACGATGAGCCAACGCAATCGGCATCGGCATGAATTCTTCGGTTTCATTAGTTGCATAACCGAACATCATACCTTGGTCGCCGGCACCAATTTTATCAAACTTATCCTGACCGCCTTGGCGGGTTTCCAAAGCTTCATCAACACCCATGGCAATATCGGCGGATTGTTCGTCAATAGCTACATTAACGCCGCAAGTATCGCAGTCAAATCCAAATTTAGCGCGAGTATATCCAATTTCACGGATTGTTTCACGAACAATATGATTAATGTCCACATAGCAATTTGTAGAAATTTCACCTACTACATGTACCTGTCCGGTTGTTACCAACGTTTCGCAAGCAACATGCGCAGTCGGATCTTTAGCTAAAATAGCATCCAATACCGCATCGGAAATCTGGTCAGCGATTTTATCAGGATGACCTTCCGTAACGGATTCGGACGTGAAAAATACGTGTTTTTCAGCCATTCATCTTACCTCCAACAAAAAAAATTCCTCATCAATAAGATGAGGAACCTAAACCCCATCTTTCGGCTGTTACCGTCGGAATTAGCACCTTTTCTTCACAGAATGGTTGCTGTAGCTTCATTGGGCCTTTCCCTCCACTACTCTTGATGAGTCATATCATTTCTAATTTAACTGTAGTAACTTTTGTTACCTCGCATATTATACTACAAAAGTATGATTCTGCCAAGGCCACAATGTAATATATCTTTTTACTATAATTCAGCTACGGCTGCAATAATTCGCTTTGCCACATCTTGCTTACTCATAAGTGGCAGATTAGTAATCTGCTCACCGGGATAAATAAATGTAACTTCATTAGTATCCACATTAAAGCCGGCATTTTCCTTACTTACATCATTGGCTACAAGCATATCTAAGTTTTTATTACGCACTTTTGCACGGCCGTATTCGATAACGTCATTAGTTTCTGCTGCAAAACCAATAAGCTTTTGATGCGTTTTCTTCTCTCCCAGCCCCTTTAAGATATCCGGATTTTTTACCAAATCCAAAGACATATGCTCCATCTTTTTTATCTTTTGCTCTGCTGCCTCAGCCACGCGGAAATCCGCCACTGCGGCTGCCATAATAACCGCATCACACTCTTCATATACTGCTTCTACCTGTTGCTGCATATCACAGGCCGACTGAACAGGCACAAACTGCACACCATACGGAACCTCAAGATGAGTCGGCGCCGATACCAAGATTGTACGCGCACCGGCTAACGCAGCCTGTTCGGCAATAGCATATCCCATTTTTCCGCTGGATTTATTGCTAATGAATCGTACCGGATCAATAGCTTCCTGTGTGCCACCGGCTGTTACAACCACAGTTTTCCCTTTTAACAAATCTGTTTTCATAAGATGAAATTGTAACCATTTCACAATATCCACCGGTTCCGGTAATCGACCAATACCACTGGTTCCGCAAGCCAACGATCCGCTGGCAGCTTCTAATATATGGTACCCCAATTGACGCAATGTGTTCATATTGCGTTGCGTAATTGGATTCAAATACATATTTGTATTCATAGCCGGACAAAGAAAGACCGGTGCCTGTGTAGCCATAATTTGCGTAGTTAACATATCGTCCGCAATACCGGAGGCGATTTTACCGATTACATTAGCTGTTGCCGGAGCCACTACATAAGCATCTGCCCATGTAGCCAACGCAATGTGTTCGACATTCCAATCATGAACATCTTCAAACATCTTTACAGCTACCGGATGCCCACTAATCTCGCCGAAGGTCATAGGAGAAACAAATTTAGTAGCATTTTCCGTCATCACTACCTTTACTTCCGCTCCTAACTTACGCAAACGACTTACTACTTCCACAGCTTTATAAGCTGCAATTCCTCCCGATACCCCTACAATAATATGCTTGTTCTTCATCGCCTCTGCTCCTATAGAAAATACCGGTATGATACCGGTATTTATAACGTTCTTATTTAATGCCATCCTTAATGCGGGCAAACCCGATTTTATTTTCTGCGATTTCATGTAACGCTACAGAAACCGGTTTATCGGAATCTACATCATTCACCAGAGCCGGATCGCCATCGGTCAATTCCCGTGCGCGTTTAGCCGCCAATGTAACTAACGTATATTTACTATCCACATGTTTTTCCAAATCCTTTAATAGCGGTTTTACCATCATAACTGCAACACCTCTTCCATAAATTACCTACACGGTTAGTCATTCGTATAATTTTTGTAAATATCCTGAATCTTTTCTTTATTGCGTTTTATCTTACACGTTTCTGCGCGTAAAATAGAGGCCACTTTTTCCACAGCATCCTCTAATACATCATTTACTACAATATAGTCGTAACGGTGCGCTAAAGCTAATTCAGAACTAGCCTTTGACAATCGCTTGTTAATAACATCCGTCGCATCGGTGCCACGATCGCGCAACCGATTCGACAAAATATCCAAGGAAGGCGGAACAATATAGATAAACACAGCATCACTGAAACGATCTTTTACCTGCATTGCACCTTGAATATCAATCTCTAGGATAACACTTTTACCTTCCTCGAGCAACTTCATAACATGACTCTTCGGTGTCCCGTAGTAGTTATCATATACCTGTGCATATTCCAAGAACGCATCCTCTGCGATAAGTTCTTTAAATTCTTCTTTAGTGCGGAAAAAGTAGCTAATACCTTCCTCTTCTCCCACCCGTGGCGCCCGTGTTGTCATTGACACAGAGTACACCAGATTCGGCATCTCCTTGCGAAGCGCCGCACAAATTGTGCCTTTACCCGCTCCGGACGGACCGGAAAGCACGATTAAAATTCCCTTCTCCGTCATTTGCCTATCATCCCTCCACTGTTTCTTCCGTATGCTGCACTACACGATGAGCCACTGTTTCCGGTTGAATAGCAGACAATACAATTTGTCCGCTGTCCATTACTAAAACAGCCCGCGTTTTACGACCGTATGTAGCATCAATAAGAATGCTTTTATCCCGTGCATCCTGTATCATTCTTTTAATCGGTGCCGAGTCAGGACTGATAATAGCCACCAACCGTGAAGCGGACACCATATTACCAAAACCGATATTTAGCAGTTTCGTACCCATACTCCAACTCCTTATCTTTGGGACTTACTCGATATTTTGTATCTGCTCTCGTATCTTCTCAAGTTCACATTTCAATGCTACTACTCTATCCGTAATCGACAGGTCCGCCCCCTTGGAGCCCATCGTATTCACTTCTCGATTCATTTCCTGAATGAGGAAATCCAATTTACGGCCTATCGGTTCCGTATCATTGAGGGTGTTTCTTAATTGTACCACATGAGACCCGAATCGTACAATTTCTTCTGAAATATCTGTTTTATCCGCCATAATGGCTACTTCCTGCAGTATTCTATCCTCATCAACGGTCTTGCCGAGTGCAGATAACATGTCATCCAGTCGTCGGCGCAATCGTTCTTCATACGCCGTTAGCACATCAGTTTTATGACAATCGATGGCCTCAACAATATTTTCCAGCGTCTGTAGACGCGCTTCAATATCAAGGCGCAACGCTTCACCTTCCTTAGCCCTCATTTTTAGCAGATTTGTTATCGCTTCCTCTGCAGCCTTCATGGTCAACATAGCAATCGTATCCGGTGTTATGTCCACCTCTTCCACGGAAAAACATTCATTGCTAACAGCCGTAACAGCCGACAAGGGCACTTCTTGTTCGGATCCATAAAAACCTTCCCGCACCAACGCACGACGAACTTCTTGCACTAATGCGCTGTCCACCGTCAAAGTCCGTCCCTTTGTCCCCGATTTATAAGAAATGCTCACCTCTATCTTACCTCGAGCCAATGATCCCTTCACCATCCGCCGTATCTCATCCTCTACAGCGGTAAATAAGCGAGGAACTTTGCATATGATGTCGCAATACCGAGAATTTACCGATTTCATCTCTATGGTAACATCCAATTGTTCATTAGCAGCGCGGCCACTGCCAAAGCCTGTCATACTATTCATTATCGTATCCTCTCATATAGGTCATTTAATATCAATATTTATTCTAACACTAATAACCACCTAAAAAAAGGTATAAATATGATATACTAGCTAGTATGAAAGGAGAGGATAAAATGAATTTAGACGGATTGACTTTATCCGTATTGGTCAGAGAATTGGCAGCTCATATCGTGAACAGTCAAATTCAACGCCTCTTACAGATAGATAAGACAACATTGCTGTTTCGCTTAAACACGCATAACGGCAATCGTAATTTAATCATAACCGTCGGTGCCAAACCGAGCATATATATGGCCAATCACTTAACAGATATTCCTAAAGAGCCGACCTCACTTTGTATGTTTCTGCGTAAACACATAGAAGGCGCTCGTCTTACGTCCATCGAACAAGTAAATGGTGATCGTATCATCCACATTACGGCTGATAAATTAGCCTTAGACGGTACACTCGTTGCTACCCATATTTACGTAGAACTTATGGGAAAATACTCCAACTGTATTTTCGTCCAAGACGGTGTGGTATTAGAGTCACTCATCCATGTATCACCGGTTATGAACCGTGAACGTACCGTCTCCCCCAAGCAACCTTATGAGTTACCTCCCAACGCGGAGCGAACAAGCATCTTTGATTTTTCCGAAAAAGAAATTAAAGGTATATTACATTCATTTCCGGATGATACAGTCGGCAAAACAATACGAAAACTCTTCAATGGTTTTGGTCCCGTATTACTGCGCGAAGTATGCTACCGTGCCAAAATAAATGAAAAGGATATATGGGGAAACTTGTCCGAAGATTCAATCGATCAATTAGCTACAGCACTATACTCACTGAGATGTGAGTTAGCTACTGCCAACGTACTCTATGAATACACATTGACTTCAGGCAAAAAAATTGCATCACCTATCCCCCTATCCTATCTCACAACCGATGAGTCCGCATCACAAACTGTTCACGACTCACTTTCTTATGCGATAGAGACAGATATAACTGCCTCCGGCTCCATCCATACCGCCGGTCACGATTTAGAACGTTTGCTTACACAAGCTATAAAAAAAGAAGAATTGCGTCACAGTAAAATCGAAGCAGAAGTGTCCGATACCAGTAAAGCAGATACCTATAAAGCCTATGGTGATTTATTGATGATCAATGCCTATCAAGATAGTCATTACGCCGCTTCTATTACCGTTGACAATGTGTTAATCGATCCGGTTGTACCGATTACTATTCCTCTTACACCGGAACTAAGCATCGTTGAAAATGCCCAATCCTACTACAAGTTATATACCAAGTTAAAAAATCGCACTAAGAGTGGTCGGTATCAATTAGAACAAAGCCGTATTCGCATCGACTATTTACAGTCCATTCTTTACAGTTTAGAACTGGCTACAACGAGTAATGAAGTCCAGGCCATCCGCACGGAATGCGAATCAGCAGGGTTAATCAAAAAATCGAAAAAACCTTTACCGTACAAACCGGCGAAAGATAATTTTATACGCATCCATCTCGATGGGGGCGAGCTTATTATCGGTCGTAACAATCAGCAAAATGACTATCTTACTCATCGTTGGGCAAAACCCTTTGACACATGGTTTCATACCTTACATACTCAGGGATCCCATGTCATTTTAAAATGTGATGGAGAACCCACTGAAGAACTCTTGGAGCTAGCCGCTCGTTACGCTGCTTACTTCAGTAAAGCCAGAGAGTCTTCCAAGGTGCCGGTTGACTATACGTTAGTAAAATATATTAAAAAGCCACCTGCCTCTCCTCCGGGATTTGTTATTTATACACATCAAAAAACATTATATGTAGACCCGCTCATTCCTCAGGAAGACGTTATACAACAATAATAAAAGGCCCGTTGCACTACGAATCATAGTACAACGGGCCTTTCATTATTAATTTATTGCTGCTCACGGCCGGACTGTTTTAAGTTTTCCTGTTCCTGACGAAGGCTTTCCAATACCTTTTCTAAATTATTTTCTAAGAACTTAAGAACATCCGACGCATACTGCAAAGAACTATTCTTTAATTCCTTAGAAGACTGATTAGCTAATGTAATCGTCTGGTTAGCATATTCTTGCGCCTGTTTAGCCAACTCACTTTCTTCTGTCAGCTTAGCAATATATTCTTTTGCCTGTGCAATCAGCGTGTCAGCTTGACGCTGGGCTTCCGCCATAATCTTGTCCTTTTCGGCTACCACGCGGCGAGATTCTTCCAGCTCCAACGGTAGGGATTCGTTGATAGAGTCAAGAATGCGCATGATATCTTCTTCTTCAATTACACGCTTGGTCGTCATCGGAATGCGACCACTATTTTCAATTAAGTTTTCCAAATCTTCTAACAGCTTTTCCGTTTTCATTCTTTCCACTCCTAGTGTCATCATTTACCGTTAAATTTTGCTTCCAAAGCTTCCTTTACCACAGGCGGTACTAAGCCTGTCAGCTTGCCGTTAAACTTCGCCAACTCGCGAATACCTGTTGAGCTGACAAAAGAATATTTATTATTTGTCATAATAAATATAGTTTCTATGTTATCATCCAAAAATTTAGAGAACAACGCACGCTGGAACTCATATTCAAAATCGCTAAGCGCGCGAAGACCGCGAATAATAATATGGCTATCCTTGGATTTTACATATTCGTTTAATAATCCACCGGCACAATCTACTTCGATATTCGGGATATGTGTTACCGACGCTTCAATCAGTGCCACTCGCTCTTCCATCGTAAATAGCGAATGCTTATTGGGATTATCCAATACAGCTACCACCAATTTATCCACCAATTTGCTAGCACGTTCAAAAATATCAACATGCCCGTTAGTCACGGGATCAAAACTCCCCGGGCAAACGCCTATGCGCACAGTATTAACTCCTTTCAAGCTCATCACGCCTAATATAGGTTACCCTGGTATACCCAAAACGCTGTTCGCGTACAATCTGCCAACCTTTGGGTAACACCGGTTCTTCCTTTTCGTGGCGCTCAATGACGAGCATTCCATCGTTTTTTAACAAATCCGTTGCTATTACAGCATCCAATGTCTGTTGAACAAATCCCTTTTCGTAAGGCGGATCTGCGAATATATAATCAAAATTACGGCCTTGCAAGCGTTTGACAGCTAGCATTAGCGGATGCGACCATACCTCTACACGATCTTCTAGGTGACAGTGTACGGCGTTCTCCTTAATCAGCTTCGCCGTCGCTACATCAACGCAGACAGCACTGCGCGCACCGCGACTTAACGCTTCCAATGCCAATGCCCCGGTACCAGAAAAAAAATCTAATACCGTAGCATTAAAAAGGCCGTAGTTAGACAATATATTAAACATACTCTCACGCACTCTATCCTGGGTTGGACGTGTCGCGTGGCCCTTAGGAGCTTTTATTGTATGCCCCTTGGCTGTTCCGGCAATAATTCTCATATATCCTCTTTATGACTACATTCCTTCTACTAGTATAGTATATAATTCATTAAAATAAAAGTAGGCTTACATTATTTCTAATGCTTTCTTCATAAAATACAATAGCACGAAGTATAATCATCATACTATATATTCATTTCATCCTTCAAATCCCGCGCCATGAGACTCCACAATGCTTCGGACGGTGCCTTTTGATGATACAACACATCGTAAAGAGAGGAAGTAATCGGTAGTTCTACGCCCAACTGTTCGGCTTTCTCGTACACGGCAGCAACTGCAAAAAATCCTTCCACTACCATATTGGTATGCGTCACAATATCATCCATTGTCATACCATCTGCTAATTTTTGTCCGGCCGCTCGATTACGACTGTGTTTACTCATACAAGTGGCTATTAAGTCACCCATTCCCGCCAATCCGGCATAGGTTTCTCGGCGAGCTCCCATAGCAATGCCTAACTTCGTCATCTCATGAAGTCCTCTTGTCAAAAGCGCAGCCTTTGCATTATCGCCCAACTTCATACCATCGGCAATGCCTGTTGCTAAAGCAATAATATTCTTTGTCGTTGCTGCCAGTTCCACGCCGGTCATGTCTTCATTAACATAGACACGGAATGTGCCGGAATTCAATACTCGTTGGACTACTTCTGCTGTAGCCAGCCGTCTTGCTGCAACCACTGTAGCCGCCGGTAAATTGCGGCCAACTTCTTCCGCATGATTTGGTCCCGATAGAATAGCAATATTATCAGTAACCTTATCTAATATCTCATCAGCCACCTGCGACAAACGTTTCCCTGTTTCGCGCTCAATACCTTTAGAGCACAATACTACTGTCGCCGATTCTCGAATATAAGTGACGATTTCCATCAAAGTACTCCTCACATATACGGAAGGAGTAACAATCAAAATGACATCTGCCAAGTTAACAGCTTGTCTGCAATTATCACTAATTTTTAAAGTAGGCGGTAAGGTAACACCTGCTAAGTACTCTCGATTTTCGCGGTAGCGGAGCATAGCCGTCGCATGTTCCGGGCGTCGACAATATAATATAGTATCGTTACCAGCCTGCAGGGATTTCAAGGCCAGTGCTGTTCCCCAGCTACCGGCTCCGATAACAGTCACTTTCATTTTGTGTCACCACTCTTTGTACGTACTACCTTTAATTCCTTGCCTTGCAGAAGTCGAACGATATTTTCCCGATGACGTACAATAACGAACAGTGCTGCCACAGCACCAAAGACAATATACCACAAGGGTGCATTAAATGCCCACATCAGAATTGGCACCAATGCTGCTGCTACTATGGATCCCAAAGACACTAACTTTGTAAAATAAACGATAATGGCCCAGACGGCAAAACACATAGCCGAAACAGTCGGAACAAGAAAAATCAATACTCCTAGACCAGTAGCTACGCCGCGACCACCTTTAAACCCTAAAAACAGAGACCAGTTATGACCGACCATGGCAAGAATACCACCAATAAGCATATTTTCTGGTATCGGTCCCATAAGCCAAACACCGAGCATTCCTTTTGCTGCGTCACAAATAAATACAGGGAGCGCTGCTTTCAGGCCCAACACGCGATACGTATTAGTAGCGCCTATATTTTTACTACCGTAAAGTCGTACATCAGTATTAAAAAATAGTTTACCGATTAGCAGCCCACTGGGAATACTTCCAACCACATAAGCCAATACTGCTGTCAACCACGGAGAAAATACGTCCGTCATTCGTCGTCATTTCCTTTCTTACCGCGTAAAATCAGTCGTATCGGCGTTCCTTCAAATCCAAACGATTCCCGAAGGCGATTTTCTAAGAAACGCATATACGAAAAATGTATTAACTCCGGTTCATTGACGAAAAGAATAAATGTAGGCGGTTTTACGCTAGCCTGTGTCATATAATAAATTTTAGGCACACGCCCATTTCTTGACGGTACCGGATTAACTGACTGTGCATCAGATAATACTTGATTAAGAACACTGGTAGAAATACGCATATGTTGCTGTTCAGATACAAATTTAATCATATCCGCTAGTCGGTGAATACGCTGTTTTGTTAATGCAGAAGCAAACAAAATAGGGGCATACTGGAGGAAGCCCATTTCATCATAAATATCTTCGGTAAACTTGTTGGTTGTCTTGTCATCCTTTTCGATAAGGTCCCATTTGTTTACTACAATAATCATGCCCTTACCGGCCTCATGCGCATAACCGGCAATTTTTTTATCCTGCTCAGTTACACCATCCGTAGCATCCAAAACCAAGACAACTACATCGGCGCGGTCAACCGACCGAAGCGAGCGTACAATACTATATCGTTCTACGGGAGCATCAATCTTTGCCTTACGTCGCATACCTGCCGTATCAATCAGCACAAACTTCTGATCGCCATGTGTCCAATGCGTGTCAATAGAATCACGAGTTGTTCCGGCCACATCGCTGACAATCACTCGCTCCTGACCCAACAATGCATTGGTCAAAGATGACTTGCCCACATTAGGACGCCCAATCAATGCCACATGAATGGTATCTTCTTCACTCTCGCTAGTCCCGGCATCGGGAAAATTTTTAACCACATCATCTAACAAATCACCAAGGTTCATTAGATTTTTTGCCGAGATTCCGATAGGATCACCAATACCTAGGTTATAAAATTCATAAATATTGGCTTCCTGTGCCTGGCTATCAATTTTATTAACCACCAAAATAACTGGCTTACCACTACTGCGCAGTATATTAGCCACTTCCTCATCAGCCGGTACGATACCTGTCTTACCATCTACAACAAATAAAATAACATCTGCTTCTTCAATAGCAAGCTGTGCCTGCAAACGCATCATCTTTGGAATAACATGACTGCCAGCAGTTACAAATTCAATCCCGCCTGTATCAATCATGGTGAATTCTTTATTTAGCCACTCTGCATCGAAATAAATACGATCGCGAGTAACGCCAGGAATATCTTCCACAATGGAAATTCTCTTATTTACAATCGCATTAAACAGTGTCGACTTTCCTACATTTGGACGACCGACAACTGCCACTAACGGTTTTGCCATGCTCCTCACCTCAAATACTCATATATTAACTATTTCATTGTACCATATTTCACTTTATTCAATAAAGAAAAAAGACCAACCGATTTATACGGCTAGCCTTTTCAAAAGAAAGGGAGACACGGCAACGTCTCATTGCCACATCTCCCACTTAGTATCTTATTCTGCGTCTTCAGAGGAAGCTACAGGTTCCATAAGCTCAGTCAAAGCCAAACCTAATTTCTTTTCGTCTTTGCTGAAGGAAATTACTTTAACTTCTACTTCCTGACCACGGTTGAGGTAATCTTCCACTTTAGCATTTCTCTGTTTAGTAATCTGAGAAATATGAAGCAGACCCTGGATATCGTCGTTAACGGCAACAAATGCACCATAAGCTACCAAACGAACAACTTTACCGGTCAAAACATCGCCAACGCTAATAGTTTCTTCGGCCAAATCCCATGGGCTCTTTGTCAAAGCCTTTAAGGACAAGGAAAGTTTGTGGCTTTCCGGATCGAAGGACTGCAATTTAACTTCGATTTCCTGACCTACGGAAAGTACATCTTCTACCTTTTTAATCTTATGCCAGGAAATGTCGGAAATATGAAGCAAACCTTCAATGCCTCCGATATCAACGAAAGCACCGTACGGCATAATCTTACGAACCACACCTTTGTAGTTTTCACCAACAGCAATTTTCTTCAAGGCTTCTTCTAATTTAGCCTGACGTTCTACTTCAAGTACAGCACGACGAGAAAGAACTAAGCGGTTTTTCTTTTCATCGATTTCAAGTACTTTAGCTTCAAATTCGGTACCTACCAAATTTTCAAGAGATTTTACGAAGTATACGTCACCTTGGGACAACGGAATGAAGCCGCGCAAGGAATTTACAGTTACTACAAGACCTGCCGGAATTGCATCAATACCTTTACAAATGATTGGCTGATCTTTTTCCTGAGCTTCGATAACATACTGCCAATCTTCGTCCTTAGCTAAACGAGTCACAGAAAGATATACCGGGTTATCTTCTTTAATATGGTTCATAATAACCGCTTTAATCTGGTCACCTTCCTTAAGAACATCTTTTGCGGAAGCCGGTGCCGGATATGCGATTTCCGTACGATTCAAGATTGCTTCCGTTTTATAACCGAAAGAAACCCATGCACGTTCATCTTCTACCTGTGCAACAGTACCTTCTACTACAGATCCTTTCTTAAGATCTTCGTCCCAGTTTGCTTGTGCAGTTAATAATTCTTCAAATTCATTCATTGTCTCAATGACCTCCTTAATTATCCAGTCGGGTGTCGATGCACCGGCTGTAACCCCTACTGTTTGGACCCCTTGGAACCAGGCCACTTCTAATTCAGCAGCGGTCTCTATGTGATATGTGGTACAGCCTACATCTCGGCAAACTTCCGCCAGCCGATTTGTATTGCCACTATTTTTACCACCTATCACAATCATAAGGTTTACTTCTTTCGCAAGTTCTACAGCCGAGTTTTGACGCTCCTGCGTAGCCGTGCAAATAGTTTTGAAAACCTTTAGATTCTTAGTTTTTTTCTCTAATATACCTATTATACTTTGAAACTTAAATTGTGAAAAGGTCGTCTGTACAACTACCCCCATATTTTCCACGAAAGGAATAATTTCGGCGTCTTTTTCAGATTCAACGATTATTCCTTTATTTCCAGCCCATAAATTAATGCTAATTACCTCTGGATGCTTTTTTTCGCCCAAAATAACCAACGTCATATTATCATCCACAACAGACTTAGCATCTTGCTGTGCTTTTTTTACATGAGGACAAGTAGCATCGACTACATCTAAGCCTTTATCTTTTGCTTCTTTATAAATAGCAGGCCCTACCCCATGGGAACGAATAATTACTTGTCCATCCGGAATTTCCTCCAGACTGTTAACGGCACGCACTCCGTCATCGGCTAAGGACTGTACTACCTGCGGATTATGAATAATCGGTCCCAATGTATAACTGGTAAAATCATTCTCTGCTGTTTTCTGTGCCATAGCCACCGCGCGCTTAACACCATAGCAAAAACCACAATTCTCTGCAATGCGAATTTCCATTGCCATCCTCCTTTAATCTATATATGATGCCCACAACCGTTTATGTATGCTACTACAATAAAACGATTGCAGCAATAAAGCAACAGTATTGCTACACATATAGTATCATGAATCGGTCCTTGCATGATAGTCCGCAATCATAGTTTCTATTGATTCTTTTACTTTAGCATTTAATGCATCAATAGCTTCCTGTGTCGGTTTAGCTTTTTCTACTTCTATTACATCACCAATAATAATGGCAATTTTTCCCCGTTTCATCTCACGTGTGCCAATAACTGCTACAGGGACTACCGGTACGGCAGTACGCAAAGCCATAGAAGCTACACCATCATGAAAGCGTCCCAGCTTTCCCGGTTTTTGGCGACTGCCTTCAGGAAAAATTCCCAATACCCACCTCTTTTTCAAGAGGTTCATAGCATGACGAATAGCAATTTTATCGACTCCGCCTCTACGCACCGGAAATGCTCCCAACCATTGAATTACAGTACGCAAAAATGGATTACGGAAAAGTTCCTCTTTGGCCATAAAATGGACAGCTCGAGGTAATGCATAGCCTATGACCGGTGGATCGTTATTACTTAAATGATTGGGTGCTACAATGAGAGGACCTTCCATAGGAAATTTTTCACGCCCTTCCACATGGACATTGAATCCCCAACCGTAGATTACTTTGAACGCAGTACGCCATATACATTCTACTACCGGATTCATTTTTCATCCCCCTTTACCTGTATTGCCTCTTCAGCCAGCAAAGCAGACTTATCAATGATAAGCTTCATAATGTGCTCCACCGTATTGTCAAAGCTCATATTACTGGAATCCACCACTACTGCCTCAGGTACACATATAAGCGGTGATTCCTTACGGGTAGTATCCATCAAATCCCGTTCTTTTACGCTACGCTTAATATCTTCTAATGAAACCTCTTCAATATCCTTCACTTCCAACCACCGACGGTGCGCCCTGGCATCAACAGAAGCCGTTAAATATATTTTAAGTTCTGCATCAGGCAAGACAACCGAACCTATATCTCGGCCATCCAAAATGACACCGCCGCAACGTGCCATCTGTCGTTGCTTTTCTACCAGAAATTCACGCACCGATTTATAAGATGCTACTTGAGAAACATGTCCCGTCACAGCCTGTGACCGAATATCTGCTGTAATCTCACGATTGTTAACATATACGCGAAAGCTGTCTTTTGTCGGCTCTAAGCGAAGATCTATCGATGGCAATAACGCCGTTACCTTTATTTCGTCCTTTACGTCCACGCCGGCATGTAATGCAGCCCAAGTGATTGCCCGATACATGGCTCCCGTATCAATATATAAATAGCCTAACCTTTGAGCCACTAATTTTGAAATACTGCTTTTACCCGCACCGGCCGGCCCATCAACGGCCACCGCAATTTTTCGTATACTGCTCATGTATGTCACTCCTTGTACGTTCTGTTTCATAGATCATATCACTCGGCATCATTACCATGCGCCGCATGCATCGCCGCCACATAGCCGGTAGAAAATGCCGCTTGCAGATTATAACCACCGGTAAAGGCATCAATATCAAGTACTTCACCTGCCGCATATAGACCTTTAATTTTCTTTGACTCCATGGTTTTAGGTGAAAATTCCTTCACCGATATGCCTCCAGCCGTTACGATAGCCTCCGCTACCGGACGCGTTCCCTTCACAGTCAACTGTAAATCGCGTAATGTGTGAACCAATCGCTGCCGCTCTTCTCGACTGATTTGATTAATCACTTTATCCGCCTGTAAATCTGCCTCGGCAATTACTCTACCGATAAGGCGTTGCGGCAAAATATCTTTCAAACCGTTGGCCAATTGCTTTTTGGAGTATGTCGTAAAGTCACGTTGCACACGCTTATCCAACACCTCTTCCGTAAGTGCCGGCTTTAAATTAATCGACAATGTAATAGGTCTTGCCTTTTTACGTAATAATTTGGAAACCGTATGGCTCAAAGATAAAACAATCGGTCCCGTGACCCCAAAATGCGTAAACATCATCTCACCAAATTGCTTTGCTTGTAGCTTTCCTTTGGCATATACCGACAATTCAACATTGCGCAGGCTTAGCCCCATAAGCTCCTTCACCCACGGCTCCTCAACCTCTAGCGGGATTAAGGACGGTCTTAATTCTGTTACCCTGAGCCCCAATGCTTCTGCTATCTTATGCCCATCACCGGTAGAGCCCGTCAAAGGATAAGATACGCCGCCGGTCGCCAAAATAACAGCATCACAGTAATACGTCTCCTTATCAGTTACTACTGCTTTTATTCGATCTTCTTCCACGAGAATATTGGTGACCGCCTCATTAAGATGGAGTGTGCCACCATAGTTCTTAAAAACTCGACGAAACATATCGCGCACTTCCAGGGCCGAATCGGATACGGGGAATACGCGCCCGCCGCGTTCCTCCTTAACGGCCAGCTTCCACTCTGTCAACAAAGCCAATAAATCCGTATTATTAAATTGCCCATATGCACTGTAAAGAAAACGACCATTTCCCGGAGTATGTGCAATTAATTCATCTACACTACAGGTATTCGTTATGTTGCATCGCCCTTTTCCGGTAATGCCCATTTTCTTACCTACCATATTCATTTTTTCTAGGAGCAATACTTTAGCCCCTTCGCGAGCCGCAATAGTTCCTGCCATCAATCCTGCTGCTCCGGCCCCAATAACTATAATACGTCGCATCATAGATTATTCCTCCGTCTGCTGTTTCAGCTGTCGCACCTCATCATCCGTCAACGAACGATAGGCACCGCGCTTTACCCCAGACAAATTGAGGCCACCGTAACTGATGCGCTTCAAATTCTGAATACGATATCCGAAGTGTTCAAACATGCGCCGTACTTGACGATTTCTACCCTCGTGAATTGTTATATCAATCGTCGTTAAACCTGTTTTTGCATCAAAACCATAATCTATTAATTCAGCAGGAGAGGTTATCCCATCCTCCAATGCGACACCTTCGCTAATCGTTGTTAAATGGTCATCGTTAACACGTCCCTTTAAGCGCACTTCGTACGTCTTCTTCACACCCGCCGATGGGTGAGAGAGCATCTGTGCCAAGGCACCGTCATTTGTCAGCAGTAAAAGGCCCTCCGTATTATAGTCCAATCGCCCTACCGGATATACCCGTTCGTCAACACCCTTTAGATAGTCCATGACTGTCGTTCTTCCTTCCGGATCGCTGACAGAAGTAATAACGCCTTTCGGTTTATTGAGTAAAAAATATAATGGTTTAGGCGGATGTATTAGCTTCCCCTCTACCTTTACACGATCAATGTCCGGATTAATTTTAGTGCCCAACTCCGTAACATAACGACCATTTACCTGTACAACACCTTTTGTAATAAGCTCTTCTGCTTTACGACGGGATGTATAACCGCATCGTGCAATATATTTTTGCAATCGTTCTTTTTCCATGTATAAGTCCTTTCTCTTATGAATACGTATTTCTTTATTCGTTAACGAGTTCTTCCTCTATCATTTATAGTTATTCTGCTGTAAATTCGGCTTCTTCCGTATTCGCAGATTCTTTCGCATCCTCTTTTGTCTCTGTCGATGATACTTCGCTTAGTTCCAAGCTTTCCTGAATACGAATTTCCCGTTGCAATGTATCTATGGAAGAAATACCGACACTACGCAAAAAAGTATCCGTCGTACCGAACAAAACAGGACGTCCAACAGTATCCTTGCGTCCTAGCTCAGCTATTAAATCACGATTTAACAACTGTTTCAATACTTTTTCACTATTGACACCGCGAATTTCTTCTATTTCAGCCTTAGTAACCGGCTGTTTAAAAGCTACGACTGCCAATGTTTCCATAGCTGCGGCCGATAGCTTGTCCTCCCGCTGTCGAATACGACTTACATAGCGTCCCGTCTCTGGAGCCGTGACGAGCTCAATGCCGGCACCACTACGTCTAATGCGAATCCCACGGGCTTCCTGCACAAGCGCCTTCTCATACTGCGATAATGCCACTTCCATAGTTTGCGGCGTTACTGAAAACACCTCTGCCAATACATCCAGCGGCATCGGCTTGGCCGCTGAAAATAAAACGGCTTCAATATCCGATTGTGTCATCCGCATCACCCCCTCGTATCACTTCACTGCCTGTTCCTCGTATTAACCAAACATCACGCTCAGCATAAACATCTTCTGTTCCCAACTTCTGTTTATTTTCGTCAATAAGCAGAACCTGCCTCTTAAGTAATTCTAACACAGCAATAAAGGTCACTACCTTTTCCTCGCGGTACAGTGAGGAGTGCATTAATGTATAAAAGCTGAGACGCCCTTCACGGTGCAAACGATGAAGTAGGCTGCGAATGGTCTCTTCTATACTGAACGTTTCTCGCACTACCTGTACTATCGGTGTTGATATAACCGATTTGTGTTCTCTAGCCATACTGGCCCTAAAAATTTTATACAACTCGCTTAACTCAAATCGGTATACCCTTTCTCGGCCCCATTGGCTTAGCGCCTCAACGCGCGGAAAAAGCATATCGCTCTCATCGGATTTTGCCTGAAGTACCGTCGTCAACTCTTTAATCTGTTTGTATTCTAATAGCCGCGTTACCAATTCGTCTCGTGGATCCTCATCCTCTCCATCGGATAGTATTGTCGTACGTGGTAACAACATCCGTGATTTTATATGCAACAATGTCGCCGCCATGACAAGGAACTCACTACTGTAATGAATATCAAACTGCTGCCATTGCTCCAGCTGCTCCATATATTGCGATGTAATATCCACTATTGGGATGTCATAAATATCAATTTTATGTTTTTCAATTAAGTGTAGCAACAAGTCAAGCGGCCCTTCAAAAACAGCCAGCTTATACTCGTACTGCATCTCCTCCGCTTTCACTATCATACTCATTATAAAAAGCGGTGCTCTTCATGCATCCGCTTCTCCCTTTCCAAAGATTCAAATGCCTCTTCGGCCTCATCCTATTGTACTGTATATACGCATTTATTATACAGAAATATCTCCTAAAAAACCAGTATTCACTTCCATCTGCTGAATTTTTGTCACTCCACGGCAAATCTTAGAAGTAAAGCTATTTTATATTGTATTTTTTGTCTCCTTCTGCTATCTTTAGTAAGGATATACTATTATCTAGTCATTGTAATCACAGTTACATAATTATAAATAATACATGCAGGCATGCATGCTAAAGAGAGGAACTCTTCATGAAACACACACTACTATCCATGTACAACAGGTTCCGTTGGCCGTACTTACTAACGACACTTGTCATCTACATCATTTTACAGCTTACATATGAACCCATTACTCTGGGCTTTGACCTTGAAGACATAACTACCCTGGCCTTACCGCTATTGATTGGACTAATAGGGCTACAGCTTATAATTAAAGCTCCACTATATCGTAAAATATACGGAGGTCATGGTTTAGTAGGCGTTGCTTGGGCTTTTACTTTTCCCTTGCTCTTCCATTGGTCTTACAGTAAGCCTTTTTATTTTTACGAATTTGCCGGTGACTTTCTCTTTGCCTTAACCGCCTTTATCAGTCTGACATTACTGCAATACGGCCTGGCCCGGATTGGACGCTTTCTTCGCTTATCATCAATATGCTTTGCACTCATTGATTGGCTACTGCTTTTAATCCCTTTGGGACAGATTGGGTATTATGTATCTACATGGCATTGCCTGACACCGGCTACATTAATGGCCCTCTATCAAACAAATCCGGAGGAAGCTTTCGGTTTCTTAAAAAGCGCCGCCGGCATTCCCGGACTTATAGGCATTGTCATTGGTCTCGCTCTTTTATTTTTGTACCTTTACCACGTGAATTACTGCTTAGCTCGCTTTGCTGCTAACCCTATTAGTTCAGAGACAACCTATAACGATACTCTATCTTCCAAGACATCGGTTCTTTGGCGCTGGCTACTTACAGTAATCATTAGCATATATGCTTTTGGTTTCCTTTTACCCGGTACCTGTATTCTTCGTAACTGGAGCGATGTTACCAAATACATGCACGAGCTTCAGCAGTACAATACTCTGCATCATGATGTATTCGATTCCTTACAGATAAATGAAAAAACAACAGCAGCCCAACGAATTCCAGGAACAATCATCCTAGTTATCGGGGAGTCGGCTTCACGCAACTATATGAAAGTGTATAATCCCGACTTTCCTTACGAAGATACACCATGGCAGTCAGAAGAAGCTTCTAATCCAAACTTTATCTTTTTCAACCATGCTTATTCCTCTTACGTACAAACAGTACCAACTTTAGAGCGTGCCTTAACAGAACGCAATCAATATGACGATGCGCCCTTCCTTCAATCCGCCAATATTATGGATGTCGCTAAAAAAGCCGGCTACACTACCTATTGGCTAAGTAACCAAGGCGTATATGGGGAATATGATACGGCAATTTCCTTAATCGCCAAAACATCCGACCATACAAAATGGGCTCATGAATCCTATATGTTCTCTGATAAATACGATGGCGTGTTATTGCCTTTATTACAAGAAGTACCTAAGGATACACCAAACTTTATCGTAATTCACATTATGGGCAGTCACATTTATTACAACGATCGTTATCCTCATGAATTTAGCAAATGGAAAGTCGGCGAAGTGCCGAAGGGGATGGAAGCGTATGCTAACAGCCAACTTTATACGGACTGGGTATTAAAATCAATTTATAACTATGCTAAGGAACATCTGAATTTACAAGCTATGATTTACTTCTCCGACCACGGAGAAAGCTTGCATTTATCACACAACCCTGATATCTTTGATTTTGACATGGCACGAATTCCATTCTGGATTTACCTGTCACCACAGTATCAAGCTGCCTACCCGGCAACAGCACAACTCTTACGTCAACGTGAACATCAATATTTTACTAACGATTTATTGTATGATACCGTGTCCGGACTCTTACAAGCACCATCGAATCGTTATGATGCACATCGCGATCTGAGTAATCCGGCTTACAAATATAACAAAAATAATTTAACTACTTTACTCGGCCAACAACCTTTGACTAACGATCCGGAAGTTGACAAGTAGATTAAAATAATTGCAAAAAGGTCTCGCAACGAAGAACTCTCTTCGTTGCGAGACCTTTCTAATATACCATTCAATACAATTGTTATTATGCTTCCTTTACCAACGGTAAGGTAAGATGAACTACAGTACGAATCGGTCGTTTTGTTTCTGCGTCAGTGCTACGGAATCCCAATACATTGTACAGCTGTTTAGCACTTTCCATGCTCGGCAAACTATCTAAAAGAAGCCGTTTATAGCCGTTTTCTTTTGCCTCTTCCACTACAATCTTAGCCATTGACATACCAAGACCGGTACGACGGAAGTCAGGACGTACATATAAACGTTTCATTTCGGCTGTCGATGCATCCACGCGGCGAATCGCTACACAGCCTGCCGGTTTACTATCTACAAAGGCAATATACATAGCTTCGCCTTCACCTTTATACTTCTTTTCTAAACCTTCAAACTCTTTGACATCTGCCGTAACACCCAAGGACTTTACATACTCTACAAACAACAACTTCATTTCATCAATGTATTCATGTCCGTCTCTCATTTCGAAATTCATAACAATCCCTCCTAGTATACACATATGTCAGTAATGCAATCGCCATTCCGCGCACATTGCTGTTTATCTCTTGTATATAAGATTCGCCATCTTGTATCTAATCTCCTCTAAAAATATATTTTATTTTATATACTTTCAAGTTCCCCTATATTCAAGATTATTTACGCTATATATTTAAGATTATTATGCTGTATATTCAAACTTATTTACGCTGATGCGTATCATGCGTATCTGTAAAGTAAATGGCTGCCTCTGCTTCCGTAATGACCTCTATACCGACTGCACGTAACGCCTCTACAGTAACACCGTCACCACTTCGTAATGTATGGGTGAAGGTTCCATCATATATTGTTCCATTACCACAACTGGGGCTTTTAGATTTCATAATAGCTAAACAGCAATCTTCCCGAATTGCTAATGTTACTGCTTGCTTTGCTCCTTTTTCGAATGCCTCCGTAACATCATCACCATCAGCAGTGATTACTCGAAGACCACACCGTTCTGCCGGTGTTCGTGGTGTAGACAGTCCTCCGGCTTCTTCGGGACAAAAAGAAATAATATCTCCCATAGTTTTAATTTTCTCCACAATTTGTTTATAGTTATGCCCTCCGTCGTAGCGACAAGCCTCTCCCATTAAACACGCACTGATCAAGATTTTTTCCCTTTTTTTCCTACTTGCTCCATCGCGAATTCGTTGAATGATATCTGCTATAGCACTCACATTCCTTGTTTGTTGCATCATTAATTTTCCTCCCATTAAATTTGGGCATAAAAAAAACAGACTGAAATCAGTCTGTAATGGTGCCGAGGACCGGAATCGAACCGGTACGGTTGTCTCCAACCGACGGATTTTAAGTCCGTTGCGTCTGCCTGTTCCGCCACCCCGGCAGGAAATGTGTGGAGGCGGCACCCAGAATCGAACTGGGGAATAAAGGTTTTGCAGACCTCTGCCTTACCGCTTGGCTATGCCGCCACATAAAAATGGAGCGGAAAACGAGATTCGAACTCGCGACCCCCGCCTTGGCAAGGCGGTGCTCTACCGCTGAGCTATTTCCGCATGTATGGTGCCTCAGGACAGAATCGAACTGTCGACACACGGATTTTCAGTCCGTTGCTCTACCGACTGAGCTACCGAGGCGAACAAATGGCGACCCCGATCAGATTTGAACTGACGATCTTCGCCGTGACAGGGCGACATGTTAACCGCTACACCACGGGGCCGTTCATAAGCTACTTCGTTATTATATGATAACCATCATTCATTGTCAAGTCATTTTTTCTTAACAATCTACGATTACCACTTCTAACGCAGTCGACTCTATGAAGAGTACGTTGTATATAATACAGCATCCCCTTCATTCCGTCAACTGTTTTTTTCTATTTTGTTAATCTTTTTTTCAACTTGGCCTACCAGTATCCGACGTATTAATATACGACTTAAGTTTTTCATTATATAATAACTCACGTCCTAAGGTAGTTATCTCTGCATGTCCCGGCAATATAATCAGCGATGGATCCCAGAAGCTTAAACGTCGTAGCGTTTGTGTTAACGATTGCTCATCACCGTTATAATTTTTTGTTGTGCCTATAGAATCCTTGAACAGCGTATCTCCGGTAAATAAGTAGCCCTCCAACTGAAACATAACACTGCCACGACTATGTCCGGGCATTTCATATACATAAAAAGATAATCCACCTACATCTAAAATAGATTCACTAATAGTAATGAAAGGTGCCGTAAACATCCCCTTGTACGATGACGGCATACGGCGCTTTGCATGAAGAAGTTCCTCATCACCGGCATGCATATACACAGGTGCCTTCGTCATTGCATATACACCATCGACGGCACAAACATGATCACAATGACCGTGAGTCAACAAAATAGCCGTCACCTTTGCCTTCCCCACCATATCCATCACTTGTTTGGCATGTAATCCCGGATCAATAACTACCGCTTTCTCTCCCTCTACATCCTTATAGATAATTACATAACAATTTGCCTTATATAACCCCAAAGGCTGCTTTATAATTCGATAGCGCTCCGTATGAGCTACAACTTCTCTGTTCATACTTTACCTCATGCCTTCCGCTTATCGCATGACAACACGATAACTACGCTTTCGTTGCTTAACAAAATAGCCTTGCCAGAAATCTGGATGCAACAACACCAAAAGGGTAAACAGCTCCAAACGTCCCAACAGCATATCTACAACACAGGTTAATTTAGCTACCGGATGTAATATAGCAAAAGAGTCTGTAGGCCCTAATGTACCAAAAGCCAACCCAACATTACCTAAAATACCGGCCACACATTGCAAGGATTCACCGACATTCAGTCCCGTACCGGCAATGATAATCGAAGAAATTGCAAATATCATCATATAAAGGAAGAAAAAGTGCTGTGCTAATTGTATCCATTTTACCGGCATTGGTTTGCCATTGATACGCACTGCTTGCACCATATCAGGATGTATTGCTTTACGCAGATAAATAATGCTGCTCTTCACTAAAATAATAATACGGATAATTTTAATTCCACCCGTCGTCGATCCGCTACAGCCACCAAAGAATGTAGACAAAAATAATACCATCTGTGCCATCATAGGCCATACATCATAGTCAGCAACAGCAAATCCCGAGCCGGTTTGCATAGAAATGAGCATAAAGGTAGCATCATTAAAAGACTGCAAAAACGATTCCGTTCCCTGTACACTAAGAGCCAATGTGATGAGCATAATGCCGATGCCCAGGATTAAGAGATACATACGATATTCAAAATCATACCAAATTTCCTTAATTCCTCGTTGAAATACGCTGTAGTAGACAGTAAAATTCCCTCCGGCCAATATCATGAATACTACTAAGATATAGCGTATCCAATAATTATCAGCATAGGCAAACGTTCCCGCTGCATTAGGCGTAAAGCCACCGGTAGCAATCGTGGAAAATGTCATATTAATAGCATCAAACCAACTCATTCCCGCACCGTAAAGAAGTATGCAGCAAACAGCTGTAAACAGCAAGTAAATGCGCCATAACTTAACTGCCATGGACTGAATCCGCGGCAAAACAACTCCGGGGCGTGGCACCGAAGCCTCAGCATTAAATAAATGGGCAGCATCGGCCCCTAAGTTTTTTAGAAAAGCCAATACCAAAACGATAATACCCATACCGCCCAACCAGTGTGTAAGCCCGCGCCAGAGAACAAAACTTTTCGGTACATTATCCAAATCTGCAATAACGCTGGCACCGGTAGCTGTGATACCCGATACCGATTCAAAAAGCGCATCAATAAAGGATGGTAAAATACCGCTAAAATAAAAAGGCAGCGCCGAAGCTAACGAAGATAGCAGCCACGTAGCGCTGACAATTAAAAAGCCATCACGCAGGCTGTAGTTAGTACCGGGCCGCCCCCAATAATAGAGTGCTCCACCTGTCAATGCCGTTAAAGCACTGACCGCTATAAATGAATAATATGGTTCCTCCCAGAGAAGACCATAACCAAAAGGTACCAACATAATGGTTGCCAATAGCAACAACAGCTGGCCCACGAGGTGCATGACAATCTGTATCTTCATAAACGCCCCTCCGTCAACCTTGCTTCAAATATGTCAGCAATTTATTTACATGCTCCGGCAACGAGAAAAAAACGATATGATCATTATCATACAATATCGTCGAACCTGTCGGCACAATCGTAGTATCACCGCGTACTACGGCACCTACCAACGCTTTCCCCGGAAGCCGTATATCCTTCAAGGCTTTTCCCACTAACGGAGAAATAGATGTCAATACGACCTCTACTGCTTCTGCTTTAGAGCCTTCAAATGTAGAGATACGAACTACATCCTCACCGGTACGAACCATACGCAAAATTTCACCGGATGTCAACAGCCGCGGTGAAAATACAATATCAATCCCTACCTGTTCCATCAGCGTAATGTATTCCGGTCGGCCTACGCGAACAATAGTTTTGGGCACGCCTAAATGCTTTGCTAAAAGAGCAACCAACAAGTTTAACTTATCGTCATCAGTCAGGCAAATAATAACATCGCTATCGGCTACTTCTTCTGCTTCCAACAAGCTCATGTCCGTACCATCGCCACAGATAACCATTGAGTTATTGACCTGGGTAGCCAATAACTCACAGCGTTCCATGTTTTTATCAATAACCTTCACATAATAGCCCGCCTCTTCCAATAGACGTGTTAAATTACGACCTATAAGACCGGCTCCAATAATGACTACATTCTTGGTTGGCCTCTGACTTACATGGAACCATCCTTCCACTTCACTGATAGCTGCCGTTGCTCCCAGGAAAAATACACTATCCATATATTCCAACGTACTTTCCCCATGAGGAATAATCATTTCCCCTTCGCGTAGTATACCTACCACCAAGACACCTTTCGGGAATTCTATATCCCGCAACGGACGACCACACACATCCAGATGTTCACGAATTTTAAATTCCATTAAGCGTACAGCACCGCTGGCAAAATCTTCTACATCAAGTGCAGCCGGTGTCTGAAGCACCTGTAATATTTCTTGAGCGGTAACCATCTCCGGATTAATAAATAAATCTACTCCCAACTTCTCCTGAAGTTCCCTATTACCGGCTTTTAAGTAATCATTATCGCGCACACGTGCAATGGTACGTGGTATACCGCCAAGCTTGGCCACGGTGCACGCCAACATGTTTACTTCATCGGAATCAGTAACAGCAATAAGCATCCCTACATCATCCATACCTATTTCTTGTAGCAATCGTAAACTGCTGCCGTTACCGTTAACCAAGCTAACATCCAAATTATTTTCTAGATTTTTAATGCGTTCCGCAGATTTTTCAACGATATATACGTCATGTTCGTCCTTTACCAATCGATCGGCTACAGAGTAGCCTACCTTGCCGGCACCGACGACAATAATCTTCATCTTCCGCACTCCTCTTCATGGTGTCCTTTAGCATTGTTTCCATCATTTGCCTTTAAGAACGCCTCTTTACCCTTATCCGTGAGGAATGTCCAGCCCTCTTCCTGATATACTAAACCATCTTTCATTAGATGACCTATGGCACGCTTAAAGGCCGCTTTGCTAAATCCAAACTTAGCTTTGATAATATCAGAAGCACTTTTATCGCTATACGGCATGCGACCGTTACGCTGTCCTAAATATGTCAACAGTGTATCACCGTCCGATACAAGAGCTGCTTCCTTCACAGGTCGCATAGACGCATTCAACCGTCCATCTTCACGCTTATAGGTAACGCGCGCTTTTACCATTTCGCCTACCTTTAACGATCTTGTCATTTCACTGCGATGAATAAAAGCTAACCAACGTTCCGGCGTAATAAAAAAAGCTCCCTCTGCGGTTATATTATAAATCGCTCCACGAATTTCACTGCCTAAGACAGCCGCCTCCGCTGGCTTAGCTGCCCGCCGCATCGCATCATCCACATCCATAGAAACCGCTAAACGCCCCGATTTATCCTCGTACAAACGAACCCATACTTTTTCGCCTACCTGGGGACGACCACGCATTTCTGCATGAGGCATAAAAATACCACGCTCCGTGCCGACCTCTACGAAGCAACCAAAACTTGTGCGATTAATAACTTCCACATAACCAATTTGTCCTACCGACATAGCCGGCAGACGCATACTGGCCGTCATGCGCCCCTTAGGGTCCTTGTAGAGGAATACCGTCACTTCGTCACCGATGGTAACCGGTGTTGTTTGTTGATCACGGTGTAAGAGAATATCATCATTGGTATTACCCGTGCCGCCATCTAAAAAAGCACCCTGCTCACTTTGACGCAACACCTTGAGAGTGGCAATTGTATTTTCTGCCAATGCTGTTGCCATGATTACTCTCCTTCAAAAGGAACAGTGGACGCATCACTCCACAATTCTTCCAAGCCATAAAAGTCACGCGCTTCTCCGCTAAATATATGACAAATAATATCACCAAAATCAAGAAGAATCCATTCGCCTTCGCGATAGCCTTCACGATGAACCACGGTCACCCCGGCTTCTGCACCGGCATCTTCCATCTCGTCAGCCACACTTTGTGCATGCTTTGGATTAGAAGCACTAACGACAACAAAATAATCCGACAGCATGGAAATACCTTCTAAATCCATAATAGTAATATTCTGGCCCTTCTTGTCGTATGCTTTTTGCGCCAACATAAGGGCAATTTTTTTAATATCTACTTTTTCCTTCATATAAACTCCTTTTCTACATATAACCGTTGCGAACAACATATTCCTATTTTAACCAGCAAGCATTACTTGTCTTTGGCTCGCTACATTGATATAGATAACAATTAGTTATCACAATCTTACTTAAATGCCTTTATCCTTTTCCGCTTCGGTTTCACTACTATTCTTGGTACCGGCTTCATTTATTTTTCCGTTGGCATCACTGTTACTTTTTGATGTACCGGATCCCGTAGTTGGTTCCGAACCAATATCAACAGGCTCATTTCCCATAGTAATTCCAATCAGTTGCTGCGCCTCCGTAGGATCATATGCCCAATACGTAGTCCCATCGATTGTTTCTTTTGTGCCCGGCAAAATAAAGTATCGAATCTGCTTAGCTTCCATAGATCGCATAGCAAAGGTTAACTTCATCGCATCCCAGGATGAAATATTTGTCGTAAAATCACCCCAAATACGCCATACATTCCATAGTTTGCTCACCGTTAGTGACTCAGTTTGACGACTAATGATTTCCTTAATCAAGCGTTCCGTACGAACCGTACGGCTAAAAGCATTTCCGTCTTCATCGAGAAAGCGCATATATTGCAATGCTTTATCATCAGTAAGTCGCTGATAACCGCGAGCCAGATTGATATCTGCCGTATCTGCACCAGATTCAAAATGCACCATATCACGTTCCACATAAAGATCCGGTGTTCCCCAAACATTAACCATTTTTTTAAATGCTTCTTCATCAACAATAACATAATAGGGAACAGAAATATGGAACATATCCTCCACTACTGCTTTAGTCAATTTAATATTGCCAGCACTATAAAAGGTATCAATGGCTTGCTGTGAAGTCTTATCGCGACTTTCTATTTTTGTATTAGACGGTATGCCGATAATATCCAGCTTACCTTGATCCTTATTAAGGGCTGCCAAGAAAATAGCATCCCCTTCACCTTGCTGTGATGCATCGCGGCCAACTACCAAAATATAAATCGGCTTATCCAGTGCCTTTTGTTCCACAGGTATAGTCGCCACTGCTTCCGGTCGTGTTGGCGATGCCGACGTACTGTTGGTAGCGGGTGAAGACACATAACGCATAACGGCACCGATGCCATAGACAAGTGCGCTTATAATCACAATAACTATAACAAAGGCTACCGCGATGCGGTCCCAACGGATTCCACGTTTTTTCTTGCGGCGTCGCCGTTTAGGACGTTGTATCGCCTCCGTCTCATTCGACTGTCCTTGCCTCTCTTGTTGTTCCTGCTGTTCATCCATGGCTCTCACCTGCTACGTTTCATCTGTGCCAAACAATCATTTCTACCTAAAATAGTTTTAAAATAAATACTTAGTTTCTGCTCTAATAAGTGAGCAATCGTCGAGTCATAGCCGGCTAATACGGCTTCATCTAAATCTATAAACGCCAATTTTCGCAGTGCATCAACACCGGGAAATTTACGCGACGGCTCAATATAATCAGCGAGAAATACGACCTTATCTAGCGCAGACATACCTACCTTGCCGGTAGTATGTACTCGAATAGCCTCCAATACCTCTTCATCATCGATACCATAATAGTCACGTGCCATCACAGCTCCGGCCAAACCATGTAGTAATGCCCCATTCTCATAGACAGCACGATCTACTAATACATTAGCTTCATCTACCATGGCTTGCATCTGACTTAAAGGTAATTCTTTGGCGCAATCATGGAGTAGCCCGGCCAGATATGCTTTATCCGGATCGGCACCATACCTTTTTGCCAATATTTCTGCTGTCTTGGTAACACCCATAATATGTGTAAATCGCTTAGGTGAAATGCGACGCTTCAAATCATTATATATATCTTCCATTGTCATGCTAGTAATGCCTCACTTCATAAATAGATGTCATGCTCTGCTATATATGTACAAACCGCCTTCGGAACCATATAGCGAATACTCTGTCCCGTACGCAATCGGCGGCGCAACTCTGTAGCCGATAATTCCAT
Source organism: Veillonella magna DSM 19857 (assembly GCF_000428745.1). GTDB lineage: Bacteria > Bacillota > Negativicutes > Veillonellales > Veillonellaceae > Veillonella_A > Veillonella_A magna. The sequence continues at coordinate 626,150 of NZ_KE386795.1, forward strand.
GGCCGGTACTACCAACGAATGTATTTTTTCTCGTCCCACATCACCGAAATAAGCAATGATATTTTCTATATCCGCCGTTCCATCGGGACGCGTAGCACCGATAAAATGACACAATTCTAAAAGTTCATCGATGTGTTTCCATGTTGGTAAATCCTGAATGGTATCCGTACCGGCAATAAAATAATATTCCACATCTTCGCCGTAGATTGTATGAAAATGGCGTACTGTATCCACCGTATACGACGGTCCTCCCCGGGCCAATTCTACATCCGACACAGTAAACTTCGGATTATCCATAATTGCGGCTGCCGTCATTTCATAGCGATAACGTGCTTCGATAACATCAGTATGCTTATGTGGTGGCTGGAATGCAGGTACAAAAATAACACGCTCCAACTCATAGGCTTCCAAGGCCCGCTCGGCAATCATCAGATGACCGAGGTGGATAGGATTAAAGGTACCACCAATAATCCCGATACGCCCCCGTTGTTTCATAAACTTTTCACTATCCTTATAAGAATAAGAGAAATAACCAACCATAATACAATGGCTTTTACATAAGATACCCACTCATAACGACCCTTGGCAGTGTTTATATACGCCAAGTAGCAACGTATATAATAGTACCACCGCAGTATATGATATCTTCCTTTAGCCACGCGTCTGTCCATCTCCGTAAACAAGAAATTTATACGAAGTCAACGCCGGCAACCCCATCGGTCCGCGAGCATGCAGCTTTTGCGTACTGATGCCTATTTCTGCACCATAGCCAAACTCAAATCCGTCCGTAAAGCGCGTCGATGCGTTAACGTATACCGATGATGCATCCACATCACGCATAAAAGTATCTGCTGTGGCCTTGTTTTCCGTAACAATACATTCAGAATGCTTCGTTCCATACCGATTGATATGGTCTATTGCCTCTTCCAAAGAGTCCACAACTCGACAATTCATAACCAAATCATTATATTCTGTGTACCAGCTCTCTTCCGTCGCCGGCATAGCTGCCGCTGTCAAACGTTGTATCGCTTCATCACCATATAAATGCACTCCGGCTTTTATTAGTGCATCAATAACATCAGGTAATATTGTATCTACCGCTTCACGATGAACAAGTAGCGTCTCTGCTGCGTTGCATACCGAAGGGCGTTGTGTCTTTGCGTTGATAACAATGGGAACTACCTTGGCCGGATCAGCTTCTTTATCCACGTACACATGTACTACACCACTTCCCGTTTCAATAACGGGAATACGGCTTTCTTCAACAATGCGTCTGATAAGGCCAGCTCCACCGCGAGGAATAACCACATCAATGTACGCGCGCTGGCGCAATAAATCGGATACCGCTTCGCGATCTGTCACTTCCACCAACTGCACCGCATCCTCCGGCAGTCCCGATTCCTTTAATGCTCTTCGCAACACCGCCACCAATGCACGATTCGATGCCATTGCTTCCTTGCCACCGCGCAAAATAACGGCATTCCCCGTTTTTAAGCACAATACAGCTGCATCAATCGTTACATTCGGTCTTGCTTCGTAAATCATAGCAATAACACCTAAAGGTACACGTCGTTTCTCAATACGTATACCGTTAGGACGCGTTGTGCGCTCCATACACTCACCGATAGGATCCGGCAAATCAATAACTTGACGCACCCCCAAAGCTATCTGTCGGATGCGCTCTGCTGTAAGCTGCAAACGATCCATCATCACCGGTGGCACGCCGTTTGCAGCCGCATGCTTCATGTCTTCCTCATTAGCCGTCAATATGGTAGCCATATCGGCTTCAAGTATATCCGCTACACGAGCAAGCACATCATTTTTCATTTTCGTCGATGCCTTCTGCATATCGAACGCCGCCGTCTTTGCCTGTCGCCCCATCGTTTCAAATAACGTCTTGTAGTCCATCATTGCCTTCACCTCTCTTAACGAAGCATAACTAAATTATCTCTGTGAATCACCTCTTCATATGTGCTGCCTATCTGTAATAACTCCGCAATATCTCGCGAGGAATGTCCTTTAATACGATCCAAGTCATAGGAAGAATAATTCACCATACCGCGACCGATTTCTTCACCTTCAAATACAATACTCACCGTTTCACCTTCATCAAATTCACCTTCTACTGCCGTAATACCAACAGCCAGCAAACTTGATCCCTGCGTCATCAGTGCATGAGCGCAGCCTTCATCAACAATGATTGTCCCCTGCAACCGAGAACCGAAGGCCATCCAACGTTTTTTCATATGAGGCTTCGTTGTACGCGGTACAAAATGAGTACCTACCTTTTCACCGGAGGCAACGCGACTGATAACTAACGGAGCTGCCCCCAAGGCAATAACCATATGAACACCGGAATTCACCGCAATATTGGCGGCTTCAATTTTTGTATACATTCCTCCGGTACCACGACTCGATCCGGCACCACCGGAAATCTCATAAATATGCGGTGTAATCTGATCTACTTCTTCGATCAGCGTTGCTGTCGGATCCGTCTGCGGATTAGCCGTATATAAGCCTTCAATATCCGATAAGATAATGAGCATATCCGCTTCTATGATACTTGCTACCGATGCCGACAACGTATCATTATCACCAATCTTCAATTCATCAACAGCGACAACGTCATTTTCATTGATAATAGGAATAACGCCTAATGTCAATAGCGATAGCAGAGTATTACGCAAATTAACGTAACGGCTGCGCTTGGTACTATCTTCGCGCGTCAATAAAACTTGGCCTACGGTATGACCGTATTCACCGAATAATTTTTCATACATATGAAGCAAAATGCCTTGCCCCACTGCAGCTGCCGCCTGTTTTGTGGCAATATCCTTCGGTTTTTCCTTAAGCCCCAGAGGAGCCAACCCCGCACCTACAGCCCCGGAGGATACAAGAATAACCTCCTTACCTTGATTAGCAAGATCTGCCAGTTGTTTAACTAACGATTCAATACGCAATATATTTAATCGTCCGTTCTCGTGAGTTAGCGTACTTGTCCCCACCTTTACGACGATACGCTTTGCTTGCTGTAATGCCTCTCTCATAATATGGCTCCTTTTTTCTAATACAACGTACAGGGTCAGCTATCGGATCACCGTCTTCACAGTGCCGGAGTCAGTGTACTACGCATCGATCTATTCGGGCAATATAATCTTCGGTTCTTCTTTAGCCTTATACAAAACGCCGTTATGACCAATAACCTGTACCAATTCAGCGCCCAACATGTCTGCTAAATCCTCAAAGGTCTCTTTCGGATCCACCGGTGCATTATTAAGGACTTTTACCTTAATCAACTCCCGTGCCGTAATGGCATCTCGTGCACTATCAATAACCGCGTTTTCCAAGCCGCCCTTACCAATAAACACTACTGCCGGCATCGTGCTGGCCATAGCTCTTAAAAATCGTTTCTGTTTGCCTTTCATATATACTCCTACATAATTTAATCATGATATACAAAGCGCTGATCGCCAATAACAACTTCGTCACCGTCTTTACAACCCTTCTCTTGGAGTTTTTTATCAAGTTCCATATATTTCCAAATTTTTTGGAAGCGACGTAAGGATTGTTCATCATCTAAATTTGTCATAGCTACTAGTTTTTCAATACGCGCTCCGGTAATAATAAAGGCTGCATCATCACCACGGGTAATGACAAAATCCACATCCGGTTTTGCTTCATACATTACCACATCATCCGTAGCATCCGGTTCCGGTACATAGTTTTCCACGTAATACCATGCTCGATGAACTAAATCGGATAAACCTTCACCGGTCAAAGCATTAACAGTAAATACTTCGTAGCCGTTTTCTTCAAAGTACGAACGTACCCTATCAATTGTTGCTACATCTTCTACGAGATCAATTTTATTCAAAGCAATCAATTGCGGTTTTTTACTGAGCTTTTCGCTGTACTTTTTCAATTCTTCGTTAATCTTATGGAAGTCCTCAATGGGATCGCGACCTTCGATACCAGACACATCTAAGACGTGAATTAAAATATTACTACGCTCTACATGGCGAAGGAAGTTATGACCTAAACCAACACCTTCGCTGGCCCCTTCAATAAGCCCCGGAATATCCGCCATGACAAAGCTCTTTCCATCATCTACGGAAACCACGCCAAGTACCGGCGTAAGCGTGGTAAAGTGGTATGCTGCTACCTCCGGCTTAGCCGAAGATACTTTACGAATAATACTGGATTTACCTACACTAGGATACCCCAAAAGGCCTACATCGGCCAGCACCTTTAACTCCAAACGCACCCAACGTTCTTCACCGGGCTCGCCTTTTTCCGCAAAGGTCGGCGCACGATTGGAACTAGTATGGAAGTGCGCATTACCGCGACCGCCTCGTCCGCCTTTGGCAACCACAAAAGTCTGACCGTCCTCAATGAGATCCGCCATTAACAACCCACTTTCCTCATCCCGCACCGTTGTCCCCATCGGTACGGGAATTATCAAGGACTCTGCATTACGTCCATATTTATTACTACTTTGCCCACCTTCACCGGCCGGGCCTTTAAACTGTCGTTTATATCTAAAATCAACGAGTGTGTTGATATTTCTGTCTGCTTTTAAAATAATATCCGCGCCTCTACCGCCGTCACCACCGTTCGGTCCGCCGTTAGGCACATATTTTTCGCGACGGAAACTACTCATCCCGTTGCCGCCGTCACCGGCCTTTACAAAAATTCTGGCAGAATCGATAAACATATTTTCCATCCTTTTCTTCACGTAACCGAATACTGATAGTAATCAGGCGGTAACGATACTACGTTACCGCCACCCGATTACCGTGACTGTAAAATTTCAATTGCTTTGGCCAACTGTGTGTCATCCACGAAATCACCCTTTGTTCCCGTTCTTCCCTCAGGAGACGGTAGTTCCACAGTGACATCCGGTGCGATGCCAGTTCCATCGATAACGCGATCATTTGGCGTATGGTATTTGGCAATGGTAATTTTAATGCCTTCATCACCGAATGCATTAACAACGGTTTGTACCGTCCCCTTGCCATAACTATTGGTTCCCACAATGGTCCCCACTTTTTCATCTTGTACAGCGCCGGCTATAATCTCCGACGCACTGGCCGATCCTTTATTGATAAGTACTACCAAAGGAATCGGTGTTTCCAGACCATCCGAATCATAACTTTCAGTATGTCCGCTCCTATCTTTTATAGTCACAATAGGACCTTTAGGTAGAATATAGCTGCCTACCTCCTGAGCTGCCGTCAACAAACCACCCGGATTATTACGCAAATCCAAGACCAACTTTTTCATGCCTTTGCCCTGTAATTCTTTATAGGCCTCTGCGAATTCCGTTCCTGTCTTTTCGGCAAATTGACTAATTCGAATATAGCCAATATCGTTGGTAAGCATCTTAGAACGCACCGTAGGTAATGTAATCTGTTCTCTTACAATAGAAATATCCATTGTTTCTTGACCGCGGGCAATACCGAGAACAACAGTAGTCCCCGCCTCGCCGCGTACCAAGGCAGATGCTTCTGACAAGGACATTGATTTGGTAGACGTACCGTTAATCGATGTAATTCTGTCACCTGTCTTAACTCCGGCTTTAGCCGCCGGCTGTTCCTCAATAGCGGATACAACCTCTAGACCATCCGGCCCCATACCCATAACGATACCAACACCGCTATACGTAGCCGAGGTTTGTTTCATAATCTGATCAAAATCATTTCGATCAAGATATTGACTGTGTGGCTCACCTAAGGACTCCATCATTCCTTTTAAGCTGCCGGTAAACAATGTTTCTTTTGCTACCGGATCCATGAAAAAATGCGTAGCAACAAAGTACGTGTAAAAAAATCGCACCATGCCCAACGGTGAGCCCGAAAGATACCAAAAGGTAAGCCACATCACTACCAGCCCAGCAAATATGTACTGTGCTGCTCGACGCAACAGGCCGAGTAATGTACCGCCTTCTCGTATATGCATATTATAAGTACCCCATCGGATCTACCGGTTCGCCATTTTGACGAACTTCAAAGTGAACGTGCGGACCTGTCGAGTTACCGGTACTACCGGCATAGGCAATAACCGATCCTTTCGATACCGTCTGCCCTTCACTGACTGCCAATTCGGAATTATGCCCGTAAAGAGTAGAAATACCATTACCGTGATCGATAATAACCGCATAACCGTAACCTGAAATCCAGCCGGATAATACGACTACACCGCCGTCAGCCGCATGAACCGGCGTGCCTTCATCAACACCGATATCAATACCGGAGTGTAAAATACTGGTACCCCAAATCGGATGCGTACGCCAACCAAACGGCGATGTAATTACACCGTTAACCGGCCAACTCAGTTGCCCTGTGCCTTGCACGTAGCCACCGCCGCCACCACCGGAGCTGCCTCCTGATGATTGCTGCTGTGCAGCAGCTGCCGCTGCAGCCGCCGCTGCTCGACGTTCAGCTTCACGTTGCTGCAACATGGCCTTAATATTAGCCGATGCTGCGGCTAATTCCGCATAGGCTTCTTCTGCTGCCGCTTTATCATTCATAGCCCGCTGTAAGACAACCTGACGTTCCTGTTTTTTCTTTTCAATAACTGCTTGTTCTTCTTGTGCTTCTTTTTCAAGAGCCACTAATTTTTGTTTATTCGCTTCCAGTGCAGCCCGTTGCTGTTCAATGGTTTCTCGTTCTGCTTTAATATCGGCAATAAGCTTCAAATCTGCATCAATAATACGTTTGAGCATTTCTAAACGATTAGCAAAATCGCTGAAATCCTTGGCGCCGATAACCACATCCAAATAACTGAGACGGCCGTTAATATAGATATCGCGAACACGCTTGGAGAAAATGCCTTCACGTTTTTTTAGACGCGCTTGCGCTTCGGCCAATTGTTTTTCATTTTTAACAATTTCCTTTTCCACGGCTAGCCGTTGCTGTTGTACGGATTTTAATTTATTAACGGCAGCATCCAATTCTACCTGAATCTGTCGTAGCTGCTCATTAACACTGCCGATGGTTGCTTCCGCATTCGCCTTTTTATTTGCCTGTTCGCTCATCTGTTGTTCAACGCCGGACAGCTGATTGGTTAAGTCTTCATCTTCTGCGTACGTCAGCGGAAAGCCTCCGATGAAGGTGGCACAGAGCATAACCGCTACGGCCTTTGAAAGCTTTGTTTGTTTTAACATAGCCATTCCTCTTTACACCTTCATATACTGCTTTAACGAAATCGTACTGCCGATAGCACCGATAACAATGCCCAGTCCAAGAAGAATGCCCGTCAAATTATAGAAAAACGGGAGCATTGGAATCAGCGGTAAAAAGGCTAACGACTGCTCTACTTCCACTGTTACAAAGTGGTAGAATTCCCATACACAGGCAGTAGCAATCGCCGCTCCCACAAAACCAAGCATCATTCCTTCGATAAGGAACGGCCAACGAATAAACCAATTCGTAGCCCCTACGTATTTCATGATGGCAATTTCCTTGCGTCGTGCAAATACAGTAAGACGAATAGTGTTGGAAATAATAAAGAGCGTAGCCCCTGCAAGGAATACAATTAATGCAATCCCTCCGATGCGGATCACCTGGGTCACTTTAAAAATCTGTTCGATTACATCTTGCCCGTAATGCGCACTTTCTACTTCCGGGAATGTGCTTACCAACTTAGCCGCATTCTTTACCTCTTCCGGATTTTTAAAGGTCAAAATATAGGAGTTAGGCAATGGATTGTTGCCGTTTAAAGCATCAACCAACTGTGCTTGATCACCGAGGCGTTCCTTAAAACGCTTCATCGCCTCTTCCTTATTCACCCATTCCAAATTTTTTAAATCCGGCATAGCCTTTAACTTCTTCCCCACACCCATAATCTGTTGTGTTGTAAGACCATCCTTTAAATACACACTGATTTCTACTTGATTTTCTAAATTAGAGGCCAAGTTATTTAAATTCATAACCCCGCAAGTAAATACACCCAAGATAAACAAGGACAGTGCCACCGTCGAAATAGACGCCAAGGTCATTAGCCCATTGCGACGCATCGACTTTAGGGCTTCTTTAATATAATAGCCAAAAGTTCTAAGCTTCATTGAATTCGGCACCTCGCAATCGATCACTTACTACGCGGCCTGCATCCAATGCAATTACACGCTTATCTAAATACTGAACCATCTGCATATCATGCGTTACCATCACAATGGTAGTACCTGAATTATTGATGGCCTTAAACAATTCCATAATATCCCGACTTGTATTGGGATCAAGATTTCCTGTCGGTTCATCAGCGATGAGAACCAACGGCTTATTTACAATTGCTCTGGCAATAGCCACACGCTGTTGTTCCCCACCGCTCAGGTCTTCCGGCAAATCATTGGCCTTATGTGCCAAGCCTACCAATTCCAACACTTCTTCTACACGGCGACGAATAACACTGCGCTTCTCTTCGATAACTTCCAACGCAAAGGCAATATTTTCAAATACCGTCTTATTAGGCAACAAACGGAAATCCTGGAACACTACGCCGATGCGTCGACGCAGATGAGGAATCTTGCTCTTCTTCAACCGCGTTACATCGATATCATTGACAATAACCGTGCCCGAATCCGGCACCACTTCGTGGGACAACAGCTTAATGAATGTTGATTTGCCCGCACCGCTGGCTCCGCAGATAAGGACAAACTCGCCCTTATCCACATGAACTGTAACATCTTCTAAGGCAACCGAACCATTGTCATATACCTTATTGACGTGATTAAATTCAATCATTCTCTAAACTTCCTTTACTATTTGCGTTTCATGACCTTTTCGGCAGCTGCCACAATATTGTCAGCACTTAGGCCATATTTAGCCATCAACTCTTTCGGCGTACCGGATTCACCAAAGGTATCGGCCACTCCGATACGTTCCATCGGTACCGGCACCGTGCTTACCAGCACTTCTGCTACAGCGGCACCTAGTCCACCGATGATATTATGTTCTTCAGCAGTAACAATCGCGCCAATTTCCTTGGCAGCCGCTACAATAGCTTCTTCGTCAATCGGTTTAATAGATGCCATATTGATGACGCGTGCTTCAATTCCTTTAGCATGTAACGCATCAGCTGCTTCCATGGCCGGACCAACTAAGGCTCCGCAAGCAATGATGGCTACATCCTTACCATCGCGCAATACCTGCGCTTTACCCGGAGTGAACATGTAACCTTCCGGCGTTACATCAGCTACGCCGGCACGACCGAGTCGTACATATACGGGGCCTTCATAATCGGCAGCCCAATGAATAACAGCTTTTGTTTCTGCTGCATCGGCCGGTACGATTACTTTCATATTAGCCACGGCACGCATGCAAGCAATATCCTCCAAGCTCTGATGGGTAGCACCATCTTCACCTACGGTAATCCCTGCATGGGTAGCACAGATTTTTACATTTAACTTAGGATAGCAAACAGCGTTGCGCACCTGTTCAAAGGCACGACCTACCGCAAACATTGCAAAAGAAGATACGAACGGTACTTTACCGGCAGCAGCCAAACCGGCTCCCACGCTAATAAGATTCTGTTCCGCAATCCCTACATTAAAGAAGCGATCCGGATAGGCCTTTTTAAAACCATCCGTCTTTGTAGATTTAGATAAATCCGCATCTAATACAACAATATTATTATTTTTAGCACCGATTTCTACCAATGCTTCGCCATATGCTTCACGTGTTGCTTTGCCCATGCTTACACCTCCAAAACTTCCGCTACAAATGTATCGCACTGTTCCTGAGACGGTGCTTTACCATGCCAACCGGCCTGGCCTTCCATTTCAGCTACGCCCTTACCTTTTACAGTATGCATAACAATCACTGTCGGTTTATCTGTCACTTGACGAGCTTCTTCGATAGCATTATGTAAGGCGTCCAAATCATGGCCGTCCACTTCAATTACATTCCAATTAAAGGCGGCAAATTTTTCACCGATCGGCAACGGAGACATAACTTCTCGAATATCGCCATCGATTTGCAAACCGTTAAAGTCAACGAAAGCTGTCAAATTACTCAACTTATAGAATCCTGCAAGCATAGCTGCTTCCCATACCTGCCCTTCTTCGAGTTCACCATCTCCCAAGATGGAAAACACGTGGTACGGTGCCTTATCAATGCGTCCGGCTAAAGCCATGCCGCAAGCAGCACTGATACCTTGCCCCAAGGAACCAGTAGACATATCAACACCCGGTGTATGTTTCATATCCGGATGACCTTGAAGCATTGCATTAATCTTGCGTAGCTTCATTAACTCTTCTTTCGGAAAATACCCTTTTTCTGCCAAGGTAGCATATAGGGCCGGTGCTGCATGGCCCTTCGACAATACGAAGCGGTCTCTTTTGGGATCCTTCGGATTTGCCGGGTCAACATTCATTTCTACATAGTATAACAGCGCCATTACATCCGCGATGGATAGCGATCCACCGGGATGTCCCGATTTAGCCTCTGTTACCGATTTCAAAATGCTTACGCGAATTGCCTTCGCTTTTTCCTGAACCAATTGTTTTTGTTCAGCACTTAACTTTGTCATAAAGACCCTCCAATCATCGGTTTAAAACCATTGCTACGTATTGCAAACTCAGACGTAATCGTCATAAGTGAATGACTCTATTGTTACTCTACTTTCTTCGACAGAAGAGATAATGCGATGTGAGCATTCTTAAGCGACTCTTCCCGTAAACTGATAATGCGTTGACGCACCTCGTTTTGCAAGGCTCGATCCGTCAAGACCTTCGTCGCTTCCGTCGTCAGTGCATCTGCGGAAATATCATCCAGTGTACCAATAGGAACTTCTCCAATCATATGTAAAAAATTGGCTATCTTTGGATCGTAGGATATACCGATTACCGGTTTTTCCATAAGCGATGCAAAGACCAATGCATGTAATCGGACACCAATAAGCATATCCATTGAACCGGCTAATGCCAAAAGCTCCGTAGTCGTGTATACGCGATTCAGAACAACCGGTTTATACTTCATCATACAGCTGATAGCCTCCGCCTCTGCCGTATCCGCCGGATGCTGCATAGGAATAAAGACAACATCTACGTCCAATGTTTCTTGTAAGGTATCCAGTGCTGTAGCCAATTCTTTACGATATGACGTCGATTGCTTCCACTGTCGTACAGAAACACCGATGCGCTTTTTTACACCGGATAACTGATACGGCGCCAGTAGTCTTTTACCGATAGTAGTGTCCACCGGATGCATAGCCAGCACCGCATCTGCCGTTACCTGAATAGGTACCTTGGTAACCCCCATTGCTTCTAATTCATGCCGCGACTTTTCATCACGTACAGTAATCATAGTTACCTTATTTAAAACACGGCCCACAGTTTTTCGCGCCCGCTCACTGCGTAAAGGCCCGATTCCCTGTGCATACAACATAATGCGTTTGCCAAACCACTGTGCCAAAGTAATAATACTGAGATAATAATATAAACTTCGTTTACTTGTTACATCCTGTAAAAGACTGCCGCCACCGCTGATTAACAAATCACAGCGAGCAATAGCCGACAAAATGCCAAGACCGTCAAAGCGACCAACAGCTTTAATGCCGTGTCGCTCCGCCGTCACCTTAGGATTGCCGGATATTACCGTAATATCCGCATTGGGCACAACTTCTAGGATAGCTTCCAAAATAGCGGCCAACATAGCCTCGTCACCGGCATTACCGAAACCGTAATAACCGGAGATTACAATCCTATTCATTGCTCACCCCCTACGCTGATACCATGCCGTCGTATACATTAAGAACCGAATAATAAGAACGGCAATCACGCCTATAACAAGCCCCATCCACAGTCCATCTAAGCCGCGGGCAATCGACATGAGCACCGGTGTCCTAATATGGCAGAAGGTTTCTACCATAGATCCGATACCAATAACACCGGCAATGGTAAGCAAGAAATGAATTACCATCGGCCACCGCCGAAGTACAGCGTAACCGGCGAGTAACAACGCCGGATGTCCGATAAGGAATTCCTTCTCACGAGGACGTGCATATAATGTATTTTCCAGGAACCGTCTGAGGGCAAGTTCAAAACTCGGTACCGGTACGCCAGCCGTATGACCACTGCGACCTACAAACACCCAGGCTGCACCGCCTAATACGGCCAAGACAGCTACCATATAGAGCTTCACATCTGTCGTCATAAATTCCCGAATAAACTGTTTTGTTTCTGACCAATTATGTAGCGTACGCCCCTTCCACAGTGGAAAGCGTTGTAAGTAAGCAATTGCTGTTAAAATAACCGGCGCTACAAACACTAATTTCACACCGCGGAACAGAGCAAATTCCATAAAGAATTTCGTATTCCCTAAAATAGCTGCAATGTAAATACCGCCGATAGCAGCCAAAATCGCTGCACCAATAACATACACTGCGGCTTCCGCCATAGCTCTGGTAGCCCCTACCTTGGGCCCTTGGCTTCGTATCTGCCAACAATTCATCAATAATATAATTGCGACAACCGGTGCACAAATTGCTGCTGACAATGCCCACACCTGCGTAATCAAGGTCGCGCCTGTTACCACGTAAGCAACAATCGTCAATAACATTAAGGTAAAAGCTGCTACTAACTGGCGATGCTGTTTCATAGGGATAAAGAGATTCACCATGAATACGAAGAGAGCCGCTGAACCGCACATCGTAAGGGCCAAAGCAATCGGACTCGGCGTATACGGCGGATATACGGAGGCACGACCAAAGGTAAAGCCGCGGTCCTCTAATTTATCCTTCACATCCTTCATATAACCGATACTTGTCTGCAGTGCTGTTTCATTGTTCTTACCTTCTTCGTAAATCGGATACAGATTAAAGCGGATATTACGTTCAATATCACTAATGTAGAACCACTGCGCTACTTCGGTAGGACTCAGTTTTTTCATTTCCTCTTTCGTAACTGTATACAAGCGTCCTACACTGTATTCCGACTTAGCGGCTAACTCATCAAATCCGGCTTGCGGATCATACTGCAATTGATTAACCGCTTCGATTCCCATAACCGGAATGTGGTTTTCCTTCAACAATTCTTCAGTTAAGTCCAAATTCTTCGGATATCCCAACGCTTCTTTGCCTACGAAGACCATTCCCGTCACATTCGGAATCCCTTTGATGCGGTTAAACACATGCTCTACATCGGCTTTAGTTTCATTTTTATAATTGGTAGGTCGTACAATAACATTAAAACCTGCATTACTTACAGCTTGTGCTTGTAAGCGGGAAATACCCAGCTTCATTTCCATCAACGCCTGATGAGGCTGCGTTAAAGCTAACACCTCACCGCGGTCACTGTACAATACCCGTACTTTATCCTGCCCTACACGGCGAATCAAGTCCTCCTTGATTTCACGATAGTAGCCTTCTTTGCCCGGCAAGCTTCCCACATAAGTAGTACCGGCCTGCGGTTCAATGCCATACAAGGTTAGACGCCGTGCTTCTTCACCGCTATATACGGCAATCTCACCGGCATCATGGGCCTTTTCCAACGTGCGATCGTAGATGGCCATAGCCGTTACACCCGCATCACGCAGGGCAGCAAAGGCGTCTTCGGTGCTTCGTTTCTCAAACGAGGAGGCTCTTAGCACGCCATCATACTCCACAATATTTTCAATTTGATGTTGTGCTTGTTCGATTTGATAGCGCTGATGCACCAGAAACAGGCCTGCCAACAGCCCGATTATAATACATATAACCAGCACCGGTGAATAGTATTTCTTTTGTTGCATTGCTCTGTTCACTGCTCTGCCTTTCTTACTTTGCTTTTGGTTTTACAAAAATATGAATTTCTCCGTTAGAGGTGTCGATGCGTTCTGCATCCACCGGAATCGGGAATTTCTCAAAATCATAAATAACAATTCGTTTCAAAATAGCAGTATTCAAACCACCGACGCCAATACCGTTAATGGCAAAACGCTGTGGTGAAAATACCAAGGAGTTACCATCAAGTTCGAGAGTTCCTTTGATTTCCGCATCACCAGAAATAATACCGCCGATATCAATGCTGCCGTTGACCGTAATTCCGCCGGCTGTCACTTCCACATTAGAAATTGTCAGTCCGTGTACGGAATTTTCCATAAACCGCTGCAAATCATCCTGCGTTACGGTTCCTTCAATCTCACCGCGCCCCATATCGGTAATCACCACTTGACGATTCAACAGGAGCTGCAGCACATCCAGTTTCATATTGGAAATATCGAAATGAACATCTGCAAAATTCAGTCGTCCCAAAGATACATTTTCCACATCGCCGCGGAATACGGCCACATCACCTAAGGCTAACTTAATAGCCGGCGACGATTCAGCTCTGACGGATACTGTATCCGCCTCCAAGCGCTCGCTAATTTGCTTTTCCAATTGCGTACTCACAAAGGAAGGCAGGAACATCTGCGCAGCGCCCAACACAATACCGACGAGAATCACCAGAAATAAAATAAATTTTTTCATCTACCGCTCCATACTTCATGTAACGAACTTTTTATAGCCACCTTAGCAGCATACTGTAAATGGCGGGCCGTTAATAGGAAAGATTAGCTTCTTTTTTCAAAAATCCTTCAATAAATTCATCCAGGTTACCATCCATCACAGCTTGCACATTACCGGTTTCAACACCGGTGCGATGATCCTTTACCATGTTGTACGGATGGAATACATAGGAACGAATCTGGCTGCCCCACTCGATAGCTTGGTAGGTACCACCGATTTTTTCCTTTAATTCCGCCTGTTTTTCCAATTCTAATTCAAATAATTTAGCACGCAATAAACGTAACGCCTGTTCACGGTTTTGAATCTGTGAACGTTCACTTTGACATTGTACGACAATCCCGGTCGGGCGGTGTGTCATACGCACGGCGGAGTCTGTCTTGTTAATATGCTGACCGCCGGCACCGCTGGCTCGATATGTATCTACCTGAACGTCCTTCATATCTAAATGTATTTCCACAGTATCGTCGATTTCCGGCATAACGTCTACAGCCGCAAAAGATGTATGACGACGGGCTGCCGCATCAAACGGTGAAATACGTACCAATCGATGAACTCCTTTTTCAGAACGTAAGTACCCAAATGCGTTTTCTCCTTTAATAAGGAACGTGGCACTCTTAATACCGGCTTCATCACCGGGCTGCTCGTCCATCATAGTAATGCCAAAGCCATGTTTTTCTGCCCATCGCAAATACATACGGATAAGCATGGATGCCCAGTCCTGTGCCTCCGTTCCGCCCGCACCGGCATGGAATGTAAGAATAGCATTATTCTTATCATACTCACCACTGAGGAGCAAGAGTACTTCACGTTTTTCCACCTCTTGATGAATGCCTTCTACAAAATCGGCAATCTCTTTTTCCATGGACACATCTTCCTCTTCGATGGCCATTTCCAGCATCAAGCGAGCATCCTCAATATCGTTAACCAACGATTTATAGCCTTCCACAGCATCTTTTAGCTGTGTCGCTTCCTGTGAGATTTCTCGCGCTTCTTCTGGATTATCCCAGAAGGTAGGATCACTCATCTTAACATCTAATGTAAATATACGGTCTTCCTTTTGAGCGATGTTAAAGTGAATCCCTCATTCCATAAATTCGCTCTTCCAGATTTTCGATGGGACCTTTCAAATCCTCTAGCAAATTTTTCACCTCTTTCCTTGGCAAACACCTTACGGTATCTACCGGTAAAACAACGATTATAAAAACAGAAAATGGCCGTCGCGACGATTGCAACGAGCCATTTTCAGTCTAATCTACATCTTGCGGCTCCAACACATCGTCATGATGGGTTTGCGCATTCTTCAGCGGATCGCTGGTTTCTTCTTCACCTTCCACTGCTTCTGCCAATTCGATACGAATTCGATAGAGATACATAACCGTATCTTCCTGAATTGCTTCAATCATGTTTTCAAACATGTCATACGCTTCGAATTTATATTCCACGAGAGGATTCTTCTGCCCGTAAGCACGCAGACCAATCCCTTCACGCAGCATATCCATGGAGTCGAGATGCTCCATCCACTTGCTGTCTACCACTTTGAGCATAACTGCTTTTTCCAGTTCTCTCATGTTGGCTTCACCGATAAGAGCTTCTCGTTTTTCATATTCTTTATGCGCAAAATCAATTAACATTTCTTCCAGTTCACCGCGGCCCAACTCTTCCATTTGTGCCACTGTAATCTGTCCCGGATCTAGGAAATAAATTTCAAGGTGTTTCAACAACCCTTCATAATCCCATTCTTCCGGATATAACTTTTCATCGGCATAGTGATCCATCGCTTTGGTAATAATAGAATCTACCATGTCCATAACCGTGTCGCGCAATGAATCATTGCCGAGAATTTTACGGCGCTGCTCATACAACACTTCACGTTGCTGGTTCATAACATCATCATATTCAAGGATATATTTACGAATATTAAAGTTATGATTTTCCACCTTTTTCTGCGCCCGTTCAATAGAACGCGTAATCAAGGAATGTTCAATCGGTTCATCCTCTTCCATACCGAGCTTATCCATCATATTAGAAATATTATCGGCTCCGAAAATACGCATCAAATCGTCTTCCAAGGACAAGAAGAATTGGGATGAACCGGGGTCTCCCTGACGACCGGAACGACCGCGGAGCTGATTATCGATACGACGGCTTTCATGGCGTTCCGTACCGAGAATATGAAGACCGCCCAATTCGGCAACACCTTCACCGAGACTAATATCCGTACCGCGACCGGCCATGTTGGTAGCAATCGTTACCATCCCCCGTTGACCGGCATTCTTAACGATTTCTGCTTCCTTTTCATGATGCTTAGCATTAAGCACATTATGCGGCACACCGCTTTTGGTGAGCATATCACTAAGCTCTTCAGATTGTGTAATCGACGTAGTACCTACCAATATCGGCTGACCTGTGGCATGACGCGCCACTACATCGCGTACAACGGCTCTGTACTTAGCTGCCTTCGTTTTAAAAATAAGATCAGGCATATCGATACGACGTAACGGTTTATTTGGTGGAATTTCATATACTTCTAAGCCGTAAATATTATTAAATTCCTGTTCTTCCGTCTTTGCCGTACCGGTCATACCGGACAACTTTTCATACATGCGGAAGTAATTCTGGAAAGTAATAGATGCCAATGTCTGACTTTCTCGTTCTACCTTAAGACCTTCCTTTGCTTCGATGGCTTGATGTAAACCATCGGAGTAACGACGACCGAACATAAGTCGACCTGTAAATTCATCAACAATAACAACCTGGCCGTCTTTTACTACATAATCCTTATCGCGATGCATCATGGCATACGCACGCAACGAAGCAATAAGTAAATGGTTAAGCTCCAAGTTTTCAGAATCATACAGGTTCTCTACATGAAGCATCTTTTCTACCTTCGCGATTCCCGCTTCCGTCGGCGCAATGGTCTTTTGCTTTTCATCGATGGTATAATCTTCATCCTTTACCAATTTAGGGACAATCGCCGCCAAGGTGTAATACCTATCGGTGGATCGTTCCCCCGGACCGGAAATGATAAGCGGTGTACGCGCTTCATCGATGAGGATAGAGTCAACTTCATCGACAATAGCAAAATTCAACGGTCGCTGTACCATCTGCTCCGCATGAACTACCATGTTGTCACGAAGGTAATCGAAACCGAATTCGTTGTTTGTACCATAAGTAATATCACAGCCGTATGCATGCTTACGTTGACCATAATCAAGACCGGCAATGATAAGACCGACGGACATACCCAAATAATTATAAAGCTTGCCCATCCATTCACTGTCACGACGAGCCAAATAATCATTAACCGTTACTACGTGAACCCCTTTGCCTGTCAGTGCATTCAAGTATACCGGCAAAGTAGCTACCAACGTTTTACCTTCACCGGTACGCATTTCTGCAATGTTACCGCGATGCAAAGTAATCCCACCGATGAGCTGTACATCATAATGACGCAATCCCAAGACACGAACCGATGCTTCACGTACAACCGCAAAAGCTTCAGGCAAAATATCATCCAAGGTTTCACCGTTTTGCAAACGATCTTTAAACTCCTGTGTCTTTGCCTTTAGCGACGCATCGCTAAGTCCTGTCATATCTTTTTCTAAACTATTTATTTCTTCTACAATCGAGCGCATCTTTTTAATCTCTCGTGCGCTGTTGTTACCGATTAGTTTCTGTAAAAAACCAAACAAGCAGATCAACTCCTTAGCCTGTGTATTTGCTTTCATCCTCATTCAATTCATTGTAGCAAAAAGCCCGGTAATAGTCAAAATTATCAGTTACATTCTCTCAAGGTTTCGCAAACACTCTCTCATGAATGCATATGTTCATAAAAAAGCGTCTTGGCAAATCATCACCTAAGTCACCAAGACGCCTTTTATATAAATGTATAATACTTAACTAATACTTAACGAAGCTTGCAATCCTTTTCGGCCAATGCATTGATAATCGCCTGAATCGGTTCATCCACATCCGCATCAGTCAAGGTGCCTTCCGTCGAGCGGAAACCAATGGTGTATGCTAAGCTACGGAAACCTTCGGCTATGTGTTCCCCTTCGTACACGTCAAACACATAAGCGCTTTCCAACTTGTCGCCACCATTGGCTACGATAATCTGTTGAATCGTTTCTGCCGATACCGACCTCGGTGCTACGATAGCCAAGTCGCGGGTAATGCCCGGGAACTTACTAATCGGTGTGTACTGCAATTGACTACGTACCGTTTCAAGTAAGGCAGAAATATTGATTTCAAAGAGATAGCACTTACCTTCCAAATCATAATTCTTAGCTACCTGTGGATGCAATTCGCCCAAAGTAGCGATGGTTACACCATCTACCTTATAAGCCGCACTTACACCCGGATGGTAATAAGGTTCATCCGTAGTAGTTAATGTATAATTTTCTACGCGAAGCGCTGCCAATACGGCTTCTACAACGCCCTTTACATCATAGAAATCTGTCTGACGTGCAGCCACACTCCATTGTGCTTCATCAGCACGACCGGTCATAAAGCCGGCTGCCATATATCGTTCTGTCGGCAAACTGTCTTTATCTGCTGCTTCTTCATACACTGCTGCCGTTTCAAATGCCCAGATATCATGATTCTTCTGCGCACGATTGCGTACAGCTGCATCAAGAATGCTAGGTACTAAAGTAGTGCGCATAACCGGATACTCTTCGGAAATCGGATTTAAAATCTGTACTGCTTTATACCGTGCATCACCTTCCGGAATCATGAGCTTTGCCAAACTATCCTTATGCATGAAACTAAAGGTAATCATTTCGCTGAGACCGTTATTAGCCAATGTATGCGCAATAGTTTTAGTCATCTGCTTACGATCGCTGAGCACGCCACTGTTAAGTGCTGCCCATGGTGTGGTGACCTTAATATTGTCATAGCCGTAAATACGCGCTACTTCTTCGGCAATATCCGGCATAACCGTTACATCACCGCGCCAAGACGGTACACCGATTACCATTGAACCGTTACCACAGGTAACATCAAAGGACAAGGTTGTCAAAATATCCACCATACGCTGTTCATCAATGTCCGTACCCAGGTACGCATTGATAGCATCCGCAGTAGTAGTCACCGTCGTCGGTGCTGCCGGATTAGGATATACGTCAACAATACCCTTACCTATCTTGGCATCCGGGCACAACTGCTGCAATAACTGCGCAGCCCGATTAATTGCCATAATACTGTATTCCGGATTAACACCACGTTCGAAACGACCGGATGCTTCGCTGCGCATCCCTAACGCACGAGCTGTACGGCGAATGGATGCACCATTGAAAACAGCTGCTTCCAAAAGCACATCTGTCGTAGTGTTCGTCACTTCGCTGTCATAGCCACCCATAACACCGGCTACCCCTACAGCACGCTGTTCATCGGCAATAACAAGCATGTCCGTTGTCAATTCGCGATCGGTGCCATCCAAAGTTTTTAATACTTCCCCTTCGTTGGCACGACGGGCTGTCAAGCTGTGTCCCTTAACATGTGCATAATCGTATGCATGCATAGGTTGACCTAGCTCAAGCATAGCGTAGTTGGTTACATCTACCACATTATTAATAGGGCGTATACCGCTATTGCGCAAACGATTCTGTAACCACATCGGCGACGGTGCTACCGTTACACCCGTTACAAGCCGCGCTGCAAAACGGCTGCACAAATCGCCATCTGCAATCGTTACCTGTACCTTCCCGTCGATAGCTTCACCGTTTTCATCAACCGTAATCTCCGGCAATACCGCTTTTTGATTTGTCAACACCGCAAACTCACGACTGAGTCCTACCATAGAGAAGCAATCGGCACGGTTCGGTGTCAATTCAAATTCGTAAACCGTATCATTCATCATGAGTACATCGCGAATATCCATGCCAATCGGTGTATCGGCCGGTAAAATGTAAATACCTTCCGCTTCTTCCGGTACTACCAACTCCTTGGAAATTCCCAATTCCGCTACAGAACAGAACATCCCTTCCGACGGCAACCCGCGAAGCTTTCCCTTCTTGATTTCCGTGCCGTCTGCCAATCGAGACTTATGATACGCTACCGGCACAATTTGTCCTACTCGTACATTAGTAGCAGCTGTAATAATCTGCTTTGTAATCGGTGTACCGTCCGTGTCGAGGCAGGCTACCTGGCATACCTGCAATTTATCTGCATCCGGGTGTTTTGTAATTTCCGTAATCTTCCCGGTAAAAATTTTCTTCAATCCCGGATCGACTGTTTCTACTTCTTCAACGGGTATTCCCGCCTGTGTCAATTCGTCAGCCAGCTCCTGAGCAGGACGATTCATGTCTACAGGCACATATTCATTCATCCATGTTAAACTTGCCTTCATTCCTTTTACCTCCTAGAACTGCTTTAAGAATCGCATATCATCTTCATAGAACAAGCGTAAATCGTTAATGCCATAAAGAAGCATGGCAATACGTTCCACCCCCATACCAAAGGCAAAGCCGCTTACCTTATCGGGATCATAGCCGTTCAGGCGGAGCACATTCGGATGTACCATGCCGCATCCAAGGATTTCAAGCCACCCTGTGTGCGAACACATCCGGCAACCTTCGCCACCGCACATGCAACAAGAAATATCTACTTCCGCACTCGGTTCCGTGAAGGGGAAGAAGCTGGTACGAAACCGTACCTTCGTATCATTGCCGAAAATATGACGAAGGAATAATTCCAGCGTTCCTTTCAAGTCGGCAAACGTAATTCCCTTATCTACTACAAGCCCTTCTACCTGGTGGAATACCGGCGAATGTGTAGCATCATAATCCCAGCGATATACCTTACCAGGAGCAATCATGCGCACCGGAGAATTCGGTTCATGACTCTGCAATGTGCGTGCCTGTACCGGCGACGTATGGGTGCGAAGCAACACAGAATCCGTAATGTAAAAAGAATCCTGCATATCTCGTGCCGGATGATCGGCAGGCAAATTCAAACATTCAAAGTTATAATAATCGCTTTCGATTTCCGGACCTTCCGCTACGGTGTAGCCCATTTTCATAAAGAAACTTTCAATCATTTCATTAACCTTCGTCAACGGATGCAAATGACCTTGGCGACGCGTGCGACCGGGCAAGGTAATATCGATGCGTTCACTGTCGAGACGAGCCTGCAGTGCTTTTGCTTCCAATCCCGCCTGTACGTTAGAAAGCTCAGCTTCTAACGCTTCACGTACCGTGTTTACCATAGCCCCCATTTTCGGGCGTTCTTCCTTATCTAACTTACCAAGCCCTTTGAGTAATGCCGTAACGGCCCCTTTCTTACCCAAATAAGCAACGCGTACATCCTGCAATTCCTGCAATGATGTACAACCGGAAATCTTTGCCAGCGCTTCCGCTTGCAATGCGTCCAACTGTTCCTTCATGCGTCTAACCTCCTAATAGAAATAGACCTCCGCCCGGACAAGGGGCGAAGGTCTGAACTCGCGGTACCACCCTAATTAGTACTCTCAAAGCCGTAACGTGGCCGAACGGTGAACCTACTGTAATTTCAATTCACGGCTCCAAAAGGAAAGGCATTCTCGATGATTGCTACAGGGCTCACACCTTATCCCTGCTCTCTGAAAGCAATACTTTCAAGCGCCGATTTTATCATCGCCATACTTGCTATCGTTGCTCGAGGTCCAACGTTACTATTCACAACACTATGTATCGTAACGAACAGTTATTGTTAGACTATCACTAAGCACGACTCCAATTGTCTTCGCTGCGAACCGATTCATCAAATATATACATCGTTCGCAATGCTGTCCCTATTCTAGCACACAAGGCAAGCCTATGGCAAATGAGTTTTTAAATACGGACTTTTATTTTTTACTATACGATTGCCTAACCAATACCCAATAAGCGCATACAGTCCTATCATAGTTACGACTACCAAGGCGTAGCCTTCGCCGGGCAAATCAGCTGCCGTATGCCATTCATAAACCCACAACGCTCTATGCCATGTGTAAGGAACTATGTCCACAAACAGATACTTAGATAACAATATCCCCGTCACCATAGTTACGGAAAAACTTATGATCAACAAAACATTAAGTACTATTTGATATAATACCTAACCATTCGTGCCACAACGGCGGAAGATATACATATGCCAAGGCTGCCACACCGAGAACTACCATACTCATTGCCAGCCAGAATCGCTTCATGAAGGTACCTCCTTTTATTTATTGCTCTTGCCTAGCCAAGTAGAGACCGCTCCCGATACAGAATCAATCGCATTATCCCTCACATGAAGGCCTTCGACAACCGTTGCATTCGGTTCCAACCGCTTAATTGTATTGACAGTATCCGAGAAACCACTACCCCCGCTGGTGCAAAAACAACTACTTTCTTACCGGACAAATCAACCGAATCTAAGAAAGTGTATAACAGCATTGACATATCACCCCACCAATTAGGAAACCCTAAATATACTGTATCATAGCCTTGTAAATCGGGAGCTGCTTTTGCCATTGCCGGACGTTTACCTTCGCTACGCTCTTCTTTGGCCAAGCGCACCAACGTATCATAATCATTGGTGTACGGTTCTTTTGGTTCAATACGATATATGTCGGCCCCTGTATTTGCTTGAATAGCCTCCGCCATTTCCTTGGTATGTCCGGACCAAGAATAATACACAACCAACGCTTTACCTTGTGGAGTCATTGTTGTTGCCGTAGTGCCGGTAGCCTCCGTCGCTCCTCCGTTACCACTTCCGCAACCGGTTACCAGCATCAACACCAACGCGACGTAATACATCTTTATCTGCTAATTCTAAGTTATCTCCCAAATAGGTCTTCAATCAATCCGATACACGCGATGCTCTTTACGAGGAGCCGGTGCCGGTATATCCCCCTCTATATATCCAATCGCACAGTGAGCAATACCTTCATACTCCTCAGTAATGCCTAACGCAGCCAATACCGCTTTACCCCAGTCCGTAGCAAATTCTTCCTTTGCACGATGAATCCAACAACTACCAAGACCCAATGCATGGGCTGCTTGCATGAGGTTAGCCATGACCAAGCTGCCATCCTGCACGCGATTACTGTTTTCCTTTTTCCCCAATACAATCAGCATAGCCGGTGCACCATAAAAAGGATCGAAGGACTCCGGCCATCCGCCAATCTCGCGATTCATACTAGAAATCGTGCGTCGCATCTCTTCGTTTGCTACCTGCACAATAATCGTATTTTGTTTGCCCATCGAGCTTGCCGCATATAAGCCGGCTTCAATAATTTGATCCAATACTTCTTGCGGTACCGCATCTGCCTTAAACGAACGAATACTACGGCGCTCTTTTAATTCGTTAATCATTGCATTCATTCTTCTCACTCCTTGCGTTTCTTCATCGCTGCATCCTACGATGTCATTCCCAATGTTTACATACATCAA
Organism: Veillonella magna DSM 19857; assembly: GCF_000428745.1. Lineage (GTDB taxonomy): Bacteria > Bacillota > Negativicutes > Veillonellales > Veillonellaceae > Veillonella_A > Veillonella_A magna. The sequence continues at coordinate 650,032 of NZ_KE386795.1, forward strand.
CCCAATCCACTGCCTTCGCTGCTTGCCATAACTCATCTACGGTAAGTCGAACCGCACTATGATCATCACCGGCGGCAGGATACACAATAGCAAAGCGTTGTAATGATACATCCATATATACCGGCACACCTTCAACAATAGCAAACGGACATACACCACCCGGCGCATATCCGATATAGCTTTCCACTTCATCGCCGGGTATCATCCTTGCCTTGGTGTGAAAACGTGCTTTATATTTTTTATTGTCTATCTTTGTATCACCGGCAGCTACAATGGCAATGGCACCGTTATCGGTAAGAAAAGTCAGCGTCTTGGCAATCTGTTTACCTTCACATCCAACGGCAACCGCAGCTTCATCCACGGTAGCACTGGATTTTTCCAATACAATAATTCGATCATCTAACCGTAACGTTTCTAAATAGGTTCTCACTTTTTCAACTGACATCTCTCTCTCCTTTTCACTATCACATAACAAACACTGCCTAGAGGCGGCATCCTGTTTCATACATCAAGCTCTATAAAAACCTATCCTGCAATAGCTATTTTTCATACAGCCTCAGACTAAAATAGTGCATTCCCCAACGCATAACCTAACCAACATAAAAGCAAGCCACCAACTACATTACATCCGAAGTAAACAGCAGCCGCCAGTACGCTACCGGTACGCAGTAATGTTAACAACTCCATATTATACGTTGAAAATGTTGTGAACCCTCCCAAGATGCCGGTCACGAAGAATAGCTTTACCGATGGAGACAGTTCGGTATGATTCACAAACAATACAAACAACAGTCCAATCAAAAACGAACCGATACCATTTGCCAATATAGTGCCATAGGGAAACAGATTTCCCCCATGCGCATTGGCCAGCTCCGTAATACCGTAGCGCAATGCCGCACCAAGACCACCTCCTAAGGCGACCCATATCACCTTCTCCATAAAATTTCCATACCTCCTATAACCTAGCCTCTTTGGCCTTATTCCACATATTAGTTTCTACATACTAGTATACCCACAAAGCAATATCTATGCCACTATTATATATAAGAAGCCCCGTGTATAGAGGGGGATTCTGCCTCCTCCCCTATATGAAAAGGCCCCGTATGTTGGGGGTACAACGCCTCATCCTTCCACATCATATAAGAAGCCCCGTGTATAGAGGGGGCTTCTGCCTCCTCCACTATATGAGAAGGCCCCGTATGTTGGGGGTACAATGTCATTCGCAAGACCTGACTTGTACCCCCAACATACGGGGCCTAACCACATACTCTAAACTCATAACACTATTCGTCCTTTACATCATCTTCTGAGCAAAATCTTCTAACATCTGCTGAATCAGTATTAAGATAGCTAACATAGTAATCTCTCCTTTATTTTCAAATAAACCCAAAAGTCATATGACAATTGTCAGTAGACATTTTGTATTACAAGAAAGAGTATAAACTATAAAGTAACTTTACAGTCAATACTCTTTCGTTCATTTCCTATTCAAATTATAGATTATACGCATACTTTATTGTAATAAAGGACTACACTAGTCGTTATTTCATCTCTACAGGAACCTGTACCATGGAAAATGCCTTACCTTCTTCGGGATCACCAAAGGTGGAATCCAAAAAGCAGGTATCTACCGCATCACCGATTACGGTATGCCCCTCATCAGCTACCCATTGCAAAAGCTTTTTCAAATGAGTCGTGTCATCAGGCGTTCCGATTTTATAATAACAAGCATAGCGGCCGGCCGGTATAATTCTGTCACGACCTTCAAAATGACCACCATCATTTGGGATACGCAAATAACTGCCGGCTCCCAATAGAGGCTGATCTGTCGATAATTGCTCCTTTTTATATATAGTTCCGAAACTGTACGCCGGCATGAATTCATACGCATACATTTCACGCCACAATGTCATAAAGCTAAGATGAATATCCTCACGGCGCAAAACACCATCATCATTCATAGAAAACGGTGCAAAAATAATCCGTCGATCCTGATATGTCCGCAGAAACGGCTCACTGCTTTCTTTACCTGCTGCCGATACGGCTTCAGTATAAATATACAGCCGCTGTTGCAGAGCCAGCTGCTTACGTTCAATTCCTCGCTTTAACTCTTCCAACTGCTTAGCCTGCTGCCGCAATAATTCCATTTCCCGCAAAGGATCTCGACTCTTAATATGTAATTCAATTTCTTTTAAGCCGACCCCTAATGATTTTAAGAAGCATATTTCCCGAAGTACCGGGATTTGCTGATGGCTATAGTACCGATATCCGTTGTCATCGGTAAATACCGGCTTGAATAAACCAATGGAGTCATAATACAACAAGGTAGACCGCTGCAACCCATGAAGTTTCGCCATCTCACTAATAGGAATTCCGTATTTACCGGGCATACCATCATCTCCCTACCAACACTATTTACCTATATGGCGTCGCCAAGCTCTCTCTGTATACGCTAAAATCACATCATACGCTTTATCAAAGGCACGGCGTTCATCTTCGTTCATAGGAATTTCAATAATACGCTCTACCCCGTTTTTACCGAGAACCGTCGGTACCGATGCATAACCACCGTTCTTTTCGTATTCACCCTGTAACATACACGCCACCGGCAACACACGCTTTTCATCATGTACAATGGCGCGCCAAATACGAACGGCACAAGTAGAAACGCCAAACTCCGTACACGATTTACCGGCTTGCACAACAGCACCGCGATCCTTTACCGCTTCCAACATCGCTGCACGATCAAAGGACGGATACACATCCGGCTGTTCGCTTTGCAAAATATCCAAAGACTTACCGGCAATGGCCACCGCCGACCAAGGAATCATTGAAGAACTGCCATGTTCACCCATAACCCATGCATTCATGTCTAAATTATGAACACCCAATACTTTGCTGAGCATATGCTGAAAGCGTGCGGTGTCGAGACTGGTACCGCTGGAGATGACACGATTAGCCGGAAGCTCCATATATCGCTGCACAAAGGCAGCAATCACATCCGCCGGATTTGAAATAGATATGATGAACCCCTTAAAACCCGATGCTTTTAATTTGGGCAATACCTCTTCCAAGCAGTCTAATGTTACATCCAAGGTATCCAGTCTATCCTGTTCTACCGTCGGTAGCGGTCCCGCTGCAATAAAGACTACATCACAGTCGCCCATCTCCGTAGCCTCCACCGCACGAGCTCGAATTTTATGCGGCAAAAAGCTGCAGGCATCATTTAAATCCTGCGCTTCCGCTGTCGCCTTTTCTTTCTTTATATCACATAATAAAATTTCATCGGCTTCCCCTTGCGAAGCCAATGCAAAGCCCACATGGGATCCTACATTACCGGCACCGATAATACCTACGCTGCGTACCTTCATACTATCTCTCCTTTTTCTACCCTGTCCCTTTGAATTTACATGCAAGGAACCGGCAATACATAATTTGTTATATTATAGCATAGATTTTCTACCTTCGATTTTATCTTCATTCTATCTGATTAATTATAAAATGAAATTGAACACATAAAAAGTCCATAGTACATCGTCATTGAATCACCTCCTAAAAATGGGCATAAAAATAGACCCTTATATTGAACTGAACCCCAAATGTTAGACATATTTGGGGTCAGTTCATATTTTTCAGGGTCTATTTTTGTATATTTACCTTTTCATATTCTTTGGGCCTTTCCTCTGCATCAGAAGAAAGAATCCGGTCACATTCTTCTAAAAAAGCTTCTATAATTTCCAAAGATTTAGGATCATGAGGATCATCGTAGATATCTAGAAATTCTATTCGATTTAACATAGTCTATTCACACTTTCTTACATAAAAAACGCCTTGATGACATCACTGTACCCACTACTTTGCCTGTATTCTAACATACTTTCTCTTATAAAGCCATATGCCTTTTATAGCTGTAGTTCTCTCTTATACGGAACAATACGAATTTGTTATAATAAGCTCATAAGAGAAAGGTGGGATACATATGGCAAGAACACATACGGCATGGTCGGTACCGCTTGCACTTTTTATCACTGTACTAGGTTTGTTAGGGGCACTGTACACCGGTACCTTCATCGGCTATCCCTTGGTCATCGGTTGGTTACTGGTAGCCTTGGCATTATGGGGTAAGGATTATCCCCTTCGCCGCTTATGTATTATGTCTTGGCATGGCATTTCCTCTACTATGCTAGTACTCCAGATTTTTCTTTTCATCGGTGCCATCACCGCCTTATGGCAAGCATCCGGCACATTGCCGACAATTGTCATCTACAGTTTGGAAAGCATTGTACCTTCCCTTTTCCTGCTGTCTTGCTTTATATTGCCGTCTGCCGTCAGCTATCTCATCGGCAGCTCATTGGGAACAGCCGGCACCATCGGCTTACCGCTGATACTTTTAGCACGTCTGGGACATGTCCCGCTCGATATAACAGCCGGTGCCATTATCGCCGGTGCCTATGTAGGTGATAGAGCCTCCCCCATGTCATCCAGTGCGGCCTTGGTCGCCACCTTGACCAAAACAACCGTCCCCGATAATGTAGGCCCCATGTTCCGCACAGCGTTACCGGCACTCGTCCTGTCCTGTATATTTTATGGACTTTTCTCGTGGCGTTATCCCTTAGAAACAACCGATACAGCCTTGGCCACTTACATCGCCTCTACCTTCGTCATTTCACCATGGCTTCTCTTGCCAGCTGTAACCATTATTTTCTTGGTTCTATGTAAAGTCAAAGTGCGTATGGCCATGCTGATCAGTGCCGTTATTGCTTTTATCTTAGCCTACACTGTCCAGCATCAACCATTATCCCAACTACTCTATCAGACAATGATGGGCTTTCATCTTCCGGACCCTTCGCACCCCTTGTATACCATTTTTAAGGGAGGCGGCATTATTACCATGATTCCTCCGGCCATTGTCATTACCGCTGCCTGCGCTTTATCTACATTGCTGGAAGAAAGCGGCCAACTGGAACAACTTCAATCCCTATACCATCGTTGTCAACACTGCTCTTCACTATTTGCCGCCCAATGCCTAACCGCCTTGGCTACCGCCGGCATCGGGGCCAACCAATCAGTAGCCATCGTAATGAACTATTTCTTAACCAGGACCGCATACAATACGCTCTCCCTTGCCGAGTCAGCCGCCGATACAAGCGATACATCTCACGAACAGCCTAATCCTAATACAGATAGCACTCATCATAGTTCTAATCAACAACTTATGATGGATTTAGAAAACTCTGCTATCGTTATCGCGCCACTGCTCCCCTGGAATATCGCCGCCTTAGTGCCCACCGTCATGCTAGGCGTATCCATGACAGGATACCTTCCTTACGCGGCTTACCTCTATCTGTTGCCATTGTGCTATTGGTTGCAACTGCGGTTGAAGAATAGGACATATTAAATGGTCAATGTCCTGTCTGAGAAATTGATCTTCCATCTAATGTCATCCATTCTCTACGACCGTTAGCCGACCTTCCCAGGATAACTGCCGCTGCAGCTGATGTGCTTGTAAAGGTATAATTCTGGGTAAACCGATTTTCTTTAATAATACCCGCAGCTATTAGATTCTCTCTTTGCCTTAAATAATTGGTCTGAAATTTTTCTGTGATACTAGGAGCAATTTTACTTCCTGCTAAAACAATAAATTCATCTCCATCGCCCGGATATCCAGTTGCATTAGCTCCACGGCCAGCAAGTATATAATTAGCATTTTCAACAGCATTTTCAGCAGGCTCAAGGTCCCACGCTTCTTTAAAAACTTCCATAAGATCCTTTTGTCTCTTGTCTACAATCTCCGGTGTCCACGAAACAATATTTATCACTTGAGTAGTTAGAGCAAAGGCACTTACACCACTCTTCGTCTGAAAATACTTATATTTCTTTGTACCAAAATCATAATTTTGCGCTGCTGAATTTCTCTGTCTTGTTAAAGGCACTAGATTTGCAATTCGATTAAGCCAAAATGCCTGTGTTTCCTTATTCGGCCACAACATCATCCACTCACTGCCTGCCGCTGGATGCTGAGGAAGAACATGTTCAATTGTAAATATTTTAGAATCATACAAAGCCCCACCAGCACTCACAAATGAGTCAAGACGTTGAATAATATAATTCCGACGTTGAGCTGTCATTGTGTAAATTTCCCCGTTCAAAGCCTGTAAAAACTGTTCCTTCTCCCATTCGGTCAGCTCGATATTTGTAAGTGGCTCAGACAAAGAACTATTGGGTCTACTATCCATCTCAACCAGCACCCACTTATAACGGTCCATTCGATGATTCACATCTTTTCCCGTTACAAGCAAATAAGAGGCTAGACGCTCTAACTTCTGAATAAACCAAAGAGTATACTCCGAGTCATTTTGATGCTCCGCTATAAATTTAATTGCCGGTGGCATCCAATCGTAATTATTAGTCTTATTCAACCAGCGAAGAAGTAAGTTAATTTTATCTGCATGCTTAGTAGAGGAATAAGAGCTATTCCTTAACTGATAATACACATGAGTATAGGGAGCCAAATAATCATCTATTAACGATTTAGGCGTAGTAACTCTTACTACCTGTTCCCTAAATTCATCCAACAAATTTCTCTTAGGTCTCTCTTTTACAAAAATAGTCCTGGTATGGGTAAAAATTTCATTAAAGCCTTCTCTTCCTGTCAGAGTCTCCATATCTTCCCATTTTTGTGTATATACTTCTTGTTCTGACTCGGGCAATTTACCAATAATTTCAGATTTTACAATGTCCGTTGGCATTAAATCAAGTCCGCGACTATTCATTACTGAGAATATGCGAAATGCAGATTCCTCATTCGCTGTAGAAACAGCAATTAAATAGCATCTATTCAATAAAAATTGACTAAATTCTAACAACTCATCATCATTACGAAAAACATCCCTAAACTTCTCTACCAGTATACGTGCATTTTCTTTGATATGTTTTTGTGATTCCGTTAAAAGAGTAGCAGCATCGATGTTACCAAGTTTATCTAACTGAACATTCTGAATATACACATTAAAAAATTCTTGATCTCTATCACGTAAAAATAAACGCGGCTGTGCCTTAATGCCAGCGATCTTATTTCCTTCTTCTCGCAGATATCCCATACAAATTGTTTTTAGATTACTATCTTCAAAACATGATGCAAGCACAGCCAATACTATGGATAATGTCGTAAGGCGCTGCTGTCCATCAATGACACTAGCATAAGATTTTTCATCATCCTTAATCAAGACAATACTTCCTAAAAAATAGTTATCAGACTTCTCGGACTGAAAAAAATCATAAAGATCATCAAACAATGTTCCTGCCTGTTCTACACCCCAAGCATAAGGTCTTTGATATGTAGGAATATGATACTCGAAATCTGAACTAAATATTTTGAGCAAAGGATATTCCTTTCCAGTAATCTTATTACTCATCTTGTCACCTCTAACTACTAAATTACACTTAATTGCACATTTTGTTATTTTATCTTAATCATCTCACAATACTTCAACTAAATGAGATGGCAACTAAAAAGACAAACTCTCTACACTCTTGTATTTCGTTACATCACATACCGCCTTAGGCGGTTTATTTTTTTGCATTCTCTTCCAGTTCCAGCATGTACCTATCAAAGTCAGATACAAATAATCTATCTTGGATAACACGATATTTCTCAAATTCAGTTTCAGCCTTTGCTTTAGCAATCTCAGCAGTGATTTTTCCTGCATCTCGAAGAACCTCTCTGTCATCTGCCATCAAGAATAGATCCAGTCGTTTTGCCCAATCCTCCATTGTCATCGGAATATGACGTTCTGCACGATCCTCTGCCAAATCCAGATATGCAGATACGATACGCTCTAATGAACGCATTTCTTTCTCTGAAAGATAATTCTTAGCAATGCTCACATCGCTTTTTACAATCTTACCTTCCGGTGCTGCTGCCCAAGTAGTCAGTCCCATGTGTGGCTTGTCTGCATCTGCTCGCTCATAAATCAGCTCTGCGGCTGTATGACCATGAACTGCATAATGCATCTTATTTTGAACCTTTGCAAAAAACTGCTTTGTTGTTTTTGCTGTGCGGTCATAATCAAGCGCTGTAGCATAGATATCTGTTATCTTCTGATAAAATCTACGCTCGGACAAACGAATTTCTCTAATCTGCTCAAGTAAATGATCGAAATATTCTACAGTAAGCACAGTACCACTATTTTTCAAGCGCTCATTATCTATAGCCCAACCTTTGATGGTATAATCCTTTGCAATCTGATTCACCCATTTCCTGAACTGTACCGCACGCTCAGAATTAACCTTAAAGCCTACAGCAATAATCATTTGAAGATTATAATGCTTTGTATCACGAGTTACCTGACGGGAACCTTCGGTTTGAACTATCCGGAAATTCCGGATAGTTGAATCTTCCTCAAGTTCCGAATCAAAATAAATCTTTTTAATATGCTCATTGATAGTACGAACATCCACATCATACAACGTAGCCATCATCTTTTGCGTCAACCATATATTTTCATCCTCGTATCGCATCTCAATACTATCCGTCTGGTCACCGATAGAGGCAACATACGTTAAATATTCTGCCGCACTGGACCGGACAGTAATTGTATCTTTTTTCTTTTTCAATCAGAGCCCTCCTTTTTATAATTACTTGCTTCCATAATTGAAAAGCACGCCCCAATATACAACGTTAACCATCCTGTACATTTAATTATTTTATTGAGTAATCACTATGAATGTATCACGGTCAAATATCTCAGTCAATTATTTAACCGTCCTTCTTTACCTTCAAAACCTGGTAATAGTTTAATAAAATACCTTGCGTCCTACATAATATAAATAAAAACGAGATACAAAAGCATTCTGCAAATCCCAAGCTCGTACCTCAAAGATATTATGATTGAAGAAACGGTCGCACTTCACAAGTTGCGACCGTTTCTTTATATATTAAAAATCAATATGTTTACCTTATAGTAATATTTTATAATTTCACATTGCGATCAGAGGCCCATGGTTACTCCACCCGAACAAGCTTTGAAACTGCCTCCACATGGCTCGGTTGTTCAACGAAAAACATACTCAACCCCTATTGTACAAGGAAATGGTGGAACGGACCTTTCCCCTTAAAATCTAGGGTTTTGAGCCTGTGATAACCTTGAATTGCCCTATAATTTGTATAGGCAAACAGGGTAAAGCTCTGTTCCTTAAACTTCATTTTTAATGTCATCTCTACAAACTGGAAGTTGTCAATTTCTTATATATTTTTGATCAATATCAGGAATCGTATCTTCTGACCGATATCGCTCTACTTTCATGTGAAGATTATATTTATCTCTTAACTCCGCAATCTTATTCATCATGGGTGATTGATGGTGAAAGTCAATGCTCTCTTGATTTTCCCAACTGTCAATCAGCACCAATCCTTTTGTAGCAAAAATGATGAGCCACGATACATTCCCAACTTGCTAAATAGAAAGCTAGTTGTAAACTCAGATAATCATAATCAAATCCACAGTATCCATGCTACTCACCGCCTATTCGTTACTTGTTTTTATCTGTTCTCCATTAGGAAAGACAAATGACTGTTCAAAAGTAACCTCCATCACATCAGCTATCTGCTTTAACTCCTCAAGAGTAACTGTATCTCGTTTCAGTTTCTTACCAAAGTTCTGTGGAGTCTGACCTATCCGTCTGGCAAGTTCCGAAACGCTTATATTCTTTTTATTACATAATTCTTTAATCATATCGGATGTCTTCATCGTTATCCTCCATGTCTAAAACTCACCTCAATTTGTTGCATTATAAACCAAATGGTTGATATTTTCAATCCTGACACAATTACACTTTGTAAATTTTCTATGAACGAAAAAAACACCCTGCATTGCTGCAAGGTGCTAATGATTATAAACTATTCTTCAATTTAATAATTCTTTCTTCAATTTCACGGATTACTTTAATAAAATCCATATCATCTTTTCCTGTAGGGTCATCTAGTCCCCAGTTATCATCAAAAGGTCTGCCGATAAAAGGACATCCAACATTACACCCCATTGAAATTGAGATGTCTACGTCTGGAATATCTGTAATTAACTTGCTGTGTTGACCATTTGCTTCCATATCAATTCCATAGAGTTCCTTCATTATACGAACAGCATCCTGATTGATTTGTGGCTTTGTTTTTGTCCCGGCAGAATAGCTTTCAAACACATCAGATGCTAGATGTTTTCCAAGTGCCTCGGCAATCTGACTTCTACAGGAATTGTGAACACAGATAAATGCTACCTTTTTTCTTCCATCTATCATTTCTTAAACCATCCTCTTGTACTATTTGCCACCTTTACAAGTGCAAGCATAACCGGAACTTCTGTTAATACACCTACTGTTGTTGCAAGTGCAGCCGGACTCGTTGTACCAAATAATGCAATAGCTACGGCTACAGCTAACTCAAAGAAGTTTGATGCCCCTATCATTCCTGCCGGTGCTGCTATGTCATGTGACATTCCAAATATCTTTGACGTTACATAAGCAATAAAGAAAATAAGCACTGTCTGAACCGTAAGCGGCACTGCTATCAGCACTATGTGCAAAGGATTTGATAAGATAACTTCTGTTTGTGAGGCGAATATTAAAACCAAAGTAAGTAGTAAACCAACTGTGGTTGCATTATCAAACTTATGAACAAAAATATTTTCAAAATACTCTATACCTTTATTTTTAACTACAACTATTCTTGTTAATACACCCCCAACAAGTGGAATCACCACAAAAAGAATTACACTGAAAAACAATGTTCCGTAGGGTACTGATACATTTGATACTCCAAGTAAAAACTTTACAATTGGCACAAATGCAATCAGTATAATTAAGTCGTTGGTTGCCACCTGTACCACAGTATATGCAGGATTTCCTTTTGTAAGAGTACTCCATACAAATACCATTGCTGTACATGGCGCTGCTCCAAGAAGCACTGCTCCTGCAAGATACTGCGTAGCAAGTTCTGGTGCAATAAATCCTTTAAATACTGTAAACAAGAACAATGATGCAATTCCATACATGGTAAATGGTTTTATAAGCCAATTCGTAATCCATGTAATGAAAAGCCCTTTAGGATTCTTTCCCACTTGTTTAATACTCTGAAAATCCACTTTAAGCATCATCGGATAAATCATAATCCAGATAAGTATTGCAATCGGAATCGAAATCCCAGATATTTCAAGATTACCAAGTGCATTTGGTATGGCCGGTAATAACTTACCAATGATTACTCCTACTACCATACATATAAATACCCAGATTGTCAGATATTTTTGGAAAAAATTAATTCCTTCATTCTTTTTCTCTACCATTAAAACCCCAGCTTTCCAATCAGCTTAATTACTTCAGCGCTCTTTAATACTTTACCCATTGACACAACATTCTCATTGACTACAATTGCAGGCATACTCATAACACCATAAGTCATAACTTTTTCCATATCTGTGATATATTCTACTTCAATGCCTAACCCTAGTTCTTCAATGGCCTTTTTAACATTTTCATACTGCTCATGACAGCTTTTACACCCAGCACCAAGCACCTTAATGCTTGCAAGCTTGTTATCTCCACCACAACAGTTTTCTACTTGTTGACCGCCACCGCAACATGATGATGCTTCATAAGTAGCTACTTTTCCATTGCAGGCACAAGCAGGCCCTACCTTAACTTCTTCTTTTTTCTTTCCTGATCCAAATAATGACATAATCTTCTCCTTCTGTTAAATAAGTAAATATTGAAATGCATTAAACACATAACCAACAATAATAATTCCTATGGTACAGATTCCAATGAACAGACCTAAGAGTTTTGGTTTGATTGCCTTTTTCAGCATAATCATGGATGGAAGAGACAGTGTGGTTACTCCCATCATAAATGACAACACAACGCCCAATCTTGCACCTTTAGCAAGCAGTGCTTCTGCAATAGGAATACATCCAAAGATATCTGCATACATCGGAACCCCCACAATTGTGGCAATAATGACACCAAATGGATTACCAGTGCCAAGAAATCTCACTATAATATCCTCTGGTATCCAGTTGTGAATAAAGGCTCCTATTCCAACACCAACAAGAATATATGGGAAGACTTTTTTAAATGTTTCAACAACCTGCTCCCACGCATATTTTATTCTGTCTTTAACCGCTAGTTCTTCCTGTGGAATATCGATTTGCTTTGCATTTCTTATAAATTCTTCTACCTGATTTTCAAGGTGAAGTTTTTCGATAAGTGTTCCTCCTGCAACTGCAATAACTAAACCTAGTACCACATAAATCACTGCTACTTTTGCTCCAAAGATACTCATCAATAAGACTAACGACCCAAGATCAACCATTGGAGAAGAAATTAAGAAACTGAATGTAACACCCAATGGCAATCCAGCACTCGTAAATCCAATGAATAGTGGGATGGATGAACAAGAGCAAAACGGTGTAACGGTTCCTAATAATGCAGCTATGATGTTTGCACCGATTCCATGAAATCTTCCAAGTATCTTCTTAGTTCTTTCTGGTGGAAAGAAACTCTGGATGTAACTGATGATAAAAATCAGTACACAAAGCAAGAAAACAATTTTTATCACATCATAGATAAAAAACTGAACACTGCCTCCAATCTTCCCGGATATATCAAAACCAATAGCGTATAAGAACTTACCAATCAATGAACTAAGCCATTTCATTCCTAAAATTTGATCTTGTATGAATATCCAAATTGTACTCAAAAATTGCATATTTAACCTCCTGATAGTTTTATATATTTACACATATCAATGTATGCGTTTAAGAGAAAGGCAATCTTAGATGATTGCCTAAAATATATTATTCGCACTTATCGCAGCTGCATCCACCATCTGAATCAGTGGTTTCAAGATAATGAGAAAACATATCCTTAAAACGATTTTTCCCTTCCTCTGAAATTGAGTAGTGCATCCATCGCCCATCTTTTCTAGAATCGACAAGTCCACAGTCGCAAAGCAATTTCATATGATGAGAAAGAGTCGATTGGGTAATGGATAACTCTTCAAGTATAACGCAGGCACATTTTTCGCCATGATGCAGACATTCCAAAATACGAAGTCTGTTTTCATCTGCCAATGCCTTAATCATACGAACATCTTCTTTATAACTCATAGTATCCACTCCTTCCTGTAAATCTACACTTATTCTATTAGATGCATTCATACTTGTCAATATATCGAACTATTTTTAAATGTACCTTTTTTTCTGTGAATACACCACTCTTTATAGCTATATTTCTATTACAGAAATGATTTGATTTGCCGGAATTGTTACATCATCTTTTATATATAAGGTTGTCATGCCCAAATCATCATGTGCTCTATCAATAACATGTGATAACATCCATTTTTTTAGTTTCATCTCATCATCAAGCTCATCCCAGTCTTCATAAGGAGGGTCTCTATATTCATCAAGTTCAAAATTGAATCTATGAACTTGGTCAACAGTCACAAAGAAGTCGACTCTATAGCTCTTAGCTTTACTTCTCCAGAAACTTTCAACTTTTTGTGCTTGAGGAAATACTTCTCCGAGCGTCATTAGGAATTCAGGTCTTTCATGAATGTTTGTACCGTAATTGTATACATTATCATTAGCCATGAATCCATTAACACAAAAATCATAATAAACTCGATGAGCAACACGGTCTAATTTTTCATCTAGCCCTGTCAAGAAATGATGGTTTCTGTATTTTTCATAATCGATGTCATAACTATTCCCTTTACAGCTTATTTGGAATGTCAAATGTGACACCTGCCCTTTCAAGTAGCTTCTTTAAGGTAGTCTCTTCAGAAAGTACAGCTTGTAAGTTCATTGATCCTTTTTCTTTTATTTCACGATACCCATCGAGTGAACCCACAACATGAAATGCCATAAGTCTCAATCCGGAAATATAGACAACATCTAAATCACTCACTCAAATTGAGTTCGCACCCTAGATAACATCTATCCTAGTGCCACAACCCACGACATCTAATCCACAGCCTAAACCCTATGACCGTTTTTACAGTAGATATGTTTCAATATAAGAATTACGGACTTTCATGAGCTACCTACTAATCTCAAAAAAGCCCGTAAATACGCTACTTTTCGCTATTTATTTCTCTTTCCTAGACATCAAACATACCGCCTCCACATGCGCAGTCATCGGAAACATATCCACCGGTTGCACTGCTTCCAACCGATAGCCTTTTTCTTTCAGAATAGCAATATCCCTTGCCATTGAGGCAGGATTGCAGGACACGTACACGATGCGCTTCGGTGCCATCGCCGCTGCTGCGTACAGCACCGGCTCTTTACAGCCGGCACGGATAGGATCAAAGACAATAACATCCGGTCGCACACCGTCCTTGTAGAGAGTAGGCATAGCCTCTGCTGCATCGGCTACCATAAACGTTGCATTGGTAAAGCCATTGCGTTTTGCATTCGCCCGTGCATCAATAATGGCCGGTTCCACAATTTCAATCCCAATGACTTCCTTTGCCTGCCGTGCCAAGCACAATGAAATCGTGCCGGTACCGCAATAAGCGTCAATAACGGTTTCTTCACCGGTAAGCGCCGCAAATCGCAACGCTTCATCGTATAACACTTCGGTCTGTCGCGGATTGACTTGGAAAAAGGAATGTGCCGACAAGCGGAAATCTAATTCTTCAATACTATCGTTGATATATTCGTTTCCCCAAAGCAATGTATTCTTGCGCCCCATGATAACATTGGTTTTCTTTGGATTGTAATTTAAAACGATGGATTTTAGTTTTGGAAAAGCCTCCGTCAAACGAGTGACCCAAGTATCCTGCTTCGGCAACTGTTTTGTGGCTGCCACAATAATGAGCATCCACTCTTCATTCTCTTTACCTTCGTTGGCAACACGACCGATGATGTGGCGTACTACGCCCGTTTCACGCACTTCATCATACGGCGCAATGCCAGTGTCCTTCATAATGGAATAGCATACCTTCGCCATTTCATTATTCACTTCCGATTGGATATGACAATCTACATATGTTACGATATCGTGCGATCCGCGTGCGTAAAATCCCATGGCCAGCTCACCGTTAGAACTCCCTACGGGCATTTGCATCTTATTGCGATACTGCCACGGATTCGCCGGTCCCAAGGCCGGCCGCACCAAATTCGGATCATCGCCGGCAATGCGTTCGATGACATCCTTTACCTTTTGTGTTTTCAATGCTAACTGCTCTTCATAACTTACATGCTGCAGCTGACAGCCTCCGCAAGTACCGTACACCGAGCACCGTGGCTCAATGCGATGCGGCGAAGCCACCTCAATCGTTTCAATCGTTGCCGTAGCATAATTTTTCTTCACCACATCTACCTTAGCCTGTACTGTTTCGCCGGGTAACGCAAAGGGAACGAATACGGTAAAGCCTTCAACGCAACCAATGCCCTCGCCGTTGCTTCCCATGCCGTGAATCGGCACCGTATACGTCTGACCCTTTGCGACAGGTACAGCCAGTTTTCGTTTCCCCATAGTTTATGTCATCCTTTCCTATCTCTACTTGGTAATTAATAATTAATAATTTATTTTCTGCTCAACACCTTATAACTGATTGCCTCGCAATACGCGCCATAAGCTAATATCCCGATATGCACTTACTATTGCCTTATAGGAATCCGGCATATCCCGTTGCTTATCATACAATCCCGTGCGGTCAATCCATAACCGATGATTGAAAGCAAACGGCATCGGATCGAATAGACTGGGCAGTAAGCTTTCATAGGTTTGCCCCTTGCGACCTACCAACTCGGCCAAGGTAGGAATAATCTGGATCGCCGTGCCGTAACTGTCTGGCGCCAACCATTCCTTTTTAATCCCTTGTCCGTAGAAAATAGCCGGAATACCGGACTGTGTTTTTATATCTACCTCTTTAGCAAACGTAAATCGTTCCGCATGGTCACCGGTAATGACAAACAAAGCATTCGCATCAATGCCCTCTACGGCTTTAACGAAAACGCCCATAGTATGATCCGCATACCACATATGTCCCATCTCGCGCATCGTGTCACGGGTTCGTTCGATAGTATCCGTATCGTTAAGCTTTACCTTCAACGGATTAAAACCGGCTTCCCCTAAATCAATGCTATACGGCGGATGATTGCTGATCGTCAAAACAAAATGAAATACCTTTTCGCCCGGATGTGCCTTCATATACTCCAAGATACCATCAAACAGTGACTTATCCGGTACGCCCCATGCGTTGCTCCCCTGTTGCGGTAACGAGGCGGCATCATAAAATTCATCGAAGCCCTGGGCCAAACTGAACTGACGTACATCTTGCCAAGTACCAAAACCACCGTACCAAAATACTGTTTTATACCCTAAAGACTTCATCACATTGGCAATGCCCGTTCCGTACAAATGACGATAACTTTCCTTTTCGTAGTTAGGATACATACCGATGTCTACTAGCCCGGTAAGAAATCCATTAACAGCCGGCATAGTCCCCGTTCCCTGTGCTAACATAACATCCGTATACATACTATTGGGAGATGCTATTAGAGCTCTACCTTGTTCTACCAGATACTCACCCGGATGATTATATTTTTCTGTAAATGGCCACAACGCATAACTTTCTCCCAATACCATAACCACTGTATTCGGTTGTTTTGCTAGCCTAGTTTCTTTAATGGTATGAGAAAATGCCGCATCAATTGTTGAGGCCTTCGCGTCCCCCCCTAGAAGACTAATTTTTTGTTTAAGCTCTTCTCGCGAAAAGAGAATTTTCATAGCATTTTGCCGTCTACGTTCTATGCTGTACACTCGATATAAGGCTTGTGCATCATCTAAGATCGCCTCATTCAATAGGTTAGAAGGTAGACGAGCTGCATTTTCCCAGTTGACGGATTTTTCGTAATTCAGCGCCCCGCCAAATCGACACAACACGGCAACGACGCTGATAACAACGGCCAAAATCAGACTCTTTTTACACAAATCCTTCCGATCTTTATACCGATATATTTTAGTCGTATTATTGACGAACTTAACACAGCACCACGTAATCCCGAGCCCTACAAGAATTGCCAACGGCAACTTCCATAACAAACCGTACTCATGAATACCTGTCATCAAAATAGCATACCAGTCATCCTTCATACCATTAATGAGCATCATGTTAAAGCCGGAGTTAAAAATTTCATAATAGGATAGACGCACAAAAAATAAAATCGTAAACACCATAGACGCCGCCATGTATATCCAGTGACGAATGCGCACGCCCGGCCAGTTGCGATACAACGTCTCCGGTACTGTAGCTCCAATGAAACCGGCGAGCACAATAATTCCCACCGTTTTCAAGCTCAAGCGGAACCCATACCACAGCGTTAACCACCAATCGGAATTCGTTGTCCCATCCGGTAACTGACTGCTAAACCACCAAATAAACAAAAACCGAAAAAAGGTAAACAGCATGGAAAACCAAATGAACCCCTTCAAGTCCAGCTGTAACCCTGTTGTAAATCGATAATAGCGATTCATGAATCCTCCTAACAATATCTATCCAGTCTACTACGTATCTATCCTGCACACTCTACATGTATATTCTACCCTATATGATAGCATGCTATCCCTTGTAAATAAAATAGCAGTTACCACCATATATTTTACAAACATTTTACAAACCTCTGTGCTGTTCTTTACAAACCTTCGTTATACTAAGGGCAACAACAAATTCGTAAGATACTTGCATACAGAGGAGGATTCACAAATGCAAACAACATCCGGTCTTTGGAAAACTATGAAACGTGTAGGTCTTGCCGCCATGACAGGCGTTATACTTTTCGGCCTCGTAGGCTGCGGAGGCGAAACCGCATCCGGCGGCGCAGGTAAAGTAAGCGGTACCGTTACAGCCGCAGGCTCTTCCGCACTACTGCCACTGGTAAAGGATGCAGCCGCAGAGTTTAAGAAGACCCATCCCGATGTATCTATTACCCTTAACGGCGGTGGCTCCGGGCTCGGACTCAAACAAGTCTCCGACGGTACCGTCATGATTGGTAACTCCGATGTAGCTGCCGAAACAAAATTGCCTGCGGATAAAGCCAAATCCCTCGTCGATCACAAGGTAGCTGTCGTTACCGTTGCTCCCGTTGTAAATAAAGCCATCGGCGATACCGTTCCCGGTTTGACGCGGGATCAACTCATCGGCATCTTCACCGGTAACATTACAAACTGGAAAGAGGTCGGCGGTCCGGACAAAACCATCGTTCTCGTAACACGTCCGGCTTCCTCCGGTACACGCGCACTCTTTCGTGAATTTGCACTAAACAACCAAGAGGAAGCCTCCAACAAATCATTGGAAACCGATGACTCCGGTACCTTGCTCCACAGCATCGCTTCCACCGAAGGCGCTATCGGTTACGTAGCCTTACCCTACCTGAAAAATGCAAACAATGTAACCGCTCTTGCCATTGACGGCGTAGCACCTACCTTGGAAAACACCTATAACCGCAGCTATCCTGTATGGGGTTACGAGCACATGTACACCAAAGGTGAAGCCGATGGTGCCGTCAAAGCCTTCCTCACCTTCATCATGTCCGATGAATTCGGCAAACACATCGAAGACATGGGCTACGGTGTAGCGTCCAAGATAAAAGAAGCAAAGTAATTATCGTTAACTAAGGAGCATACCTATGTACACATCATCCGGCTCTCTAGGGACCACCTCTCGCACGGTGGTCCCTCCGGGACGCGCCGCTGCCAAAGCATTACGTCATGACACCTGGGGCCGACTGCTTATTCGAACCGTCGGCTTCACCAGTATCCTACTTACCTTGGCTATCGGTGCCTTTCTCTTATATCGCGGTACCGGCAGCTTCTGGCTGTACGGACATTCTCCGCTGGATTTCATAATCTCATCGCAGTGGAATCCGGCAGACACCATGGAAGGCGGCGGGCATATCGGTGCTGCCATGTTCATTGCCGGCTCCCTCATTACCTGCTTGCTGGCACTTATAATCGCCACGCCGTGCAGTATAAGCCTTGCTATTTTTATGACAGAAATCGCCCCCACCTGGGGCAATCGCATATGGCGACCGGTCATTGAAATCTTTGTAGGCATCCCCTCCATCGTGTACGGTTGGTTAGGACTTACCGTCTTAGTGCCGTTCATCCGTGAATACACACCCTCTTTGACAGGCTTTTCTGTATTAGCTGCGGCTCTTGTGTTGGCTCTGATGATGTTCCCTACGGTAACTGCCGTTACTATCAACGCCCTCGACAGCGTCCCTAAAACCTATCGGCAAGCCGCTTACGGTTTAGGGGCTACACGCTGGGAAGTCATCCGCCAAATCATCCTGCCCGTAGCTAAACGCGGCATCTTGGCGGCACTCATCCTAGGCTTTGCCCGCGCCTTCGGGGAAGCACTCGCCGTAGCCATGGTCATCGGCAAAATGAAAGCCTTCCCTACCTCGCTTTTCGATGCTACCGTTAACCTCACCGCTGCCATCGCCGCCGACATGGGCAATACTATGGAAGGCAGTGAGTTTAATATGGCCCTTTGGTCAATGGCGCTTCTCTTATTTGTCATTTCCGTACTCTTTATTTTCACACTGCGCTACCTATCCAATGCAGGAGGTGACACCCATGACTAACCCATCAGGTACTAACAGCCACCGCCGTAAAGCACTGACCGTCAATCACATGATGACCGCCTTCTTCTATGGCATGAGCGTAACTACACTTGCCTTGTTGTTAGCTATCATCGGCTACCTCTTTTGGTTGGGACTGAAGGATTTTTCTCCGGCCCTTCTATCCTTTTCCCCTAAAGGCATTGGCAATCAGCTGTTTAATACTATATACCTTGTCGTATTGGCACTTTGCATCAGTGTTCCCATCGGCATCGGTACCGGTATTTACATGGCCGAATACGCTAAACCGGGACGACTGCAAACAACGATGCGCATCTCCATAGAAACTCTATCCTCATTGCCCTCCATCGTAGTCGGTCTCTTCGGCTACTTAGTCTTCATCATCCTTACCGGATCGCAATGGAACCTCTTGGCCGGCGCACTGACGGTATCTATTCTTACCCTGCCGTTAATCGCCACCATCACCGAAGATGCTCTTCGCGCATTGCCACCGGGCTATGCCAAGGGAAGCTATGGCATGGGTGCTACAAAATGGCAAACCATTACTAATGTATTACTGCCTGCTGCCTTTCCGTCTATCTTAACCGGCATTGTTCTCGCCGCCGGTCGCGTATTCGGTGAAGCCGCAGCTCTCATGTTCACCGCCGGTATGAGTACGGACATCAACTGGAACAGCAGTAATTTACTCTCCCCAACCAATCCCTTTAACCCGATGCGCCCCGGTGAAACCTTGGCTCTCCACATTTGGGCCTCCCGCACAGAAGCCCTCAATGCGTATGCGGCAGCCATGGCCAACATGAGTGCATTGTGCTTGTTGCTCTTAGTTCTCGCCGTCAGCATCGGCGCCCGTTACTTACATCGTTATCTATCTCGTACCATGTTAGGAGCTACCAAATGACACACATAACTACCCAAACAACATCATCTCCGCTATCCCCGACTACCTTACTATCCACAACTCATTCCGGTGCCTCCGCATCACCTCTCGTTGGTCAAAGCGCCGTCTCTTCACATGATGCACCGAACGAAGCCCGGGCGAAAAATTTTCTGAAAGACAACATCGCCAGTCGCGAAGCGGCTGCTACGAAGACAAAGAAATTCTCCGTATCCAATCTTAACTTTTACTACGGACAATTTCATGCCTTAAAAAATATCTCCATGGATATTACCAGTCATGAGATTACCGCCTTCATCGGTCCTTCCGGCTGCGGTAAATCCACCTTCTTAAAAACCTTGAACCGCATGAACGATTTAGAAGAAGGGGCCCGCGTCGAAGGCTCCCTCTACCTGGACGGCCTCGACATTTATCACGACATTAACCCCATCGACTTACGTCATCGCGTGGGCATGGTCTTTCAACAGCCGAACCCGTTTCCGAAAAGCATTTATGATAACGTTGCCTTCGGTCCTCGCCTGCAAGGCATCACCAAGCGTAGCGAATTGGATGACATCGTAGAAACAAGTCTGCGCAATGCTTCCATCTGGAACGAAGTGAAAGATCGTTTACACAAAAGCGCCCTCGGACTTTCCGGCGGACAACAACAGCGACTCTGCATCGCGCGTACCTTGGCTACCAAACCGGAGGTTATCCTCATGGACGAACCGACCAGTGCCCTTGATCCCATCGCTACCGCTAAAATCGAAGAATTAGTAATGACACTGAAAGACCGCTACACCATCGTCATCGTTACCCACAACATGCAACAAGCGGCACGCATCTCTGACAAAACCGCTTTTTTCTTCTTAGGAGATTTGATAGAATATGATGTAACTAATATTATGTTTACCAATCCCGCCCATGCTCAAACAGAAGCATACATTACGGGACGATTTGGCTAAGTAGCCACTATTAATCACCCAGGAGAAAGTACTCATGAACAAACCATTATTGTATTGTGTGGAGGATGAGGAAAGTATTCGCGGCCTGGTAGCCTATGTCTTGACCGGTCATCATTACGAGGTACATACCTTTGAAGGCAGTACCTCGTTTTGGTCTGCTCTGGAAAAGCGCCGCCCCGACCTCATTCTGTTAGACATCATGCTTGACGACGAAGACGGACTCACCATCCTTCGCAAGCTGCGCAGCCAACCGGCAACCGTTGCCATTCCCGTTATTATGCTCACCGCCAAAGGCACCGAGTATGATATTGTCAAAGGACTGGATGACGGAGCCGACGACTACATTACCAAACCCTTCGGCGTGGTAGAACTCGTGTCGCGGGTAAAAGCATTATTGCGTCGCACTATGGGTTCCACCCTGAAAGCCTCTGCCTTACTCGCCGCCGATACACTGCGGGTCAACACGGAAAGTCGCGAAGTAACATTAGACGGAACTCCGCTGTCGTTAACGCTGAAAGAATACGATTTACTGGTGTACCTCATGGAAAATCGCGGCATCGCCCTATCGCGCGACCGCATCATGGAAGCCGTCTGGGGCTTTACCTACGAAGGCGAATCCCGCACCGTTGATGTGCATATCAAATCATTGCGCCAACAACTGGGACCCGTAGGGCGATATATTAAAACCATTCGCGGTATCGGCTACCGCTGGGAGCTTAGCCTATGAAACAAACCTTATTCCGTGCCCTCTTCGGCATTAGCATGCTATGCCTCATTCTTTGCACTGCCTTATTCAGTACCATTTTTTACACCGGTTGGAAAGAAGATTTCCACACCGCCCTATTAATGGAAGCAAAAACCATCGTAGCACTCAGCCAACCTGCCGAGAGCACAGTGAGCACACCCGCAACAATTTCGTTATCCTTACTGAAAGACATTAGCAGCAAAGTCGATCCGCAGCTACGCCTCACCTGGATTTCTCCCGACGGTCACGTCTACTACGACTCCAATAGTGATGCCGCCTCGATGGAAAATCACAGCCACCGTCCGGAAGTACAAGCAGCACTGCGCACCGGTGAAGGAAGTGACATCCGACACTCGTCGACCCTACAAGCCGTCAACTATTACGAAGCCTTGCGCCTTGCCGACGGATCGGTACTGCGCATCTCTCGCGTAGGCACGACCATTTATGCACTGCTCTTTCAAGCACTGCCGTGGATGCTAGGCATCTTTATCGCCATCACCGCCCTTTGCTATTACCTGGCACGGCGTTGGACAAAGCATCTTATCTTACTCGACACGATGGCCAAAGAGCTTAAAGAACAGCAACACCGTGCAGAATTTACCTCTAACGTGTCGCATGAACTGCGCACACCGCTGACTACCATTCAAGGCTACTCCGAATTATTGGCTAAGGGTATGTATCAAAGCAGTGATGACGTTTCCATGCTGGGCAACCACATTCATAAAGCAGCCAAGCACATGTCCGAACTGATCGAAAACATATTAAAACTCTCTCGTATCGAAGAAGGCAGTCGGGATATCGCCAAAGAATCCTTGCTACTGGATGATGTTATCTCCGGTGCCTGGTCACACCTCAAACCTAAATGGCAAACGAAGTCAATCACCACCGACTTTCGAACCGCCAACCTTCGCGTCGTTGCCAACCGCAAACTACTGGAAGATGTATTTGTCAACCTCTTCGACAATGCGATAAAGTTTAGTAAGACAACGCACAATACCATCACCGTCCGCGCCAAACGCCAAGGACAGGCTACCCTCATTACCGTAGCCGATGAAGGTATCGGCATTGCCAAAGACAAACTGCCGCGCATCTTCGAGCGATTCTATCAAACCAATGAAAGTCGCAACAGCCGTCACGAAGGAAGCGGCCTCGGCTTATCCTTGGTAAAACACATTATGGATGTACACGGCGGAACAGTAAGCGTAAAAAGTGAACTTCATAAAGGAACCGAATTCACCTTGCGCCTACCATCGGGAGAATAAAATATTACGAGGCATGACCGTTAATATATCGTAAGACGTAAAAATATTTAGAGGGATTCATAGCTGTCTCGCTGGTCAGGTCTTACGAATGACACATCTACGACATCTATGAATCCCTCTTTCCCACCACCTGAAAGAAGAGAGTCCTGTATATAGGTTGAACAACATCATTCGCTGGACCTGACTCGTGATGCCTATATACAGGACTCTTTTTATAATCGAAAATAATAATTGTAACAACCGCTTTGTGTCATCGTCACATTTATATGTCACTTTCCAAATTGCGTAAGACCATATCCACTATCTGAAGGACATGTAGTTAACAATAATTTAATCTATCTATTTATTTTGTATGGACATAATCTTACAGTTGTAAATCAACTTCACCCTATTCGATGACAATGTATTCTAACCGCATCAGCTAATAAACTGCATACTTTTTTCTAATAATCATAGATTTTTCGAATCTTTATATCAATTTCTCATAGTTAGGTGTTTTCCTTTTCATAATGTTCCCCTAGTCAATCGTTTTATAAATATATTAAAATAAAATCAGATAATTAATAAAGGAGGTTAATATGAAAACACTCATGATACGTGGCAATGCATTTCATACACCTACCTTAGGTAATGTAGAAGTATTGCAAGATTATTTATTCCTCATTAATGAAGATGGTGTCCTCACTGATGTGGTTTCACCGACCAATGATAACTATGAAGAATTCTATGAAACTCACAGGAATCATGCAGACTATATTCATTTGAAGGATAGCCAATTTTTACTCCCCGGTTTTATTGATACTCATGTGCATGCACCTCAATGGCCCCAAGCAGGTAAAGCACTGCATGTCGATTTACCCACTTGGTTAAATACCTATACCTTTCCTCTGGAAAATTCATATCAAGATGAAGCCTTTGCCCAGACAGTATATGCCGATCTCATCGACACATTATTAGCGAATGGCACAACGACATCATTATATTTCGGTTCGATTCATTTAGAGCCAAACCGTATACTGGCACAGCTTTGTGCAGATAAAGGACAACGTGCATTCATTGGTAACGTAGTTATGGATGATATATCGCAATCCCCGGATTTCTATCGTAATTCTTCACCTGAACAAGCGGTTGCCACTACCGAATCCTTTTTATCCTTTACGCAACATCTTTCGAAAACTACACCGCAAGGTATTTATGGTGTTGTAACGCCTCGTTTTATTCCCACATGTTCCGATGAAGTGTTAGCTGACTTGGGAAAATTAGCTTCCACTTATGATGCACCTATTCAATCCCATTGTTCCGAAGGTGATTGGGAGCACGCCTATGTGCAAGAACGAACAGGCAAACGTGATACACAAGCTCTATACGATTTTGGACTTCTCACTAACAAAACAGCCATGGCTCATTGCGTATTTTTAAATGATGAAGATGCGTTACTTTTCAAACAAAGTGGCGCTTCCATTGCTCATTGTCCCGTATCCAATGTATTGTTCGCCAATGCAATCGCCCCTATTCGCCATCGTTTGGAACAAGGTGTTAACGTAGGACTTGCAACAGATATTTCCGGCGGTTATTCCCCATCAATGTTTGATGCAATGCGTCAAGCTATTTTATCTTCACGTACACTCGAGGACGGTGTTCACCATACACTAGCACCGGAGAAACGTGGTTGTCCAAATTCTCGTTTTGATTTCAGACATGCCCTTTATATGGCAACGGTAGGTGGTGCTACTGCATTATCCTTACAAACAGGACTGTTTAAGCCGGGGTACTCCTTCGATGCTCTATTGATTGATACCCAAGCACCGGATAGTAATTTGCGTACCTACGATTTTGATACACCGGAAGATATTCTTCAAAAAACAATTTTCTTAGGGCAACGTACCAATATTGTATCGACTTGGGTGCAAGGTCGTTCTGTATATAAAAGAAAAAATAATTAATCCCTGCTAACCGTTACAACCATTCCCTATATCTAATTGATTACGAAAGGACACCTACTATGAACGAACAAAAACAGTATGACGGGACATTGCTTGTCGGTCCCGATGAAAAATTACCTTTTGCCGAGTCTATTTTTCTCGGACTTCAACATTTATTGGCTATGGATATTTACGTAGTCCCCTTTATCATTGCCGGAATTTTATCATTGTCATTAAGTGATTCGGCATTTTTAATTCAAGCTACTTTTATTGCTTGTGGGATTTCTACATTATTGCAAGCGCGTTTTCTCATGCGTTTGCCTGTTGCCCAAGGGCCTTCCTATGTTCCTATAGCATCTATTGTTGGTATTGCCTTAGCTGCCGGCGGAGGTATCACCGGGTTAGGTACTGCGTTTGGTGCCATTTTAATCGGTGGTATCATTACTACTGTATTAGGTTTCAGTAGCATTATTCGCAAAGGCATTAATTATTTTGTTCCTCCGTTAGTTGGTGGCACAATTATTTTTGTAGTAGGACTTTCTCTTATGCCGGTAGGACTAAAAGAAAATATTTTTACTGTTCATGGTCCCGGTACGATTGGAGAAAATATTGTATTAGCTTTTATTTCCGGCGGTGTATTAACACTTTGCGTTATGTTGGGTATTCGCTTGGGACGCAAAGGAAATTGGTTGCGTATCGGATCGGTTGTCTTAGCATTGATTGCCGGTTGTATTGCTGCTGCCTCTATGGGACGTTTTTCCTTGGATGCCGTCATCGCTGCTCCTTGGTTCTCAATGCCACGAATTGCATTTGTAAGTTTTCCTGTTGTCTTTGATATTTCCGCCATCATTACTATGATGATTATTTACCTTGTGTTATTAGCTGAAACCACCGGCACTTGGTTCGCCGTAAGTTCTGTTATTGAACAACCGTTATCGGATAAACAACTGGATCGCGGTATCATCGGTGAAGGTCTTGGCTGTTTTATCGGAGGCTTATTCGGAGGAACTCCGGTAACCGGATACTCCACAAACGCCGGGTTAATTTCTATTACCGGCGTCGCCAGTCGTCACGCCTTTTATGGCTGTGCCTTCTGGATGATTTTATTCGGCTTATCCAACAAACTAGCCACCCTTATCGCTTCAATCCCTGCACCGGTAATAGGCGGTGTCTTTGTAATTGTTTGTTCTATTATTGCCCTTAGCGGCTTCCGCATCATCCGCCATTTGCCATTGACCGAACGCAACATGTTTATCATCGGTATTCCTATTATTGTTACGTTGGCCCTCTTCTTACTTCCCCAAGATTATGTAGCCACCTTGCCGGAATTTCTTCGTTATATCCTAAATTCCACCATCGCCTCGGCTGCATTGGTTGCCATCGTACTAAACAAAGTATTGCCGCAAGAAATAAATTTATATAACGAAAAATAATTTCCTAGTAATATCTATTACAAACACCGGCACTGTAGATTTTCTTTGCCTTCGTATATTCTGTTCAGTTTCTTACATAAAGTAAATCTCTATATCTTACACAAAATTCTCTCCTCTGTGCTATACTAAAGACACGGAAATAGCAATCGGCACAATCGTGCCAAGCAATTAAGGAGGAGTCAGTATGAAAAAGATTTATTTTACGATTACCGGTATGAACCATTACAGTGGGTCCCAATGTTTAAAGAAGGGTATGACGGTTCATCTCGAAAAAGATCCGGACAACAAGTATGACCGTGAAGCCATTCGCGTTACCATGGAAGGGCTCGGCAAAATCGGTTATGTTGCCAACAGTACCAACACGGTAAAGGGAGAATCCTACAGTGCCGGTCGTCTATATGACAAAATCGGCGACACCGCCAAGGGCAAGGTAAAATATATTTTTGATAACAGTGCCGTATGTGTGTTAAAAACGAAAGCCCAAAAGGAAGACGTCCTATAGTCAATACAAAAACCCCGTACACAGGCTATGTGTTATAGAGGGTCTATCTCCGAGAAAATAATCTCAAAGATAGTCTCTTATAACCACCTATGTACGGGGTTTTCTTATGTTTCTGTTCGTTACCGTTACGGGTCATACCATCCGGCACGGTCGGCGTTATCAGCCACCGTTACCGCTCGACACGAGTAACGTTTGTGTTATCTGCGCGGTGCACGGCGTTTAGGATTGTATAGGTTCATGCCCTTATCAATGCCCACTTCCAATGTGCCCAGTACAGCTTTTGCCATAGCCGCAATGCCGTCGTTTACTTTTTCCTGTTGGTCTTCCGGGAACGGTGCCAATACGTGATCGATGACGGTCCACTGTGGCAACGGTCGACCGATACCGAATCGGAAATGAGGAAAGCCATCCGATCCGATGTGAGCCAACAAGGATTTAATTCCGTTGTGACCGCCGGCACTGCCGTTCGGACGAATGCGAATCTTGCCTACCGGCAAATCCATATCGTCGTACACGCAGAATACATCGGACGGGTCTAATTTGTAGTACCGCATCAACGGTCCTACGGCTTCACCGCTGGCATTCATAAATGTTTGCGGTTTCACCAGCATAATTTTTTCACCGTCCAAGGTAAAGGTACACACCAAGGCTTTCATGTCTTCACGCCACGGTGTATGCGTCACCGTATCGGCAATGGCATCAATGACCATAAAGCCGATATTGTGCTTTGTCTTTTCATATTGACTGCCCGGATTGCCCAGGCCCACTACCATTTTCAATGTTGTAATCCTTATACGTCGACTTATTTATCGAACAGATTACTTACCGATACTTCGTGGAAAATACGCATGATAGCTTCACCCAAGAGAGGGGCTACGGACAAGCTGGTAATGTTGGGGAGCTGATGTTCCTTCGGCAAGCTAATCGTGTTCGTTACAATTAATTCTTTAATGTTGGAATTAGCAATGCGTTCGCATGCCGGATCCGTTAATACAGCGTGTGTTACGCAAGCCATAACCGATTTCGCACCGAATTCCTTCAATGCTTTCGCACCTTCTACCAAGGATCCTGCCGTATCAACGATGTCGTCGATGATGATGCAGTTCTTGCCTTCTACATTACCGATAAGGTTCATCACCTTAGCTACGCCCGGCTGCGGACGTTTCTTTTCGATAATAGCAATCGGTGCGCCGATGCGGTCAGCCAAATCACGAGCGCGGGTAACGCCGCCAAGGTCAGGCGATACAACGATCAAGTCTTCCATTTTCTTTTCGTTAATGTATTTCGCCAAAATGGATGCACCTAACAAGTGATCTACCGGTACATCGAAGAAACCTTGAATCTGACCGGCATGAAGGTCGATGGTTACCAAACGGGTAATCCCTGCGGTCTGCATCAAGTCGGCTACCAATTTAGCCGTAATCGGTTCGCGACCACGTGTCTTGCGGTCTTGACGCGCATAGCCATAGTACGGTACGACTGCCGTAATGTGACGTGCGGATGCGCGTTTTAAGGCATCAGCCATAACAAGTAGTTCAACCAAATTATCGTTTACCGGGAAGCTGGTCGGCTGCACGATGAATACGTCCTTACCGCGAACGCTTTCATCGATCATAATCTGTACTTCGCCATTGTTAAAACGTCCAACAAATGCTTCACCCAGCGGCAAGCCAAGATAATCGCAGATTTCTTTCGCTAATTCCGGATTCGCATTACCTGTGAAAATTTTAAGCTTCTTACCGTCTTCAAATGCCATGTTTTGATACCCCTCTTTAATAACTGTACTCTACACAACTGAAGCTTGCGTAACTTCATCGCCTACTATTTTATACTATTTCAGCCATTTTGTGTGATTAATTTTTAAAATTATTGTGATTTAATTTACTTCTTGATTCTGTGAGGTGCCTATGCACCGATTTATTTTTTCTTAAAGGTGTCGTCGGTGACCCAATTTTCTTTAATCATCTGACGAGCACGACCTACCGCCAAGGCTTTGTCCGGTACGTCTTTGGTAATCGTCGATCCGGCACCGATGTAACTGTAAGACCCTACGTGTACCGGTGCAACAAGGTTAGTATTGCAACCGACAAAAGCACCGTCGTCAATGCGCGTGCGATGTTTGATTTTGCCATCGTAGTTAACGGTGATAGTACCGCAACCGATGTTAACGCCACCGCCTACATCGCTGTCGCCGATGTAGGAAAGGTGCGGGAATTTCGTACCTTCGCCAACGATGCTGTTCTTTACTTCCACAAAGTTACCGATGTGTACCTTGTCGCCGATGACCGTATTCGGGCGTAAGTGTACGTACGGTCCGATGTCGGTGCCGTTTTTAATTTCGCAGTCATGGGCATAGGTGAAGTGAATCACATTGTTGTCCCCTACTGTTACATTGGTGAAACGTGTATGCGGTCCGATTTCACATTCCTTACCGATAACGGTGTTGCCTTCGAGGATTGTGCCCGGATGCAAAATGGTATCACTGCCTACAACGACTTCCGGTGCTACATAGGTGGTAGCCGGATCGATGATGGTAACGCCTGCATCCATAAGTTCGCGAAGTTTACGGTTGCGCAAAATCCGTTCGGCTTCCGCCAGCTGTACACGGGAGTTAACGCCTAACGATTCGTCTTCGTCCATAGTCATGTACGCGCTTACTCTTTCACCGGCATTAACCAAGATGCCCACTACGTCGGTAATGTACAATTCGCCTTGTGCATTATCATCGGAAAGCTGTGCCAAGCACGGCCAAAGTTTTTGACTGTCAAAGGCATACATGCCAGTGTTGATTTCCTGCACGGCCAATTCGTCCGGCGTGCCGTCCTTCTGTTCCACAATGCGAAGCACTTTGCCTTCTTCATCGCGAATGATACGACCGTAGCCAGTAGGATTTTCCATGTGCGCCGTCAATACGGTAGCGGCCGCTCCCGTCGCAGCGTGTTCGTTAAGCAATGCCTTGATGGTATCTTCCGTTACCAGCGGTGTATCACCGCACATCAAAACGATGGTGCCGTCAAAGTCACCCAATACCGGTTTGGCTTCGCGTACGGCATGACCCGTTCCTTTTTGTTCCGCCTGCGTTACATATTCACAACGATCACCTAAATAGGCGCGCACTTCTTCACCGCCAAAGCCGACGATGACAACGCTGCGATCGACGCCGACGGCGTTGACTGTATCAAGTACACGTTCTACCATGGCTTTACCGCCTACTTTGTGTAATACTTTCGGCAAGCGCGATTTCATACGCGTTCCCTTGCCGGCGGCCAGCACTAATGCTGCTACCTTGTTCATGTATGTCTACCTCCTATACCTTATCATACACAGGTTCTACATCAATTTGTTTTATTGCTTCATCCACGTTGTTAAGTACCAACAGCGCTTTGTAATCATCGACGAGCTTAGGCTTCGGCGATGCAGTGGCAACGAGTACGCCAATGCCTACAACGACACCGCCCATTTCGTTCACCAGTTCGCGCATACCGTTGGCTGTGCCGCCGGCTTTCATAAAGTCATCTATGAGAAGCACCTTCGATTGCGGCGGAACGGCGCGCTTTGTCAAGGACATCGTTTGAATGCGCCGGGATGAACCGGTCACATAGTTGATGCTGATGGATGAGCCTTCCGTTACCTTGCTGTCCCGCCGTGCAATGACGAGCGGTTTATTAAAGGCCCGCGCTACCATGACCGCCAAAGGAATGCCCTTCGTTTCAACAGTCATAATATAATCCGGCTCGGTATCCGCAAAGCGGCTCATGATGATTTCACCCAATCGGCTTGCTATATGCCAATCATATAATATATCCGACATATATAAAAAGCCGCCGGGAATAATTCGGTCCGGTTCTTCCAAACGGCGCTGTACTTCCTTTAGTACCGCATTGGCGCGTTCACCGCTGCGATACGGAATAAACCGAACGCCGCCGGAGGCTCCGGCCACCGTTTCTAATGTTCCCAGCGAAAAATGCTGAAGCGAATCCTTTACGCATGCCAAGTCTTCACTCAATGTGGATTTGGCAATGCCAAAGAAGTCACAAAAATAATTTAATGGGATCAGCTCCTGTGGCGAATCGACCAATAGCTTCGTCAACGCCACCATGCGCTCCACGCGTCGCACCTTTTCCACTGTCTACCCCCTTGTGAATTACAGTTTGAACCGTAAATCGTCGGTTCCTACCCTAGGATACCACAAACTGTGAAATAAGCCTACACTTTCACCGAAAAATTCCTTACATTCCCGTATTTTTTCTCGGCGAACGTTCGCATCGTTTAATCCAGGAAATGTTTACAGGTACCGTCATTCAAAAGTACCTTCCCCGTATTCCAGTAACTGCATCATAGTAACTGTGTCATAGTAACTGTGTCATAGTAACTGTGTCATAGTAACTGTATAACAAAAAAATTCCCTCCGACCGAAGTCGAAGGGATGGTGTCATTTAGATGTTAACAATTACATATACACTATTTCACTGTAAAACACTGTTATCAACGCACGTGACTATAACACGTATACTTTAACCGTGCGTAGACCGAAGTTGATAGCCTCACCATGTGAGTCCATCGCTAAATCGATACGATTACCGACAATAGCTCCGCCGGTGTCATCGGCTACTGCGTAGCCATAGCCTTCAATGTAGAGCTTTGTCCCCAACGGAATAACGTCCGGATCCACCGATACGTAGCCACGACGCAATAAATTGCCTCGCGCCGTATACGCCGTGTTGCCCGGATCTTCTGCGGAGTACGCGCTGGCACTCATGGTTAAGGTCCTACGATAATTGGTAGGGAACCCTTGCGCTGCAGATAATAACTGAAGCGTACGCGAATCCAATTCGCCGGTGGCCTCTACGCCTTTGGCACGCTGAAAGCGTTTCAACGCATTGGCTGTACCGGAACCGAACACACCGTCAATCTCTCCCGGAGAAAATCCGCTGCCTGCTAGGCGCAGCTGCAAATCCTCCACATGACGGCCGCGATCGCCATACCGTGACACAGCCATCTGACTGCGCACATTACGTGATTGTTGCTGTACTACAAATCGTTTGTTATTCTCTTCCATAGCCGCTAAGGTTTTCGAGTTTACGATTCCCGTTACAGGAATACCATGCTGCTCTTGGAATACACGCACCGCATATTCCGTGTTATTCCCGAAAATACCATCCGCTTGATCAAGCAAATAGCCTTGTGTAATCATCAAGCGCTGTACGTGCTCGACCTCGCTGTTGCTATCGCCTCTGCCTACGTCCGCCAATGCAATAGACCACACCGACATCATTAGACCGAAGAGAACAGTCAATATAGTTAGTTTTTTCAAGATTTCCACCTCGTATCTAAATGCAATCCTATTTTACCGTAAAACGCCCTTTTTGTCAAAAATACCACCTCTTTATGGGTGTGAACCACCACTTTTATCCGTTTTCCTGCTATGTTTTCCCACTTCTTGATAATCGAAGCACAAAAATAAAAGTACGCTCACTCCATAAAGCAAGCGTACTTTTTTAAAGCTATTATAAAACTAATACACCGATTAGCTGTTACTCAGTTGCGGTTCAGCCGGTTTGGCAATAAAGCGAAGAACGATGTAACCGCAGATGCCGGAAAGAACAGAGCCGATAAAGATACCAATCTTTGCCATTTCCTGTGCATGTCCCGGCGGGAATGCCAGGAGGTTTACGAAAAGGCTCATTGTAAAACCGATACCACAGCACAGCGCAATGCCGTATACATGCACCCAATTTGTCTTATCCGGCATAGGTACGATATTCGTTTTTACCAACACGTACATCGTACCGAACACGCCGATTTGTTTTCCCACAAACAATCCGCCGGCAACGCCTAATACCACGGGATGAACCAAGTCGCCGAGGGATACATCGCCCATGGGAACGCCGGTATTAGCAAAACCGAAAATCGGTACAATAAGGAAGGTAACCCAATTGCTAAGGGCATGTTCCCATTCCACAACCGGCGAAATATGGCGACCGTCGCGTTCACCATGGAAGGGAATCGTCATGGCCAAAATTACACCGGCCAAGGTGGCATGCAAGCCGGATTGGAAAATACAGAACCAAAGACCAATGCCAAGAAGTATATACGGAACCGGGCGCACATAATTTTTCTTATTGATGTACATAAGTGCTATAAAAATCAACGCCGCTGCAAACAAGAAAAAGAATTGCAAGGTGTCCGTATAAAAAATAGCGATGATCACAATGGCCATCAAGTCATCCATAACGGCAAGTGTTGTCAGGAACACTTTCATTGCCACCGGCACGCGAGATCCTAAAATAGATACGATACCGATAGCAAAAGCAATATCCGTTGCCGTCGGGATAGCCCAACCGTGAATGTACTCCGGATTACCTCCGTTGAGTACACCGTAAATAATGGCGGGCACACATAATCCAAAGAAGGCACCGATGCCGGGCAAGAAACGTTTCGCATTTGTGTTCAGTTCGCCGTGAACCATTTCGCGTTTTACTTCTAGGCCAACCAACAAAAAGAATATAGCCATGAGCACGTCGTTAATCCAGAGGTGAACATCCAACGGCCCCGCCTTCATATGAAGAAAATTAAAATACACCGGCGCCAATGGCGAGTTTGCCATGATAATGCCGAACACAGCCGCTACGAATAACAATACGCCCCCTGCCGAAGCGGACTGAAAAAAGAAAACCAATCTGCTCATTTACTCTACCTCACTCTTTCAATACACTATTGTTCTGTATAATAATTTATCTTAACTACATATCTTCTCCTATTGCACATAGATTACATATTAATTATATCATAGGGTATTCTTTGTCGTAAATGTGAATGTGTGTATACAATACATGTATGTATATTTTATATGTACTCCTCTTGCTATATCCGTATATATATAGAAAAGAGTGAAAGCCCCGATATAATCAATAGTTATCGGACCTTCACTCTCATTGTCAAGTAGTTACGGCTGTCATTTAAGGAGAATACAATGTCTATTATGCATCCTGCACCACAATCGCTCCGCTATCAATAACAAGCCTCACCTTGTATACGACCTGCCTTTATTTTGTAATCGTACTTGCATCTATCACGCAATCGGACTTATGTCTATTACGAACATCAATTATATAAGTAGACATCCATCCTGTAATTAGACCTATATCTATTACAAACATCCATCATGCAATTAGATCTACACTCTGTACGTTTACTTGCATGTGTCCTCTACGCCGGTTCTTGCATATACACACTGTCTACTTTTTAAATGCGTTCTACAATTTCGCTCATAGGACGACGCGTTTTTTCATGACGCGGTTCTTCCCCGCGGTAGCCAAAGCTTGCCATAACGGCTACGCCGAAATGTTTTGGATCAAGCACGCCGGCTTCTTCCAAAATATCAGCCACCTTCGCATAATCAAAGCCTTCAATAGGGCAAGAATCAATACCCAAGTAAGCAGCCGCGGTAAGCATGTTAGCCATGACGATGTATGCTTGTTTGCGAGACCACTCTAGGGATGCATCTTCAAAGTGAATGAAACCGAAATCCTTTTCACTGTACTGGCGATAAATACTGCGACGCATTTCGCGAGCTTCTTCCGGAATCTGATGCACATCTTTTAACATATGCGTAATATATTCGCCGTCGGCTACTAGGTCTGCCCGTTTACGTGCCAAGAAGATAACCAAATGACTAGCCCCTTCGATGCTGCGCTGCGCGCCCCAAGATACAGGATACAATTTATCCTTCAAGTCCTGACTTTCCACAACCAAAATTTTAAACGGCTCCATACCGAAAGACGTCGGCGCCAATCGACCTGCTTCCAAAATCGTTTCAAAATCTTCATCGCTAACGCGCTTAGTAGGATCAAACTTTTTGCATGCGTGACGGAATTTCATCACATCTAAAATTTTTTTGTTCTCTGCTTTCATACTTCCTCCTATGTTCACTACAATGTATCCCCCGACCCATTGTAAGATTTGTGGCAACATAACTGTTACATACTAACTATCGATGATAAAGTGCACGGTACCAACCAATATGCAAAGCACTCAGTAACTACCGATACACAATGTACTCAGTAACTACCGATACGCAATGTACTCAATAACTACCGATACGCAATGCACTCAGTAACTACCGATACACAACGTACTCAGCAACTACCGATACACAACATACTCAGTAACTATTGATACGCAACGTACTCAGCAACTACCGATACACAACGTACTCAGTAACTATCGATACGCAATGTACTCAGTAACTATCGGTATATAAAATGAGCAATAACTATCGATATATAAAGTACACAATAAAACCGACTGTTTAATTATAATATATTCATTGTGCACAATGCAAGACTCTTTCTCTTTCTATTCCTAGCTATCGCTATTCCTATTGCTATTACCATTACCATTCCTATTCTATTGCTATTCTTGTTCTATTGCTATTCTTGTTCTATTGCTATTCTTGTTCTATTGCTATTCTTGTTCTATTTCTATTGCCATTCCTATTGCATAATGCATTTCAGTGGGATTACAATACGTCTAGATGATATCTAATGTATTAAACGTTCTTTATCTAGGAGGTCTTATCCATGAAGAGATTACATGACCAATCAGTATCGCTCCAACATCAAAAAAAATTATTTCTTACAAGCATGGTGGCTACTATTCTAACTACGATGTGTCTTACTCTTTCCGGCAATGTCATAGCCGCAGACAATACAACAACGCTTAATATAAAGCACGCCACGGATAGTATCGCTACGAAAGGCACTACACCCCATAGCACTGCATACGCTTCCACTACGTCTCCCATAAATCCCAATCAACTCTATCGTCACCGCATTACGCCGGAAGAGCGTGCCCCTTATGCAAATTATTTTTGGCGATATGATAGTAAAGACAACGGAGAGTATCCCGATCGCTTTCGCATGATAACCAATGATGCTCGTCTCAATCCAAAGCTATCGGGAATCTTCACCACAGGATTAGATACACTTCGTATATCCGGTAGCTCCCAGCCAACCGTGCAACAGTTTAAACACATGGCCAAGGAGATTAAACGCAAAACGGATGGTCCTGTATTCGACGTTGATCTTCGTCAAGAAACGCATCTCTTCGTCAATGATTACCCCATCAGTCGCTACGCCAAACGCGATTGGATTAATGTAGGTAAAGCCTCCGAAGAAATTCTTACCACCGAAGAAGAATTAGTGAAGACATTACCGGGACAATCACTTAGTATTCATCGGCTGACAAAAGAAAAAACAGCCGGTACCGGTATGACCATCACCGTTACGTCCGTAGCAACGGAAGCATCGGTTGCCCGTAAAGCCGGTTTCAACTACTGGCGCTTGACTGCTACCGATCATATTTGGCCCGATGCAACAATCGTCGATCAATTCATTTCGTTGTATCGCAATCTACCAACAAATGCATGGCTACATTTTCACTGTGAAGCCGGTAAAGGCCGCACCACAACATTCATGGCCCTTTATGATATGATGCGCAATCCACACGTTCCTCTTTACGATATTTTAAAACGCCAAGAAGCCTTAGGCGGTATCTCTCTCATGGCTACCGGTAACGAAAAAGGTTGGAAAGCGCCTTACAGTAAACAACGCAGCGATATGTTAGCATTATTCCATCAATATGTTACCGAAACAACCTATACTAATTACGCCACACCTTGGAGCACATGGCTTAACCGTCACAACGAAAATAAGTAACCTCCTCACTATAAACAGCTTAAGTAAGACCCTCACTATAAATAGTTATTGACCGAATAAAACTCTTAGATAAAAGACATCAAAAAAGACACCAACAACGAAATGAGCCCCAAATGTATCTAACATTTGAGGCTCACTTCACAAACTGCCGGTGTCTTTTTTATTCTACAAGTTCTTTATTCTGCAAGTTCCTTGTATGTGCAATAACAAAAGAGTTTCTATATGTACAATTAAAGCGTCAACCTTTCGGTTGACGCTTTCTTTCCAATCAGCGACTTCCTATCCTCCCGGGCCGTCTCCAGCCAAGTACTTTCGGCGTTTACGAGCTTAACTACTGTGTTCGAGATGGGAACAGGTGGACCCTCGTAGCTATCGCCACTGAATCTGTCAGAGCTTGCACTCTGAAAACCGCATAGAAGCTATTGTATTTGTTTCACATTAGTCATTGTACTTTTGTACATCCTCTTCCTTACTTCTTAAGTAAAGCCCTCGATCTATTAGTACCAGTCAGCTC
>NZ_AUAN01000003.1 GCF_000428745.1 Veillonella magna DSM 19857
TAGGCTCCGCTTTGAAAGCCCTCGAAGGCGATCAGAAATATGTTGATAAGATCATCGATCTTATGAACGCTGTTGACGAATACATTCCGACTCCGGAACGTGACACCGATAAGACCTTCTTGATGCCGGTCGAAGACGTGTTCACTATTACCGGTCGTGGTACGGTTGCTACCGGCCGTGTTGAACGTGGCGAAATCAAAGTAGGCGACACTGTTGAAATCGTTGGTTTGCAGGAAAAACCGTCCCAGTCCGTTGTAACCGGTTTGGAAATGTTCCGCAAAACTTTGGATTCCGCAGTAGCCGGCGATAACGTTGGTGCTCTTCTTCGCGGTGTTGACCGTAAAGACATCGAACGCGGCCAGGTTCTTGCTAAACCGGGTACCATTCATCCACACACTAAGTTCAAAGCTGAAGTGTACGTATTGACGAAAGAAGAAGGCGGCCGTCATACTCCGTTCTTCTCCAACTATCGTCCGCAGTTCTACTTCCGTACAACGGACGTAA
Source organism: Veillonella magna DSM 19857 (assembly GCF_000428745.1). GTDB lineage: Bacteria > Bacillota > Negativicutes > Veillonellales > Veillonellaceae > Veillonella_A > Veillonella_A magna. The sequence continues at coordinate 505 of NZ_AUAN01000003.1, forward strand.
CCGGTGTTATCAACTTGCCGGAAGGCACTGAAATGTGCATGCCTGGCGATAACATCACTATGGATATCGAATTGATCACTCCGATCGCTATCGAAGAAGGTCTTCGTTTCGCTATCCGTGAAGGCGGCCACACTGTAGGCGCCGGCGTTGTAACTGCTATCGAAGCGTAAGCTGTCGATTGTGGTTATGGTGCATATTACGGCAGTACTGTTGTAATAACGTAGTGCTATAGGATCTGCATGAGATCCATATATAATAATTCCTTTCCAAGAGAACTCCCGTTGGAGCAACTAAGCTCCGGCGGGAGTTTTTGTATCGGTGTTTTTCATTGACAAAGAACTTTGTAGTTTGATACAATGACAAGGTATGGAGAGGTGTCCGAGTGGTTTAAGGAGCTGGTCTTGAAAACCAGTGATGCGGCAACGCACCGTGGGTTCGAATCCCACTCTCTCCGCCATGCAATCTAAGCTTTCGGTGTAGGCCGAAAGCTTTTTTATTTTATAGCATACCTGTGGCTTTACATGATATGTACAATTTTAAAGTATGCCTATGGTTTTATAGGATGCGTGCGACTTTACATGATGTACATAATTTTATAGGATACGTATGATTTTGCATAATGTATGGCGTTATATGGTGTACGTAACTTCATAGGATATCTGTAATTAACAAGGCCTTCGAGATTTTATCGAAGGCCTTTTGTTTTATAAAAATTCATTTTATTTTGAATAAATATAAAATAATGCTTGCATTATTCTTTGGGTAGTGCTAGAATTACGCTAACGTTGGAATAAAAATACAAAACTGATTATAAAAATAAATAGCCGCGAATGGCTGATCACAAGAAAGAAGGCGTAACGTAAATGACAGCGTATGAAGGAACACATGAAGAAATAGATACGAATAAAGGCAATCATGGAAGTAACCATGAAGACATACAGGCACTAATCAAAGAAGGAGTTGCTTTCATAGAGCCTAAGGTAGTAGAGTGGCGACGCTATTTACACGCACATCCGGAGCTATCCGGCGAAGAAGAGAACACATCGCTATACATAAAGCAAACGTTGGATACATTAGGAATTCCGTACAATGATCAGGTATTCGGTCATGCCGTAGTGGCCTGTATCGACAGCGGCAAGCCGGGAAAGACAGTGGCACTGCGAGCCGATATGGATGCATTGCCGGTGAAGGAACAGACAGGTGTGGAGTTTGCATCGCACCATGATGGCGTGATGCATGCTTGCGGTCATGACAGTCATATGGCCATTGCCTTGGGAGCTGCCGCTGTACTGAACAAAGTAAAGAATTTTTTGCAGGGTCGCGTGTATATTGTATTCCAGCCGGCAGAAGAGGAAGCGCTTATTAACGGAGCCAAGAACATTATGGCTTCCGGTGTACTGGATGAAGTGGATGAAATCTTTGGACTTCATGTGTGGCCGGGATTGCCGGTAGGTACGGTAGGTGTGCGTGACGGAGCGATGATGGCAGCGTCGGATCATTTTTATGTAACTATCACCGGCAAGAGCACGCATGGTGCGGAACCGCACAATGGTATTGATGCGATTGTGGCAGCGGCGAATTGGATTACGGGCATCGAATCCATTGTGGCCCGTGAAACAGATCCGATGGAAAGCATCGTGGTTACGGTAGGCACGATTAACGGCGGCGATCGATATAACGTAGGCTGCGGTGAGGTTACGCTGGAAGGGACATGCCGTACCTTTGCACCGGCGAAGCGCGATTATATTGAAACGCGCCTAGCTGAATCACTGCAAGCACTGGATATGCTTTTCCATACTACATCCGAGCTAACCTATAAACGCGGCCACGACGCAACGGTGAACCATACCGCTTCCGCACAGCGACTGCGCAAGGTAGCCGCATCATATGGAATTACGGCAGTTACTCCGGAACATCCGTCGATGTGTGCGGAAGACTTTTCTTCATACATTGCCGAAAAACCGGGTGCTTTTTTCTGGCTCGGCACCGGCTACGAAGGCTGTCTGGCGTTACATAATGCTAGCTTTATCATTGATGAAACAATTTTAAAAACCGGCGTCACCGTTATGTGCGGAGCCGCGGCGGATGTTCTTTTAGAAACAAAATCGGCAGACTGAGAACAGATACACCTTAGGTTAGATAACAGAGAGGACAGGGATTACGATGACATTACATATAGAAGGCTTACAAGGGAAACAACAAGCATATGCACTGATGCATAAGGCGTGGAAGAATATAGGCGTAACCGATGCGGACGGCTCGCTTATAAGCATGGCGAATACGATGAAGGGGCACAACTTTTTAACATTGTTGGACTTGTCGCCGGAAGAAATTACCTATCTCTTAGCTTTGGCGGCAAAGCTCAAAGCAGATAAAAAAGCCGGCTGCGAAGTACCGCTCATGACAGGGAAGAACATCGCTCTTGTGTTTGAAAAAGATTCCACGCGGACGCGATGCGCTTTCGAAGTAGGAGCTGCCGATCAAGGAGCGCACACTACCTATTTGGGACCGACGGGCAGCCAGATGAACAAAAAGGAATCCATAAAGGATACGGCGCGTGTCTTGGGCGCTATGTTTGACGGCATTGAATTCCGCGGCTTTGCCCAGGAATCGGTAGAGCTTTTGGCCGATTACAGCGGCGTGCCGGTATGGAATGGCTTAACCGATGCGGATCATCCGACACAGACATTGGCTAACTTCCTCACCTTGGCGGAGCAATTGGACAAACCCTTATCGGAAGTAACCTTTGTGTATGTAGGCAGCGGTCAATGCAATATGTGCAATGCGTTGATGGCCGGTGCCGTAAAGCTGGGGATGAACTTTAGATTGGTAGGTCCGGCGGAATATTTCCCGGAAGGATCTTTTGTAAAGGCATGTAAAGCGGTGGCGAAGGAAACGGGCGCCACGGTTACTTGGACAGATGATGTGGCTGCCGGTGTGAAGGATGCGGATGTCATCTACACCGGAGTGTGGGTAACCATGGGTGATCCTTACGAACTGTGGGGCGAACGTATTGCACAATTTACGCCGTACCGCATTACATCGGACATGATGGCGATGACCGGTAAGGCACAAACAAAATTCTGCCATTGCTTACCGGCCTTTCATGATACGCATACGCAGGTGGGCAAGGATATTTTTGAACGCTTCGGTCTTGATGGCATTGAAGTTACCGACGATGTGTTTGAAAGCGAACAGTCGTTGGCATTTGAAGAAGCAGAGAACAGATTACATACGATTAAAGCGGTGATGGTTGCTACCTACGGCGACTATCCGTTGAAATAGAAAGAGAGGAATGACAGTAATGACGGGGGCACAGGAAAAGGTAATGACAAGTGCGACAGCAATGCACAAAGTATTTATCGTGGGACAGGCAGGAACGACGGGACTGCGTATTTACGAACGATTGGCGGCGCGACCGGATGTAGAGGTGCTTACCATTGATGAAGAGAAGCGTAAAGATAAAACGGCAATTGCGGATTTGGCTGCAGAAGCGGACGTTGTCTTTTTATGTTTGCCGGATGCGGCGGCTAACGACGTAGTCGATGCCATCGGTGAGTTGCCTTGCCGCATTATCGATGCCTCCACGGCTCATCGAACGACGCCGGGCTGGGCCTATGGCTTTGCCGAATTGAGCGACGACTATCGCAAAGGCATTGCTACGACGAAACACATTGCCGTACCCGGTTGCCATGCCAGCGGAATGGTAGCCATTCTTCATCCTCTGGTAAAGGCGGGCATCGTACCGGCCACCTATCCGGTGACGGTAACCTCCTTAACCGGGTACAGCGGTGGCGGCAAGTCGATGATTGCCGACTATGAAAGCGCCGATAAGTCGCAAGACTTATATGCACCGCGTCATTACGGCATGGGGCAGATGCATAAACATCTGAAGGAAGTTGTTCATCATACGGGCCTCGGTATGCCGCCGATTTTTATGCCCATCGTCGATGATTACTACAGTGGTATGATCGTCAGCATCGGATTTCAGACAGCGGCTTTACACGGTACGGCGGCGGATGTAGAAAGTACCTTGAAAGCTGCCTATAAAGAGGCGAAGCTGATAACGGTGGAGTCACTCAGCAATGAGGGCAATGCAGGCTGTATGGCAGCAAACACCAACAGCGGTAAGGATAGTATGATCATTAAAGTCACGGGCAACGAGGACCGCGTGGTTGTCCATGCCATCTTCGATAATCTTGGCAAAGGCGCATCCGGTGCGGCGGTGCAGTGTATGAACATTGCGTTGGGCTTGCCGGAAACAACGGGCTTGGCATTGTAGTGCGTGAGGAAAAAGAAAGTACGCAGCGAGCCTTTGCGCTTCGGGGCGTATTGTTTATCACAGAAAAGAACCATGAATGGACGAACAGTTGATACAGTGCTTAGGTATATGGAAAAGACAGAGGGAAGAACTATGACAATGAATGAAATATCAAATGCAATGCGGGCCAAGTTGTTGACCGCAGCGGTACCGTACATTAAAGAATATACGAACACCTATGTGGTAGTAAAATACGGCGGCAATGCCATGATTGACGAAGAAATCAAACAATCCGTCATGCAGGATTTGTTGCTCCTTTCATTAGTGGGAGTTAAAGTCGTACTAGTTCACGGCGGTGGGCCGGACATTAACGATACCCTGGGCAAGATGGGGATTGCCTCACAATTTAAAAACGGCCTGCGTGTTACCGATGAAGCCACGATGGATGTGGTGCAAATGGTATTGGCTGGGCGCGTGAATAAAAGCCTGGTGGCACACATTGCAAGCCTTGGCGGCAAGGCTACCGGCATTTGCGGTGTCGACGGTGCTATGATTAAGGTGCATCAAAAAAGTGAAGACCTGGGCTTAGTAGGCACTATCGACAGCATTGACACGGGACTGATTAAAGCATTGGTGGATAATGGCTATATCCCCGTAGTCGCTTCCGTCGGTGTCGATGATAACGGCACGATTTATAACATTAACGCCGATACGGTGGCCGCTTACATTGCCGGCGCTTTACAAGCGGAATGCATGGTAGCCATGACAAATATTGACGGCGTTATGCTCAATAAGGACGATCCCACATCACTGGTGCCGAAGCTGACCGAAGCGGATACGACCAAGCTGGTAGCGGACGGCGTTATTGCAGGAGGGATGATTCCCAAAGTGGAATGCTGTATCGAAGCCATTCAAAAAGGGGTAAAGAAAGTATTTATTATCAATGGTGAAATCCCGCATGCCATACTGATTGAATTGCTTACCAACGAAGGTTTGGGCACCATGTTTGTAAAAGAATAAAGAGAGGCGAGTTACATGGGATATATGGAAATAAACGAACCGATAATGGTTATAATGACGGATACTACGCTATACGGTGCCGGAGAACATACGACATCAACAGATACGGAACCCTCGTTTGCGTACGATATGGGCGGAGCGGACGAAGCGCCTTCCCCTATAAGTGCACCATCCTATAAAGAACTGGATACAACCTATATTGCTCATACATACGGACGCTTTGATGTGTGCTTTGAAAAAGGTGACGGCGTGCTCTTATACGATACGATGGGAAAGGAATACATTGATTTAGGATCCGGCATCGGCGTGACTGCGTTCGGCAGCGGTGATGCCCTATGGCAACAAGCCGTCATTCATCAGGTGAAGAGGCTGAATCACGTATCGAATTTGTATCATACATTGCCACAGGCAACCTTGGCAGAAAAGCTATGTCAAAAGACGGGCATGAAGAAAGTATTCTTCTCTAACTCCGGTGCGGAAGCTAACGAATGCGCCATTAAGGCAGCGCGAAAATATTCTGCTGATAGATACGGCGACGAACGGACGACGGTAGTTACCTTGGTGAACAGCTTTCACGGACGAACCATTACCACCTTGGCAGCTACGGGACAGGACGTGTTCCATCAGCACTTCCATCCCTTCACCAAAGGATTTGCACATGTACCGGCCAATGACTTCGATGCCTTTAAACAATTGGTGGATTCGGATTCATCTATATGCGCTATTATGATGGAAATGATTCAAGGCGAAGGCGGCGTTATGCCTTTGAATGCCGGGTATGTGAAACAGGTGGCAGACTATGCGGCGGCGCATGACATCTTGGTGGTGGTAGATGAAGTGCAAACCGGGAACGGACGGACAGGCACTCTTTACAGTTACATGCAATTTGGCATTGCACCGGATATCGTGTCAACCGCGAAGGGCCTTGCCGGCGGACTTCCCATGGGTGCCACCATGTTTAACGACAAGACCGAAGGCGTGCTTGATGCGGGCAGTCACGGCTCTACCTTTGGGGGCAACCCGATTTGTGCAGCCGGAGCTATTTCGGTTATCGACCGTATCGATGATGCCTTGTTACGCGAAGTGAAAGCAAAGGGACGGTACATTCGCGAAGCATTAACCGGAGCACCCGGCGTGCTCAGCATTTCCGGTATGGGTTTGATGGTGGGGATTGAAACCACAGCCGATGCAAAAACAATAGCAAAAGAATGTCTGAACCGTGGTGTAGTGGTGCTGACAGCCAAAAATAAAGTGCGGTTATTGCCGGCGCTGAATATTCCTCGGGATACACTGAAAAAAGCCGTGGGGATTTTGAAAGAAGTCATCGGCGAGATGGCTTAGTCATCAACTGCGATAGGTGACATAAGGGTCGGGCGGTTAGGAACATTGATTGTCGTTCACGTCATGATAGAAGAGACAGTCATTAATCATAATAGAAAATACAGTTGTATGAGTTAGTTATATGAATTTTAAAATAAAGCCTTCTTGCTAGTGTGATGCAAGAAGGCTTTATTGATACAAAGAAACTTGATAATTACTGACTGATGAGTTATTGTAAAGTCATAAAATAAGTGTATTGTAGTTGGTAAATATGTATAAGTTTATTGTTTATCGAAAAATTGTAAGTAAACATGGTAGGGGGTAGTGATGGAGGGAGTAAATATATTCTGCTAGTTGTTAGATCATGATAGGAGTGTGTATGATTATGAAAAAAGTTTGGACAACATTGATTTTAGGAGCTGTGTTATCAGCTTCCTCTGTTATGGCTGCAAATTATCCGCAATATTTATATGGGAATACTTCATATCCGATCCTTTATGGACATATGGATTATGCTACTTATCTTGATACAAGCTCTGTGGTAATAAAATATATTTCTGAGCATGGTGGGGTAGTTTGGGCTCAAAGTGAAGTGGGGGTTTCTTTTTCCTATGATGCGTCTACAGGGAATGAAAATGTAAAAAAGGTTAAAGTGCCAAAGGTAATATGGTTTTATATCCCGGAAATGAAGGATGGGCATGGAATGCACGGTGTGGATATAGATGATAAGAAAGTTGTATTACCTCCTTTTATTAAAGATATTGCATATGTTTCTTATAATGCCGGTAATAGTTGGACTCCTTTTTATATGCATGATAACTCAGGCTATAATAGTCCAACATATCAGGGACTATGGAAAGGAATGGATATTGTACAGAAGAAGCTAGAAAGATATTCACTTTAAAATATAAATTAAGAGGAGCTGTTTATTGTAAGAACTTCGTTATTGCGATACATAACCATCCTATCAATATAATTTTTATCTATCCAGATATATAAGAAGAAACTTACTATAATATAAGAAACTACAGATATAGATACATAGTGTCATTGCTGATAATTTTTATTGAGGTTGAACCACTCGACATCTGATGATACACTAAAAGCATAATTAAATATACTATTTGGTATAGAAACTTGTTTTATGTAAGGAGAGGATGTTATGAAACGACTCATGCTATTGTGTGTATTTGTTATGGCGCTGCTGCTAGCCGGTTGTGCGCAGGTGACATCGGAGATTAAGGTGGATTCCGATTTTGGTGGCAGTTGGCAAGCTACCATTCAAGCGCCGGCACCGATCAGTAAAGACGATATTTTAAGTGCGGTGGCGGATAAAAAGGAAGGTACACAATCCATTGATGTGACAAAAATTAAGCTGGTACCGGTAGATGCAACGGGTAAAGAAATCAGCGGAGATACGCCGGGAATGCGTTCACAAAGTTGGAAACTGGAAACGAAGTTTGCCAACAAAGACGAATTAGCATCGATTAGTAAGATTGCTTTTGGACGCAGCAATGGAGACAAAGCGATTAATGTAATTTATCCGTATGGCGACGATCCGGATGTGTACATGTTTAATTTGGGACAAGCATCGGGAACGACGACGATTACCGTACCGGGTACCATCATTAAAGAAAGCGTAGGCAAGGGCATGGTGAAGAGCGATGATACTATTGTGTTCGCACAAGGTACGCCGATTAAATTCCAATTTAAGAAATCCGGTTCGTGGGGGATGATCATCGGCGGTGTTTTGGCTATCGTTGTAGTAGCCGGTGGTTTTGTATGGTACCGTCGCAGACAAGCGGCTGCATAAGGGGGAGTTATAGATGAGAAAATACATAAGTGTAGTCATTGCTATGGTGCTCATGCTGTGTGCGTTGGTACTCGGCGGTTGTGGCTCCTTATCGTCCACTAATTTTGAAGGCACATGGGCGTATGTGATGCAACCGAATAAGAAGAATGTCGATTATAATTATGATTCGGATATGCTGTATGTCATTACTATGACAAAGAAAAGTGAGCATACCTATGAATCTACGTTCAGACAATATAAATATGTGAAGAAAGATATTAAATTGTTGAACGAAGAAGAATATGCCAAAGGTGATCGCTTTTTCTATTGGTTGTCCATGATTCCGGAGAAGCCTAACGCGGCAGGTGTAATGCCAAAGGTAGAAATAGATTTTGAATTTAAACATCTTCCTACGGATATGGAAGCGGTCAAGATGACGGAACGGGATGGCAAGCTATATACGGACGAAGGTACTGAATTTACGTTAGACAGTAAGACAGGTAATCTAATTTCCGGTAATCAGACAATGGCTCCTGTAGAAAACGGAGACTTGACGAAGTTCAAGAAAGAAATGCAGCAGCACATTAAGGATTACTTCCAAAAGAAATACGTGGATACGAAGAAATGGGATATTACGGACTACGTATTTACCGATGCCGGTGATTCAGTTGTGCAAGGTGATTATAAAAAATAAGTAGGATGATTATAACGGTGTGCTTTCTAGGCGTTTATGATGTAAGTTAAGGTTCAATATTCTCTAGCAATTAATTAAACAAGGGAACATTGTATAGAGATCATAGCAGATAGCTCCTAGGGAGAGAGGGGGAAATGAAGTGAAATCTAAATGGATAGTTTCGTTGTTTGGTGTTATGGGATTGGTCGGATTTATTGGAGCAACAACAGTTGCTGATGCTGCATTACCGAGCGGTCCTAAGTACACACTCACTCGTGCCGATTATGGGAAATCGTTCGGTACAGCGCCGAGTGCGGCGGATATGAATGTTATTGGTGTCAATATTGGTACCCCGGTATCTGCGGTGATAAAAAGCCTGGGGAAGCCGGACAGTTGGGAAAATCAAAAGCATGGCCTGTCTGCAATAATCAGGTATGGTGGGATTGCTTTTGGTCTAATTGGTCGAGGTAATAATGCAACAGTTGCCAACATAGTGCTAACCAATAGGGATGCTACAACTGCCAGGGGTGTTGCCGTAGGTGATTCTCTCGAAAAAGTGTATGAGGTATACGGAACACCGGATTTTATTATTAAAGAAAAACAAGCCTGGATATACGGTTCTCTAGACCATCCTTCGGGTAATCGTACAGGTATTACCTTTGGTTACAACGACAATAACCGAGTAACCGATATTGTGATAGAAAATACAGATGTAACCGGTGATTTATGGTAGGTAAACAACTGACTAAATTAACTAAAAACTGACCAAACAACTAACCAAACACTGACCAAACTAGCTAAACACTGACCAAAAATTAATCCGTGTGCATAGATGAGTTTGAAATAGAAAATAGATTAGTGTTAGTTGCTTGGTAGCTGTTGGAATTTTGGAATAAAAATATAAAACCGCTATAACACTAGAGTTATCTAATGTTATAGCGGTTTTTCAGTAAGGGGTTAACTTATTTGTTTTGCGGGTATTATAACGTGGTTGTAATGGCTACGACTTTTCCTTTATTCACATACATATCAAGGGATACGGAATCCATAACACCATTACCAGTAGAAACAGAATACCTATATATTAACTCATACTTTATTTTGTGATTTCCCACATATCCGGTGCCACCTTCTACATCCAAATCTGTGGGTTGACCATATAAGTTTAATAATTTTGTTTCACTGTCACCGACGGCTAATCCTCTTTTTGTAACTGCACTACGATCAATAATTACGGTGGCTATCACAAGTTTCTTATGAGTTGGATCGTTCGTAAAACGACCGGCAATAAAACCTAATCCTTTATAAAATAAAATCTCTTTATCTTCTACAACAGAATTAAATCCGCCTTTGTTTTTATCTGGCCCCTTATACATGCCATTGACATTAATATTACCATGATACCGCTCTGTTGGTTCTCCGATATAATTAATCAATTGACTTTCAGGTATGTAATGAGTAATACCCAGAATATAATTTTCTCCTACCGGTAAAACAATAGTTGGTAATTTTGCTTGAGCCAAGCCTGTACAACTTAACATAATAAATAGACTTAAGATGGATATAATTTTTTTCATAACATAACACTCCTCCGTATTAGTCATTCAATTAGGGTAGAGTCGTCATAGTTAAATGCTTACCTTATCCCCCGTAGCGTTCAATGAGGTAATCCATGGCTTCGATGTAACCATCCAAGCCGTGACCACGGATGGTTTTTTCCGCATAGTAGCCTACATAGGATATGTGTCGGAAGTCTTCGCGTTCCAACGGGTTGGTGATATGCACCTCCACCGTGGGAATGCCGACAGCTTTTAGTGCATCCAGCAAGGCTACCGATGTATGCGTATAGGCGGCGGGATTGATGACGATGCCATCGTATACGCCGTAGGCAGCTTGGATATAATCGACTAAATCCCCTTCATGATTACTTTGCTGGCAAGTAACGGTTACGCCGCAATGATTCGCATGGGCTTTGATGCGCTCCAAGAGGGCCGGGTAGGAGGTGCTGCCGTACAGCTGTGGTTCGCGAAGTCCTAACAGATTGATATTAGGACCGTTGATGATTAAAATGTTCATAAAACTCCTCCTTGATGAAGCGCACGGCGGCCATGGCATCGGTGCAGTCACATTGGGCTTGCGAAAAGGCTTCGTATAAAGGATAGCGCACGCGAGCCAGTTCACGAAGTCGGCCGATACCGCCGGTGGAGAGAATGCGATCCGCCGTGTCCAATGATTCCAACGGTCGCTGAATCCAATAGATGCGTCCGTTTTGGCGAAGCAACGCATAGTTTTCGGGACGGGTGATAACGCCGCCGCCGGTGGCGATGATAGCGCCGGTTTCTTTGCACACATCATTTAGAATTTCTGTTTCCTTCTCGCGAAAGGCGGGTTCGCCGTGATTCTTAATGTATTGTGACGGATGTTCGTAGCGTTCTTCAAAGATGGCATCGCAGTCAAGTAAAGGACGACCGGTCTCTTTGGCTAAGGCTTCGCCGATAGTTGTCTTGCCCACGCCGGGCATGCCGATGAGAATAATATTTTCCTGTGCCGAGCGCATGGCGGTAATCATTTCGCGAATGCGTTCGATGGGAAACTGTGTATTCATAAATAATTCTGCAGCGTACACGCCTTGGGCAACGAGCATGGGTAACCCGTCGCTGTAGGGAATACCCATCTCTTCGGCATCGATGAGAAGCTGCGTGCGATACGGATTATAAATGACATCGGCTACGCCTTCCAAGTGTTTGAAGGGGCGAATATCTATGAGGCGGCGCGGTGATTTGGGATACATGCCTACGGGAGTGGCGTTGATGATGATTTGTGCAGTATCGTAAAAGTCGGCAATGTCCTCATAGAACGGGGCGTTATGGCGTGATACATGTGTGGTATGAGCGGCCCCTAAATCGGTTACTACCGTGTGGATTGTACCGGATGTTGCACCGTCGCCGAGGATAAGAACATCCTTGCCGGCTACGTCGATGCCGGCGTTCTTTAATAAAAATACAAAGCCGTTGTAGTCGGTGTTATGCCCGAACCAACCGTCAGGGCGGCGGACCATGGTGTTTACGCAGCCTATTTTTTTGGCCGTATCGGATAGACGCGTACAATAGGGCATGACATCTTGTTTGTAAGGAATGGTGATATTAATACCGCGCAGCTCCGGATCGGCTAAGAAGCGTTCCAGCTGATGCGGTTCTTTTTCAAATAAGGTATAAACGGGATTGCCCAGGGCTGCGTGAATCTCGGGGGAATAACTATGACCCAAGGTTCGCCCCAGCAGTCCGAAGGCCGGTGTATGACTCATTGGTTAACGCAGCTCCTTTTTTATTTCTACTAAAAAGTCTAACAGAACGAGGGCCACGACGGCTTCCACAACGGGAACAGCGCGCACGGCAATGCACGGATCGTGACGACCTTTAATTAAGAGGGACGTATTTTCCTGCTTTTCAAAGGAGAAGCTGGGCTGTGGTTTTGAAATCGAAGCGGTAGGCTTCATACCTACGCGCAAGACAATAGGCATACCGTTGGTAATACCGCCTTGGATACCGCCGCAGTGATTGGTTATGGTTTTTACGATGCCGTCTTCCAATACAAAGGGATCGTTTTCTTCACTGCCCAGATGATCACAGGCATCAAAGCCGGTGCCGAAAGCAACACCTTTTACGCCGGGAATACCGAAGATGGCACGGCTCATACGATTTTCGATGCCGTCAAAGTTAGGATTGCCCATACCGGCGGGGATGCCGGTGGCAAATACTTCAATGATGCCGCCGGTGGAATCGGAATCGTTCCGCAGGCGATCCAGTAAATTGATAGCGTTCAGGCGAGCCGTAGGGGATAGCATGGCAACGGTTTCAAAGCCAGCCTTGTGAAGGGCGTCCATATCGGGCGCGGTGTAGCTTACTTCGTCATCGTTCACCGTGCCTAAGCGGCGTAGATGCGCACCTACGCGAATACCTTCCTTGGCGAGAAGCTGTAAGGCAATACCGCCGGCACAACATAGTGGTGCCGTAAGACGACCGGAGAAGTGACCGCCGCCGCGCATGTCCACGCTATCGCCGTAACGCACGCGCGCCGTATAATCGGCATGCGATGGGCGCGGTACATCGCGCAAATTATTGTAATCTGCCGATTGCTGATTGGTATTGGCAATATAAAAGGCTAACGGCGATCCGCTGAGCATACCGTCTACGATGCCAGATAGAAATATAGGTTCGTCTGCTTCCTTGCGCTGTGTGGTGACTAAGCTTTGACCGGGAGCGCGGCGCTTCATAAAGCGGCGCAGTTCTTCCAAATCAATGGTGTGTCCGCAGGGAAGTCCGTCAACGACGGCACCGATAGCGGTGCCGTGGGATGTACCGAAGGTGGATATGTGAATGTGAGTACCGAAATCAGAGCTCATAGCTGTTACCTCCTAACGCTTGCCAATCATCAAAGAATTGCGGATACGATTTAGTAATGGCTTCGCTGTCGCTGAGGGTGACGGGATTGTCACTGATGAGGGCCGCCAACGTGCCGGCCATGACAAGGCGATGGTCATTATAGCAATGGGCGCGGCCCCCCGTAAGTCGGCCGGTGCCGTTTACATACAGCGTGTCGCCGTCGATGTGAGCACTGCCGCCGAGGGAGGTAATCATCTCCGCCATGGCTGCCAGGCGATCGGATTCCTTGAGACGTAAACGCGCGCCATTGAAGAAGCGGCTTCGTCCTTCGATGCCGCAAGCTAAGATGGACAAGATGGGAAGCAAATCCGGACATTGCTCTAAATCTACGTTAAGCGGCAGGGTAGCTTTGCCGGTGGTGGTAAGTCCTTCGGCAGTATAAGTTAAGGTAGTGCCGGCTTTCTCGATAATGGCGGCACTGCGGCGATCGGCTTGTACGGAATCGGCAGTGAGTCCGGTTACCGTAAAGGTTTGCCCGGTCAGTGCCGTAGCTACGAGCCAAATGGCTCCGTTCGACCAATCCCCTTCGATGGCATAGTCCTTTACACCGTGATAGTGACTGCCTTCGGGAATATGAAAGGTATCGCCGGTTACGTTGACGGTGACGCCGAAATCCTGAAGGACGCGAATGGTTAGGCGCACGTAATCACGCGACTGCAAGGGACCTTCACTGATGACGGTAGTTTCCCCCATCAGCGGAGCGGCGAGAAGCAAACCGGAGAAGAATTGGCTGCTAATGTTGCCGGCCATGGAGAAGGTACCTCCCGAAAGGAGTCCTGTCATGGTGAAGGGAGGCGCATCCTTGGAAAAGGTAACGCCGTGTGCTTTCATCTGTCCCAGTAAGGGCTCTAACGGACGCTGCGGCAAACGACCTTTTGCATCGACTTCGGTGGTGCGGCATAAAGCAGCGGCCACGGGAAGTAACAGACGTAAGGTGGTACCCGATTCATGGGGACGTACTTGCCCCGGTGAAGCTGGCGTTGTAATAGGATGCACACGAACACCGTCTTCGGTTCGTTCGATGGTAGCGCCTAAGCCGCACAGGGAATCTATGGTAGCATCGATGTCGCGAGACGAGCGATGAAATCGTATATGAGAAGCGGAGTCTGCCAGCGCGGCCGCCATAAGAGCGCGGTGCGCATGAGCCTTCGCAGGGATGGCCTTAATTGTGCCGCCGGGAATAGCAGCCGTAATGGTGCGCATAGTTCATCTCCTTTAGTAACGTATAATAACGTAATATACAGTAATCAATTATATACTATATACCTACATGCCAATTCAATTACATGTGTACCTACTAATTGAATAGTAAGGGTACGATGTATACATCAACGGCAGGCTGATCCGATTATAGACTCATCCAATGTTAAAAATACTATGTGTTGCTTAATGGTATAGTAATCAAACATCGGCTAAGGAGGCCGTTAATTGTTCGGCCAAGGTTGCATGCGGTACAGTGATGCGTTCACTGTGACCGTGTGATGTAGGTACGATAATAGTCACATCAAGACCGTGACTTTTTTTGTCGTGACGGGCAGCTTCCAATACATAGTCCAGCGGCACCTCGGTCGTCACCGGTAGATGATGAGCGCGGAGCAGTTCGATGAGCTGCCGATATTCTTCGGCAGGCAGACCGTAATGGGTGAATCCCAAATGAGCCATCAAGGCGATCCCGATGGCAACGGCGTAGCCGTGAGGCATCGTGTAATGACTGTATTTTTCTAAGCCGTGCGCCAAGGTGTGACCGAGATTTAATAATTGGCGCTGCCCTTGTTCCGTTTCGTCCGCCGCTACAATGCGTGCCTTGGCGGCAACGCAGTGGGCGATGACATCGGTCAGATGTGAGCTTTGTGGTGTTAACGGCTCCTTAGTAAGCAAGCCCAGTAAGGCCGGATTATCCAGAAAGGTGTACTTCACAACTTCACCGCAGCCACCGATGAATTCTTCCCTGGGTAAGGTGTGAAGCACATCGGGATCACAAAATACGGCACGAGGCTGTTTAAAGGCACCCCACAAATTTTTACCGGCCGGTAAATTAACCGCTGTTTTACCGCCTACGGAGGAATCGACCATAGCCAATAGCGACGTGGGAATCTGCACGTACGCAATGCCGCGCATGTAAGTGGCAGCGGCAAAGCCGGTAATGTCACCGACAACTCCACCGCCGAGGGCAATGAGAACATCGCGGCGTGTTATGCAGTGATCGGCTAAAAAGTTGAGTATGTGCAGTAGTTGCTCCGGACTTTTTGATTCTTCCCCCGCCGGCAAGGTATATACCAAGGGCTCGTAATCGGCGGCTTGTAAGCTGCTTACGAGGCTATCCACATATAAAGGTCCCACATGGGTGTCGGTAATGATGACAGGATGACCGGCTACGGCCAACGCACGCATATGATGACCGACGGTGGCTAACAGACCGTGTTCGATGTGAACGGTATAGGCCGGCTCGGTATGAACCACAATGCGCCGCGTGTCACTGTGAAGCGCCGGTGCTTCCGTGCCGGCGGTGTGCGTTGCTGTGACCGATTCGTTCGTTGGGTGATGCAGTGAAGCTTTCATGAGAGCCTCCTAGCGGCGAAGCGCATTGCGCAAAGCTGTTACATCGCGAGTGACTTCATCGAAGGCATCCGGTGTCAAGGCTTGCGGTCCGTCGCATAATGCTTTGGCCGGATTGTTGTGCACTTCAATGATTAAACCGTCTGCACCGGCACCGGTCGCGGCCAAGGATAAGGGATGTACCATGCGGCTCATGCCGGCGGCATGACTGGGGTCGATGATTACCGGTAAATGCGTCAGCTCGTGCATCATGGGAATGGCGGTGACATCCAAGGTATTGCGCGTTTTCGTTTCGAAGGTGCGAATGCCGCGTTCGCAAAGCACTACCTGATGGTTGCCTTCGCTCATAATGTATTCTGCTGCCATCAACCACTCTTCGTATGTGGCACTGAGACCGCGTTTTAAGAGGACCGGTTTATCCAATTTGCCCACTTCCTTGAGCAAGGTGAAGTTTTGCATATTGCGCGCGCCGATTTGCAGCATGTCTACGTCTTCGAATAGGGGCAACTGGGAAATGTCCATAATTTCCGATACGATGGGCAGTCCCGTTTCTTTTTTTGCTTCTAACAATAATTCAATACCGTCGGCCCCCATGCCCTGGAAGGAGTACGGGGAGGAACGAGGTTTGAACGCACCGCCGCGAAGGATGGTAGCACCGGATGCTTTTACCTGTTGGGCAATATCAATAATTTGTTCGCGAGATTCTACGGAGCACGGGCCGGCGATCATAGCGAAGTGACCACCGCCGATTTTAACACCGCTTACATCGACTACGGTATCTTCCGGATGAAGGCGACGCGTTGCATTTTTGTACGGTTCCTGAATGCGCGTAATTTTTTCTACTACCGGCATAGACTCGATGAGTCGGCCGTCGAGAGAGGAGGTATCACCGATTAAACCGATAAGGGTATATTTTTCCCCAATCCATGTACGCACCTGCAGGCCGAACGACTCCAGCCATAAAATTAAACTCTGAATCTCTTCTTCTCTTGCGTTTTGTTTTACTGTTACAATCATGGTTATGACCTCCAAAACAATGTACCATTCTACTATTCTACACAATATAGTTACACGCTACAGCAAAATAAAAAGGCTACCCGTAAGGATGTACGGGTAGCCTTTTGGCTTTATAAGCGCGTTGGATTACTTAACCGAAGTTTTAGCGCAGCCCAAACAATCCTTACCAATAGAGTTGGTAAAGAAGTAATACCAAAAAAAGTATGGGCTGCTCATTACTCGGTTATGCATCGTATTCACGCTCCTTTTGCTTAAGTGTTGGCAATATTGTAACGCCATACGCATATAAAAAGCAAGTGTATTTTTTAGAAAAACAAAAAATTTTTCAAACCAATGCTTATTCCAAGTCGTCAAAGTCGAAGGCGGCTGCTTTCGTATAATTGGTTACCTTCGCTTCAAAGAAGTCCGTCTTGGTGCTGTTCAGATTGGAGAAGCTTTCAATCCAAGCCATAGGATTTTCCTTGATGTCCGGGTAGAGCGGCTTGAGGCCGATCGCATCGAGACGCAGGTTAGCCAGGTATTTAATGTAGCGTTCGATAAGGACATTGTTGATGCCCAAAATCTTATCATCCGTAATGTACTGACCCCATGCGATTTCATGCTCCGTACCTTGGCGCAGCATGTCGACTAATTCGTCTTCCAGTTCCGGTGTAAATAATTCCGGTCGCTCCGTGCGCAGTTCCTTGATGATGTTCTGGAATAAAATGAGATGCGTTACTTCGTCGCGGTTAATGTATTTGAAGATTGTACTGGTAGCCGTCATCTTGCCTTGGCGGGCCAAGGTGTAGAAGAAGCTGAAACCGGAATAGAAGTAAATGCCTTCCAAAATATAATTGGCCATAATGGTGCGAATGAAATTATGTTCCGACGGATCGTCGCTGAACCGCTGATAGATGTCGGCGATAAAGCGGTTTCGATTCAATAAGTGTTCATCCGTGCGCCATTCGTCGTAAATCTGATCGCGGGTGATCGGATTGGTTACGGTGTCGAGAATGTACGAATAGCTTTGGGCATGAATTTCTTCTTGGAACGCTTGGATGTTGAGCAGCGAAGCTACTTCGGCTGCCGTTACGTAGCGACTCAGGTTCGGCAGATTTTCACTTTGAATGGAGTCGAGGAAGTTTAAGAAGGAAATAATTTTATCGAAGGCGCGGCGTTCGCTGTCCGTCAAATAAGGAAACTGCTTAACGTCTTCGTTTAAAGAAATTTCTTCGGGAATCCAGAAGTTGTTGAGCATGGTGCGATACAATGTATTGGCCCAATCGTATTTGATGCGGTTCCATTCGCGCAGGTTAGTAGTATTGCCGCCGATCATGCTTTCCGTACCACGATCGCCGTGTTCGTTGAATATTAATTTTTTATCCATTAGGAAGAACCTCCTTCTAGGTAATGGGTATCAGATAAACAGACGGGCAGTGAAACACTGCCCGTACATACGGTTACTTTTATTATAATATAGCTTGGGCACCGCGCCTAGTGCTATCAAAAGGAGTAGTCACTGTGCTCGGCATCCTCCGGAGGACCGGTTACTGTGTGCAGTACTCGCAAGCGGATGCGTGAGGGCGACCGGTGTCATCAAGACGAGCAGCTGGTGCATTCGTCCATTTCAAGAGACTGGTTGCGAATGTAGTAAATCGTCTTAACGCCTTGCTTATAGGCCTCTACATAGAGGTCGAGAATTTCTTTGGCCTTCATCTGCGGTGTAATGTACAAATTGAAGGATTGCGCCTGATCGATGTGACGCTGACGGGCAGCGCAGGCCTTGATGCTCCACTGCTGGTCAATGGTGTGCGCTTCTTTGTAAAGCCAGAAGGTGCTGTTATCGAGATCCGGTGCGGTCTTTGGTGTGAAGCTGCCCTTCTTTTCTTCGATGAAGAATTTTTTGAAAATCGGATCGATACCGGCGGTGGTGTTGGCAATGTTAGACGTGCTACCCGTAGGGGCGATGGCCATGAGGTAGCCGTTGCGCATACCGTACTTGGCGACGTCCGCCTTTAGCTGTTGCCAACGGGGCGATGTATAACCGCGGCGTTCAAAGTATTTACCGGTTTGCCATTCGGATCCTTCAAAGGCCGGGTAGGACCCCTTTTCCTTGGCCAACTCCATGGATGCCTTGATGGCGTAGTACGCAATGTCTTCGAAGAGCTTGTCCGCTGCTTCGATATGGGCATCGCTTTCCCAAGTCAGGTTGTGACGCACCAAGTAGTGATGGTACCCGCTGGTGCCGAGACCGATGGCGCGATATTTTTCACTGGTAACGCGGGCTTCCGATACCGGGAACTGGTTGATGGAAATAACATTGTCCAACATGCGAATTTGGAGGCGAATGTTTTCTTCCAACTCTTCATCGGTAATCTTGCCGAGATTGATGGAGTTCAAGTTACAGGTAACCATGTCGCCGGTAATCGTGGTGGTCGTAATGGAACCGTCCGGATGAATGGTTTCACCGCCCTGTTTGGAGAAGCCTACGTTCTGTGCAATTTCGTGGCACAGGTTGGAGGCGTAAATCATGCCGGCATGCTTGTTCGGATTCATGCGGTTTACGGTATCGCGGAAGAAAATAAAAGGCGTTCCCGTTTCTACGGCACTGCGCATGATTTTCTTCATCATGTCCAAAGCGGCTACTTCGATGCCGTGCAGGTCCGGACTCTGTTCGCACATGAGATAGTGCTTGGTAAATTCTTTTTTGTCGTCAGAGTCGTAGAAGTCTTCCAAGGCAAATCCCATGACCCGTTCTACTTCATGCGGGTCGAACAGAGTGAAATGTTCGCGGGCAAGCAAGCGCTCCATGAAAATATCCGGAATGGAAATGGCCGGGAAAATATCGTGGGCTTTACGGCGATCGTCACCGTTATTGGTGCGAAGCTCAACGAATTCGTAAAAGTCTTTATGCCAAATATCAAGGGTCACCGTAGCGCCGCCTTTGCGTTTGCCTAGCTGATCAACGGCAACGGCCGTATCGTTGTAAAGGCGAACCCAAGGAATAACGCCGCCGGAGGAATTTTTATAGCCGCGGATGTCACTGTTTAGTGCACGCACCTTGCCGAGGTAAATCCCCAGGGCACCGCCGTGTTTGGACACCTGCGAGAATTTGCAGTTTACATCGTAAATGGACCACAGGTTGTCGTCAACGCCGGAAATGAAGCAGCTGCTCAGCTGATGGAACGGCGTACCTGCATTGGCCAAGGTCGGCGTAGCGGTAGTCATTTTTAACTGGCTCATGAGATCGTAGAATTTTTTGGCAAACTCTACCTTGCGATCTCCTTCAATCAGTGCTAAATGCATGGCGATGGCCATGAAGCGTTCCTGCGGCAATTCGTAAATTTCTTTGTCATAGCCTTTTACCAAATAGCGGTCGGCCAAGAGCTTGATGCCTTCGTAGTTGAACAGATAGTCGCGCTTCGGCTTGATGTAATCGCCGAGCTCTTCCAATTCTTCCGGCGAGTACTCGGTAAGGAAGAAGTCAGCATAACGACCGTTCTCTACCAAGGTTTGTACAAGCGCGGTAAAGTTGCCGTAACCGAAGGCTTTGTATTTGCGATTAATAGCGGCTTCCTTGTATAGGTCAAACAGGAACAGACGAGCGGCGACGAACTGCCAATCCTGATTCATGCGATTGACCATGTTGCCGAAACCGTCGTCGGTTTTTTGGATGACCTTTTCGATAGCGGTTTGCACGAGGATTTTTTGAATTTCCTTCGTACTCATGCCGTCTACAAACTGCAGCTTACTATCCATTTCCAGCTCGATAGGGTCACAGGTTTCTTCCAACCCCAGGCAAGCGAAGGCAATCATCTTTTTTGTTTTTTCGACGGATAACGGCTCGTAATGTCCGTCACGTTTTTTAATCATTATTCCCATTGCCGGTAGATCCTCCTTACTTGTTAGACAACAAAATACCCCTGCCGAAGCGAGGGTACTACATGATGATATATACACAAATACATAACCTACGCATTGACCAAAGAAGCCCGTAACGGCGGTACGTATCGCAATTATACGGCTAAATTTAAAATCAATATATAGTAGGTTGTTTTATATAAAGTTATATCCATCCACAATATAGTGAAAAAGACAACGTAAATTATACTATCAATATCGTGATTAGACAACCGCAAAATTGGCATAGCCTTATGCAAGTTCGGTGGCATTTCTATGAGAAATCTGTAAGGGCGTAGCGACTTGACAAGGAAATACAGTCGTATACCGGCATCCATGCGTATGACGGATAGATATAGAAAGTTGTCACCCCCATGATGTTGTATAGGATTTTGTATACTTTGTATAGCGTTGCCGGTAGAGATTATTTTGTCTTCAACAGTCTATCAAAACGAGGTATTAATTTAGTTAGAAGTGGGGTGGGTTTGTACAGGACGAACTTTTTATACTTGGTGGATTGCAATAGATGGTAGCATAGTCTTGTTGACAGAAAAAATATTTACTTTTATACTGAAAGCGAACTAAAAATCCGGGGAGCTGACAATGGAGTCGGCTGAGAGGAAGCTAGCGCTTCGACCCGTAACCTGATGTGGGTAATGCCAACGTAGGAAGCAAACGGACAGACATTTTTGGGAGGTCCCCTTCATCAGGGCCTCTCTTTTTTGTTGCATCACTTCCGGTGAAGTGGTGCGTAGTCGTTTGTTACAGGAGGAGACTCACTATGAAATTTACTACACAAATGGACGCAGCGCGCAGAGGCCTTATTACGCCGCAAATGAAAGTGGTTGCCGAAAAGGAACATATGGAACCGGAGACACTTCGTCGCCTTATAGCGGAGGGCAAGGTAATCATTCCTTGCAATGTGCATCACCGTGCGCTCAGTCCGGAAGGCATCGGTTCTATGCTGCGGACAAAGATCAATGTTAACCTTGGCACATCGCGGGATCTTACGGATCTTGATATGGAATACCAAAAGGTGCAGACGGCCGTAGATATGGGGGCAGAGGCGATTATGGATCTTAGCTCCTTCGGTGATACGAAGGTGTTCCGTCGCCATTTAACGGCGAAGTGTCCGGCTATGATCGGGACCGTGCCCATTTATGATGCGGTGGTATATTACCATAAGGCGCTGAAGGACATTACTGCCGAAGAGTGGCTGGATGTGGTGCGCATGCATGCGGAAGACGGCGTGGATTTTATGACCGTTCACTGCGGTATCAATCAAGCTACGGCGGAACGATTCAAGAAGAATAAGCGGCAAATGAATATTGTATCCCGCGGAGGGTCGATTATGTTTGCGTGGATGGAGATGACCGGCCGCGAAAATCCGTTTTATGAATATTTCGATGAGCTGCTGGATATTTGCGCGGCCCATGATGTAACCTTGAGCCTCGGCGATGCTTGCCGTCCGGGATCCTTACAGGATGGTACGGATGCGGCGCAAATCGAAGAGCTGATTACCCTCGGCGAATTGACGAAGCGCGCATGGGATAAGAACGTACAGGTTATGATCGAAGGGCCCGGTCATTTACCGCTTAATCAGGTAGCGGCGAATATGGAAATTCAAAAGACATTATGTCACGGGGCACCGTTCTACGTGTTGGGACCTATCGTAACGGATATTGCGCCCGGTTACGATCATATTACGTCTGCCATCGGCGGGGCATTGGCGGCGGCATCCGGCGCAGCGTTTTTGTGCTATGTAACGCCGGCGGAGCATTTGCGTTTGCCGAACCTGGAGGATGTAAAGGAAGGCATTGTGGCTACGAAGATAGCGGCCCATGCGGCGGATATTGCCAAGGGAATTCCCGGCGCTATCGAATGGGACTACAAGATGGGGGAAGCACGGCGCGTTCTTGATTGGCCGGCACAGTTTGAGTTAGCTATCGATTCGGAGAAGGCGCATCGCTATCGGGAAAGCTCCAAGCCGGAAAAGGAAGATACCTGCAGTATGTGCGGTAACTTCTGCGCCGTGAAAAACATTAATCGTATTTTGGACGGTGAGGATATTACCGTGTTTGATGAGTAAGAAAAGAGATTATTTTTGTTAGGCAGTCCTGTTGGCTGCCAGATTTCTTCGTACGGGTACTAGTTACGGGGGCTTTTATGACTTGCGTTAGCGAATGGATGTCTTCTAATGTATATTAACGGATGGATCTCTTCCGTTGATGATGCGATGAAGGCGAGAAAGGAACCATTTATTTATCGTAGCTACGCAAAAAGGGAAGAAGCTTTTCCAAGACAAATTCAGGTTGCTCTTCGGGAACAAAGTGACCGCAATCAGGAATGCCGTAGCCCACGACATTCGATGCTTTTTCTTTCCAACCGGCTACTACATCCCATAGCTTACCAACGATACCGTTATTTCCCCAGAGAACTAGGAGTGGAGTATGAAGTATTACGTTGTTTTTGATGTCTTCTACATCGTATTGGATGTCGATGGAGGCTGATGCACGATAGTCTTCGGCTATGCCGTGAACCGTCTTCGGATCGGAGAAACAACGAATATATTCATTTAATACATCCTCTGAAAAGCGATGACGTGCAGCAGGGCTTACCTTTTTATCCAAGTTGAAATGAATAAAGAAATCCGGATCGGCAGCTAACAATTTTTCCGGTAATCCGTGAGGTTGAATATATAAAAACCAATGATAATACGCTGTGGCAAATTCCTTGTTGGTGTCTTCATACATTTCGTAAGTAGGAAGAATATCCATTAACGTGCAGGACATGGCTGCTTGCGGATGGTCGGCGATTAAGCGATGGGCTACGCGGGCACCACGATCATGGGCTACGATATGAAATGAAGAAAAACCAAGTTCTTCCATTACCGCTATCTGATCTTGGGCCATTATCCGTTTTGAATAATTAGAATGATCGGGAAGACCTTGCGGCTTTGAACTATCTCCGTAACCGCGTAAATCAGTCATAATAACAGAGTAGTATTTTGTTAATTTGTTGGCCATAAAACGCCAAATCAAATGAGTTTCCGGATGGCCGTGGAGAAGGAGTACCGGTGGTTTGCCCGGTACTAGCTTGTATAAAGTATTAATAAAAACATTTGTGTCAGTCTGGATAAAGGATTGAGTAAAATCGGGGAAGTACTTAGTATCGGTTAAAGGTATAGCATCGTTAAAGAGCGGCATGGCATGACATTCTTCATAGGCACGAGCGAACTCTTTATCTTTCATCTGTTCTGCTTTAAATTCTTTTAGCGTTTTCATGGTAGGCTCCTCTTTTCCAATGACATTGTTTAGAAGGCTGACTATAGGTTCATTGTACTCGGCTTATAAAAAAAGGCAAGGCGCATACTACGATATATTTACAGAAAAAGTTATATGAATAGAAACATCCGTCAATTCGGTAGGTAATTCGGAAAGAAAAAAGCAGAAGTTCCGGTTGCTAGGCTACCTTACCTATGTTACAATGGACCGACGCAGGAAGTGTTTATCTTGGCACCCACTTCCTAAAAATAAAAATCAAGAGGAGGTTTTTGTATGTGGAATACGAGAACAATGATTATGAATGCCTGTATGGCAGCGCTGTATGCGGCGTTGACATTGGGACTGGCACCGCTTAGTTATGGGCCGATTCAGGTGCGCATTTCGGAATTTTTAACATTGGCGGCGTTTTATAATCCGCGCTATATTCCGGGCTTGGTGATTGGCTGCTTTATCGCCAATATAGGAAGTCCCTTTGGTCTTACGGATATGATCATTGGCACGCTGGCCACCTGTATTGCTTTATATGCGATGCGCTATTGCCGTACTGTTTGGCAAGCTTCGCTGATGCCGGTGGTTTCCAACGGAATTATTATCGGCTTGGAGTTGGCGTATTTGGGAGAAATTCCCTTTGACAGCGAATTACTGTTGACCATGCTGTATATCGGCATCGGTGAGCTGATTGCGGTGACGGTCATCGGCGTAGGCATTATGAAATTACTTATGAGTAATCATATTGTGCGTGACTATGTGATGGATAAACAATAAAAAATAGGAAGCCTTGAAGAATACTGACATGCCCCAAAGGTTAGATTAAAGTCTAGCCTTTGGGGCATTGTGTATTGTTTCTAAAATAAAGCATATGAAGGTGTTGTCGTAGCCGGTGCGTACATCGCGTTTGTAGATGGTCACACTTTTATGAATGCGATTCGTAGCGTATAAAAATGTTTCATTGGGATGAAGAATAATGGCACTGGCCTGTCCTTGACCGGTGTAGGTGTCGGGCAAAGAGGGAAGAATTTGACGAGGTACGACAGAGCCGGTCGCGCCGTCGTAATCGTAAACGGTAACAGCATTTCCCTTTTCGTTGACAAGGTATACATGACGATTGTCAGCGGTTACCGTTAGATGACGTGGTGCGGCAACCGATATAAGCAAACATAGGGGCACTCCTTTCAAACGTTAGATTGGGATTTTTTATATAGCACAAAATATTCATAATGGTAATGCACTTACCGTGATAGGATTGTGATACTATTATAGTATAAAAATTTATACATGTGGCAGAGTCTACATTTTTGTATGAAGTATATAAAAACATTACGCTTAACACCTAAAGGAGGGAGTCGCATGATATACTATTTCACGGGAACAGGCAATTCACTGGATGTGGCGAAGCGTTTGGCCGCATTGTTGGACGATACGGTGCGGCTCATGGATATTCATGAGTCCCATCCTGTCATTGAAAGCGCGCCGTCCATCGGTTTTGTTGTACCGGTGCATAATTTTGATATTCCCGATGCTGTGAAGGATTGGTTTCGGCGCGCTAGGTTCAGCGGTTCCTTTGGGCAGACGTACTTTTACGGACTCATTACTTACGGTGGTGCCGAGGGCAATGCGCGGGCAAACCTGCGCCGGGCATGCTTAAAAAAGGGGTGGGACCTCGTGTACAACACGATGGTTATGGTGCCGGACAACGCAGGGCCGATCATTCATCGTCCCTATGACTTAACCAGTTTATATACATTGGACGAACGGTTGGCTAGGATTGCCGAAGCGGTGAAAGGTCGTCGGCGCAGTCATGAAGAGGAGCCGTATAGTTACAAAATGGCACTAAAGACAGAACTGTCAAAGATTTATTTGGACAGTCCCGTGGTGGCGATGAAAATTGATCACTACCGTTGTATTCGGTGCCGATTATGCGGACGACTTTGTCCGGTAGAAAATATGTATTTTAAGGAAAAGAAGAAAAAGAAAGATAAGGCAGCAAAGGCGCGTAAGTCCTATGCGGGGAAGATGAAACTGCGTGGTCACTGCATCCATTGCTTGGCGTGCATTCATTGGTGTCCTACCGGTGCCATTCGCATGGGCTACATTGACTTTATGAATCGGCAGTATACGAATCCCTATATCAATGTCCGGGAGTTGTTGAAGCGATAACATAAAAGGAAGTAACACGTACAAGGGCGATGATACAGATAGTAACAAATGAAAGTAATGATGGGGGTATGTGCCTGAAAGTGATGATGGGAACATGAGCCAATACGCATAATGATAGGGGGATGCGTAGATACGCGTGATGATTTGAATACTACTATACCAAGCGCAAGAGAAGCCGAGAGGAAGGACGAACATTTGATGAACACACAGGATACGACATGGACAATACATAAAAAACGATTTAGTGAATTAACCGTGGAGGAGCTGTTCGCCATTTACCGGTTGCGGGTGGCGGTATTTGTAGTGGAACAGGCTTGTCCGTATCAAGAGGTGGATGAGCGTGATTTGCGATCGTACCATCTGTGGCTTGCCGATGAAACGGGTACGCCCGTTGCGTACTCGCGGGTGTATTGGAAAAACGAAGCGGACGGACATGCTTCGTTCGGTCGTGTCATTGCCGCGCGACGTCGCTGCGGTTTGGGCACGCAGATTGTAAAAGAAGCTATGAATTGTGCCAAGCATGATTTGGGGGCACGTTATATTACAATCGAAGCGCAAAGCTATGCGCAGCCGTTTTATGAAAACGTAGGCTTTAGGGTTATTTCTGACGAATTTATGGAAGACGGCATACCTCATAAGGAAATGCGCGTAGAAGTATAAGGGTAATTAAATAAAGCGATGCGCATATATCTCAGAGGTCAAGTCTTGCGAAGGAATATATAAAAGAAGGAGACTATCAGCAGTGAAAGCTCGGTCTATCGAAGAGCGTTCCTTATGCTGATAGTCTCCTTCCTTCTCCTCACTAGAAAGAAAGAGAAAAGAGGGGCACTCAGGTATCAACATGAGTGCCCCTCTTAGTTATATGGGTTATAGTAAATTATGTTCTTTGGCGAGGTCATGAATTTCTTGTTCGGTTAAGTCGGTGTACTTACTAATGAAAGCTATGGACGTCGCTTTCTACGCTCATAAGAGTTTTGGTCAGGTAAGTTACGGGTGTATTGTGAAAAAAGTATAAATAATTATGTTTAAAACTAGGCCGCTTTTTGCCTGTAATAAGTGGAGGGGTAATTTTTTATTTTGTAAAAGCATACAGAAATTTTGTATGTTGGATTGCTGCCCCACTGCAACGGAATTTAAAATTTTTAAAAATTTTTTTTAAAATGCGTTTACAAGTTTACATCTGCTGGATGGTAATAAGTGAGGGGGAGAGGACCTAATTCATTTAGAGGAGGTATTTGTCCATGAATTTCATTGAGGAATTTAAAAAATTCGAGAATTGGTTGTTGGTGCATCCCAATGTATCGCCGTCAGCTAGGTTGGTTTGGCATTCGCTGTTTCATTATAACAATCTGTGCGGGTGGAAAGAGGAATTTGACTTATCCATGTCCGCCTTGCAGCTGAGCACGGGGCTATCGGCGCCGACCATTCGCAAGGCCAGAGAGCAGTTACGCCGCATGGGGCGCATTGCGTATAGAAAGGGAAGTATGGACCACTCGGCAGTATATCGGCTCAACCCGCTGGCCAGCTTTGGAGCCGTGTCGTCGGCGAAGGAACGGGCGATTGACGCGACCGCGGGGAAGGACGATTCTGAAAGAACTACCCAAAGGGCGTATGAAAGATCCAATGAAAGAACTGTTGAAGGAACCAATAAGGAAGCCGATACAAGAACCGATGAAAGAACTTACGAAAGAACCAACGAAAGACCTAAGGAAACGTCTACGGAAAGCACCATGGAAAGCCCTACGGAAAGTACTATGGAAAGCCCTACGGAAAGTATGACGGAAAGCCCTATAGAAAGTACCATGGAAAGTTCTACGGAAAGCACCATAGAGAGTATGACGGAAAGCTCTATGGAAAGTACCATGGAAAGCCCTATGGAAAGCCCTATGGAAAGGGTGATGGAAAAAACGGAGGAAAAAAGTGACGCAACTTTTTTAGCTAAACCTAAACAAGACAATACAATACAAGACAATCTATCTCTAAAGAAAGTGTAAAGAAAGGTAGAGACGGTGGACCCGAAACAATTTGTAGACTACTATCAACGTCGGGATTGGTTTGTAGGAGAAACGAAGATGAAAAACTGGAAGGCGGTGGTGCGAAGCTGGGAGCGATGTCAAATCGTTAAGAAGCAGACATCATCACCTAACGAGTAGATAGCACCGTCTAACGAGCGGATAGCATCACCTGATGAGCAGATGCCACCGAAAAAGTATGGGGATATAGACGCCGGTGACGGCAGCTATGTAGATGCTGAAGGTCTGCCGATTATGTTTGGGTACCATTGAGTACAGCATTGAGTACAGACAGGCAAAGTATAGAATGCTACAATGCACTGATAGCGATGACTGTGACGAAGTAGTAATAGCGATGACTGTTACAACGCGGTGATGGCAATGGACACTAAGAAGAGCTGACGGCAATGAATGCTATCGATTGTGGCGAACATTTATAGACGTGCAGCTTGGATAAAGTCTTCAAAGATGCGTTTGGCAAAATCGGCAGTAGCCGTCATCATTTCCGGGTGAAATTGATAGGTCATGAGATAGGGGTACTCGGTGCCCTCCATGGCTTCTACGGTGCCGTCCTTGGCAAGACCGGTGACGCGCAGCCCTTCGCCGACGCGGCGGACGGTTTGATGATGAAAGCTGTTGGTGACGATACTCGTAGTGCTCAGCAGCCGAGCCAGATGCGAATCGCCTTCTAAGGTAACGGTATGCGTAGCCAGGTCGGGGCGTTGGTCCTGAGAATGTTTTAGTGTGCAGCAATCGTCATACTTGAGATCCTGATACAAGGAGCCACCGTGATAGACATTGATGATTTGGTGACCGCGGCAAATTCCCATGATGGGCAAGCGCCGACGCTGTGCTTCTTCAAGGAGAGCGAAGTCGAAGCGATCCCGTTCGGGCCATACATCTTCGATGCCCTGCAGCGGTTCTTCGCCGTAATGAAGGGGGTACACGTCATGACCGCCGGTGAGGAGAAGGCCATCTACGGCAGCTATCATATCTTTGGCAACCTCTTCGTCATCGGTAAAGGGCAGCATGATGGGAGTGCCACCGGCATTGATGACGGACTGTACATAATCGTGGTTTACAAAAGCGCGACGATAGCCGGGACATACACCGGCGGTATCGACAATATGACTACCGGACAAGCCGATACGTGGTTTTTTCATAGCAATCACCTTCCAAAGTTTGTAAAAAGTTAGACAGCGCAGATCGTTGTGCGCGAGCCGAGCTGACAAGACGGTTACAATTCGCAGGGAAAACGGTACGAATTGTCGCCGCAGGTACGTTATTTATTTCTCTTGTGGCGGATTGCCCTCAGTATAGCATAGGCGGACATAATCGGATAGCGGCAAAAATCACGAAGCGCATTCGTACTAAACGGAGACGGTGACAGCATTGTTGTAATGCATTGCCGCCATGAGAAGGCACCGTACTTTCGCTAAAGACGGCAGTATTGAGTATTTGAGTATAGGTCTCATGTGTGTTACAATGAACTGTATATGAGTGCGTGTATATAAAACGCCACATCGCCGCCGTGAGTTTCGGGACGGTGCGACAGTTGTATTACGACGTATAAAGGAGATAAGTGACGTGGACTACATTATTATGTTTATGCACGAGTACGGCTATTGGGCCATGTTTATTGCCATGGTGTTGGAAAATGCAAATATTCCTATTCCCAGTGAAGTAGTCTTAGGATTTGCCGGGTATTTGATTGCACAAGGTGTATTCGATATGACGACGACGATGATCGTCGGCGTGCTTGCCGGCATTGTAGGATCGGTGTTATCGTACTGGCTCGGGGAATACGGTGGACGACCGGTGCTGTTAAAGTACGGTAAGTATATTTTTTTCAACGAAAAGAAGTTTGCCATGGCGGAGTCCTTGTTCGGTAAATACGGCGGCGCGGCGGTGTTCATCGGTCGTTTGTTGCCCGGGGTGCGCACCTTTATTTCATTCCCCGCAGGGGTAGCGCGGTATCCTATGCCTCACTTCCTTTTATGGACGACGTTGGGAACGATTCCGTGGACGCTCCTCCTGGTATGGCTAGGTGTTAAATTAGGTGAGCATTGGAAAGATTTAATCGCGTATAATCATGAATTGCTTATTGCGATGATTGTGGTGTTTGCCCTTATCGGCGTGTACTGGTTGATCAGACATAAGCGGCGTAAGCAGAGGCAGGAAGAGAGGTAGGCGGAGGAAGACGTGAAAATACATCGATTATCCATAGTTTTCTTTATTGTCACCTTGGTTATGTATGTGGCCGGCAACGTATCGTTGCCGATAACGGACCCCGTAGAATCTGCGTATGCATTGACGGCAAAGGAAATGGTGATATCCGGTGACTGGTTGTCACCGCAGATTTTTCACCAGTATTGGTATGATAAGCCGGCGTTGATATATTGGTTGATTGCGCTGTCGTACAAGCTGTTCGGCATTTCCGATTTTGCGGCGCGATTGCCGTCGGGGCTATTGGGCGCGTTATCGGTGGCGTGGATGTACCAGCTGGTACGCAGTATATCCGGTCGTCGTCTGCTGGCGATTTGGAGTGCCATCGTACTGGGTACATCGCTGGAGTTTTGGATTTTGGCCCATGGTATCGTCACGGATATGGCATTACTTTTGGCTTCGGTAGGTACCTTTGGGTATGCGTATCGCGGTTTGGCGGAAGGACGTACCAAGTGGATTGTCATTGCCTATCTCTTTGCCGGTATCGGCGTGTTGGCCAAGGGGCCGGTGGGCGTCGTATTGCCGGGGCTGTTGTTCCTTGTCTATGCCGGTGTGATGCGGTCGTGGCGCATGGTGCGATTGCTGTTTTCGTGGCAAGGGATTCTGGTCTTCTTGTTGGTGGCCGGGCCTTGGTACGGTTATATGTATCATACACACGGGCAAGCATTTGTAGACGGCTTTTTAGGTTTGCATAACATAGGTCGGGCCCTAGAGTCCGAGCATCCGGCGGATAATCATTGGTGGTATTACCTGGCATTGTTCCCGGCGGCTTCCTTGCCTTGGACGGGCGCCGTTATTTACGGTATGTATTACGGTTGGCGCCAGCGTTCCGATTTTTATTTGTTCTCCATGATTGCCGGCTGGGGGACGATTCTCTTTTACACATTGATGGCTACCAAGTATCCGACATACACATTTATCAGCTTGGTGCC
Source organism: Veillonella magna DSM 19857 (assembly GCF_000428745.1). Taxonomy (GTDB): domain Bacteria; phylum Bacillota; class Negativicutes; order Veillonellales; family Veillonellaceae; genus Veillonella_A; species Veillonella_A magna. The sequence goes on from NZ_AUAN01000003.1 coordinate 32,076, forward strand.
GTTCAGCTTTTTAGGGGCTGTAGGCATTGTAAAGCTCTTGCGCATCGGCGCCGATCGCCGCTTGTGGTGGATCTTGATGGGACCGACGTTCTTCCTGTGGGGGCTGTTGGCCGTAGGCAGTTACTTTGTCGGCTGGGGCTTTTGGTATTTGCTGTATGTGCTGGTAGGTGTCGGCATTGTATTACTGCTGGCGTGTTACTTTAACGGTAAGCGCTATTTACTGCCGGCGGTTATCGGCTTGGTGACGATGCTCATTGCCGGCGTGGTGATTTACGAAGGCGTGGCACCGCTGGTGATTCGCCGCTCCTCGGTGGATTACGTACCGGCGGTGGAGGCCTTCCGCGGACAGGTATATTATTACGATGGTTACAGTACGTCCTTGGTGTATTACACGGATCGCGAAGTGATTCGCATCAACAGCGATTATGCACCGGAGGAAAAACGCAGTGCCCTGTGGAATGGCAAGTATAAAATGCCCATCGTATCCGAGCAGGAAGCCTATGCCCAATTGAGCAAGGAGCAAGCGTTGGTCATCGTACCGCGTAGGTCGCTGAAGTATTTACAGCAATCACCGCTGATGGGATTGTTCCGCGTGTATGCGGAAGAGCCGGGGGTTATCATTTTTATGACAGGCAGCGGCTTGGTTACCATGGGAGATAATTGATGAAGGACAGCATAGCGAATTTTATTGACAGCTTGGCTGGCTGCGAAGCGCCGCAGGTGTATAATCCGTGGCGTGATTACGATGAGCGATACGACATAGGACCGGAAGCACCGGCCATTCGCCGCAGACAGCTGGCGGCCTATTTGACACCGCGCCTCGGTCGGTGCCCTTATGTGGTTGTGGCGGAAGCCATCGGTTACCAAGGCGGTCGCTTTACGGGGATTGCCATTACTTGTGAACGCATGCTGCTGGGGGAACATCCGACGATTTCGCCGTCCGTGATTTTTCCCGGCGAAGCCATGCGGACAAGCCGCAGCGACAGCCCATTCATTACGAAGGCAACGCAGCGAACGAAGGGCTTTAACGAACCGACGGATACCGTCGTGTGGAATGCAATAATTGAGAATGGTCTCGACCCGTACCGCGTGTTGCTGTGGAATATCTTTCCCTTTCATCCTCACAAAGCGGACGAGGCCTTGTCTAATCGCACACCGACACCGACAGAGCTTACGGCCGGATGGCCGTACACGAAAGCGCTGCTGGAATTAAACGGTGCATGCCGCATTCTCGCGGTCGGTCAAAAGGCGGCGCAGACGCTGGCTGCCTTTGGCGTGGAGGCAACGCCGCTGCGACATCCGGCCAACGGTGGTGCGACGCTGTACAAGGCACAGTTTGGGGATATGGTGGCAACGGCTGCCATGCACGGTGATACATGGGCATCGAATAAGGAAGACAGGTAGCCCATACATGAGCAGCGAATCGTGCAAATAGGTAATTATACAAATTGAAAATTTTTTTCATCGTTCCATAGGTTTTACTTTCCTCGAAGAAATAATTTGTGGTATACTAATAGCAACGTATTTGATCGGCTTAGGACAAAATATATTGGGTAGGTCTAAGGTAGTTGCTCGTGATTGACCTGCAGCGTATATTGTTCGGACTAATTGCACAACGTATACCAGGTGTACCTATAAGGGACACTCTATTTTGGTATGTTCAAATGATACTTGCAAGGTCAGCCGTAAGGCTGGCCTCTTTTTTATAGGAGGATTGTATATACTTATGACAACAAAAAATGAAATGACTGCCGTATTAGAATCGGTATTACAGGAAGCGGCCGGGGTAGATGCGCCGGTGAAAGAAGTAAAGCGTACGCGCCGCACCGCTAATCATAGTGAAGGTACTAAGGGCGATGCCCGTAAGGAAGCTGCACCGCGCCGTTCCCGTCGCACCACGACAAGTAAAACAGACGGCGATGCAACCACCAAGCGTACGACTCGCCGCACGAGCAAGACGAGTCGCACCGTAGCCGCCGATGGTGAACAGCATACGGCGCGTCGCACTACGCGCAGCACAGCCAATAAAACAAAAGCAACCGGTGCCAATGAAAAGACAACGCGCACTCGCACGACTAAGAGTACGCGTACGACGCATCGCGAAAGTACGTCGGGCAAAAAGGAAAAGCTCATGATCATTCCGCTGGGCGGTCTTGGCGAAATCGGTAAGAACATGACTGTGTTCCAGTACGGCGACGACATTATCGTTTTGGATGCGGGTTTGGCATTCCCGGACAGTGACATGTTCGGCGTGGATATTGTCATTCCGGACATGAGTTATTTGATCGAGAACAAAGACAAGGTGCGCGCCGTAGTTATTACGCACGGTCACGAAGACCATATCGGTTCGTTGGCGTATTTGCTGAAGGAAATCGACGTGCCCGTGTATGCGACGAACTTGGTGTGTGGTCTTATCGAAGGCAAGCTGCGGGAAAACCATGTCAGCGCGGATAAGCTGAATACGGTGAAGGCCGGCGATGAAATTCGCATCGGTGCCTTCAAGGTAGGCTTTATCCAGACGAACCACTCCATTCCGGACGCCTGTGCTATCTATTTCCAAACGCCGGTAGGCACAGTAGTTCATACGGGGGACTTTAAAATCGACCAGACGCCGGTAGACGGCAAGCTGATGGATGTTCATAAATTTGCCGAATTGGGCAATAAAGGTGTATTGGCACTTCTGTCCGACTCTACCAATGTGGAAAAGCCGGGCTTTACGCCATCGGAAAGTACGGTTGGACCGGCGCTCTTGCGTGCGGTAGGGGAAGCCAAGGGCCGCGTTGTGTTGGCTACCTTTGCGTCCAACGTGTCGCGTATTCAGCAGGCCGTTGATGCTGCCGTAGCCTTCCATCGCAAGGTAGTGGTGCTCGGTCGCAGCATGGTTAATGTTACGGAAATTGCCGTGGAGCGAGGCTATCTCAATATTCCCGAAGGCACCTTGATCGATGCGGACGAAATGAATCGTTACCGCGATGAAGAAATTATGATTTTAACCACCGGTAGCCAAGGCGAACCGATGGCCGGCCTGTCCCGCATGGCCACCAATAATCATCGCAGTGTAGAAATTACGCCGAACGATACGATTATTATTTCGGCTACGCCGATTCCGGGGAACGAAGCGGCCGTAGGTCGCACTATCGATAACCTGCTTCGCTTGGGTGCTAATGTTATTTACGGCAAGGATCGCGGCATTCACGTATCCGGTCACGGCAGTCAGGAAGATTTGAAGACGATGCTCAATTTGGTGCGCCCGCGCTTCTTTGTTCCGGTACACGGCGAGTATCGCATGCTTAAAAAGCACGGTGAGTTGGCGGTGTCCATGGGCATTGTGAAACCGAATCATGTGCTGGTCGGCGATAACGGTCAGATTTTTGAGTTTACCAGTCGCACGGCCCGAAAAGGCGGTCATGTAACGGCGGGCAAGGTGTTCGTAGATGGTCTCGGCGTCGGCGATGTAGGCAATATCGTTATTCGCGATCGCCAGCAGTTGGCACAGGAAGGTATGGTTATCGTAGCGATGGCTATGGATCGTGCGTCCGGCACTATTGTGTCCGGTCCCGATATCGTATCCCGCGGCTTTGTGTATGTACGGGATGCGGAGGATTTGATGAAGGAAGCGCAGCATCGCGCCGAAGCGGCAGTGGAACGCTGTGAAATGCAGAACATCAAAGACTGGGCTACGATTAAGCAGCAGGTGCGGGATGCATTGGGTAAATTCTTGTATGAAAAAACCCGTCGTCGCCCGATGATTTTGCCGATTATTCAAGACGTATAAGTTGATGCGTGTGCAGCGGGTACAAGTCGATGGATGTATGAGCGAATCGTTGGATACGCTACGTAGTCGCGCTGTGTAAAATAGTATATAAGGATGGATGGCGTATCATCACGCAGGTACATCCAACAGACGGTCGTTGCTTAACAGGCGGCGACCGTTTTGCATGTCTTGCCATTGACAAGCTGTGCCGCCAGGATCCGGACGATGCATAGGTAACCATCATTTTGTGTGCCCGGCTATTTCTTATAGGCAAAACAAATGAGAAGTGGTATCATATAACGATAGAACGAATATATTCGATAAGGGAAATATGATGAGGGAAATACGATGAGTGATGATAAACAATTAGCAATTTTACAGGTCAATCCGTATGCGATTGCCCACATGGATACTCCTACGGATGAAATGAAAATGACTGCGCTTCGTAAAAATGGGTTGGTCATTCAACATATCAAGGAACCTACGGAGGAAATGATGAAGGCAGCGGTGGACTCCATGCCACGGGCGTTGCAATACATTGCGCATCCCAGTAAGGAGCTGCTGCGCTATGTAGTCGATCGAGGGTGGAACAATTTATCCTTAATCGACAATCCCGACGATGAGTTGATTCACGCAGCCTTGGCACAGTCCGGTTGGGCCATTCAATACATTCCGGAGCCATCTGAGGAATTACAGCTGTTGGCGGTGACACACAATTACGATGCCATTAAGTTTTTGGATCATCCGTCGGAAGCGGTGCAGATGGCGGCGGTGAAGGAAAATTATCAGGCCTTGCGCTACATACAGCACCCGGCACTGTCGGCGATTCTGGAAGCAGTGCGGCAAGATGCCAGAGCGGCGCGTTTGGTGACGGATCTCGATGAGGATACGGCGCTGGACATGTTGAAGGCAAACTGTTTGGTAGGCAAATATTTGCCGCCGTCCTTGGTTATCGACGTGGGGCGTTTGACGAAGGCGTTGCAGGATGTAGTGGCCGATCCCGATGTGGATGAAAGCTACATTCGTCATTTGGTAAGCAGCCGTATTTTTGATATTCATGCGGTGAGCTTTCCCGTGAATCCGCTGCTGATTATCGACACGCATGGCAGTGCTAAGGCACGGCGGGTTGCCATGGATGAAAAATTAAAATTTTGAGAGGTGTATATATGAATTTCAGAGATACCATGAAAAGTGTAGAGTTGGTATTATCCGTCGGACAGGTACCGCTGCTCGTAGGCGATACGGGTATCGGCAAAACATCGTTGGCGCGTAAGCTGGCAGAACGGCACGGCTGGTCGGTGGTGACTATCGACGGCAATTTGCTTAAAGAAGGCGAAATCGGTGGCTTGCCTACGGTTGTGTCCCCGGAAAAAAACAGTAGTGATACGATGCGCGTTACCGTGTATGCGGTGCATCATCTGTTGCGCCGCGTAGCGGAGGAAACCGCGGCCGGTCGGGAGGTGCTCCTCTTTATTGATGAAATCAATCGCTGCGAACATGCGGTGCAGCAGGAGCTGATGAATTTGATTTTGAATCGGGAAATCAACGGCTTTGTGTTGCCGGACAAAGTGCATATCGTAGCGGCCATGAATCCGGCAGATCGCTATGAATACCAGACGGTGGAAATGGACGTGGCCCAGCAAAATCGTTTTGTTTGGCTCACCATGGAAGCGGATTATTTGCAATGGCTCGATTGGGCCGCCGAAGAAGGTTTGGATGAAACGGTGATTGAGTTTATCGCCACCTTCCCGGAATATTTGAATAAGAGTAATACCGACGATCTGCAGGCGACGCCGCGCAGCTATGAACGCGTGTCCGCTTTGTATCGCGCTTACATGGCAGATGCGGACGCTTTCGGCAGCGATGTCTTTTACAATGTGGTGCGCGGTAATGTAGGCACGGCGATTGCCCGTGAATTTATGGCTTTCATTGAAAGCGACCGTCAGCCTTTGCTCGGCTTTGACGATGTGTTCGGACCAGATGCGGATATGGCACAGGTCGCCGCATGGATTCAAAAGGAAACACCGACGCGCCTTTACCTAGCAGCCAAGCATGTACTGCGCTATATGGAAGAGCGTCATGAGGTATGGGCCGGTGATAAAAGCGCAGTTTTGCAGCGCTTGGTGGAATGGTTAGGCCTGTACCCGGAAGATTTGCGGCTGGGGATTATGAAGGATATGAAAAATACATTGCCTTATGTGTACGATAAAGCCAAGGGCTACGATGGTTTTGTAGATATGTATTTCGCAATGCAACGCGATTGAGATGAGGCGGTATGATGACTGAAAGACAGTGGCAGGCGTTGCCGCTGCGTGAGCGCATCGGCAGGCTGCATGAAGAAACAAAGGATGCCGTGGAGAATCATCGCAGCGAATACTGGCGGGACGCATCGCTGACAAGCGAGGAAGCGGAACGAAAAGCAGCGTATGAAGCGAGGTTCTTTTCGCTTGTAGCTGCCGTAGGACGGCGCCTCGTCGATGAGGATCCCTTTTACGGCTACTTCCTGTTTCAAATGGGACAGACCCTGGCATGGCATTTGACGGATGCCACGGGGGTTACCTTTAAAGATACGCGTTACGTGCTTCGGTTTAATCCGTTTTTATTTTTAACGCTTACGCCGGAGCAAATGATGACGGCACTGCGCCATGAAATTCTTCACGTCGTAGCCCTTCATCCGCTGCGCATTCGCCGCTTGCGGGAGCAATACAGTCCGCTGGCCATTAACTTGGCTATGGATTTGGTGGTGAACGGATATTTGACGGAGCTTCCCGATGAGGCCGTAACGGTGAAGGGCGTTAACGCTGCATACGGTTTGGAGCTGTTGCCCTTTAAGAGCTTGGAATATTATATTGAGCACATCGAGGAAGCCATCGATATTGCTCGCGAAACGGACGGCTGTGCAGAGGTGGGCGATATATGGAGCGATCGCGATGCGTACGAGGTGGCTACCTCCTTCGATGCGGCGCATACTCACGATGAATGGGAAGAGATTCCCGTGGAAAGCGATTTGATGCAGCAGTTTACGGAGAAGGCTGCCAAGGCCGCGCAAAAGGGCGGCACGCCGGGGTATATGGAACCGCTGCTAAAGCTATTGGCAGAGCAAAAGGAAGGCTTGCCGTGGCAGTTGTATTTAAAACGCATGTTGGGACGCGTAGTAAGCGGCTATAAGAAAACCAATACCCGTCGCCATCGGCGACAGCCGGAACGGCTCGATTTACGGGGACAGCTTAGAAAGCATCGGGCGCGCATTGTGGTCGCTCTCGATTGCAGCGGCAGTATTAGTGATGCGGCGTTTACGGAGGCACTGCGCGAAGTGCTTCGCTTGGTGAAAAGCTACGATTATGAAATTACGATCGTCGAATGTGACGATCAAATCCGGCGCACCTATACGGTGCAGCGACCGGAGGATGTGCAATCTCGGTTGGCAGCGCGAGGCGGTACGGCCTTCTCGCCGGTGATTGCTTATGGCAACGAGCATCAGATTGACGTGCTTATTTATTTTACGGACGGCAAAGGGGAACCGCGGCTTACCGTCGATCCCAAGGGCTATCCCATCTTGTGGATCTTAGCCGACTCCGGACAGCAGCTGTCGTTAAAGCGTCCTTGGGGTGCTGTAAAAGCGATGCGCACGCGACCCTTTGAAATCGTAGAAGGCGAAATGGAATATGAACGCACCGACGGATACTCCATGAATAACCAAGAAGGATTTTCGATGATGAATCAGGAAAAGGATTGGGATGATTGAGACCCGATGAATCTTGATTGATAGACGGTGTAGGGCAAGCACTATATTTTTTCTATAAAATTTCTTATAATAGGTATATGTTACTCGGCATTCATAGGCTATGAGTCGCGATGGGGACTCATGAGTAATGCGTCAAAATCGGTACTCATAGATTATGAGTCGAGATGAGTACTCATAGGTAATGAAGCGAGGCAACAACTACTAACTTGCTCGGGATGGCGGTAACCAAACGCAGCTTCCTGGGCAAATAAAAGACGGAGAGATTTATATGAAATACAGTGAGACGAGAGCCGTTGTGGAAACCGGGTTTTTAACGGCGGTAATTATGGTATTGACCATTATCGGTACGAACATTCCGCTCATGGGATTTTTGAGCAGCATTGTTGTGCCCACTACGGTTGCGGTGGTCGGTGTACGGCATGGTGTGCGATGGAGTATATTGGCCGTCATCGGTTCGACCATTGCCTTGTCCTTTTTGTTATCGCCCATGGTGGCTTTGGCGGAAGGATTGACCTTTGCCTTGCCTGGTGCCTTGGTGGGGCATGGTTTTAGTAAGCATTGGGGCCTGGGCCGCTTGGTAGGGATTCCTGCCGTGGTGGCTACGGTGGCAACGGTGCTGCAAATTGTAGGCGGCATGTACTTGCTCAACATAGATTATGTGGGCATGTGGGAATCCGTAAAATCGGAGGCCATGAAGAACGTCGTCGACATGTATACGGCACAGGGCATGACGGCATCGCAGCTGCAGGAAATGACGCAAAACATGCAGCGGCAAATCGAGTTTATCGGTCGCACGCTGTTGACGGCTTGCTTTGCAGCCATGGGAATTTTGTCGTATTTGACATGCCGCTTGACGGCGATGGTATTGCGCCGAACAGGCAGTATGGATCGGCAGCTGCCGGGATTATCTCGGTGGCGCATGCCCGTAGCGGTGCTGTACATTTATATTTTAGGATTGCTCCTGATGTACTGGGGCGATACGCGCTCTATCGAATGGCTGTCCTTGGTCAGCCTTAATATGTGGTGGATCGGCGGTCTGCTTCTGGCGTTGCAGGGACTGGCCTGCGGTTGGAGTTTATGCAAAAGCTATCGACTGGGGCCCGTGCTTAGAACCTTCTTGATGGCCATGCTGTTTGTCATGCAGATGACGGCGGTCATTTTGGGAGCCCTTGATATATTACTGGATTGTCGAAACCGCTTTGCTAAGCGGTCTGAGTAAGACTGAGAAGAAAGCAGGGACATCGTATGAATTCAGAACGAGATTTTTTTAGAATATTGACGCGTACGACCATCGGCGTAGTGCTTATTTTATTGGCTGTAATTGCGTGGTTAAGCTGGCCCTTTGCGGTATTGAGTTTTATCTTTGTCATTGCCGTTTATTTGTATAATCATAAAGCGGTGCGACGGGAGCAACGCATTTGGAAGGAGCAGTTTGATGCCATTGCCAAGGGCGTTACGCAGGCGTCCAGCTTTGCGCTGCAAAATTTGCCGACGGCTATTGTTATCATCGACAGCAAGGCGCGCATTTGTTGGTGCAACAGCGTATTTCGCGATTGGCTTACCGTAGATCTTGATAAGACACAGCGATTGAACAGCTTTATTCCGGCGCTGCGATTGGATAAAATTTGGGGAAAGTCCGGCCACTTTAACGAACATATTGATGAACGGTACTTCCGCGTTATTTACAAGTACATTGAAAATCCGCATGCCTATGCCGAGTCGGAGGATGCGGAGCTGGAATCGTATATGGCCTTTTATTTTGATGACATTACCGAATCGGAACAGTTGCGCCTGGATGCGGAAGCATCGGCACCGGCTTTCGGCTTTCTTATGATGGATAATATCGAAGATGTAACGAAGGGTCTTAGCGATGTGGAATACACGAACTTGTGGGCAGAAATCAATAATGCCGTAGTGGAAGAAATCGATAAATATGACGGCTTCATCCGGAACTATGCGGAGGATTCGTACATCTTCTGTATTTCCAAAGAAGCCCTAACGGATATGATTGCTCACAACTTTCCGCTGTTGGCACGGGTACACAGCATTCCTACCAGTCGCCGCATACCGGCCACCATCAGTATCGGTATTGCCGCAGGCGAACCGTCCATTAAAGAACAATCGGAACGGGCGCGGTCGGCATTAGAATTGGCATTGGGCCGCGGTGGCGATCAGGCCAGTGTGTACATCGGATCCGATTTGACCTTCTACGGCGGCAAGACGCAGGGGTCCGAAAAGAATACCCGTGTGCGCGCTCGCGTGGTGGCACAGGCCATTAAAGAGCTTATGGATGATGCGGACAATGTTATCGTCATGGGCCATGAACGGGAAGATTATGACAGCATCGGCGGGGCCATCGGTGTAGCGGCCATGGCCAAGGCAGCCGGCAAGATTGTGCATGTCGCCGTAAGCGATCAGACGGTGGCGATTAAAAAATTATCCGATTTATTCCCCACAGAGCCCACCTTTGCTCGTCTGTTGGTAACGCCGCAGGAAGCGGAGGAATTGACGACGGACAATACCTTGGTATTTGTAGTGGATGTGCATCGCCCCGACATGGTGGCGGCAGTAAAGGCGCTTCAAAAATCAAAACGCCGCGTAGTTATCGATCACCATCGCCGGGCATCAGATTTTATCGAAAAGCCGTTGCTTACCTATTTGGAACCGGCTTCGTCGTCGACTAGTGAATTGGTGACGGAATTGATTCAATACTTTGCGGAACCGATTTCGCTGAATGTTATCGAAGCCAGTGCGTTATACGCGGGTATTGTGGTGGATACGAAAAACTTCGCCGTTCAAACCGGTTCGCGCACCTTTGATGCAGCGTCCTTCTTGCGGCGTTCCGGTGCGGATTTATCCATTGTGCGCCATCTCTTTATGGAAAGCTTTGAAGCGATGCAGTATCGTTCGCAAATGTTGGCGGAAGCAGAGCGCACGGAAGGCTTGGCCTTTACGGTATGCCCCGGCGGTGTAAAGGGGCCGTCTATTTTGGCGGCGCAAACAGCGGATGTGCTGATTACCATTGAAGGCATTGAAGCCAGCTTTGTGTTGTATCACTTGCCTGATGATGTTATCGGTGTCAGTGCGCGTTCGCAAGGCAATGTAAATGTACAGTTGATTATGGAAGCCTTAGGCGGTGGCGGTCATCGCACTGTCGCCGGCGCACAGCTTTCACATATGACCATAGAAGAGGCCAAGGCAGCCGTGAAGGCGGAAGCGCTGAAAGCCGTGGAACAGATGAAGAAGGAGGAACAGGAAGAATGAAGGTAATCTTGCTGGAAGATGTAAAAAAAGTAGGTAAAAAAGGGGAAATCGTAGAAGTAAGCGAAGGCTACGGCCGCAATGTGCTCATCAAAAAAGGGCAGGCCCTGGAAGGTACGCCGGCAAACTTGAACAATGCCAAGCAGCGTCAGGCATCGGCCGCACATAAGAAGCAGGTGGATGCGGATGAAGCTAAAATCTTGGCCAGTCAGTTGGCTAAGGTATCCGTTACCATTCCCGTGAAGATGGGTGAAGGCGGTCGCGTGTTCGGTTCCGTAACGGCTAAGGATATTGCTGATGCATTGGCATCTCAGGTGAAGGTAGACGTAGACAAAAAGAAAATCGAAATCAAAGAACCGCTTAAAACGTTGGGCGTTCATGATGTAGTCATCCGCGTGCATCCGGAAATTACGACGACTATCAAGGTAGACGTTGTAGCCGGCTAAGCGGAGCGCATACTAATCAAATCAAGTTGGATTGGTAGCTACAAGTTACGTATAGGGTATCCGTACATCCGTCAGAGTGATGTGAGGCGGATGCCCTCTTTTGTTGCAAAATGCCTAAGAGGCAGCATGGCATGGGCCGTGCGGAAAGGGGTAAATTATGGCTGAAGCACGTATTCCGCCACACAGTATAGAAGCGGAGCGGGCCGTATTGGGAGCGCTGCTTACCAGTGAGGATGCGTATGATACGGTGAGTACCATCGTTAAGACAGAGGATTTTTATCGCGATGCACATCGCGTGATTTATGAAGCCTTGCAAAATATCATTCATACGGAGCGGCGGGCCGACTTTGTTTTGTTAGCCGATGAATTGACGCGTATGGGCAAATTGGAAACGGTAGGCGGCATTGCGTATATTACGTCGCTTACGGAAGACTCCTTGGCAGCGTACAACGTGGAAGCGCATGCACGTATTGTCAGTGAAAAGGCACAGCTCCGTCGGCTTATCGATGCGGGCAACAAAATTGTAGGTATGAGCTATGCCGGCGAGGAAGAACCGCAGTCGATCATTAATGAAGCGGAGCAGCTAGTGCTCAATGTAAGCGGCCAAACAAAATCGGAAAGTACGTTTACGCCGATGGGGATGGTTGTTCAGCAATCTATGGAACGAATCAATGAAATTCAACAATACGAAGGATATCTGACGGGCTTGCCTACGGGCTTTCACGATTTGGACGAAGTCACCAACGGCTTGCAGAAGTCGGACCTCATCCTCATCGCGGCGCGTCCGAGTATGGGGAAGACGGCGTTTACGTTGAATATTGCACAGAATGTTTCCATTTTGGCAAAAAAGACGGTAGCTTTTTTCTCTTTGGAAATGTCTAAGGAGCAACTGGTCAATCGTATTTTATCGTCCGTCGCAGAGGTGAGCTCGGAAAAGCTTCGCACGGGACAGCTGGAACCGAATGATTGGGCACGGGTCATCAAGGCGGCGGATATGATGAGTAAAGCACCGCTTTACATTGATGATACGCCGGGGCTGACGGCACAGGAAATGCGGTCCAAGCTGCGGCGACTCAAGGTAGAACACGGCCTTGATTTGGTGGTAATCGACTATGTGCAGCTTATGCAGGGACGCGGTCACGGCAACAGCGATAATCGGCAGCAAGAAATTTCCGAAATTTCCCGTAATCTTAAATTAATCGCCCGTGAAATGGATGTACCGCTCATTGCGTTGTCGCAGTTGAGTCGCGGTGTGGAAAGCCGTACGGATAAACGACCGATTCTCAGTGATTTGCGCGAATCGGGATCCTTGGAACAGGATGCGGACATTGTAGCATTCCTGTATCGTGATAAGTATTACAATGAAAATACCGAGAAAGGTGATATTACGGAGGTTATTATCCGTAAGCATCGTAACGGGGCGCTCAAAACGGTGGAACTCATGTTCCAAGGCGAGTTTACGCGCTTCCGCGATGTAAGTTATCGTAACGAATAAGGAGGGATTCCCATGAATCGATGGAAAAAAGGTTTGATTGCAGGGGCTGTAGCATTGGGGCTGGGCAGCGGCATGTATATGCCGGCGGCACAGGCAGCGTCACCGTGGGAAATATTGTTTCAAGGTGCGGCATCCATGGCCTATGTATCGACGGCGCTGTCCAAAATCGACGACACCGATGAAGGACAGGCGGAAATGCTGAAAGAAACGAAACGCAGAACCGGTTTTTATGACAACCCGGCCTATCAAGAACGGGTGGATCGAATCTTGGGAACACTCGAAGCATCACCGCAGGTAAAACGTGATTACGTGGTTTACGTCGTACCGGATCCGGACATCAATGCGTTTATGACCTTTGGTCGCGTTATGGCTGTCAATACAGGCACTATGGATGCTATGGATGATAACGAACTTGCCTATATTATGGCTCATGAAATCGGTCATGGCGAGCACAAGGATTTGGTCCATGGAGCTAAGAAATCCGTAGGCTTGGCCACAGCCATCGGCATGGCTACATCCGGAGCCGACGGAGCCGGACAGATGCTGGGCGGTATTATCGGGCAGTACATGGAAAATCAAGTATTCACCATGGGTCAGGAAAAGGATGCGGATAAATTAGGCTTTGTTATTTTGGCCGACTCGCCTTACAATTTGGGAGGTGCGCCCAGCTCGATGGCGGTTATAAGAGCTAAGTACGGCGACTTGTATCACGAAGGCTTGTCGAAGGTGTTGTCCCCGAACAATCATCCAAAGACCAGTGATCGTATTAGGGATAATGTAAAGCGCATGTATGAATACAGCCGTAAGCAAGTGGATGTGAAGGACAAGACAGTATATCTAAATAAGCAGGCTGTTTACACCGGTACTACTATGGGACGCTACACGGACGAAATGCGGGCGTTTTTGGTAGCCGGCAAGTTGGCTCGATTGGCGCATGATAATCAATTAACGGCTACATCGGTTAACGGTAATCAAGTTATGATGGGGACGATGTCATTGGTAACGGCAGACAATGCCGATGAGGCATTTAAGGTGTCAACGGCGATAAATAATGCGTTAACAAAGAAAAAATAGTAAGAAATCCCCGGGATAACCCTTCGAATTCATACTTGCTATTAGTAAAAGTCATTGTCTATAAAAGTCCCTTTAGTACTGGCTTGGGCACGTCTGTACATCGTCAGTTAATCGTCAAAAATGAGGGAGCTATGCGGATTTAGTAACGTTATTTTGCGTTTTATGCCGCCTGTGCTATTCAACTATTAATGTGCCTGTGCTATAATGAGCATGTCTTTAGAAGGGAATAAGTTCTCAATCGGCAGGACTTATTCAGGTATATGTTTATTTGGAAAGAGGTTTGTAAAATGGGATACGTAAAATTCTCTTATGACCAGCTCAACAGACTCTGTGTAGACGCTTTCGTAAAATTCGGTTTCTCCAAATCCGATGCTGAAATTATTAAAGACGTACTTTTGACGTCTGACTTATACGGCATCGAAAGCCATGGTATGCAGCGTATGGTTCGTTACCACAAAGGTATCGAAAAAGGTACGATCAAAGTTGACGCTAAACCGGAAGTTGTTTTCGAAACACCGGTATCCGCTGTTATCGATGGCCACGAAGCTATGGGTCAGTTGAACGGTCACTTCGCTATGGAATTGGCTGTTAAAAAAGCTAAAGAAAATGGCGTAGGTATCGTTTCTGTACGTAACTCCAACCACTACGGTATTGCCGGCTACTATGCTAACATGGCAGTTAAGGAAGGCTTAATCGGCTTCTCCTGCACTAACTCCGAAGCTATCATGGTTCCGACCTATGCTCGTAAAGCTATGTTGGGTTCTAACCCGCAGGCTTGGGCAGCACCGGCTGATCCGTACAACTTCTTCTTCGATGCTTCCACTACAGTAGTAACTCGTGGTAAACTCGAAATGTACAACAAATTGGGTAAAGCTTTGCCGGACGGCTGGGCATTGAACAAAGACGGCAACCCGTCCACTGATGCAGCAGACGTATTGGCTAACATCTCCGCTCATATCGGCGGCGGTATCATGCCTCTCGGCGGCAGCACTGAAAAATTAGGTTCCCACAAAGGTTATGGTAACGGCATGGTTGTAGAATTGTTCGCAGCTATCCTTTCCATGGGTGGTACTTCCAACAAATGTATGGTTGGCGGCAAATCCAACATTTGCCACGGCTTCATGGCTATTAACCCTGCATTCTTCGGTGATCCGGAAGCTATTAAGAAACATTTCTCCACGTACCTCCAGGAATTGCGTGAAGCTCCTAAAGCTGAAGGTCAGACTCGCATTTATACTCATGGCGAAAAAGAAATGGAAGCTATTAAGGACCGCGAAGAAAACGGTATCCCTGTAATCGATAAGACGATGACGGAAGTATATGACCTTTGCCAGTACTTAGGTCTTGACTTCTCCAAATACTTCGGCGATTACAAACCGCCAGTAGAAGGCGTAAAAGCTACGTACTAATTTGACGATTGTCAAACAGTAAACAGTGAAATAAGGCATAGAAGCGATGGTGTTCGGCCGATACAACTGAATACGAGTCGATGCGTAATCGACGATGCTCTTACATGACAGAGCTGTGAAACAGTCAGTACAGAAGTCGGTCGAAGCCTCGTTTTGTATAAGAAGAAGAGGAAATCCAGGGGATTTAGTGATTTCCTCTTTCTTTTTAACCTTATGGTTTCGAAAAAGTTATGTACAGTATGTACTATGAGAATTTTATATTGAACTAAGGATAAATTTGTACTCTATAAGTAGTGAGAAAGGGTGATTTCACAAATGACTATTGCACTCGCATTATTGCCTATTTTGTGGCTCATCGTTGCCTTGGCAGTGTTGAAAGTGCCGGCATGGAAAGCATGTTTAGCAGCCGCTATTATTTCCTTTATTATTGCCGTAGTACCTTACGGTAAAGATTCGGCTATCATGCTCTCCGGTGCACTGGAAGGTGTGGCACTGGCAGTTTGGCCTATTTTACTTGTTATTACCGCTGCAATTTTTGCATATAACTTGGTAGTTCATACCAAAGCTATGGAAACGATTAAAGCTATGCTTTCTTCCGTAACCAGCGATATGCGTTTATTGGCATTACTTCTTGCATGGGGCTTCGGTGGCTTCATGGAAGGGATGGCCGGCTTCGGTACTGCCGTTGCTATTCCGGCAGCTATGATGGTTGGCGTTGGCTTTGACCCGTTGAAATCTATTTTGGCTTGCTTGGTAGCTAACTCCGTACCGACTACATTCGGTTCCATTGGTATTCCGACGACGTTGGCTTCCTTGACGGGACTTGATCTTAATTTGCTCGGTACGTCTATTGCACTGCAATTATTCATTCTTAACGTTGTAACTCCGTTCTTCGTAGTTATGATTATCGGCGGTGGCGTAAAGGCACTGAAAGGTGTGTTCCTTACCACTTTGATTTCCGGTTTGGCATTGGCTATTCCTGAATTATTCATCAATAAAGTAGCCGGCCCGGAATTATCTGTTATCGTATCCTCCATCGTTATGATGGCTTCCATCGGTATTTGCGCAAAGGTATTGCCGACGAATAATCCGGAATATCAGTTTAAATCCGAAACGCAGAAAATTTCCGGCGGTGAAGGCTTCGTAGCGGCTATGCCGTTCATCCTTATTTTCGTATTGTTATTGTTAACTTCTAAATTGGTACCGGCTATCAATGGTCCGCTCAGTGCGATTAAAACGTCTGTACCGATTTATGCAGGCCCTGGTGCTAAACCGTACACCTTCGTATGGATTGCTACTCCGGGTATCATGATCTTCTTGTCCGCTTTCATTGGCGGTGCTGTACAGAAAGCCGGATTTGGTGAAATGCTCGGTGTATTGGGCAAGACTTTCAATGGCTTGAAATTTACGTACATTACGATTATCTCTGTAGTTGTAACTGCAAAAATCATGACCTACAGTGGCATGACAGCAAATATTGCGGACGGTCTTGTGGCAGCAACCGGTACATTGTATCCGGCATTTGCTCCTCTTATCGGTGCGTTGGGCTCCTTCTTGACAGGTTCCGGTACAAACTCCAACGTATTGTTTGGACCATTGCAGACGGCGGCTGCTCAGAAATTAATCCCTGGCGATGGCGAATTGGCATTGTGGCTTACCGCAGCAAGCTCGGCAGCTACCGGTATCGGTAAAATGTTCTCGCCGCAGAGTATTGCTATCGCTATCGGCGCCGTTGCTCCGGCACTCGATGAATATGTAAAAGAAAATAAGATTGATGCAGCAAAAGCAAAGGAATTGCATGACAGCATTGAACCTAGCTCCATTATGCGTCATATCTTCAAATACTTCTTGCTCTACGTTATCGTAGCCGGTATCATCTGCTATCTCAATATCGGACAAGGTATCATCTAATAGGATGTCTAGAAAAGGAGTGGCTTTGGAAATTTCAAGCTGTACAGGGATTTTACTACTGCATATCTTGATCGGTACTTAGCCATGTAAAAAGAGAACCCTCTTCGGAGGGTTCTCTTTTTGCGTAGAGAGCATATGGCGCAGAGTATTCTTAATTGTCATTACGGGCATCATCATAATCCGCGTATTGCACAGAATTTTTTATGCAGGAAGAGCCTTGGATAGCGTAGCCGGAGCAGGTTATTCGGAGTAGATTATTGGAGTAGATTATTTGGAGTAGGTTAATCGGAGTAGGTTATTCGGGTAGTTTATTCGATGGAGCTTAGCCGATGTGGCTCTGCCGGCGTAGATCATTCGGTGTAGCTCTACTGGAATCGATTATTTGATGTGGTTTCTTTTTATAAAACTTAGTGGAAAGACAAGTCCCAATGGAATCCACGGGAATGGAGATGTGATAAAAACGATAGTTTTTTAACAGTGGATATGCTAGGATACAAAGAGAAAAGGAGTGATACCCATGGAAGTAAAACATACCTCTGTGTGTCCTTACGATTGTCCGGATGCTTGCGGACTCGTGGTGACTACGGAAAACGATAGAGTCATTAAGGTGCAGGGAAATCCGGAGCACACGTTTACGCGCGGTACGTTATGCATGAAAATGCAACATTATGAAGAAACAGTACATTCCCCGGAGCGATTGACCACACCGCTTCGTCGCACCGGTGCCAAGGGAGAAGGACGATTTACGTCCATTAGTTGGGAGGAAGCTATCGAAGAGATTGCTTCGCGTTTTCACGAGAGTATCGTTGATTACGGCGGTGAAAGTATTATGTCCTATTCCTATGCGGGGACGATGGGATTGGTGCAGAAAGCGGCCGGTAATCCGCTGTTTGCTATCTTAGGGGCTACACGCCAGGATCGAGGCATTTGCTCGCCGGCGAAGAGCTATGGTTGGCAAGCGGTTATGGGACAAACCTTGGGAACCAGACCGCAGGAGATGGCCCATAGTGATATGGTAATTTTTTGGGGGCTGGATGCTACATCGACAAATCTTCACAGCTTACATGATGCAACGGCAGCCCGAAAAAACGGGGCCAAGTTATGGGTGATTGACACGCGTCAAACGGTATCGTTTCGTCAAGCAGACCATGGAATTCAACTGCGGCCGGGTACGGACAGTGCGTTGGCATTGGCGGTGGCCCATATCTTGGTACGGGATAGATTGATAGATACAGAATTTGTAAAGGAACACGTGCAGGGGTATGAACAGTTCGTAGAAGAGATATTACCCGGTTGCACGCCTCAATGGGCCATGCAAATTACCGGTGTCGAAGCAGAGGATATTGAAGCGTTGGCACAGGCATACGGCAAAGCGAGAGCACCGTTTATCCGATTGGGCAGCGGCTTGTCGCGCTATGGCAACGGAGCCATGACTGTGCGGTGTATCGTTGCATTGCCGGCATTGGTAGGTGCGTATGCTCGTAAGGGCGGCGGCTTTTTGAGTAGTGCCGGCGGCAGTAGTTTTGTAGGCGGACACATAATGGATTGGGATCGATACGCGGCGAAAGAAACGCGCTTGGTGCCGATGATTCGTCTGGGGGAAGCGTTAAATGAAGTCGGTGAGAAGGCACTGCACTGTTTGTATATTTATTCTTCAAATCCGGCCATTACATCGCCGAATCAAAATCTGGTGCGCCGCGGATTGGCGCGAGAGGATTTGTTTACCGTGGTTCACGAACGATTTATGACGGATACGGCAAGATACGCAGACATCGTGTTGCCCGCAACGACTTCTTTGGAGCATGATGATCTATATAATTCGTATGGGCATTACACCATCGGCTGCGGTTGGCGTGCGATTGCGCCTGTCGGTGAAAGTAAATCCAACTGGGAGGTTATGCGCCTGTTGGCCGGAGCAATGGGCATTGATCATCCTGTATTCACTTGTTCCGAAAGAGAATTGATTGCTCACATGTTGGCAGATACGACACTTACGGGAGAAGAAAAAGAAAAAATTTGGCAGGGACAACCGGTGGAGATGACATTGCCCGAGGATTATAAGTTGCAGTTTAAAACGCCGTCCGGCAAGATTGAACTTTGGACGGACCGCGATGAAGAGCCGATGCCGCGTTACACCACCCCTCATGGAGACGAGGCGGAATTTTGGTTGATCAACGGACCGGACCCTCGCATTTTGGATTCATCCTTTAATGAACGTGTATTTATCAGTGACGGCCCTTTGATGAAAGCGCGTATGCATCCGGCAGATATGGATAAAAAGAAGCTTCGTGACGGAGCGAAAGTTGTTCTTTACAATGACCGCGGCGAGGTGCGAATGACACTGGCTACGGATGAAGCCGTGTTGCCGGGAACGGTAGTATCCGATGGTGTGTGGTGGCAAAAATATTCCTCCGATGATGAGCACGGCATAAATGCATTAACAGCGGACAGGCCGACGGATTGCGCTTGGGGAAGTACTTTCTATGATGTCAAGGTAAATGTACGCGTTGATGAATAAGTATTACTCATAGGGTGGACAAAGTGCGTCTTATGAAGACAGGATACGGGGTTGTCGGCTTGTGTATATAGGACATAGACCGATAAAATCCTGTTTCAGAGGACAAGTATGCTAAATTGTAATACGTTTTTGCAGAAAAATCTATAGAATACATTTGTCTATTGAGGAAAAGCGTTGTATAATCTTAGCTACGAATTATATTTTTAAGAGGGAGGATGGTAGTATGGAACACAATGATGTGAAATTAAACAACAGGGCGTATATCGCTGTCGGTTTAATGCTGTTCGCTTTGTTCTTCGGTGCCGGCAACTTGATTTTCCCGGCGTCCTTGGGACAGCATGCCGGTGAAAATGTATGGTGGGCGGTATTGGGCTTCATCATTACGGGGGTAGGTTTGCCGCTATTAGGCGTTATGGCCATGGGTTATTCCGGTTGTAAAAACGTACAGGAGTTGGCCAGCCGCGTTCACCCCGCTTACGGACTTATCTTTACAATTTTGTTGTACTTGTCGATTGGACCGGCTTTTGCTATTCCGCGTACCGGTACAGTGTCGTATGAAATCGCGATTAAACCTTTCTTGGTAGATGGTGGCAGCGATATGGCACAGACTATATTCCTAATTGTATTCTTTGTCGTATCCTTATGGTTGGCAATCAATCCGCAAAAGTTGGTTCAGCGTATCGGTAAAATTTTGACGCCGGCGTTGCTAGTCACTATCGTTGTCTTAATCATTAAATCTTTAATTGATCCTATGGGGGCGTACCAGGCACCGACAAAGGAATACGGTACTGCCGGTATTGCCGTACTACAGGGTTTCTTGGATGGTTATAACACATTGGATGCGTTGGCTTCGTTGGTATTCGGTATTTTGGTTATCGAATTTGTTATGCTGTCCGGCGCCAAGACAAAACAGGAAGTTACGGCTTCTACCTTTAAAGCCGGGCTTATCGCCGTTGGTTGTTTAGGCTTTGTGTATGTATTCATTGCCAACATCGGTGCAACCAGTGTGCAGCAGTTGGGTATCCTTGATACAGGTGCTCCTGTATTGGCAGATAGTGCGAAGATTTTATTCGGTAACTTAGGTGCTATGATTTTGGCGGTTATCGTATTGCTGGCTTGCTTGACCACCAGCATTGGTCTTATCACTTCTTGCGCTACTTATTTCCACAGCGTATTCGGTGGATTGGGCTACAAAGCATATGCCGTTCTTTTTGCGGTAGTGTCTTTCTTCATCGGCATGTTCGGCTTGAAGACGATTATCGTATCCGCCATTCCGGTGCTCATGTTCTTGTATCCGTTGACGATTGTTATTATTGCCTTAGCATTTCTTAATAATGCCTTCGGCGGTCGTCAGTGTGTATATGCATGGAGCATTGGCTTAACCTTTATCGCTGCCTTGGTAAGCGGTGCCGAAACGGCCGGCGTTAGTCTTGGCGGTTTGGAAACATTCTTCCAGCAGCAGGTTCCGTTCCACGCAGTGGGTATGGGTTGGGTAACCTTTGCCGTAGCCGGTTTTATCATCGGTCTTATTCATAAGGCAATGGTAAAACGGTAGATTGCAATAGTAAAATAGCAGATTTTATTCACTTAGCAGCTATGCAAGGAATTATAAAATTCCTCGTATGGCTGCTCTTTTATTATCAAGAACAGCATGGCGAATATCGTTAGGCAGGTAGGGCGGATTAGTGTATAATGGGACATGTAGTTTTGTTGTAGGATAGGAGGATTAACCATGGATTGGTTACGTAGGAAGCCCTTGACCGACTTGGTGCAGGCATCGAATGAAAAGAAGCTGTCTAAAGCACTGAGTGCACTGGATATTACATTGCTCGGCTTGGGTGTTATTATCGGAACGGGAATTTTTGTATTGACGGGCATCGGCGCAGCGCAATATGCGGGACCGGGATTGATGTTGTCCTTTGTACTGGCTGCGATTACCTGTGCATTCGTTTGCTTAGCCTATTCCGAATTGGTGTCGTTGATTCCGGTGTCGGGTAGTGCTTATACATATACGTACGCATCGCTGGGAGAATTTTTCGGTTGGTGGGTCGGATGGGGACTCGTCCTGGAGTATTCCGTCGGTGCCAGTGCCGTAGCCGGCGGTTGGTCGGCTTACTTGGTAGGAATTTTGCACTCCGCCGGCATTGATATACCGAAGTCGCTTACCACGGTGCCCTTCGAAGGGGGCATTGTAAATTTGCCGGCCATGCTGGCGGTTTTGGTTGTGACGGTGCTATTGGTCTTGGGGATTCGTGAAAGCGCCCGCGTGAATAAGACCTTGGTGTTTATTAAAATCGGAACCATCTTTCTCTTTTTGTTTTTAGCAGGACCTCATGTGGATGTAGCGAACTGGGATCCCTTCCTGCCCTTCGGTTGGCAAGGGGTAACGGCAGGTACGGCGATTTTATTCTTTGCCTACCTTGGCGTGGATGCTTTAGCTACGGCGGCGGAGGAAACAAAAAATCCTCGTCGTGATATGCCCGTAGGGATTATTGCTTCTTTGATTATTTGTACTATTTTGTACATTGCCGTATGTGCGGTGATGACCGGCGTTGTACCCTATCCCGAATTGGATACGGCTGCACCGGCTTCCTTCGTATTGGAATACATCGGCTCGCGTCTGGGATCGGCCATCGTGGGGACCGGTGCCTTGTGTGGCTTGTCTACGGTGCTGTTGGTTATGATTTACGCACAAACTCGGGCGTTTTACGCCATGAGCCGTGATGGTTTGATTCCGGAAGCATTGTGCCGCATTCACAGTAAGTATCGCACACCGCATATTATCACTATGATTGTGGGGACAGTGGTCGCATTAATCTCCGGTTTTACGCCGATTCATATCGTAGCGGAAATGTGCAGTGCCGGAACGCTCTTTGCCTTTATGTGTTCCTGTGCGGGGATTTTAGTATTGCGCCGTGTATATCCTACGGAGCATCGGGATTTCCGTTGCCCTGCAGTGTACATTGTGGCACCGTTGGGACTCCTTTTCTGTGGATTTGTATTTTCCCAGTTATCATCGCATACACTGTACTTGTTCACCGGCTGGAGCCTCTTGGGAATTGTGATCTATGCCTTGTACAGTCATCGCCATAGTCTACTGAATAAGGACAATGTGTAAAAAATAAAAATATTTTTTAGAAATTAGTTGCGCTTTTCATCGGTTAGTGCTATTATAATGGACAGTGATACGTGATATACGGATTATATAGTTGCTGATTATGAAATCGTTATATTAATAAGTAAAACGGATGTGGTTAATCCGGATGGTTATGAATATAGCGGATCGGTAGCAGGTCGAGATGCGTGGGCGTATCCCGCACCGATTTGGTTTTGTCGGTGCGGATAGGTGAATTGGTTATAAGTTTTTGGAGGACATCATGTTAGCAGTGGTTTTGGTCATTATTAGCTTGCTAATTATTGGCATTCTAGTCATTATTAGCATTATTAGCGAAACACAAAACTTAACAGCGTCCGTCTTAGAAGCTTTTAACATGAATTCATTTACCCCCGCCCGTGCGAGCCGTACTTGATACGGTTGCTTGGCGTTCCCTTTTTCGGGGATACGGGGTACCGTGATAAAAGCTCGCGGTAGGAACCTAGATATATATGGCTTTTAAGACGATTTCCTTGGAAATCGTCTTTTTTTTGTAGGTAAAAGAAGGTAGATACAAGATAACAAGCCATAGGAAAAAGAGAGAGAACCACATGAGAAGGAGAGAGCTCATGCGGGGAATTGAGAGGCCTTCACGGGCGAGAGATGAGAGAGACATTATATATACGTCATACGCAACGAGGTTGCGAAAGTTGAGAGAGTTATAGTTGTGCACGAACACACAATGGAGGGATTACGATGATGAGAAGCGATAATGTAGAAAAAGGCGTAGCCAGAGCACCGCATAGATCCTTGCTGAAAGCATTGGGATTTGTTGATGAAGAAATGGGTAAACCGATTATCGGGATTGCCAATTCCTTTAACGAAATTATTCCGGGCCATATGCATCTGAAAAATTTGGTGCAAGCCGTAAAGGATGGGATTCGCGAAGCCGGCGGTATTCCGATGGAGTTCAATACGATTGGTATTTGCGACGGTTTAGCCATGAACCACATCGGCATGAAGTATTCTTTGGTAACGCGTAATATTATTGCGGACTCCATTGAAGCAGCAGCCATGGCAACACCGTTTGATGGCATGGTATTCATTCCGAACTGTGACAAGGTGGTACCGGGTATGCTTATCGCTGCGGCTCGCTTGAATCTACCTTCCGTGTTTGTCAGCGGTGGGGCAATGCTTGCCGGTGTGCACAATGGTAAGAAAATCGGATTGAGCGATGTGTTCGAAGCGGTAGGACGATATGAAGCGGGTACCATGGACGAAGAAGAATTGGCAGCCATCGAAGAAAGTGCTTGTCCGACGTGCGGTTCCTGCGCCGGTATGTATACGGCGAACACCATGAATTGCTTGACGGAAGTTCTCGGCATGGGACTTCCCGGTAACGGTACGGTGCCGGCAGTGTATTCCGAACGACTTCGCTTGGCAAAACGCGCAGGCATGCAGGTTATGAAAGTGTTGGCCGCCGATCTTCGACCGAAGGATATTATGACGGAAGATGCCTTCTTCAATGCGGTGTCGGTCGATATGGCACTGGGCGGTTCCTCCAATACGGCGCTTCACTTACCGGCCGTAGCACATGAAGCCGGTGTGAAGCTTACGTTAGATGATTTCAATACGATTGCCAAGAACACGCCGCAGTTGTCTAAGCTTTCACCGTCTGGTGTGTACTTCATCGAAGACTTACATGCAGCCGGCGGTATCCCTGCGGTGATGAAACGCTTAGCCGATAATGGACGCTTAAAGAAGGATGCCAAGAATGTAATGCTTACTACACAAGGTGTTGTGGCAGACAGCGCTAAGGTATTGGATGAAGATGTAATTCATCCCTTTGATGCGCCGGTATATCCTACCGGTGGGATTGCGGTACTAAAGGGCAACCTGGCACCGGATGGATCGGTTGTAAAAGAAGGGGCCGTTGACAAGGAAATGCTTGTTCACAGTGGTCCGGCCAAGGTATTCAACAATGAAGAAGAAGCGGTAGAAGCTATTACCGGTGGCAAGATTGTAGCCGGTGACGTAGTGGTAATTCGTTACGAAGGACCGAAGGGCGGTCCGGGTATGCGAGAAATGTTAACGCCGACGGCAACGATTACCGGTATGGGATTGGGCAAAGACGTAGCATTGATTACGGACGGTCGATTCTCCGGAGCAACGCGCGGTGCTTCCATCGGTCACGTTTCACCGGAAGCAGCCGCCGGTGGCACCATCGCCGTAGTCGAAGACGGTGATATCATCGAAATCGATATCCCGAATCGTCGTTTGAATGTTAAACTTTCCGATGAAGAAATTGCCCGCCGCAAGGCAGCATTACCGCCGTATAAAGCAAATGTAACCGGTTATCTTCGCAAGTATGCAGCCCATGTATCTTCGGCAGCCGAAGGAGCTATCGAAATTTTTGAAGATTAAGGTGGAGGCTGCAAGCGGGGAGCACTAACGACCGGCATAAGCAATGGACGGGAGAGAAATGGAGAGAATACGGGGAAGAAAAAAGCCCGTGAAAAAAGTCAGAGGGAAAACGTTAGAGGGAAAACATTAAAGAGAAAAAAGATACTATATGATGAGAAACTAAGAGGATATAAGAATGCATAAACTATATGATTTCATGGAAGCCCGGGAGCGCTTGAGTACCGTTACGGTAAAAACAAAGCTCATCCATAGTACGGTGTTTTCCAACGAATGCGGCAATGATGTGTACATCAAGCCGGAGAACTTACAGCGTACGGGATCGTTTAAATTACGCGGTGCCTATAACAAGATTGCCAAGCTTACGAAGGAAGAAAAGGAGCGCGGTGTTATCGCTTCCTCCGCCGGCAATCATGCGCAAGGTGTGGCCTTGGCGGCGCAGCGGTTGGGGACACAGGCAGTGATCGTTATGCCTAGGCATACACCGCTTATTAAAGTAGATGCTACCAAGCAATATGGCGCGGATGTGGTGTTGGCCGGTGATATTTATGATGAAGCGTATGCGAAGGCAAAGGAGTTACAGGAAGCCAACGGTTATGTATTTGTACATCCTTTTGATGATCCCGATGTCATCGAAGGGCAAGGGACGATTGCACTGGAAGTATTAGAGGAATTGCCCGATGCGGATGTATTGTTGGTCCCCATCGGTGGCGGCGGACTTATCGCCGGTGTAGCTGCAGCGGCAAAGATGAAAAATCCGCAGATTAAAGTGATCGGCGTGGAACCGGAAGGCGCAGCCAGTGCCAAAGCCGCGTTGGCCCAGGGGGGACCTGTTGATTTGGACGGTGTCAGTACCATCGCCGATGGCGCGGCAGTTAAGAAAATAGGCGGCCTTACCTATGAATACATTAAGCAATATGTGGATGAAATCGTCACCGTATCGGATTATGAATTGATGGAAGCCTTCTTGCTGTTGGCAGAAAAGCATAAAATCGTCGGTGAAAATGCCGGTATTTTATCTGTGGCCGGATTGAAAAAAATCAAGGAAAAAGGCAAGAAAGTAGTATCGATTCTCAGCGGCGGTAATATAGATGTATTGACGATTGCCTCGATGATAACGAAAGGGCTTATCGTTCGCGGTCGTATTTTTACCTTCTCCGTAAATCTGCCGGATAAACCGGGTCAGTTAGTGGCAGTATCGGAAATCTTAGCCAATGAAAACGCTAACGTTGTTAAATTGGAACACAACCAGTTTAAAAACCTGGATCGCTTCCACGAAGTGGAATTGCAGGTAACGGTGGAAACCAATGGAGAAGATCATATTGCTAAGATTACTAAAGCCATGAAGGATGCCGGATATGACATTCATCGGATTAACTCCCATGAAGTGCATGATGTGGTGGAACGATAGTCGTAGGCGGTAGTGTATAACTACTCCGGCTATCCATGGTGACGGACGTAATACGATGTAAGAACAACGTATATAGAATGTATAGAGAATATAGGAGAAGAAACGAGAGAAAGGAAGGGTAACTATGAGCATGATTAACGGTGCCCGCATGGTATTGGAAACCCTGTACCGCATCGGGATTCGCGATATTTTCGGCTATCCCGGTGGCGCGGTTATTCCCATTTACGATGAGATTTACAAGTTCGATGGACTCAATCATTATTTTGCCCGTCATGAGCAAGGGGCGGCTCATGAAGCTGACGGTTATGCCAGAGCCTCCGGGCGTTGCGGCGTATGCCTGGCAACTTCAGGACCGGGGGCAACAAATTTAGTGACCGGTATCATGACGGCACATATGGACTCTGTACCGATGCTGGCCATAACGGGACAGGTAGGACGCTCCCTCTTAGGGAAGGATGCGTTCCAGGAATCGGACATTGTAGGTATTACCCTCCCCATTACGAAAACGAATTACTTAGTGAAAGATATTCGCGATTTACCGCGTATTTTAAAGGAAGCACATTACATTGCCACGACCGGTCGACCGGGCCCTGTGCTGATAGATATTCCCAAAGACATTCAGTTGCAGGAAATCAGTCGTGATGAATTCGATCGCTTATATAATAAGGATTTTACATTGGAAGGGTATGATCCAAATTATAAAGGACATCCTTTGCAGATTAAAAAAGCGGCGCGACTGTTACGAGAAGCAAAACGACCGCTTATCATTGCCGGAGCAGGCATTTTAAAATCCGGTGCGTCAAAAGAGCTTTTCGAGTTGGCCGAAAAATTGCAAATTCCGGTGACGAACACCTTACTTGGCTTAGGTTCGTTCCCCAGCGATCATCCGTTGGCATTGGGGATGTTGGGGATGCACGGTACGGCAGCGGCAAACTATGCTACGACGGAAGCTGATGTGGTAGTCGCTGCGGGGATACGTTTTGATGATCGTATCACCGGTGATCCCAAAGAGTTTTGTAAACAAGCGCATATCATTCATATCGATATTGACCCGGCAGAGATTGAAAAGAACTGCAAGGTAGATGTACCTATCGTTGGTGACTTGAAGCAAGTATTGTCAGAGATACATCCGCTGTTGGAACCGGATACGCATGAAGATTGGGTACGACGCGTGACGGATTGGAAGACTACTTACAAGCTGCGTTACAATGAAGCACCGGACGGTAAGCTGGTGCCGCAGGAAGTGCTGACCGTATTAAATGAAATTTTACAAGGTGAAGGCATTGTAGTTACCGACGTAGGTCAGCATCAAATGTGGGCAGCACAGTACTTGACCTATCGTCATCCGAATACGATTCTTACTTCCGGCGGTGCCGGTACGATGGGCTTCGGGGTGCCGGCAGCCATCGGTGCTCAGGTGGCTATGCCAAGCAGCAAGGTTGTCCTTGTCGTCGGTGACGGTGGCTTCCAGATGACGGCGCAGGAAATGATGCTCATGCAGCAATATAAGCTGCCCGTAAAAATTTTGCTCTTGAACAATTCGTATCTCGGCATGGTACGGCAATGGCAAGAGTTGTTTAATGATCGCCGGTACTCCTACGTGGATATGGAATACAATCCGGACTTCATGAAGCTGGCCGGAGCATATGGCGTAAAAGGCGTAAAGATTCAAACGCATGATGAGTTACATACAAAACTGGCCGATGCTATTCGCAGCGATGAAGGTGTACTCATCGAATGCGTAGTGGAACGAGAAGAAAATGTATATCCCATGATTCCTGCCGGTAAGACGGTAGCGGATATGGTAGGGAAGAAAGGGGTGGCTGACTGATGTCCAGAGATCATGAAATTTTGATTATTGCTAAGAATACACCGGGCATCGGGGCCCGCGTTCTTTCCTTGTTTAATCGCCGCGGGTATTCGGTTAAAAAGATGACGTCCGGTGTAACGGTAAAGCCCGGTTATGCGCGACTTACCTTGACGGTGGATGCGGATGCGGCTTCGTTGGATCAAATTCAAAAACAGATTTACAAGCTCATCGATGTGGTTAAGGTGAAAGTATTCTCGGACCACAATGTAGTACGCCGTGAGCTGATGCTCATTAAGGTAAAGGCGGATGAACATACGCGATCACAAATCGTTCAGATTGCCACGATTTATCGCGGCAACATTCTTGATGTATCGCCGACATCGCTCATCGTTGAGTTGACCGGTGATACGGAAAAGCTACGTGGCTTTATTGATATTATGCAGGATTACGGTGTGCTGGAAATTGCCAAAACCGGTATTACCGCAATGAGTCGCGGCGAGCGCATGTAGTTGTTATGGTGTTGACGTTTGGCAGATGGATACAGTGAGAAAGACATCGGAGTGGTGCTGTCGAAACGTGCGAAACATACGAAAGCAAATGCGAACAAAGGGGGATATATGACAGAAAAAGAGAGAGAGCAAACAAACGAATTGTTATTATCTTTCACCGATGTGGCGTATGTGCGCGGCGGTCGGCATATACTGCGCCGAGTAAACTGGCAGATGCGCCGCGGTGAAAACTGGGCGCTTTTGGGATTGAACGGTGCCGGAAAATCAACCTTGCTGGGCATGATACCGGCATATACATTTCCCTCAAAGGGCGAGCTTATCGTTTTAGGTGAAACCTTCGGCCGTTATCCGTGGCAGAAGATTAAGGAGCGCGTTGGATTTGTCAGCGCAGCCCTTCATCAATTCGCAGGTACATTGAACAGTGAAACCTTAGAAAATGTAGTGCTGTCCGGTGCGTACAGCTCCATCGGTATTTACCGTGAGGTTACCGAGGAAGATAGGGCACGGGCTAAACAGTTAGTCGATGAATTCGGACTCGGCTATGTAGGGCAGAATCCTTACGGGAGGCTGTCGGCCGGTGAACAGCGGCGCACGCTGTTGGCGCGGGCCGTGATGGCGAATCCGGATTTGCTAGTGCTGGACGAACCGTGCAGTGCTTTGGATATTCGGGCACGGGAGCAGTTCTTGACCACCTTGGAGGAAAAAGCCAATGAACGCACCTGGCCACCGTTCATTTATGTGACGCATCGAACGGAGGAAATCATGCCTTCCGTTACGCACGTGGCTATTTTGGATGATGGCGAGTTGGTCGCGAAAGGGCCAAAGAAAGAAATTCTTACCGGTGAACGACTATCGGCGCTGTACGATGTACCGGTGAAGGTCGTATGGGAACAGGATCGACCTTGGCTGATTGTTACGGCGCGCTCGTAAGTTATGATGGTACTTCCGTTATTGATGGGCAGCGAAAGAAAGCGTTGTGTATTAATAACGTAGTATATATTTTTGGTGCCGCATAGAAAGTGAGGGCGACACCGCAAGGTACAATGATTGAGAAAACAGGAGGTCATTATTATGGCAGGGAACATCTTAGGAACAACAGTATATTACGACGCAGATTGCAATGTAGAAAAATTGGTTGGTAAAAAAATCACCGTATTGGGCTATGGTTCTCAGGGCCATGCACATGCGTTAAACTTAAAAGAAAACGGCATGGATGTTACCATCGGTTTGCGTAAAGGTTCTAAATCTTGGACCGCCGCTGAAGAAGCCGGCTTCCCGGTAAAGGAAACTGGCGAAGCCGTTAAGGGTGCGGATATCGTTATGGTTTTGATTCCGGACGAACTGCAGGCAGATACCTATGCTAATGCCATTGCTCCGAACTTGAAGAAAGGCGCTTACCTTGCCTTTGCTCATGGTTTTAATATTCACTTCAATAAGATCGTACCACCGGCTGATGCCAATGTATTCATGGTAGCTCCGAAGGGCCCAGGTCATTTGGTTCGCCGCACCTTCCAGGAAGGCAGTGGGGTACCGTGCCTCGTAGCTGTAGAAAAAGATCCCAGCGGCGACACGATGGAAATTGCAAAGGCTTGGGCTGCCGGTATCGGTGCCGGTCGTTCCGGTATCTTGGAAACGACCTTCCGTCAGGAAACGGAAACCGACCTGTTCGGTGAACAGGCTGTATTGTGCGGCGGCGTATGCGCATTGATGCAGACAGGTTTCGAAACTTTAGTAGAAGCAGGTTATAATCCGGTTAATGCGTACTTCGAATGCGTGCATGAAATGAAGCTTATCGTTGACCTTATCTACGAAGGCGGCTTCCAGACTATGCGTAACTCTATTTCCAATACGGCTGAATACGGCGACTATCTGACCGGTCCGAAGATGATTACCGAACAGACGCGTCAGGCTATGCGCGACGTATTGAAGGACATTCAGTCCGGTGCCTTTGCGGAAGCATTCATTAAAGACAGTAAGACCGGCTTCCCGTTCCTTAAGGGTGAACGCGCTAAGGCAGAAAACCACGAAGTAGAAAAAGTAGGGGCTGCATTGCGCAACTTGATGCCGTGGATTAAAAAATAATTAATCCGTAATAATCGGTGTATAAATGATTGGTATCTTGAGCGTCAGCGACATTTTGAGCTGTTGGCGTTCAAGAACCGCAATTATGTAATCACTGTACGATTATGTAATTATATTTAATGTTATTATATATAGTGGTAAAAATAGACATCTGTGATATAAAATAAATGACGTAGACCTACTACGACAGCTACTTGAAGCCTGGTCTTGCGAAAGGCATTCTGCATAGCTATCGTAGTAGGTCTTTGTTATTCTAAAGAGGGAGGGTGTTGCATCGCTATCGTATTAGGTCTTTTATTTCTCGCCTCTTTTGCATTATAATAAAAAGCGTATATGATATTTAAGTGGCTGGTGGCAGTAGTTTCTGTACTGTGGGTAGCATGCGTATCGATGGGAAAGGCTATCTGTACGGCAGTTCGTTGTGGTGTAATAGGTGTTGCTATCAGTTGTAATGTACGATACATGGGAAATAAGAGTCGGCAGTATCCGGATGAGAGTGCCGAAAGAGATTACGAGGTGGATGAAATGATTACGCAAATTATACCAAGTTATACGTTTGGTGGATTCGATGCCTATGAAGCGGTGCCGCAGATTGTTGCGCCGTATGGCACAAAGGTGTGCTTCGTTGGCGGCGAAACGGCATTGAGTATCGTAGAGCCCATGCTGCGTCCCATTATGGAGAAAGCAGGCTTTACGATAACGGGTAGCGTTATGTACGGCAAGGAGTGTACGGTGGCTAATGGTCGTGCGTTGGCTATGCGCCCTGAGGTTCAGACGGCGGATATGATTTTTGCTATTGGTGGCGGCAAGGCTATTGATACGGTAAAAGTCATTTGCGAAGAGCCGACGCGCAAGCCTTTCTTTACATTCCCTACCGTAGCATCTACCTGTGCGGCTTTATCGAAAGTGTCCATTGTATATACCGATGACCATGTATTTGAAGAGGTGCGTGAGAATACGTATCCGGCGGTACATGCTTTCATTAATAGCGATATTTTGGTCGCCGCACCGACACGTTTTGTGTGGGCCGGAATGGGTGATACGGTGGCTAAACATTTTGAAAGTCATTTTTCTGCTCGCGGTCGTGAAACGGATTACGAAACACAAATGGGATTAGCTTTGTCCTCTATGTGTGTGGACCCGATTATTAAAGGCGGTGCAGCAGCGATGAAAGCCGCCGAAGCTCAGGTGCGCAATGCAGCTTTTGATGCGGTGGCTATGGCGATTATTGTTACCACCGGACTCGTGTCGGGCATGTTGGCGGAAGAATATAACAGTAGTGTGGCACATGCGCTTTGCTATGGTTTGACTACGCAACCGGCTGTGGAAGAGCATCATTTGCACGGTGAGATTGTGGCGTACGGTGTGCTGGTATTGCTCACGATGGATGGTCAACGGAGCGAACGAAACGAATTGATGAAGCTGTATCGCGCTATCGGGTTACCGACGCGATTACAGGATCTGGATATGACAAGGGACATGTTACCACCTGTCATTGCGCGCGCCCTGGAGGTACCGGATGCTAAAATCGCACCGTTTACCGTAACGGCCGAAGGATTATACGAAGCCATTGATGCATTGGAAGAAGCGAATTAGGTGGGAGGATTATGGTGCAAGAAATCGTAGTAGGCGGTTTGTATCGTCATTTTAAAGGCATGTATTATTACGTATCGGATATTGCGATTCACTCGGAGACGGGGGAACCCTTTGTAGTGTATCAACAGCTTTACGGTGAACGAAAGACATACATTCGCCCGTTGGCTATGTTTGCCAGTGAAGTAGATCATGATAAATATCCGCAGGTAACACAGAAGGAACGGTTTAAACTGATGAGTGGCCGTGACGAATAAGTCGGGGAGGCGAAATGAAACAAAAATTTTTCTTTTTTGATATAGATAATACACTGGCTGTATGGCCGGACGGCTGTATCCCGGACAGTACCATGGATACGTTGCGCCGATTGGAGAAGGCGGGACATCGGGTGGCACTGGCGACGGGGCGTCTGCAGGCAGATGCAAAGCGTTTTGCGATTATGGCCGAGCTCGGTGACTTCGTTGCCGATGGCGGTCGCAGCATGACGGCGGAGAATGAAATTGTCTATATGGAAGGCATGGATCGCGACATGTGTTTGGCCTATTTGGCACAACTTGATGCAAAGGGATTGCACTGGGCGGTAACGGATACCAATGAATTGCGTCGTGTTACTCCTTATGAAGACGTATTGAATTGGCATCCGTCATGGGATGTGTTTACTACGGTACATCAAGCGGACTATGATTACCGCAGGACGGAGCAGTTTTATAAAATCTATGCGTTCATGACGCCGGAGGAAGAAACGCAAAGCGGCGTGGTACATATGACAACGGATCTTATTCGTTACGGTGAAAACTGTATTCTGTTTGAGCCGATGGAGAAGGCGCGCGGTGTACGAGCCATGCTGGCGCATTATGGAATGGAAGACACGGCGGCAGTCGTATTCGGCGATGGTTATAATGATTTGTCGATGTTCTCGCCTACGTGGCTGAACATTGCTATGGGGAACGGACGTCCGGAACTCAAGGCCGCAGCGGACTATGTTACCGATGATTGTTATCATGATGGCATCTACAATGCATGTAAGGCGTTCGGTTGGATTTAAGAAACGGCTTCAAGCAGATAGTATGTAGGTTGCTTGTTACAGATAATTAAATATGCTATAATGAAATGTCAAAAGCCGCTCATGGTTGTGAGCGGTTTTATTCTATATCACTAGGAGGAGTTATGAAGCTACAAAGATGGATGGCTTGCCTCGCCCTCAGTGCGGTGCTGTTTGTTACCGGTGCTTGCGGTAATGCACCGGCCGAACCGGCAACGCCTTCGGCAGAGCCAAAAGCGACGGCACCGACCTTTGACAGTACGCCCGTGAAGGATCATTACGCCGTGGTCACGACGAACATGGGAACCTTTAAGATACGGCTGTTTGGGACGAAGACACCGATTACGGTGAAGAACTTTGACAGCTTGGTAACCAAAGGGTATTACAAGGATTTGACATTTCATCGTGTTATTGACGGATTTATGATACAAGGCGGGGATAATAAAAAGGGTGGTCCCGGCTATGAGATTCCCGATGAATTTGCTAAGGATTTGCATTTCAATGCTATGGGCGTGGTGGCTATGGCCAATCGCGGTCCCAATACGGGCAATGCGCAATTTTTTATAACCTTGGCACCTACACCGTGGTTAGATAATAAGCATACTATTTTCGGTACGGTTGTACAGGGAATGGATGTGGTAGAAAAAATAGGCAAGGTACCTACGGATAGTCACGATGCACCGAAAACACCGGTGGTGATTCAATCGATTACCTTGGAACCTATGCCGGATGCCAATCCTTCAAAATAGGAGGGCGTATGGAAACAGGTACGAATGCATATTACACATATATGGTAGAATGTGCCGATGGGTCCCTCTATACGGGATGGACCACGGATTTGGTGCAACGGGTGAAGGCACATAACGGTGAGATTCCCGGCGGTGCTAAGTACACGCGGTCGCGACGACCGGTTAAGCTGGTTTGGTATACAGCCTTTGAACGTAAAAACGATGCACAGTCTATGGAGGCACAGGTAAAGCGGATGGTGCGCGATCAGAAAAGAGCGCTTATTGCGGCGTTTCAAGCCGAGCAGGCAACCGCAAAATCCGCGGACGGCTAGTGTAAAATGCATATTATCTATGGTATAATAAAACGATAATAGACTTTTGCTATATATTTTCTGGGAGGCAATGATGAAGCGTGTAATGGTGGCTGTAAAGAGCGTGCAACGCGATATAGCCGGTGAAGATACGGTAATTGAATTGGTCTCGCCGGGAAAGTATTACGAACGCGGCGGCGTTAAGTATATTCGTTATGAAGAAAGCGAAGTTACCGGTCTCGAAGGAGTGCAGACGACGATAAAGGTATATCCCACGTCGATTGTGCTTTTACGCAACGGTAAGGTGACCATGCGACATTACTATGAATTGGGTAAAGAGCGGGAGTCCGAGTACAAGACGCCGTTTGGCAATTTAAAAATGGTTGTTAACACCCACGAGCTGACTACGGATATTACCGATGGTATTGGACGAGTCCATTTGGGCTACGATATATCGGTAGGCGGCGATTGGCAATTTTATAATCAGTTGGATATAGAGTTACGGGAGGATGCAGAGTATGGAAATGAAGGACGTGCTGAAACAGGGCATTGAAGCGGCCGTTGAAAAAGCGTTGGCTGACGGCAAGCTGCCGGCAGGCACCTATCCGGAAGTAGTGTTGGAGGTTCCGCCACAAAAAGAATTCGGCGATTTTTCGACAAATATCGCTATGCAGTCGGCGCGTGTAGCAAAGATGAATCCGCGTGCCATTGCGGATACGCTGATTGCCAATATGGATTATCCGTGGCTTGATAAGGCAGAAGTAGCCGGGGCCGGCTTTATCAATTTCTTTGTGAAAAGCGACATGGTATATGATAGCTTAAAAGCAGCGTTGTTAGCCGGTGAAAATTATGGTAACGCACCGTTGCGTGAAGAAGATACAGTACAGGTAGAATATGTCAGCGCAAATCCGACAGGGCCGCTTCATGTAGGTCATGGCCGCGGCGCTGCGTACGGCAGTGCATTGGTGAATTTGCTTCGCGCCGCCGGATATAATGTAAGCTCCGAGTACTATATCAATGATGCGGGTAAGCAAATCGACAATTTGGCTAAGTCCGTAAATGCTCGTTATTTAGAATTGTTAGATATGAAATTCGAATTTCCGGAAAACGGCTATCACGGCCAGGATATTGTAGAAACGGCGCAGTCCATCATCAACTGGCGCGGCGATTTCTTTGCAGTTATTCCGGAAACGGATCGGTTGCCGTTCTTCCGTGAGTTCGCACTGACGGAAAAATTGAATGCTTTACGCGTTACGCTGCGTAAATTCAATGTAGAATTCGATAAATGGTTTAGCGAACGCCAGATTCATCGTGATGGCGAGCTTAAAGAAGCCGTTCAGTTCTTAAAGGACACCGGAGACGTATATGAAAAAGATGGCGCATTGTGGCTAGCATCTACACGTTACGGCGATGATAAGGACCGCGTAGTTATTCGTGAAAACGGCGAACCGACGTATTTGGCGGCCGATATTGCATACCACCGCAACAAATACGAACGGGGCTATAAGAAAATGATTAATGTGTGGGGTGCCGATCATCACGGCTATGTAGCCCGCGTTAAGGCAGCTATGCAGGCATTCGGCTACAACCCGGATAATCTGGAGGTGCTTTTACTTCAGATGGTAGCACT
Source organism: Veillonella magna DSM 19857 (assembly GCF_000428745.1). Classification (GTDB taxonomy): domain Bacteria; phylum Bacillota; class Negativicutes; order Veillonellales; family Veillonellaceae; genus Veillonella_A; species Veillonella_A magna. Next base: position 68,320 of record NZ_AUAN01000003.1, read on the forward strand.
CTATCGTGACGGCGAAATGGTGAAGATGTCAAAACGTACCGGTCAGGCGATTACGCTGGACGAATTAATGGAAGAAGTTGGCGTTGATGCGGCACGGTATTTCTTCCTTATGCGCTCTTTGGACAGCCAGCTTGATTTTGATATTAACCTGGCGGCATCTAAGAGTAATGATAATCCGGTATACTACATTCAATATGCGCATGCACGTATTCACAGTATTTTCAATCAAGCGAAGGAAGCAGGTATCAGCTACGGTGATTGGGAACATACTTCCTATGATAGCTTGAATGCCGACATCGAATTGGAATTGATTAAGAAATTGGCCGCCTATCCGGAAGAAATCGCACAGTCGGCATTGCATCGGGCACCGCATCGCATTGCGCGTTACCTCTATGATTTGGCAAGTATGTTCCACTCCTTCTACAAACAAGGACGTATCATGGGTGTAGAACCGGAACTGCAGCAGGCTCGATTGGGTCTTATCACGGTTATTGCAAATGTATTGAAACACGGTTTAGGCGTATTGGGCATTTCAGCGCCGGAAAAGATGTAAATTGGGAGGAACCATGGCAACTAAGTATATTTTCGTAACAGGCGGGGTTGTATCTTCATTAGGTAAAGGTATTACGGCAGCATCCTTGGGACGATTGTTAAAAAATCGCGGATTTAATGTAACTATTCAAAAATTCGATCCGTACATTAACATTGATCCGGGAACGATGAGTCCTTACCAGCATGGTGAAGTGTTTGTTACCGATGATGGGGCCGAAACCGACCTTGACCTCGGTCATTACGAACGCTTTATTGATATTAATCTCGGTAAAAGTTCTAATGTGACGGCAGGTAAGGTGTACTGGTCCGTTATCAATAAGGAACGTAAAGGTGATTACTTGGGAAGTACTGTACAGGTAATTCCTCATATTACCAATGAAATTAAACAGAACGTATATCGCGTAGGTAAGGAAGATAACGCCGACGTAGTTATCACCGAAATTGGTGGTACCGTAGGCGATATCGAAAGCTTGCCGTTCCTCGAAGCTATTCGCCAGGTTAAAAAAGAAGTGGGCCGTAATGACGTACTCTATATTCATGTAACCTTGGTACCGTACATTAATGCGGCCGGCGAATTGAAAACGAAACCGACGCAGCACAGTGTTAAAGAATTGCGCAGCATTGGTATTCAGCCGGACATCATAGTATGCCGTACGGAAAAGACGATTTCCAATGAAATGAAAGAAAAGCTAGCTCTTTTCTGCGACATCGATCCCGATGCAGTTATCGAAAATCAGACATGCAGCACTATTTACGAAGTGCCGTTGATGATGCAAGAAGAAGGCCTGGACAGCATCGTTGTGAAGAAGCTTGATTTACCGGATCGTCCGGCGGATATGGAAGCTTGGAAGAAGATGGTTGACAAGATTCTTAATCCGAAGAAGGAAATCAACGTAGCTCTCGTAGGTAAATACGTGGCGCTTCACGATGCTTACCTCAGCGTGGCGGAAGCGTTGACCCATGCAGGTATTGCGGAAGATACAAAGGTTAATATTAAATGGGTGGATTCCGAAGAACTGGAAGAAGACGGCGTAGATGTAGCTGAATTCTATAAGGATGTAGACGGTATTGTCGTACCGGGCGGCTTTGGCTATCGCGGCGTGGAAGGTAAGATTCGCACGATTCAATATGCTCGCGAAAATAAGGTGCCGTATCTTGGCTTGTGCTTGGGAATGCAGACGGCCGTTATGGAATTTGCTCGTCACGTAGCAGGTCTTGAAGGCGCCAGCTCTACAGAGTTTGAAGACGGTACAAAGTACGGCGTTATCGATCTTATGCCGGACCAAGTAGATGTGGATAAGAAGGGCGGTACGATGCGTCTCGGTCTTTATCCGTGTAAGACTACAGCGGGGACGAAGGTACGCGAAGCCTATGGGGAAGATCTTATTTACGAACGTCATCGTCATCGCTATGAATTCAATAATGAATATCGTCAGCTTTTAACGGATAAAGGTCTTATCATCAGCGGTACTTCGCCGGATAATCGTTTGGTAGAATGCGTAGAAATTGCCGATCATCCGTGGTTTGTAGGGGTACAGTTCCATCCGGAATTGAAATCTCGCCCGACTAATCCGCATCCGCTTTTCAAAGGCTTTGTAGAAGCGGTGTTGAAGGTGTCCGGTAAGTAATGAAGCGCACGGTTGGAGGATCAAGGTACCAGCAAATCGCAGCGGATGTGGCCGGTAAAATTGCGTCCGGTGATTATGCTCCGGGAGATCGCATTTTTGCTCGATCGGCGTTATCGGTGCAGTACGGTGTTTCGCCGGAGACGGCGCGCCGGGCGATTGCGTTGCTAGCTGATTTAGGAATTGTAGAGGTTATTAAAGGAAGTGGCTGTACGGTTGCTTCCCGAGAAAAAGCGGAGGCGTTCCGCCGTCGCTTCAACGATTTTACTTCTGTCAGTACCTTGTGGCAAAGCTTTGATGATGAAATCGATACACAAATTGCCGGCTTGCAGCGATTAAAGGAAACAGCCGGTAAGCTTAGCGAACATTTGGCACATTATCAGCATACAAATCCGTTACAGCCATTACATATGCGGGTTACCGAAGGATGTCGCTACTTGGGCGAATCTATTGGTACTATCAAGTTGTGGCAAAATACGGGCGTGACTATTGTGGCTATTCAATCGGAAGGAAAGATGATCATATCGCCGGGCCCTTATGCAATATTGACGGCCGGTGAAGAAATATTCTTTGTCGGTCCCGAAGACTCGTGGCAACGATTGCATCATTTCTTATATAATGATATGCCTACCCGTAAGAGCGGACAATCTGAAGATAGTGATACGATACAACAAAATATATAAAGGGGTGTAAGTAGATGTAACCCCAAAATGTGAAAGCGGTTTGAAGATATAAAAGTATCTTCGAACCGCTTTTCTAATGCCTACTTAAAGAGAGTGCTTTTGACAAAGAAACATCTTGATGATATAATAAAGTTGTTACTTTTTATGACAGCTGTAAGGATATGTGTAGATTGTGATAAGGTACGACAGTGGCCATAGAGAAGGTGGCTACATACGTACTTTTTTATTTATTGAAAGAAACAACTTATATTTCATATTGAGTTGTTTAAGAGGGGCGCGATGTTTTGCGGGTGTTGATGGTTTGAAAACAGCAATGCTTTGAGAATATAGACGTTTTACATATGCTAACATTGATATTTAAATATACTAATACAATTAATGTAGATAATAGGTTGAAGACATAACGTATAGTCGGCAATGGTTTATCAAATGAGTATGAACAATATCATGCGTATTTAGTAACCATTGTAATACATCCAGTCGTACACGGCATAAATAAGAGGAGGTCTTATATGATTGAATTTAAAAGTGTAGCAAAACGCTATGGCAAAAAAGAGGTATTACACGATATTAGTTTAACGATTCCCGAAGGGGAAATCGTATCGATTATAGGCGGCAGTGGTTGTGGTAAGACAACTTTGTTGAAGATGATTAACCGATTGATCCCCATTACATCCGGAGATATTGTGGTGAACGGCACAAGTGTTCATGATTTACAGCCTGTAGAATTGCGTCGGAAGATTGGCTATGTTATTCAGCAGACCGGGTTGTTCCCGCATATGACAATTCGTCGTAATCTTGAATTGGTAATGGATTTACATGCTATACCTAAAAACGGTCGGGAGGAAACCATTCGCAATATGATGGATACCGTAGGGTTAGCTCAGGACTTATTGGATCGGTATCCTATCGAATTATCCGGTGGGCAGCAGCAACGTGTGGGCGTGGCGCGAGCGCTCATTGTAGATCCGGAAGTTATTCTTATGGACGAACCGTTTTCGGCTATTGATCCGATTACGCGAGTATCTTTACAGGATGAATTACGCAGTCTGCAAGATACGGTTAAGAAAACAATCGTCTTCGTTACGCATGATATGGATGAAGCGATTAAGATTTCCGATCGTATCTGTTTGTTGCGCGAAGGGTATGTAGAACAATATGATACGCCGGAAGCTATTTTACGCAATCCCGCTACGGCGTATGTAGAAAGCTTTATCGGGAAGAATCGCATTTGGAATTCGCCGGAATTCATTAAAGCTGAAGACATTATGATAGAGGCCGATAATTTATGTACGCCTACAGATAGCTTGGTGCGATGCATACAAAAAATTAAAGCCATGCCACAGGAATTTCTGATTGTAGTAGATAAGTACAGCCGTAAGTTCCATGGATTGTTGAATGCTCGTATGATTCGTGAACAGGATGACTTACATAAGACGGCTGCGGATATTATGAAACAGCCGAAGGCCGTTGCTCATGTAGGCGATTCGTTACCGGATGTACTTAATACCATACGCCAACTTCATCGTCCCTATATGATTGTGCTTGACGATAAGGAATGCCTGGCAGGGATTATTACCCAAAGTAGTTTGGTGGCAACTATGGGTAGTCAATATATTGATGAAGAGGAGGTTGTGTAATCATGGACATATTTAATTATATGCTACAGAACTCCTCACAGGTGTGGTCACTTCTGTTGGAACATATTCATTTAACAGCCGTATCCGTAGGACTGGCAATTTTGGTAGGTGTGCCGTTGGGAATTTTAATTAGCTATGTTAAGCCATTAAATAAACCGGTGTTAGGCTTTACGAATCTCATTCAGGCTGTACCGAGTATGGCACTTTTAGGCTTTGCCATTCCTCTTCTCGGTATCGGTACCATTCCGGCGGTAGGTGTAGTGTTCTTATATTCATTGTTGCCGATTGTAAAAAATACATATATCGGTATCAGCCAGATTAATCCGCAAACCATTGAGGCCGCTAAAGGGATAGGAATGACGCGGGCCCAGATTTTGTTTAAAGTACAACTACCGTTAACCTTGCCCGTGTTGATGGCCGGGGTGCGCATCTCGGCAGTAACCGCGGTAGGCCTTATGACGATTGCCGCCTTCATCGGGGCCGGTGGCTTAGGTTTCTTGGTGTTCAGTGGGATTTCTTCCGTTAATAATGGAATGATTATGGCCGGAGCGGTGCCGGCTTGTATCTTGGCGCTCCTCATCGATTGGGTGTTGTCTGCCGTAGAATCATTGGTAACACCAATCAGTCTGCAGCCGGGAGTATTAAAAAATAAATCTGCCTTAATTACGTCCCGCCGGTATAAGAAAGTTATCGTCGGTGCGGCGGTGGCCTGTCTTGTAGTAATGTTTGGCAGCGCAGCCTACAGTAGTTTTTTTAAGGACAGCAATGTATTGCGCATAGGCAGTAAGCAGTTTTCCGAACAGTTGGTATTAGGAAACATGCTGGCTGAAATGATTGAGAAAAATTCGGATATAAAGGTAGAGAAACATTTAGGGGCCGGTGGTACGCAGGTATTGTTTAATGCTATGCAGAAGGGTGATCTGGATGCGTACATTGAGTATACCGGTACCGTGTATGTAGATGTGTTAAAGCATGCGCCGGAAACAGATGCAAAACTTGTATACGATACGGGACGTGAAGAGATGGCAGCCAAATATAATATGGCGTTACTCGACGCAGCTCCGTTCTCCAATACATACACCTTAGCAGTACCGAAAAGTGTAGCTGCCGAATATAATTTATCAAAGCTGAGTGATTTGCGTCGAGCCGGACGTTTCCTTAATGCCGGGACTACGTTGGAGTTCTTAAATCGTGCGGATGGCTTAAAAGGATTAGAGCAAGCCTATGACTTTACCTTTAATAGTGCCAAAGGGATTGACGGGGCAACTCGTTATGTAGCTTTGGAAAACGGTCGCGTACAGATTGTTGATGCATTTAGTACGGACGGGCTTCTTAAGAAATATGATTTAACTGTCCTGGAAGATGACGCGTCCTTCTTCCCGCCTTACTACGGTGTGCCGGTAGTTCGTCAGGACATATTGGATACGCATCCTGAATTGAAAGATATTATTAATAAAATGACTGCAAAATTGGATACAAAGACAATGCAGGATCTTAATTATCAGGTTGATGTGGAGCATCGCGATCCAAAGGATGTGGCACATGATTTCCTTGTTAAGGAAGGCTTAGTACAATAAAATATATAAACAAAGAACGACAAGGTATAGTCTTGTCGTTCTTTGTTTATAAGGGATGGATTATGATGAAAATATAACTTATCATATAGATTTCATAAGTAACGAAATGATAGGAAAATCTTTTGTTTAGCTCGATTATGAAAAAATATATTGATTTTTTTCTGTAGTTAGGGTACTATATACATGTAATCAATAGTAATTATTGATTGTTATTTATTATCAATTATAGCGTATATAGATTATAAGTAAGCAGCAAAAGTTACAGTCGCTGTTTACGGTGTAATGAAAAGGAGATGAAAACATGGCAATTATCGGCAAAGAATTACCGGAATTTAGTGTACAGGGTTTCCGCAATCCTGATGTGGTTACCGTAACTAAGGCTGATGTTATCGGCAAATGGAGTGTGTTCGTATTCTACCCAGCTGACTTCACCTTTGTGTGTCCTACAGAACTGGAAGACTTGCAGTCCCATTATGAAGAATTGAAGGATATGGGCGTAGAAGTTTTCTCCGTATCCGTTGACTCCGAATTCGTTCACAAAGCATGGGCCGATGCATCCCCGAACATCGCCAAGATTCAGTATACTATGTTGGCCGATCAGAAACATGAATTGGCTGACTTCTTTGAAACCTTCTCCGAAGAAGAAGGTCGTGCGTACCGCGGTAGCTTTGTAGTCGATCCGGAAGGTCGTGTACAGACAGCGGAAATCCATAACATGGGTATCGGTCGCAGCGCCGACGAATTAGTGCGTAAAGTACAGGCAGCTCAGTTCGTAGCTAAGCATGGTGACCAGGTATGTCCGGCTAAGTGGAAACCGGGTAAGGATACCTTGAAACCGGGTCTTGATCTCGTAGGCAAACTATAATACAAACATAAAATAACGAATAGCGAACTTCTTAACAGTTAGATTGTATCCCTTTTCCTCAAAATAGCGGCGGTGTTCCTCGGAGCATCGCCGCTTGCCGTATGTGGATAGTTTTGTAGGTGGGGAATAGAATTTAAAAATGGTCCTGTCTATATTCCGTTATCGAGAGAATTCCTATATTGATTTATTTAAATTATTAGATTTATGGAAAATTTTATTATATAATAGCGTTACAGGTAAGTATCAGGTTAGTAGGAAGAAGGAGTTTGGATTTATGGAAGTGTCATATGAGCGGTTGGCTACAATTTTTAAAGCGCTAAGTGATGAAACAAGATTGCATATTATCGACATGCTCTCTTGTAATGAATTGTGTGCGTGTGATATCTTGGCAAGCTTTAATTTATCGCAGTCTACGTTGAGTTATCACATGAAGATTTTAATTGATGCCGGTGTGGTAAACTCACAGCGCAACGGATTATGGACGCGCTATTCCATCAATGAAGAAACCTTTGGTGAATTGGTGCGTATCATTCCCGAATTATATCAAACAAAGGATGAATGCATTTGCGCCCAGATTAAGTATTGTCGGTTAGAGGATAAACCGGAGTAATTACCGATGCGTCGTTGGATAATGCATGTTGATATGGATGCTTTCTATGCATCGGTAGAACAACGCGATCATCCCGAGTACAAAGGCCGCCCTGTTATTGTAGGCGGCCTTTCTTTACGTGGCGTAGTAGCAACGGCGTCTTATGAAGCACGGCGGTATGGCGTGCACTCGGCTATGAGTATGTCTAAGGCGCGTGAACTATGTCCGGAGGGAATTTTTTTGCGCCCTCGCTTTTATCATTATCGAGAGATTTCTGAGCAAATCCATCGAATCATGGAACGCTACTCGCCTTATATCGAACCCTTATCGTTGGATGAAGCTTTTCTGGATGTGACGGGGGCAGGCGCACAATTTGCCAGTCCTTATGCTATGGCCCGCCAATTTAAGGATGACGTATTGGCGGCAACGGGATTAGTAGTTTCCGTCGGGGTGGCACCTAATAAATTTTTGGCTAAGCTGGCTTCAGATATTAGAAAACCGGATGGCCTGGTTATCGTACCGCATGGCAAGGAGGCGGCTATGATAGCGCCTTTACCGGTGCGGCGGTTGTGGGGCGTAGGTAAACAGACGGCACAAGCACTGGAGAAAGCAGGTTTTCATACCATCGGTGATATAGCAGCGCTAAAGGACGAGCGTCCTTTACTTTCTATATGCGGTTCTATGGGACGACGTATGTATGAAATGGCACAAGGGATTGATCATCGGCCGGTGGAATATAACCGCGAGATACAATCCGTAGGTAATGAAGAAACGTATGAAACGGATTTAGTTGATGAAGCACGTATTGATTTAGAATGGCGTTATTTTGCGCATTATGTAGCAGAGCGCCTGCGCAGGAAACGATTGCGCGGGCATACAGTGGCTATCAAAGTGCGCTATGCAAATTTTTCTACCGTAACGCGACAAACGAGATTGGATCATGCCACGGATAGTGAGAATGTATTGTATCGTGTGAGTAGAATGTTGTATAATAGGCTCAACAACACTATGCCGGTACGGCTATTGGGGGTAACTGTAAGTGGCTTGGAAAAGGCGGTTGTTCAGCCATCTTTGTTCGAAGAAGATCGAGCGGAGGAGAAGCTGGCTACCACCCTCGATGAGCTGACAAAGAAGTACGGCACCGAGGTTGTCATGAAGGGCGCGTTGTGGCAACGCAGCGTTGCGTGTAGAAAGGATGGGAAGTTGGATGAGAGAGATGACACATTTTAAATTGAAGTATGGTAAAGGATATGTAGAATTTGATTTACCTAAGAAACGTGTACTTAACGTGGTGGAAGGTGCGCCGTACCCGGCCTTGGATGATTTGAATGCGGCCTTGATTGAGGCATTGGATCATCCGGTGGGAACTCCGGCATTAAAAGAAATCGTAAAACCCGGCGAATCGGTGTGTGTAGTTGTATCGGATATTACACGTGGGTGGATTCACTATGAACGCTTTTTGCCATATTTGTTAAATTACCTGAATGCGGCCGGTATTCCAGACAAGGATATTTTCTTGCTCATTGCCTACGGTGCGCACCGTTTGCAGACCGAAGCTGAGTCTCGTCTTGAATTCGGTGACGAAGTGGTGGATCGTGTACGCATCGAGCATAGCAGTGGTATCAATCCAGAGAGCAAGTTCCGTCATTTGGGAACGACGTCTCACGGTGTCCCCATCGAGATTAATGAACTTGCGCTAGATGCAGATCGCCTCATTCTTACGGGAGGAATTATTTATCATTTGATGGCCGGCTATGGTGCGGGACGCAAAGCTATTTTGCCGGGGATTTCTTCATACCAAGCGATTCAAAAAAATCATTGCTTATGCTTGCAGGACGAAGTCGGTGGCGGTACCAATCCGGAAATTGTAAGCGGCAACATTGCACATAACATTATGCACGACGATCAGATGGAGCATGGTGAAGCGGCTGATGCTGACTTTTTGGTAAACGTTATTTGCAATGCCGACGGCGAGCACTGCAAATTTGTTACCGGTCATTGGGCCAAGGCCTGGGAACAGGGGACGCAATTGGTAGATGAGATTTATGGTGTGGAGATCTCCGAGAAGGCAGATTGTGTTGTAGCTACCGCTGGTGGGTATCCGAAAGATATCAACCTCTATCAAGGGGTTAAGACGCAGGATAATGCAGTGAAGGCTTGCAAACCGGGCGGCGTAGTCATTTTAATGATGGAGCTAGATGATATCAGTGAACCGGCGGAGTTTATCGATTGGTTTGCTACACAGAACTTATATGACCGTGAAGTGAAATTGCGTGGTGGGTTTACTGTACCGGGCTTTATTTCTTTGCACCTTGGCGAAGATTTTCAAAAATGTAAGCATATTTTAGTGACTAAACCGGAAAATAAAGAAGTGTGCGATCGCGTAGGTATTGAAGTAGTGACCAGCATTGAAGAGGCATTGGCTAAGGCGGAAAAAATTATCGGCAATGATACCTTCACATATAATGTAATGCCTTTGGCCAGCAACACCATGCCTATCGTTAAGAAATAACATGGAACTTAGGTAACATAGATAGGAGAGGTATATATGCATAGTCGACAAGGAATTGTGGGGCCGTCGTTTATCACTTCGGTACGGCGTTCACTACAGAATAAATATAAAGAAGATATTCGTATTCGCAATTTAATAGAAGAATTGGGTGCGGAGAGAGGTCTGAAGCCGGATGAGGCGGAAGTGACCAAACAGGCGCATGATGAAGTGTCGGCACGATTGTACTATACGTCTCTCTTGGATGGCTTATGGCAGGAAATTTATGAAGTGCAGCAAACATTGCAAGGGTTACATGTGTATGACTCATTGGAACGCGAGTTCAGCGACGTAGACGCAGAGAATGAATTTGGCGACAGTATAGATAATGTCATGTTGGAAGATGTGGACATCAATGGACTGGGCGGCGCTGTTCAGGTGCGGGAAGATAGAGCAATGGCAGAGCGTCATGACGGGACGATGACATCGCGCGCTGCCGGAGATGTCATGCCACGTCATAATAAAAATGAAGTGGTGACACGTCAAGACGGCGATGTAGCAGTGCGTCCGGAAAGCGGTGATGTGGCTATGCGCAAGGAAGCGGCGGTGCCGATGACCAAACCGGTAGGGATGCCCGTGGAAAAGGAGAATAATTTACCGACTCCGCGGCAGAGTAGTGTACCGGTAAAAACGGGACTTCCCGTTATCGTCGGAGAAGATGCAACAACTATAGATGTAACGGCACTTATGGAATGCATGGATAGCAAGTCCTTAAAAAAATTAGGTAAGATTCTAAAAAAGGCCGGCAATAAGGCGAAGAAGGCTGAAAAGGCGGCGCATAAAGAAAAGAAGCATGGTAAAAAACATGGAGACCATGCAAAAGATAAGCCGTGCAAAGGATGTAAAACAAAATGCAATCCTTGTAAGAAAGATAAAAAATAAAGGCACGCTCTGCCCTACGGGACTATCAAGCGATGGCAATGATAGTCGGTGTAGAGTGGAGCGGCCTTTTCTTTTTATAGCGGTGATTGCTCGTTGGATACGTGCGTTTTAAAATAATTAACCCATAAGCGTGTGGCGGGGATGATCATAGAGCGTTCATCCCAAACCATACCCAGCACCCAATTGATACAAGGGGTAATAGGAATGATGCGGAAAGCATCTCCCGATAGACGACGGCAAATGGCTTGCGGTAAAATGGCCCCGCCGAGACCGCTCTTGACTAATTCGGTTACAAAATCCCAATTATTACTTTGCGCCACGATGTTGGGGCGTGCACCGATTTCTTGGAAGCGACCGAGGATGATGTCATATAATGAAAAGGACTGTTGGAAGAAGACCAACGGTTCTTTTTTTATTTCCTCCAAGGTGACGCTGGTGTAGTCGGCGAAGGGCGAGTCAGGTGTGACAACATAGCGTAAAGGCTGTTTGGTGAAAATATAGCTCTGTAAATCTGCATCGGCCATAGCCGGTACCGGTAGTGATACGAACCCGACTTGCAAGCGTCCTTCATGAATCAGTTCGGCAATATGATGGGAGCCATGCTCTGTAACCTGTAGTGAAATACGAGGATACGCTTTCATAAAATCACGAATCAGCGGTGATAAAAAGGAGGATCCCACCATGGGCGGAATACCTAAGCTTAGGTTACCTTCCTCCGTATCATAATCGCGACTCATTTGATGTTGCAAGGCTTCAAAGCGTTGTACCAGATTTTCTATTTGCGGTAATACGGCTTGCGCATCGGCGGTGAGTTCAATGCGATGGCCGCAGCGTTTGAAAAGCTTTGTATTCCATTCGTTTTCGAGAAGCCGTACCGCTTTTGAGAGAGAAGGTTGACTTACATGCAGTGCTTGAGCAGCTTTTGTAAAGCTTTTATGCTTGGCTACAGTGACAAAATAAGTAAGATGCGTAATATCCATAGTAAAACTCCTTCGATGATATTCTTTCTTTTATTATAGCCAAAAGGAATATGAGAGTATAGTAAATTTATATTTTTATTATTAAGACAAATGGAGTATCATAAGACAACGGAAAGAGTTGTTAACAAAGAGTAAAACAATATGCTTTGCCGAAGAAGGTTGCAAAGCAGTGGGATTAGGTAGTTAAGGAGCGTGAGGAGCGATGAAGCGCATCGCATTGATTGTGACACAGATTATTGGGCTGGCTATTATCGCCGGCATCGGCAATATGATTACCGAATTATTACATCTTCCCTTACCGGGGACGCTGGTAGGAATGATTTTATTATTTGTTTTATTACTGACCGGTGTGGTTAAGTTGGAATGGTTCGAACAAGGAGCGGCAGTGCTCATTGGTGAGTTGCTTTTATTTTTTATTCCCTCGGCCATCGGTATCATTCAGTATTCGCAGCTTTTCGGATCCACCGGAGCTATGCTGCTCGGTGTTATCGTCACTAGCATCATTACCTTGTTAGCATCGGTAACGGTTATTACATTAAGTATTATGAAATTGCGCAGAAAGGGGTATCGGTTATGGTAAACTACAATATATTCCAGCTTATCAGTATCCATATTATCGAATCCTTGGTGGGCACGTTGGTGCTGTACTATGCGTTTAAAAAGTTATATGAACGGTCCGGCAAGAAATTATATTTAACTCCTTTACTGGCAGTGCCGGTCGTTATTGGTTTGTTCTTGGTAACTATGCATATTCCCTATAGTACGTATCAAGAAGGCAGCCAATATATTTCTTTGATGTTACAGCCGGCGACGGTAGCCTTCGCTGTGCCTTTGTATAAATTCCGTGGCGTTGTTAAGGAATATGCCGTACCGCTTATCGTAGTTATCGGTATGGGATGTTGGGTAGCCTTTTTGGGGTCGATGGGATTGGCAGAAGCTATCGGACTCAGTCCGGAATTGGTGCATAGTATTGCACCGCGTTCCGTGACGACACCGTTAGCATTGGCTGCATCCGATACGTTGGGTGGGGACCCGACGATTACGGCTATCCTTGTTATTGCCACCGGCTTGTTGGGAATGATTATGACAACGATGCTGATCAAGCGTCGGCATATCCATAATCGTTTATTGAAAGGCATGTTATACGGCATTTCCGCACATGGTACGGGAACAGCTAAGGCGTATGAAGACGGTCCGAAGACAGGGGCCATTGCTTCGCTGTCGATGATCTTCATGGGTATTATGACCACCATCATAGCACCAATTGTATCGGCGTTGGCCGGAGTGCTCTAAGAAAAGCTTGTTGTAACAGTGGATGTAAGGGTAATTTGATACAGGTCACCGCAGGGTGATACCTCGCATCGACATTGTCTGTAGAAAACTGCAGACGGTGTCGGTGTTTCTTTCTATACTCTTATATGTTTATTATAAATGGAAAAATGATTTTTGTAGATAGACATACAGGCGGAGCTGTGGTAGAATGTGCCTAATAGGTAGGGTATTTAGAGAAAAAGAGGTGTTGCATATGCTAGAGAGCATAGTAAACGGAGTTAATGATGTGTTGTGGGGATATGTATTAATTTACGCCTTGGTAGGAGTAGGCGTATTTTTTACTATCTACTTGGGCTGTCCGCAGCTGATTCGATTCGGTCCGGCCGTGCGTCAGGTATTCGGTCGTTTATACAAGGAGCATCTGACGGATCGTGACGGTCACTCCATTTCGTCGTTTCAAGCGTTGGCAGTAGCTATTTCGGCGCAGGTAGGGACAGGTAATATTGCCGGTGTAGCTACGGCAATCATGGCCGGTGGTCCCGGTGCTATTTTCTGGATGTGGGTCAGTGCCTTGTTCGGGATGAGTACTATTTTTGCCGAAGCAATGCTGGCGCAGCAATATCGCAAAGAGGTGGCCGGTAAATTTATCGGTGGCCCGGCGTTTTATATTTCAAAGGGTCTTGCCGGTATTGTTGGACAAGGCACGGCACGGTTCATGGCAGGCTTCTTTGCAGTAGCAATTATTATTGCATTGGGATTTATCGGCAACATGGTGCAATCCAATTCAATGGCATCGGCCGTGCAGAATGCATTTGATATCAATCCGTTATACGTGGGCGTGATTATTGCTATATTGGCCGGATTGATTTTTATCGGTGGTATCAGTCGCATTGCTCGCGTTGCTCAGTTGGTTGTTCCTTTTATGGCATTCATCTATATTGTGTTGGCCATTATTATTTTAGTGACGTATCGATCGGAAATCGGACCGATGTTTGAACATATTATCGTAGGCGCTTTTAATCCGGAAGCCATCGGCGGTGGTGTACTGGGGGTTACCATGAAGGAAGCAATTCGCTTTGGTGTCGCCCGCGGTCTTTTCTCGAATGAAGCCGGTATGGGCTCCACACCGCATGCGCATGCTACCGCTTTAGTAGCACATCCGGTATTGCAAGGCTTTACGGCGTTCATCGGTGTGTTTGTAGATACGATGGTAATTTGTACGGCAACGGCATTAATTATTTTGTTGACCGGTGCCAATCAGTTAGGTCTTGATGGTCCGTTGGTAACGCAACAAGCTTTCCAAATTGCCTTTGGTGATGTGGGACCGAAGCTTATTGCTGTTTGTTTATTGTTCTTTGCGTTTACTACGGTCATCGGCTGGTATTATTTCGGTGAGTCCAATATCCGTTACCTCATTACATCGCCGAAAGGGGTGGCGGTATATCGCGTATTGGTATTGCTCTTTATCATCGTAGGTACGTTGGGAAAGGTAGATCTCGTGTGGAGTCTCAGTGACCTCTTCAACGGTATTATGGTAATCCCGAACTTGATTGCTCTTATTTTACTTCGCAAGGAAATAAAACATATTCTTCGTGACTATGATCGACGTCGCCAAGGCAAGGTGCCTGTGTACCATCATCCGAAGGTGGAAACGGAGAAATAAGAATATGTAAGTAGGATAGTTGGCAATAACATTTAAGATAGAATAAAAGAAGACGGTATGAGATGAATGCAATTACATTCATCTCATACCGTCTTTTATTTGTGTATAGCTTTTTATAAAGCGTCAATGAGGTAATTGATTAATAGGGTGGTAGCAGGTGATAACCAGTGGCCTTTTAAGGTGAGCACTTGAAGATCCATGACCATAGTATAATCAATGGGAACAATAGGGATAATTTTATGGGTAAGAAATGCATCGTTTAAGTCGAATTCCGGCAAAAGTGAGATACCCAAATTCTTTTCAACAGCTTGTATGACAGCTTGTGTGGAACCAACCTCTAAGCGAGGAACTATATATTGTTTTTTGCTCTGCAAGACTTCTTCAAGTTTTCGTCTGTAATTAAATCCTTTTCTGTGAGTATCCAAGGATATTTAGATAAATCTAATAATTTAATAGGTTGTGCTGGTAGGTATAATTGATCCGAAGCAAAAAATATAATTGGAGTCTTTTTAGTGTAAAGAGGGATAATTGAGGAATGAATTATAGCATCGTCTAGAATAATAGCGAAGTCTAAATCTCCTTGAAGGAGGAGTTTCTTGATTTCACCTACAGTATTAATAATTAGAGTAATATTAATCTTGGGATTATCATGTAAAAATGAATAGATAGTGTTCATGAAGGGAGAGGCAGCAATAGATTCAAGGAGGCCCAATCGTACAGGTCCAATAGGACGGCTTTCAGAATTGAATCGATGGTATACATCGGTTGTTAAAGAACGATAGTTGTAAGCATACTGTAGAAAAAGACGTCCTGCATTAGATAGTGACACCTTTTTACCAGTGCGCGTGAAGAGCTCTACACCTAATTCTTTTTCGAGTGCTTTTATCTGAGAAGTTACGGTTGATTGTGCGTAGTTTAGTCGAGGCGCGGCTTTACTAAAGCTCCCGGATTCAGCAGTATGTATGAAAGTTTCTATGGTACGAGAATCCATAATATCACCTTCTTATAGAAATAATCGATATGGAATATGTTGTATCTTCGTTTTATGAATAACTAATAATATGATATCATGTTTTTAACAAATGTACATATGTTTATTAGATGTAGTGGCGCTATTACGGGATAATCTATAGAAAACTTCGATAGGAGGTTATATTATGGATTTTGTTGTCGCATTGAATTCAATATTTTGGGGATGGTTGATAGCCGGTATTCTTTTACTATGTGGGTTGTTTTATACAATTATTTTAAAAGCACCACAAGTACGATATTTTTTTCTTTGATTCCTAATTTATGGAAAGCCAGCAGAGATAATAGCGGTGTGTCGGCCTTTGGCGCATTATGTGCTGCTGTAGGTTCTGAAGTTGGTGCAGGTAGTTTGGTAGGAGTATCGACAGCGCTCGTATCCGGAGGCCCAGGGGCAATTTTTTGGATGTGGGTGACGGCTATCTTGGGTATGCCTATTATGTTTGGGGAGGCAGTACTCGGACAACTATTCCGTGTTTCTAATGGTGATGGAACCTATCGCGGTGGTCCGGTATATTATATGTCTAAGGGTATGAACAATAAAGTACTGCCTACTCTGTTTGCCATATCGCTTATTTTAGGCAATGGTGGCATTTGGTGTATGATTCAAAGTAACTCGATTGCTAGTGCTTTTAGTAACACCGCATTTTTGCCGTCATGGTGTATAGGTATAGTGCTTGTTATTCTGGTTGGGCTTGTAATTTTTGGCGGTATAAAGCGGTTATCGTCGGTAGCATCCTATATTGTTCCATTTATGGCTGTTACCTATATTGCTTTATCGTTAGTTGTTATGATGTTAAATTATGAGAAAATACCATATATGTTTTCGGTAATAGTAGAATCGGCCTTCGGTACTCAACAGGTAGCCGGTGGACTCTTTGGTTATTCTATGCAAGAAGCATTTCGTTATGGTGTAGCACGCGGTTTATTTAGTAATGATGCTGGCGCAGGAACAACTCCGTCTATGCATGCGGCAGCTAATGTAAAACATCCAGTTAATCAAGGATTGTCTGGTATGCTAGGGGTATTTATGACTACAATAGTAGTTTGCAGTAGTACGGCTTTTTGTATTTTGTTATCCGTTGACTTGAATAGCGGTGCAGTAGGGATTACTTTGACACAACAAGCGTTTTCTGGAACCTTCGGTAGTTGGGGCGACTGGATTGTAGCTGGTGCTATGTTGCTATTTGGTTATACGACACTGCTTTCAAATATTTATTATGGTGAGATAAATATTGGCTGGTTATGTTCTAATCGACAAAATATTATTCACGGTTATCGGGTATTCGCATGTATATTAGTATTTTTAGGAGCTATAGTGCCTGTTGTATCGTTATGGGAAGTGGCAGATTTATGCGGTGCTTTCATGGTACTTTTTAATGTGATAGCGTTGTTCGTGTTAGCAAAATATGTAAAATTTGCTCTTGTTGATTACAAAAAACAGATGGTTAAAGGAATGGTTCCATTATGGGATTATGATGAGGATATAGTAGATCTTTACAAGAAAAAGAAAGGTGTTGAGAAACATGCGTGATTTAAAAGAAACGTGCAAAATAGCTGTCGTACAAGCGGAGCCTGTTATGTTTGATAAGAAAAAAGGTCTTGAAAAAGTACTGGGGATAATAGAAGAAGCAGCTTCTCATGGAGTGGAGTTCATTGTATTTCCAGAGTTGTTTATACCTGGATATCCTTTTGGTATGACATTTGGTTTTACGGTTGGGAGTAGAGCAGAAAGTGGACGTCAGGATTGGAAGCTATATTATGACCAGTCACTGATTGTTCCGGGAGAAGAAACGAAGAAAATAGGAGAGTATGCTCGTAAGTACAATATATATATTAGTATAGGGGTATCAGAAAGAGACGGCCTTACAGGGACACTTTATAATACGAATCTATTATTCAAGGCAGATGGGACCTTAGACTCTGTGCATAGAAAATTAAAGCCAACCGGCACTGAGCGCGTTGTCTGGGGGGATGCGGATCGTGGTTATTTTCCTACTATGGATACTCCATGGGGTCCGGTAGGGAGTCTGATTTGTTGGGAAAGCTATATGCCGTTAGCTCGAATGGCATTGTATGAAAAGGGAATTACATTATATATTTCACCAAATACCAATGATAATCCAGAATGGCAATCCACGATACAACATATAGCATTGGAAGGAAAGGTATACTTTATAAATAGTGATATGATTATTCGGCGCTCTTCATATCCTGGGGAATTGTTAGAGCAGGACCGTATAGGCGCTTTGAATGAAATAGTTTGCCGGGGGGGATCGTGTATTGTGGATCCTTATGGACACTATGTGATAGAGCCAGTATGGGACAAAGAAGAAATTTTGTATGCGGAGTTAGACTTGCAAGAAATTCCGCGTAGCAAAATGGAGTTTGATGTATGTGGGCATTATGCTCGACCGGATGTGTTCAGTTTTAAGGTGGTAGATAAATAGTTCAGCGCTTTATTTTGAGATTACTGAAGAGATTATGGGGGAAATTATAGCTGGTGCCATATTCGTAAATAGGCTACAATAGAAGCCAAAGGAGTGGTATCGGATGCAGTTTAAAATCAGAAATTTTTTTCGTAGTCATCATACGAATGACTTATACAATAATATGGACATTTATACCATCATTCAGTTGGTAATTAAGGGTGCCTTGGTGGGAATGGCCGCCGGTTTTTTCGGAGCTACCTTTCGCTATTTTATTCATTACGGTGAGGAAGTACGCCGTGTGTACATGATGAATACGGATTGGCTCAGTATAAGCTGTTGGGTAGTGCTCATGATTATCTTAGGTTGGATTTGTGCGAAGCTACTACGCTGGGCACCGCTGTCCGGCGGGTCCGGGATTCCTCAAATCGAAGGTGAAATGATGGGTATCTTTGATATGAATCCATATCGTACGCTAGTGTCCAAGTATTTAGGCGGAATCTTTAATGGCCTGTGCGGATTTTCTGTCGGTCGTGAAGGTCCGTCGGTGCAACTGGGTGGTTCGGTAGGAAAAATTTTAGCCTATTGGTTTAAAAGTCCTCTTCGCGAGGAACGAATCCTCACTTCGGCAGGGGCAGCCGCCGGTTTAACGGCGGCTTTCAGTGCTCCGGTATCGGGAGCTATCTTTGTTTTTGAGGAGGTGCATAAAAGTTTTTATCCCATGTTGGTAATTCCTACCTTTACAGCGGCGCTGATGTCTAATTTCGTTACCAGTACTATTTTTGGTCTGCAACCATCGTTAGGCTTTACGGTTATGACGGGACTTCCCTTGTCGTCCTTTTCCTATTTATTACTTCTCGGTGTGGTGATGGGACTTATCGGGGTGGCGTTTAACCGCACAATTTTGTGGGGGAAAAAATTATTCGGCCGTTGGTCAGCCAGCGGTACGGTGAAAATTATAACTACCTTCTTGGTGGTGACCATGATTGGTTATGATTCACAACTGCTTCTCGGAGGCGGCAATGATTTGGTAGGACAGCTATCGGCAGAGCATTTGGGATTGTGGCTGCTGGTAGGCATTGTGGTAGGTAAGATTTTGCTGACTGCGTTGTGCTATGGCAGTGGTGCACAAGGCGGGATTTTTTTACCGATGCTTGTTATCGGTGCAGCGGCTGGAGCCTTGGTACAAGCTGTTTTGGTTACGGCAGGATTGATGGATCAAGCCTATTTGGGAAATTTTGTCATCTGCGCCATGGGAGGCATGTTGGCTGCGGCTATGCGTACACCATT
Source organism: Veillonella magna DSM 19857 (assembly GCF_000428745.1). Classification (GTDB taxonomy): domain Bacteria; phylum Bacillota; class Negativicutes; order Veillonellales; family Veillonellaceae; genus Veillonella_A; species Veillonella_A magna. The sequence goes on from NZ_AUAN01000003.1 coordinate 87,941, forward strand.
ACTATCGATTCTGTTAGTGTTGGAGATGACGAACAGCTTTCATAGTATATATTCCGTCGGTACGGTAGCTATCGTAGCATACTTGACCGCCGAATTATGCAAGGAAGCACCGATTTATGATTCCTTATTGGAAATGATGGCCGGTCCGGCAGAAAAAACAGATGCAGTGCAAACTTTTTTTGAAACGAAAATTCCTGTTGTCAGCGGCATTACAGGTAAAGAGCTACGTACTTTGAATATGCCGGAAGGAACAATCATCGTCAGCATTGCCCGGCGCGGCATGCACTTGGTACCGTTAGGTGATACTAAGCTGGAGGCCGGTGATGAGTTGTATATTTCATGTCGTCGCGGTAGGCTGGAGGAGGCGAAAAAATATTTCACGCAATCGTAGTCGATATACTCGAGCAGCTTTCCTCGATTTTTATGTATACGGCATGTTTTATTAGACTGTAGCGTATAGTAGTGAAGGTATCATCATAGAGTTGTGTATCTCAAATCGTTACAGCCTCTTGTTTTGCAGACATGCCTTGTTGCATTCCGTAAAAGTATTCAATAAAGAAAAGATAAGATATTATAGCAAGTGATTTATGGTATAATCAAAATACAATTTAATAACCATATACAGCTGATAACAAGTGTGCGAGTGATTGAGTGAAAAGGAGGATTGTATATGGATGCTGCAGTAATGGGGCTTGGTGTATCGCCGATAGAAATTATCGAGTTAATTGCATTAGGCGTAGTAGTGGCTGCGTTAGGCACGTTAATCGGTGCCGGCGGCGGAATTATTTTTGTACCGGTGTTCTTATATATGTTTCCGGATTGGTCACCGGCGATGGTAGTCGGTACATCCCTATTGGCGGTTATGTGTAATGCCATATCCGGTTCGTGGGCATATGTACGACAAAAGAAGGTATTATATAGCGCTGCTATTATTTTCAGTATTGCTACCTTCCCTGGATCGTACATCGGTGCACAGGCATCGGGAAGTTTTAATGAAATGACGTTCCGATTCTGGTTCGGGCTATTCCTTTTGTGTATGTCGGTACTTATCGGGTATAAGAATTGGAAGAAGGGCGAACGCAAGGAGGAAAAGCTGACTCGTGAAGAGTTGACCTATAACAAACCCTTGGGGATAGGTATCAGTGCTATTGTAGGTTTTATCTCCAGTATCTTCGGTATCGGCGGTGGATTGATTCACGTGCCGGCGCTTATTTATTTAATGGGATTCCCTACGCATATGGCAACGGCGACGAGTCATTTTATTTTGGCAGTATCGACTATGGTGGGGGTAGCATCTCATTTTATATTTGGTCATATCCAGTTTGCCGTAGGGATTCCTTGCAGTATCGGTGCCATTTTCGGAGCCCAGTTGGGTGCGCAGATTTCTAAGCGCATGAAGGCAACCTCCATTTTAATGGTACTGTCCATTGGGGTCGGTGCATTGGCATTGCGCCTGATTTATACATCCCACATGTTTTTTTAAGGAGCGAATTTGGTAATGAAGCAAAAGAAACAACGCAAGCAAGCTATACCGGTAGTAAAGGATACAGTAGGTGTAGCGGTGCGCGTCGTATTACAAATTTTGTATGTCGTTTTGGCGTACCTGTTTTATATGGACTATGGGGTGACTCTATTGGCCGGATTGGCACTGTTGGCGGTGATCATCGGCGGGGGCTATTGGGTACTGCGGAAACAGGCATTGGCGACTAATCGCCATATGGCTGATACATGTCGTTTTATTGTAGCGTATGTAACAACCCTGCTGGCGGTGTTCTTTTATTCATTGGCCATGTATCGCTCTGATCAGTTGAATGATATTTCAAAAGCGATTATTATAGTCGCATCGTTGTTCGTATTTTATTGTATTCGGACAGCGACTAAAGGAATGTTTATAAAAAAATAATTTAACATAGTAAATAGGCTATCATCACTTTTGGGGAGCCGGTTTTGCGAAGGCACCCTTAAATAGTGATGATAGCCTATTTTTCTATGCGATATTTTCTTGGGTATGGAGCGGAGATACAAAAGGCCTGCAGCATAGTACTGAAGGACTTCTATTATTCTATGGGATGTGTGTATTTACAAAATGCGTTCCGGTGCACGACTGGAGAGAATTTTATAGGCTAAAGGGGAGACCTTTAAAATTTCACAATCCTCCGGCGCAAGCTTAGTGCGAATGGCTGCATCGTGGTTGTTTAATAATTTAGCAGCCCAGTTTGGATCGATTAAGGCAGAGCCGCCTACGGCCGCCATATCAGAGTTCGTTAAGGCTTCTTCCACATCGCTGCGAGTTTGAATGTTACCAACGGAAATAATCGGTAAGCGACCGTTCACGGTTTCGTTGATGTAGGCAAGGATGGATTTATCCGTATACCCCTGTTCGGTAGCTACACTGCCAATATGACTTTGGGAAATGTGCAGATAATCCAACTGCAAGGAAGCAAGTTTATCTACCAGATATAAGGTGTCCTTCAGTGTAATCCCCGGTGTCCATTGTTCGCGCGGCGATAAACGATAGCCAACAATAAAATCCTTACGACCGGCTTCGCGGGCAGCACAGAGTACAGCTTCTACTACGGCCAAGGGGAACGCAGCACGTTTTTCTAAGGAGCCGCCCCAACGATCGGTACGCGTATTGGAATGGGGAGAGAAGAATTGATGAATTAAATAGTTGTTTGCACCATGAATTTCTACACCGTCAAAGCCGGCTTTGATGGCACGGATTGTGGCGGCCTTAAAGTTTTTAATTACATCCGTAATTTCTTCTTCGGTTAGCGGACGAGGCGTGCGATACCCTTTGAGAGGGGCAGCTACATCACCGGCCGATACGAGATCATGACCGAAGATAGCATCAGCCTCTGCCATACGACCGGCATGGAAAATTTGCATAATAGCTTTAGTGCCGTTCCGTTTCATAGCGGCAGCCATTTTTGATAAGCCGGGAATGAATGAGTCGTCGTAAATTGCTTCTTCACCGAGCCAACCGCGACCGTTAGGTTGAATGTAGGAGCATCCGGCAATGTACATACCGACAGCACCGGTGCGGGATGCATAGTAGTCAACTTCTTGCGGTGTTACATAACCGTTAGCATCGCTTAGACATACGGTGAGCGGTGCTATAACCAAACGGTTTTTAAGCGTAGCCCCATTGGGTAACGTTACAGTATCTGTTAATGTATGCATAGTATCACCTCGTAATTTAGGTAGGAAAAAATTATTTGAAATGTATACTGTCAAAATGAAAGCAATATGCATTGCTATGGGGAATTACTGGAATCTGATAGCATACATATAAATTGTTTACAATGATATTCTAACATGGATGAAAGCATAAGAAAAGAAGGGGGTATGGGTATATACTCCCTTCTTTTTGTGGTTATGTTTTTGGCTATACGGTTATATCGTGTAGCAGTGATTACTTATTGTAGTTCTTTTAAAAGAGCAACGAGGTACGTGAACATGCGTTCCACGGAAGGAACACTGACACGTTCCTGCGGTGTATGGGCATGCGTGATAGTAGGCCCAAAGCTAATCATCTGCGTATTTGGTAACGCAGCGCTTAAAAGTCCGCATTCCAAGCCGGCATGGATAGCGGTTACGGTCGGTTCATGCCCGGTCACTTGTTTGTATACGGCGATGGCTTGTTCTTCCAGCTTGCTGCCACGAGAATATTCCCAAGCCGGATAGCCGCCTGCTACCGTTGCCTTGGCACCGAGACTCTGGGCTAAGAGCGTAATTTTGCCGGTTAAGTATGTAAGAGCGTGTTCGGATAAGCTGCGGATGGAAATGAGAACAGATAGTGTAGCGCCGTTATCTTTGACAATGGCCAGATTATTACTGGTTTCTACAAGATTATCCAACGAGTGGCTCATGCCGAATACACCATTCGGAGCAAGATAGAGGAAGAAAATAAGTTTTTGTGCTGTTTCGATGGTATATACCTCAGCCGGTACGTCCGTAGGTTCGATGCGTATGGAAATATCCGGATCCTGCGGTGTAAATTCCTGACGGAACTGAGCGGCAGCTTCGGTGAGTGCTTCGGTTACGGCCGGGACGTCAGCGGATTTAAGAACGATTTGCGCATGGGAATTGCGCGGAATAGCATTGTGTTTTGTACCGCCTTCAAAGAAGGCAAGCTGGAAGTCAAACTGTTGGCGAAGATCTAAGAGTAAACGTGCCAACACCTGATTGCCATTGGCGCGTTCTTTGTGGATTTCAATACCGGAATGACCGCCGAGTAATCCTTCCATATAAAGGTTTAAAGCCGCATCATAAGAAGACGGGCAGGCTTCGCGTTCAGCCGGTACGTCTACTTCTACGCGGCAACCGCCGGCACAGCTGACGATGAATTCACCTTCCACTTCGGTGTCGATATTTAAAAGATATTGACCGTGAAGGTTTTCTCCTTTTACGGCCAATGCACCATCCATGCCGGTTTCTTCGGCAGTGGTGAACAAGCATTCCAGGGGACCATGCTGAATTGTATCGGAATCGAGGACCGCAAGTGACATGGCTACGGCAATGCCGTTATCTGCACCTAAGGTAGTGCCGTTAGCATGGAGCCATTCACCGTCCATGATATGTTCGATAGGATCCTTAGTAAAATCATGGGTGGAGTCAGCCGCTTTTTCGCAGACCATATCCATGTGGCCTTGCAGAATGACAGCCGGTCGATCTTCATAGCCGGCTGTAGCCGGTTTGCGAATAATAACATTGTTGGCTTCGTCTTGTAGTACATCCAGATTGCGATCCTTGGCAAATTGTACAAGCCAATCGCTGACAGCTTTTTCGTTGCCGGACCCACGCGGAATTTGGTTCATTGCTTTAAAATATTCTATTACCTTGTTTGCGTCCATAGTAATTACTCCTTTTTGTGATGTGTAGTGTGAACGTAGTCTATATATGCCATGGCATATCACGTAGATAGCACCTGCATCTCGGCCATATATGACTAACGCCTTAATAGATACATCTTCACTATACCACATTACGAGCTTTTTGTGACATTAATTTTCAGTATACAACGAGAGGTTGATACCTGTTATAATAGAAAATAATACTGAGGCTACATATACTCGTATGATTGTACACCGTATAAGTAGGTGCTTCGTTATATGGTGACATAGCCAGAAAGGTAGGGAGAGGGCATGACTTATGATAAAAAAGTAATTATTATCGGTACCGGCGGAACGATTGCCGGCCGTAGCGGAGCGGCTGAGGATTTGACGGGGTATCATGCCGGCGAATTGTCGGTGGAGTCCTTGTTGTCATCAGTGCCGGGCTTGATGCAGTACGGACCGTTCGAGTGTGAACAGTTTTCCAATATAGATAGCTCGGACGTTACGGTAGAACATTGGGTGCGACTGGCGGCAACGGTGCAGCGTTATGTCGATGATGATACGGTGGCAGGTATTGTGATTACACATGGTACGGACAGTATGGAGGAAACAGCATATTTTCTTCATTTGACGGTGGACACGGATAAACCTGTGGTACTGACGGGATCCATGCGACCGGCTACGGCCATCAGTGCCGATGGGCCGCTGAATTTATTGATGGCAGTACAAACGGTACGGTCCGAGGCTTCCCGGGGAAAGGGAATTATCGTAGCATTAAACGGATACCTGGATTGTGCTCGCGAAGTGGCAAAGCTGCACACTACGGATGTGGCTACCTTCGGCAACGATTATTTTGGGCATATGGGACTGGTACAGGATGGCATTCCTTTTTACTACTATGAGCCGCTGCGTCGACACACGAAATATAGCGAGTTTGCACGCCTGGGCGAACAGACATTGCCGCAGGTTGAAATTCTGTATTTGTATGGCGGCATTAAAGAGAATTTTGTAGCAGCGGCTCTTAGCCAGCGTTTAGACGGCTTAGTAGTGGCCGGTCTTGGCCACGGGATTATACCGCAGCGCATACAATCGCAGTTATCATCGCTTACTATTCCGATTGTGCGTGCATCCAAAACAGGGCATGGCATGGTATCGCCTATGAAAAACGATAGCCTACACGGTATGGTGGCAGCAGATACATTGACGCCGGTGAAGGCGCGTATTCTCCTCATGTTGGGACTTACGAAAACGCGACATGTCGATGAATTGCAATCTATGTTTGGTACGTATTAACAATAGTGAAAGGGAGGCAACCCGTGTCGAAATCATGTCATTCATAAGACTTGATTTTCATATACGGGATACCTCCCTTTTTGCTATTTTAAATTTTCCACGCAACGAGCCAAGGCAAGGCGGACGGCTTTGGCTAATGTATCTCCGAAAAGGGAGAAGGTGCCGGCATCGGTAAGAATTTCACCGCCGGTATCAATGGTGAGTATTACGCCGTCCGTAGCGGTACCCGTAGCTATGTTGTGAGTGACTACGCTCGTTTTACCGGCATCGGCTACGGCGGCTGCTTTAGCTTCCGTTACCGTGATGAGCGCGCGTACCATGGCACCATCGGTTAAAGCTTTGTTGGTAAAAATCAGCAAATTGATAGTACCCGGACTATGAAAGGAACCATCGGCTTCTTCGTAAAGATAGCCGTCGCCGGCGCGATGAGCGGTAGCTTCAAAGCCGGCAGTAGCAATTACTTCTACAATAACCGAGCCTTGCTCCACTTTGGCATACGCATGTTTTTCCATAGAAGCACTTGTTAAGAGACCGGAACAGAAATTGACGGGCAAGTCGACTTGCTCAAATTCTGCGGCTAAGTAGTTAGCCGCAGAGCCACCGGGTAATTCCTTTTCTGTTTCTACAAAGAAGGCCAATTGCTGATTGCGTACGGCCATGACGTGGTGCAGGCCACCGTGTAAAGGACCGGTACAGATAGCGTAGTGAATCGTATCAAAGTCTACCGTAATAGAATTTATTGTGGTTGTTACACGACCTCCGGTGATAAGCTCGGCAGGAGCCGTGTAGGGATTTGTTTGCATTGTTAATACCTCGCGTCATTGTATAAATGATGTATAATAGTAGATATTGTATTACTTTTATCTTACTCGTTTTTATATAGTTTGTCATTAGGGTATCGCGGAAAGGAGACGTTTATGTTATTAGCCAGCGCGTCAGCGACGACGGTTGCCGACAATGTAAAGGAACAGGTTCATCAAGGGGTAAATTACATCGACAAATTACAGGATTTTGCGTTGGCGCATGGTCCTTCGCTGGTGATGGGGATTGTGGTGTTCATCATCGGACGATATATTGCCGGGGTCATTAAGAATATTGCTGATCGTATGATGGTCAAGGCTAACTATGACCATACGGTTATTTCCTTTGTGGGACAAATTATTTACTATAGTATTCTGATTATTGTACTGATGACGGCATTAGGTGTGGCAGGCTTCCCGACAAATTCCTTCTTGGCTGCCTTTGGTGCGTTAGGTTTAGCTGTAGGCTTGGCTTTACAAAATAATCTATCAAATTTTGCATCCGGTTTACTCATTCTGATTTTTAAACCATTCAAAGCCGGTGATTGGATTACGATTAATGATGTATCCGGTACGGTAACGAGCATTCAATTTATGAGTACCACTATTGTTACTAAAGAGTCGCGGACTATTTTTATTCCGAACTCCATGTTGACTACATCGCAAGTGACGAACAGTACTTACGGAGACACCCGCTATATTCCTTTTGTTTTTGATATTGCGTATGAAAACGACCATCATCAGGCAATTGCGGTATTGCGTGAACTTTTCCAAGCAGATAAACGCATTTTAAATGCAGAGCATATGGAAATCGGCATTAAAGAATTTGGGGATAATTCCGTACGCATTGCGGCATTTCCGCTTATTAAAAATGAAAATTATTTGGCCGTCTTTTACGATACCATGTCTGCCGTAAAGGATGCTTTCGATGCACATGACATTAGCATTCCGTACCCACAGCGGACAGTGCATATTGCAGATTATCCGAAGGCCGGTATCGATGAATCGGTGTCTCCGTTGCAAACGCCGTCAAGCAAAAACTAGTGGTAAGTAATAACCAAGTGATATGGTATTGTGGTCGAAAATAAACAGTACGGAGAAACGAAGGCTTCCATAAAAGAAAAGAGAGGATGAAGGAGTATGTGGAAACAAACAATAGTCACAGGCTTAGTGGTAGCAAGTCTGTGCGGCACGGCGCTGTCGGGAACAGTATATGCCGCTGACGGTCCTATCGATTTGCGTGCTCGTATTCAAACCGAGACGGGAACAGCAACGCCATCGCCGACATTGCCGGTGCCGACAGTGCATGCGGAAGCATCGGTGTTGATCGAGGCTGAATCCGGGCGCATCTTATATGAACACAATGCAGATAAATGGATGCATCCGGCCAGTACGACAAAGATGGTTACGCTCCTAACGGCGTTAAAGCTACGAGGTACACGGATGGATGAAATGGCGACCATTACACCGTACGCCACCTCCATGGAGCCTTCGGTGTTAGGCGTGCGCGTAGGTGATGAATTGCCCTTACAGGCTGTAGCGGAAGGTATGATGGTAGCCAGTGGTAATGATGCGGCTGTAGTAGTGGCGGAAAATGTAAGCGGTTCCGTAGAGGCCTTTGCGGAAGAAATGAATAAAGTAGCTGCCGAAGCCGGAGCAATACACAGTCATTTCTTAAATCCTCATGGATTAACACAGGTAGGGCATCATACGACGGCGCGGGACTTAGCTCGTATTGCTGCCTATGGAATGCGAATTCCTATGTTCCGCGATTATGTGGCCAATGACTATTACAAGATACCTTATCAAAACCGTGCGCCGGAAACGGTGCGTACTACAAATCTGTTTATCCGCAATAAATATCCCGGTGCCAATGGATTAAAGACAGGGTATACGGAAGCCGCCGGAGATTGTTTGGTGGCTTCGGCTACCCGTAACGGTCATACAATGATTGCCGTTCTTCTCAATGATGACTACCGGTGGAGTGATGCACCGGCCCTTTTGGATTACGGTTTTGCTACCGTGGGAGGAGAGAAATGAAAGAGCACTCCTTTTTTGCCTTATTACATCGCATGCGGTATATCCGTCGGTGGGGGCTGATGCGTAACACGGAAGAAGAAAATATTTTGGAACATAGCTTGGAAACAGCGTTCATCGCACATAATCTGGCGTTGCTTCACAATGAATGGTTGCGTAATTTACCTGCAGATTGTAAGACCGAAACCTCGACAGAGGACAACGAGATCGGCGAAAAAATAGCTGCGACGAATCTTGTACCGGTGGATGCTAACCGCTTGGCGGTGCTGGCCATGTACCATGAAGTAAGTGAAATTTTTACCGGTGACATGCCGACACCTATAAAATATTTTGATCCTCAGCTGCGTAGCTTATACGGTGATATTGAGCGACGAGCAAGAAATTTACTCGTCGGTACGTTGCCGGTATCGCTGCGCGACGAATATCGACAGGTTATCGACGAACCGGTAGAAGAGAGTTACCGGCGATTGTTAAAGGCTGCGGATACTCTGGCCGCTTTTATGAAGTGCATCATCGAACGTCGTGCGGGAAACGATGAATTTGATGATGCATATAATTCGATTTACAATAAACTGATGGCAATGGAACTACCGGCAGTACATCGCTTTATGGAACTCTACTTACCGGCTATGGGATGCTCTTTGGATGAGTTGAAGAATGACTGACTAAAATAAAAAGGAAAGAATGGATTCGTAGTAGGGCATACGATTAGGTGTCCAGTATTTCCTGATTTCGCAGTAGCACTTTTTTCCCGCGCCAAGCAAAAGCGCGATGACCGAAGGCATTTTTAAACTCTCGATTGCTGAGAGGGGCCACTTCGGATACATCAAGACGAGCCTGTATTCGGCGGAATTCGGGAATCGGTGTTTCCGGAATTCCGCGATTGTGCGGGCATACCTCTTGACATACATCACAACCCCAAATTAACGGCGTCTTGCGGATGATACTTTTTTCATCGTCCGTAAGGTCGCCTTTTTTTTGTGTTACATAACTTTTGCAGGTATGAAAGTGGAAGTCTTTATCGCCTAAGGACTGTCCCGGGCAGTGACGTATACAAGCATTGCAGCCGAGGCAGCTTCGGGTCATGGGAGTAGCCGGCTCTAAGGGGAGCGTGGTAAGGATGGAGCCGATGTTGGTATAGGTACCCCAAGTAGGATTGATTAAGGCGCGGTTCTTGCCATAAAAACCAAGTCCGGCCAAGTAGGCCATATAGCGATCGGCTAATGGCGAAGTATCACAGTGAATTTCAAATTCTGCTTCCGGTGCTATTAGGCGCAGTTGGTCAATAAGGCGAGACAGATAGTCGGTTACGACCAGGTGATAATCATCAGCCCAAGCATAACGGGCAATGTTGGATGTTGTTTTTGCGGGCGTGTTCATGTAATAAGGAAAGAGGCAGACGATAGCACTGCGCGGTGTTACCAGGTGCGTTCCGCCTTGCAAGCGTTCTTCGAGGGTACCGGCCGTGAAGGGACAAGGTTCATTCGTGAAGAGATGTTCTTTGGCGTCGGCCGGTAAGGGCCATGGTGCAATACCAACGGTAGGAATGCCGAGACGGTGACAAAGAGTTTCAATCGTAGAAACTGTTACGGAAGTGGAGTCTGGGGATGCAAGGGGGTTAGCGAGTGAAGTTATTTTGTTTGTCATAGGATCACCTACTTTCTGCTAATTATCGTGAATTAAATATTGAAATAGCTATGGAGTATGGGGCTTATTATAGCGTAAGTGAGAAGAAATAGCAAAATATATAGATATATACATAATGAGCATATTAAACTTTTAAAAATAACTATAGCTTATCAGTGAAACGTAAGTTATAATTATATTGAAGTAGTGAATAAAAGACTAATGTATATTAACTGTGGAAAGTTTGCTTGTGAATTAAGTAATGGTACAGGAGAAAAACGATGCTAACATGTGTGCGAATGCTACAACCGACGACGCTGGATGAGGCGTATGAATTGATTACGACACGGCATAAAACAGCGCCGCTATTGGCCGGAGGATGTTGGCTGCGCTTGGGAAAGCGCCAATGGCCGGCTGTTATTGACTTAACGGAATTAGAATTGGAATATATCGTAAAGGACGGCGATGAATACGCTATCGGAGCGATGACGACGCAGCGCGATGTGGAAACCTATGAAGCGTTTCAACATTTGGGCGGCGGCATATTGCCGCAGGCGCTGTCTTCCATTTTAGGTGTGCAGTTTAGAAATATGGCGACCATCGGTGGATCGGTGGCGGGACGCTTTGGATTTTCCGATATTATTCCGGCGCTGTTGGCACTCAAAGCAGATGTAGTACTTTATAAAGCGGGACGCATGTCCTTGGAAGACTATCTTACATATGACAAGCGGGATATTTTAATAGAGATCCGTATAAAATGCGAACAACCGGCGGTGGCTCTTGTGGCACTGCGCAAATCTGCTTCGGATTTTCCGTATTTGGTAGGTGCCATGCGTCATGATGCAGTAGGCTACAGTATTTATATCGGGGGTCGTCCCGGGGTAGCGGTAAAAGCAAAACGGGCAAGCAGTATTTTAACAGCCGGCAGAGAGAATGCGGTAGCCGAAGCCGGTGAAGCAGCAGCGGCAGAATTGTTCTTTGAAAGCAATTCCCATGCATCATCCTCGTATCGACAGGCGATGACAAAGGTGTTGATTGAACGATTATGGTATACGGTGACGACAGCAGGCGATAATGCAGGGGAGGTACCGGCATGGAAGTAACATTAACTATTAACGATAAAAAAATTAATATTGATATTGCGCAGGATGAAGCGTTGCTTACGACATTGCGCAATCTCGGATATTACAGTGTACGATGTGGTTGTGAAACGACAAATTGTGGATTGTGTACGGTATGGCTTGACGGCAAGACGATTTTATCTTGTGCGTACCCGACTTTCCGTGCCGTAGGACATAGCATTACTACTTTGGAAGGATTGGCGGATGAAGCGGCCTATCTCGGCGAGTGCCTGGCTTCGGAAGGAGCGGATCAATGCGGTTATTGCACGACGGGTATGATGATGAGTGCTATGGCGTTGAAACGTGAAAAGGAAAATCCTACAGACGAAGATATTAAAGCGTTCTTAAAAGGAAATCTTTGCCGTTGTACCGGCTATGAATCGCAGCTAAGGGGCATTCGCAAATACTTGAGAGGAGACGAGGTATGAAACACGTTGGCAAGGGATATAAAAAAATAGATTCCGCTATGATTCTCAGCGGTCGTGCCGTATATACAGAAGATTTAGTACCGGCTCATGCATTGGTTATTAAAGTATTGCGCAGCCCTCATGCATTCGCGCGTATCGTGACAATTGATACGGCAGCGGCGATGCGCGTTCCCGGAGTAGTAGCCATTTATACATATAAGGATGTGCCGCAGCGGCGATTTACCTTGGCCGGGCAAAGTTATCCGGAACCGTCTGCGTATGATAAGTTATTGTTGGAGCCTTTGGTGCGTTATGTTGGTGATGAAGTGGCCTTTGTGGTAGCAGAATCGGAAAAGGCAGCCAAGCAGGCGATGTGGCTTATCAAGGTAACCTACGAAGTATTGGATCCGGTTCTTGATATTCATACGGCTTTAGATCATCCGAGCGTAGTACATCCGGAAGAGGATTTACATTACAATTTCCCTGTAGGCGGAGATCCGAAACGAAATTTAGCCTGCTCGTATAACCATGTGGTAGGCGATGTTGAAGGAGAACTGGCAAAATGCGATTATGTGGTGGAAGAAACCTATTTTGACCAAGCTGCTTCGCAAACGGCGATGGAAACATTCCGTACGTTTTGTACCATTGACCAATTCGGACGATTGGTATGTACCAGCTCGACGCAGATTCCTTTCCACGTGCGTCGTCATATTGCGCATGCTCTTGATATTCCGGCCAGCAAGGTGCGCGTGATTAAGCCGCGTATCGGCGGTGGTTTCGGTTCAAAGCAAACTGCTTGTACCGAACTTATTTGTGCCTTTGTCACTTGGACGTTAAAAAAGCCGGCAGTTCTTATTTTGGATCGCAAGGAAGCCATGAACTGTTCGACCAGCCGTCATGCCAGAGAGTGGAAGGTGCGCCTAGGTGCAACGAAAGACGGCATCATTCAGGTGATTGACATGGTGGCCATATCCGATGCCGGCGCATACGGTACGCATGCATTTACTACCTTTACTGCCGGCGAGCATAAGTCGGTGCCGCTGTACAATAAAGGGAAGGCAGTACGCTACAGCTCTAACATCGTGTATACCAATCATATGCCGGGTGGTGCTTTCCGTGGTTATGGTGCAACGGAAGCCTTGTGGCCTTTGGAATGTGCGGTAACAAAGCTGGCGAAGAAGATGGGCATAGATGAAATTGAGCTGCGGGAGAAAAATTTAATCAATGTAGGCGAAACATCTTTGGTGTACGCTCCGGATGAGGTATTGGAATCCGGTAATCTCAAGGAAGCTATTGCGAAGGTAAAGACTATGGCGCGTTGGGATGAACGTCCGAAAAGTTGGCAAATTGATGAGCATCATCGTGGCGGCTTGGGAATTGCTTTGGCTTTTCAAGGATCGGGGATTGCCAACATTGATAATGCTACCGTGGAAATTCGTTTGAACGATGAAGGCAATTATATTTTATACACCGGATCTACGGATATGGGTACTGGTTCCAACACGGTACTGTTGCAGATGGCTTGTGAAGTATTGGGATGCCCTATGGAAGCGATGAGTTGTTACGAAGCGGATACGGATGTAGTGCCTTTCGATCCGGGTTCATATGCATCGAGTACAACCTACGTAACCGGGACAGCGGCCAAGCTGGCAGCGGAGGAGTTACGTCAAAAAATTATGCAGCAGTTTGCTACGCTGCTGGAAACAGATACAGCCAATATAGATTTTGATGGATTGACAGCGCGCACCTTGGATGACGGTCGCACTATGACGACAAAAGAAATGACGGCGAAGTTGTCCGTAGGACCGACGTACGGTCAGCTCAGTGCAACAGCTACCTTTGGCAGTCATACATCACCGCCGCCGTTTATGGCCAGTATTGCGGAAGTAAGTGTGGATACCCAAACGGGACAGGTAGTGCCTATTGAATTTTATTCCGTAGTAGATTGCGGTACGATCGTAAATCCGACGTTGGCTAAGGTACAGGCGGAAGGCGGTATTGTGCAAGGTATCGGTATGGCTCTTTATGAAGAAGTTCGGTATTCTCAGGCGGGGCAATTGGAAACCAATAACTTTATGTTATATAAGATACCGGATCGTACCGATACAGGTAAAGTGACGGTGGATTTTGTAGAGTCCTATGAGCCGACGGGGGCTTTCGGAGTAAAGTCTATCGGTGAAGTAGTTATCAATACGTCATGCCCGGCTATTCAAGGCGCCATTCTTAATGCATGCGGTGCAGAACCGACCGAATTACCTATGATTCCTGAGGTTGTTTTTGAAGCTATGCATAAATAACAACACATTAATCATCCTTATGGGAGTATAATAAAGGGGAGCTTACTGCGTAAACGGCTTAACGCGCCGCGCACGCTTGCACAGGTATAGGCAGGTTTGTTGGTTTGCAGTGAGGAGGCACAGCTATGACCATGACACAGGCAAAGCATTGGAACGCACTTATCGCACCGGGAATTACATCTATTGTCGGTGCCGGCGGTAAGACGACGGTATTATCTAAATTGGTGGAGTACGGTCGTTTGCAAGGCCAACCTACATTGGTAACAACGACGACTAAACTGTACGAATCACAGGTAGCGCAGTGGAATCCGTACTACGGTGAGGATTTTAATCGCGCCGATGAGCTTTGTACGGCAGCGGTTCATCAAGGTCGTTGTGCCGCTTGGTTCGGTGGTATAGACGGAACAAAGGTTACGGCATTGTCATCAAGACAAATCGATGATATGCACAAGGTACATCCGAATTGGCAAATTTTGGTGGAAGCGGACGGAGCCCGTGAAAAATGGTTGAAGGCACCGAAGGAAACGGAACCGGTTATTCCCAAAGAAACAACAATGACCATAGGTGTTATTAACTTGCAAATGTTGGGACAAGCTATCGATGAAGAGCATGTACATAACATGGCTGAAGTATCGGAGGTTATGGAGCGTTGTGTCGGAGCTGTAGTTACACCGCATATGCTGGCACGCTTGGTATTGCATCCGCACGGTCTTTTTCAGTACAGTCGCGGACGCAAAATCTTGTTCGGCACCGGCTATGATACGGTGCAGCATCGCATGATTGATGCCTTCTTGGACTGCTTGGCCGGTGCGACTATTGATGGGATTGTCCTCGCTGACGGCTATAAGGCGAGCTGTGAAATTAGGCGGCATATCCAATGTCGTTAGGTGTGGTGGTATTGGCGGCCGGTTTGTCATCGCGCATGGGACGTTGCAAAGCACTGTTGCCATGGCGAAACGGTACCGTACTGGATGCGGTGTTGGCAGCATTTACGGATTTGCCGATGCAAAGTGAACGAATACTGGTAGTAGGTCGTGACCGAGCAACGATGGAGCCCATCGCTACTCGGCACGGCTTTTGTACGGTAGAAAATCTTTGTCCCGAAGACGGTCAGGCCTCCTCATTGCGACAAGGGGTGGCGACTCTGGGCGAGGTAGACGGTATTCTTTGTGCCGTTGCGGATCAACCACTACTGGAGGCACGGTATATACGGCGCATGGTCGATGTGTTCGGTAAGCACGGCGGCAACAGACAACGGATTGTTTGTCCGCAATACGGTGATACGAGAGGTGGCAATCCGGTTATCTTCGGCGCTTCATGGCGCGAGGACTTAATGAAGGTGACCGGTGATGTAGGCGGTCGCGCAATTGTGCGCGGCAAGGGTAAGTCGTATGTGAGTTATTGTCCCTTACCGGCCGAGGTAGGTTGCGATCTCGATACACCGGAGGAATATGCAAAGATGTATCGATTATGGGGTAAACTATGAAACCATTAGTATTAGTCAGAGGCGGAGGCGATATTGCTTCCGGCTCTATTTATCGCCTGAAACGAGCAGGCTTTCCGGTGGTAGTCAGTGAGATTGCCATTCCGACTATGATTCGCCGCGATGTGTGTTACGGCAATGCCGTTCATTTAGGCGAGATGATTTTAGAACGATTAACAGCGCGTCATATGACCTTGGCTGAAGCAAGGCAACTGATTGATAGCGGGGATGCTGTTATTCCCGTAGTGACGGAGCCGTATGAGCGAATCTTGGATACGCTGCAACCGACGATTGTGGTGGATGCCATTTTGGCAAAACGCAATATAGGCACGCGTAATGATGATGCGGAACTCGTCATCGGTTGCGGACCGGGATTTACTGCCGGTGATGACGTAGATGTGGTGATCGAAACTATGCGCGGTCATACATTGGGACGGTGTATTTACGAAGGCACCGCCTTACCTAATACGGGGGTGCCCGGTAATGTGGGCGGTTATACGACGGAACGGGTTATGCACTCACCGTGTGACGGGCTTTTTACGGCACGTCGTCATATCGGAGAAGAAGTTGAAGCCGGTGAAGTCGTAGGCTATGTGGATAAAGAACCTGTGAAGGCAAAGATTCGCGGCATCCTGCGCGGTATTTTAACCAGCGGACTTATGGTGACCAAAGGTTTTAAGTTGGCCGATGTGGATGCGCGATGTGAAGAGTTCCATTGCTATACGATTTCAGATAAGGCGTTGGCCGTGGCCGGCGGTGTAATGGAAGCGATTACTGCGTGGCAGGCGGAGCGGGAACGGTGTTGACGAAAACAGACATTTACGAGGAAAGAGGTTATAGGATGACAATGTATGATGTAATGAAGCAGCAACTGGATAGAGATGAGGCTTCGTGGATCGTGACGGTAGTGTCCGGCCCTCGCCGGGGTGATAAGGTAGTATACGGTGCAGACGGTACCGTTTTATACGGCCAGTCCATTGAAGGCTTTACGTTGGACAGCAATTTACAGAATCAAATTGTGCGCGTCGGCGCAACGGAATGCTTTGTGGAACCGGTGGAAAAAGATCCGGAAGTATTGGTACTCGGTGCCGGCCATGTAAGTCGTTGCATTGCGGATATGTTGCTGTTCATCGGTTGCCATGTGACGGTGGTAGATGATCGCAGCGAGTATTTGCGCGAAGACTTTTTCGACAGTCGGGTTAAACGCATTTGCATGGATTTTCGCGAATTGAAAGGAAACTTGCCGCTTACTTCCTACAACGGTATCATCATTGTTACCCGTGCTCACGAATATGACAGTATATGCTTGAATCAATTGCGCGAGTTACTGCCTACGTACATGGGTGTCATGGGTAGCCATAAGCGTATCTTCCACGCCTTTGAAGCATTAAAGGCGGAAGGCTGGACACAGCAGGAATTAGATATGATTTACGGTCCTATCGGTCTTGAAATCGGAGCGGAAACGCCGGAAGAAATTGCTCTTTCCATTGTCAGCGAATACCTGGCGGTTACGCGAGGCAAGCAAGGAAGGTTTTTGTCGAGAAAGGGGCTAAAGTATGAAGCGTGAATTTATTGAATATTTACAAGCACGGCCCGAGAGTACCTTAGCTGTTGCGACAATCTTAAAGACAGAAGGCTCCACACCACGCAAAGCGGGGACGACTATGATTGTTCATCCGGATGGATCCATTTTCGGCACCATCGGTGGTGGGCGTGCAGAAAATGAAATACGCCTCAGCGCATTGGATGCATTGATGAAAAAGGAAGCGTTTCGTCGTATCGATGTGGACCTCAATGATGATGTGGCCATGAAGGAAGGGATGGTCTGCGGTGGTCATCTTGATGTGTGGATTGAAACGCAGAACGCCGGTGTGCAGTGATAAATTTGGTTTTACACCATACATAAAATAGTATAGAATGAAGGGTATAAGCGTATAGACGCTATACCCTTCTTTTTTTACGAGTATCCTCATAGGAGGTTTCATATAATGTCGCTTCAATTTCAAGGATTGATTCAAACATTTCGGGTCGGCGATTTTTTCGATATCCTTTGCGTGGCCGTAATATTTTATTTCTTGTACAAACAAATAAAGGATACCCGCGCCATGGCTCTCTTAAAGGGCTTGGCAGTGCTGCTGGTTATTAATGTCATCAGCCGTTTCTTTGATTTGCACGTAGTGAGCTGGCTCCTCAGCCAAGGTATGACAGTTCTTCTTGTTGCCTTGCCGGTCGTATTCCAACCGGAACTCAGACGCGCGCTGGAACAGCTAGGGCGCGGACGATTATTGGCTAAGAAGGTGGATGCCAGCGAAGCGGAAATCGAAAGCATGGTGGGCGAAGTCGTAGCGGCGGCGAAGGTTATGTCGCGCGAACGCATTGGTGCGCTCATCGTATTCGAACGCGAAGTAGGTCTCGGCGAAATTATCGATACTGGCATTGATATTGACGGTAAAGTATCACGAGAATTGTTAAATAATATTTTTATTCCCAATACACCGCTGCATGACGGTGCCGTAGTTATTCGCAATAATCGGATTATGGCGGCGGCTTGCTTATTGCCGTTGACGCAGCAGCGTACGCTTAGTACGGAATTGGGTACGCGCCATCGTGCCGCTATCGGTCTCAGTGAACAGGCCGATGCTATCGTATTGGTAGTCAGTGAAGAAACCGGTAAGATTTCCTATACATACGGCGGACATATTTACCGTAATTTAACGGAAGAAAAGCTGCGTGAAGCGTTGCGTACGTTCCTGGATAAGCCAAAATCGGCCTTTTCCTTCGTTAAAACATGGAGGTGGGGCAAATGATGCGATTGCTGCGTAAAATGCAAAACAACTGGGTAGCCAAAGTATTGTCCTTCCTCGGAGCGGTACTGATGTGGTTTTATGTTATGAAGGAACAAAATCCGATTACCGATGCTACCTATACAGTACCTGTCCATGTACAGAATCTTAGCGATAAATACGTAGTAGAAGATATTCCGAAGCAGGTTATCGTTCATTTGCGAGGGCCTCGTAATGCCATTTTGGCTTTGGCGCAAAACTCTTTACGGGCGTATGTTGATTTAGGAGATATTTCACCGGGACAGCAAAATGTACCGATTCAGTTTGTATCGCCCAGTGGCTTGGCACTGGTAAGCATGACCCCGGACAATGCGACGATTTCCGTGGATGAATATATGGTTAAGGAATTTCCCGTAGAAGTGCAACAGCTGGGGAAGGTGGCTGATGATATTGCGGTGAAGAAAATCAGCACCGTGCCGAAGGTGGTATCCGTCAGCGGCCCTAAGCGGTTGGTGGCAACGGTGTCGCATGTGCTGTTAAAAGTAAATATGGTGGACCGCAAAAGCAACTTCACTTCATCCGGCGTTATCACGGCAGTGAATGCAGCCGGCGGTGTTGTAGACGGAGTGACCATTACGCCGCGCCAAGGGCAGGCACAATTGGAATTGGAACAAATCCGCTTTGAAAAGAATTTGCCCGTTACGGTAAGCACGGTCGGTGAAGTACCGGCCGGTTATGTAGTGCGCAGTATTACCGTCGATCCGCAGCAGGCCATCGTAAGCGGTAAGGAAAGTGCTATTGGAGGACTTTCGGAAATCAGAACCGTGGATATTCCTTTGCAAAATGCAACGGAAACCTTTGCCGGCGATTATGAGCTTCGGCAGGAGGACGGTATGACGGCAGTGCCTACTCGCGTACATGTAACAGTCGATATACGAAAAAAATTATTAGGAGATACAAATGCTAAGAGTCATTAATTTTAGGGTTAATGTAAAAGCGCAGAAAGATTTGACGGCGCTGTTGGAGAAAAAATATCCCCCCTTGTGCGGCCGCATTCGGACGGTGCATGTTGTACGCCGAGCTGTGGATGCGCGCAAGAAACCGCTGATTACCTTCGTGTATACATTGTTCCTGGAGGTCAATGACGAAGAGACAGTGTTAAGAAAATTAAGTCGTGACAAAAATATAAGTGCCATGCAACCGGAAGAGCCGGAAGCGATTGTACACGGTACGAAGAAGCTACAGCATCGACCGGTGGTCATCGGCTTTGGACCGGCCGGTATGCTGGCAGCGTTTTACTTGGCGCGCGAAGGCTATCAACCGATCGTGCTGGAACGTGGACAGGACGTGGATACGCGGACGAAGGATGTAGAAGAGTTTTGGACGCACGGTCATTTTAAGGCGGAGTCCAACGTACAATTTGGCGAAGGCGGTGCCGGCACCTTTTCGGACGGCAAGCTGACGACGCGAGTAACGCATCCAAGACTTCATGAAATTGCGCAATACTTTGTAGAGTTTGGTGCACCGCAGGAAATTTTATTTAAGCATAAGCCTCATGTAGGCACCGATATTTTACGCGGTATGGTAAAGGGCATGCGTGAGCAAATTATTGCGTGGGGCGGTGATGTGCGGTTCGGCGCGAAGGTGACGGACTTGCGCTTGGAAAATGGAAAAGTGGCGGCAGTCGTAGTTAACGATGATGAAGTGATTCCCGCTTCGGTTGTTCTCATGGGCATCGGTCATAGTGCGCGCGACACTTACGAAATGTTATATCGACGCGGCGTGGGAATGGAAAGCAAGCCCTTTGCGGTAGGTGTTCGCATTGAGCATCCGCAACATGTTATCGATGTATCACAGTACGGTGTGGAGCCGGCGGAGTTGGGATTGGGTGCGGCCGAATATTCTGTGGTGTACCACGATAAGGAAACCGGTCGTACGGCATATAGCTTTTGTATGTGTCCGGGCGGTCAAGTCGTAGCCAGTGCGTCGGAAGACAATCATGTGGTTACGAATGGCATGAGCCTGTATGCGCGGGACAGCGGTGTGGCGAACAGTGCCGTGGTAGTAACGGTAGGCCCTGATGATTTCGGTGAGCATCCCTTGGCAGGGGTAGCGTTCCAACGAGAATGGGAAGCAAAGGCCTTTGAATTGGGTGGACGAAATTATTGTGCGCCGATTCAGACCGTAGGCGACTTTTTGAATCATACAAAAGGCAATATACCTGAGACGGCGGTACATAGTTACACACCCGGTGTGGTGCCGGCCGATTTGCATGACTGCTTGCCCATCTATGTAACGAGTGTTATGGAGCGAGCGTTACCGTATTTTGGACGTCGCATCAAAGGATTTGATGCACCGGAGGTATGTATGACCGGTGTAGAAACAAGAACATCTTCGCCGCTGCGAATACAGCGTGATGATGATAGAGTATCGCCCACGACCAGTGGGATGTATCCGATGGGCGAAGGAGCCGGATATGCCGGCGGAATTATGAGTGCAGCTTTGGACGGCGCGGAAACAGCGATTCGCATTATGGCGGAATATGCGCCGTTGGCACTATAGGAGGAATGAAAAGATGGCAAGATTATTTGGTACTGACGGTGTTAGAGGTGTAGTTAACGAATTTTTGACACCGGAGTTAGCCTATCATTTGGGACGTGCGGCAGCCGCTCATTTCGGAGAATCCAAAGAACGACCGGTCTTTTTAATCGGCCGCGATACCCGTATATCCGGTGCTATGCTTGAAAGTGCACTGGCCGCCGGCATCTGCTCGGTAGGTGGTGATGTGGTTATTGCCGGAGTCATCCCTACACCGGGGGTAGCGTATTTGGTACGCAAACACGGTTGGGATGCAGGGGTTGTTATTTCCGCATCGCACAATAAATTCCCGGATAACGGTATCAAGTTTTTTGACAGCAAAGGATTTAAATTGCCCGATGCGGTAGAAGATGAACTGGAAGTGTTGTGCCGCAAAAGCGGTGAAAACGAATTACCGCGACCGGTGGCAGAGCATGTGGGACGCATTCATTGGGACAGCTCGCTGGCTCATGAATACGCTCGCTTTGTACAGTCTACCGTTGATGTATCCTTAGAAGGATTACGCGTTGTGTATGACGGGGCCAACGGAGCGGCTTCCATGGTAGGTCCGGAAGTATTGCGCGGCTTAGGTGCCGAAGTGATTGCTATCAATGTGGATCCGGATGGGGTGAACATTAACGAAAATGCCGGCTCCACACATTTGGAAGGACTTCAGGCAAGAGTGGTTGCCGAAGGTGCGCAGGTGGGGATTGCCAATGATGGTGATGCGGACCGTTGCTTGTTGGTGGATGAAACGGGGACGGCTCTTGATGGCGATCAGATTATGCTACTCTGCGCGCGTCATCTCAAAGAACAGGGCAAGCTGAAAGACGATATGATTGTGGGCACCGTTATGAGCAACATCGGATTCCACAAAGCGGCGCACGAACTGGGAATGCGTACCTTTGCTACTGCTGTAGGCGATCGCTATGTATTGGAAAAAATGCGCGAAGAAGGGTATTCTATCGGTGGCGAACAATCCGGTCATGTTATTTTCTTGGATTATAATTCTACCGGTGACGGTTTGCTTACTGCTGTACAGATGCTGTCCATTATGAAGGAAACGGGCAAGCCTTTATCGGAATTGGCCGGCATTATGACAAAATATCCGCAGCTGCTTATCAATGTGCGTGTTCTCACAAAGACGGGGTGGGAAGAAAATCCTCTTATTCAGGCAGAAATTTCCGAAGCCTCTCGTGAGCTTGGCGAAAACGGTCGCGTGTTGGTACGTCCGTCCGGCACAGAACCGTTGATTCGCGTTATGGCCGAAGGTCCGGACCAAGCACAATTGGAACGTTTATGTCAAACCATCGCCGACTGCATCGGTCGCGAACAAGGCTTGGCAGAAGATTAATATAGCGGAAGAGCTGCTTTCCTCGGAAGGTGGCTCTTCTTTACAATGTAGGGGACTATCATTTATAATATACCGTATAGCAGTGCGCCCCTGGGGGCAGGCTATTAGATCTGTCGAAGCAAATGATGAGGAGGTAACGGAATTCGTAACAGCGAATAGCGCAAGTACTGAACGGAGACAGACGATTTCAGTAGACGAGGTAGAGGAGTATCGAAGTGTCAGCGGATGCCTCTCGGCCCGACAGGGTCGTCAGCGAAACAGCAAAGACCGATGGTGACATCGGAGACAAAGGGTTTCGCAGAAAAAAGTACATACGCAATAACAAGGAGGAATAACACCATGTGTGGTATTGTTGGATATATCGGCTTTGAAAATGCCGCCGATTTTATGTTAGAAGGATTGTCGAAGCTGGAGTATCGCGGCTACGATTCGGCAGGGATTGCCGTTATCGGTCCTGATAATGTAATAAAAGTGCAGAAAAAGGTAGGCCGTTTGGCCAACTTGGAAGCCGTTGTTAAGGCAGATCCGAACCCGGGACATGTGGGTATCGGTCATACTCGTTGGGCTACTCACGGTCGTCCGTCGGATATGAATGCGCATCCGCATACGGATGCTAAGGGCTTGTTTGCTGTTGTTCACAACGGTATTGTAGAAAATTACTTGCCCATCAAAGAAGAATTGATTGCCAAAGGCTATGAATTCAAATCGGAAACCGATACGGAAGTAGTCGCTCATTTATTGGCAGACTTGTATGACGGGGATTTCGAAGGAACTGTACGCCGGATGCTAGACCGCATTGAAGGTTCTTATTCCTTGGTAATTACCTGTGCCGACGATCCGTCCCGTATTATTTGTACGAAGCAGGATAATCCGCTCGTTATCGGTCTTGGCAAAGGAGAAAACTTTATTGCCTCCGATATTCCGGCCATTATCAATCGCACGCGGGATACATATATTTTGAATGATGGCGAAGTAGCCATCGTAACGGCAGACTCCGTAGCAATCAGTGACCGTGCGGGACATCCGATAGAAAAAGAAATTTATCATGTAACATGGAATGCGGAAGCAGCCGAAAAAGGCGGCTACGAACATTTTATGCTCAAGGAAATCTACGAACAGCCGAAGGCCATTCGCGATACCTTGACAGGTCGTATTTCCAAAGACAATACGGAAGTAGTTTACGAAGAATTGAACTGGACGCCGGACGATGTAGCTTCCATTAACCGCGTACTTATTACGGCATGCGGTACAGCATATCATGCCGGCTTGGTAGCAAAATACTATATCGAACAGTTGGCGCGCATCCCGGTGGAAGTGGATATTGCCTCCGAATACCGGTATCGTAATCCGTTAACCGATAAGAATACCTTGGCTATCGTTATCAGTCAGTCCGGTGAAACCAGCGACACCTTGGCAGCATTGAAGGAAGCGAAACGCTTAGGTGCCCGGACATTGGCCATTACCAATGTGGTAGGTTCGTCCATATCCCGTGAAGCGGATCAAGTTATTTATACATGGGCCGGTCCGGAAATTGCCGTAGCGTCGACGAAAGCTTATACGACACAGCTGGTAGCACTTTTACTGCTGGCCGTATACTTGGGTCAGCTTAACGGCAAACTGGACAGCGGTTTGGCACAGCGTATTCTGACAGACCTACATAAATTGCCGACGTTGTGTCATGAAATCTTTGAAGGTGTAGATGATATTAAATCCTTTGCCCGTAACTATGGTTTCCGTGAAGATGCCTTCTTCTTGGGACGCTCTATTGACTACGCCGTAGCGATGGAAGGCTCCTTGAAGTTGAAGGAAATTTCTTATATTCATGCGGAAGCATATGCAGGCGGTGAATTGAAGCATGGCACCTTAGCGCTTATCGAAGAAGGCGTGCCGGTTATCGGGTTGGCAACGCAGGAAGATGTGCGCGAAAAAATGATGAGCAACATCAAGGAAGTAAAAGCGCGCGATGCCGTTGTTATCGGTGTCGGTGTAGACGGTGATACGGAACTGGCTAAATACGTGGATCATACGATTTTCGTACCGAAGGCCGACAAATATACGGTGCCGATTTTAGCGGTTATTCCGTTGCAGCTATTGGCTTATTATGCAGCGATTACGCGCGGTGCTGATGTAGATAAGCCGCGTAATTTGGCAAAATCCGTAACCGTAGAATAAGCATAGCAGTATAGTACGTGCGTCCGACTGCGGACCATATGAATATGGGAGTGGCCGAAGTGTGGTCGCTCCCTTTTTTGCATGGCCCTCGTGGGTTGGGCGACACATCAGTAGATAAAAGTAAGGAAAGAGCGCGCTCATCAGTGCGTGGATACTAGGAGGTTTGTAATGGCAGTAATATTTTCGGGCATTCAGCCCAGCGGCGAATTGACATTAGGTAACTATTTGGGGGCTCTTCGCAATTTCTTGGATTATCAGGATGATAACGAATGCTATTATTGCATTGTTAATCAGCATGCGATTACAGTGCCTCAGGATCCGAAAGAATTATTTGAAAATACTCGTAAATTGGCAGCATTGTATTTGGCAGTTGGCTTAGATCCGAAGAAGGTTACGCTTTTCGTACAATCCGAAGTACCGGAGCATGCTAAGCTGGGATGGGTGATGAACACCATCAGCTACGTAGGCGAATTGGAACGCATGACGCAGTACAAGGATAAATCTCAAAAGCGCGGTGATTCGATTCCGGCAGGTCTTCTTACCTATCCGCCGTTAATGGCTGCCGATATTTTGCTGTACCAAACCAATTATGTGCCGGTCGGCGAAGATCAGCGTCAGCATATGGAATTGACTCGCGACCTGGCGCAGCGCTTTAACCGCGTATACGGTGAGGTCTTTACTATTCCGGAAATAAAAACCGGTATCGGCGGTGCTCGCGTTATGAGCTTGCAAGAGCCGACAAAGAAAATGAGCAAGTCCGATGACAATCAGCTGGCTACGATCCGTTTGTTAGATGATGAAAAGACGATTGTCAAGAAAATCAAACGAGCGCAAACCGACTCGGATAATTCCGTTCATTACGATAAGGAAAATAAACCGGGCATTTCTAACTTGATGGGCATTTACGCAGCCATTACCAAAACGCCGTACGAAACCATCGAAAGCGAATATGCCGGCAAGGGATACGGTGTGTTCAAGAAGGATGTAGCCGATTTAATCGTCGGTGCGTTGGTACCGATTCAAACTCGTTACAATGAATTAATCAACAGTCCGGAGCTGGATACGATTCTTGACGAAGGGGCGGCAAAGGCACATGAAAAGGCGGCTAAAACCTATCGCCAGGTAGAATTGGCCATGGGATTGCATCGTAAATAAGCGACAATCGGGATCGTAAGACCAAGGGAGGCGACAAAGCTATGGATAAAGCAGCGGTGGAGCGGCGGTTTCCTTGTGGTGAAGTGGAGGAATATATAACAAACTATAAGGTAGTCATCATAATCATGCGTCTGTTTTATCTGGCTTTGGCGATGTGGGCCTTTTGGCACTCCCGACATGGCGACATCTGGAACCATCTTATGATTGACTATATTGTCATCGTCTTTTGCCTGTGGCGGATACATCATCAAGGCGATCCGGTGGTGTATATCTGTAATAAAGGGATTGTCATACGGCGAAAGGCGGCAGATTTTTTTGAACGCATTGATATGGTTTGGGATGTAGAAAAATATTATAATTATATACCTTACGGCAACATTGTAGGCTTTACGGCCAACTGGGAAGAAATTCATGTGGCTAACCTCAATGACGGTGGTCTCATGATCATATCGGTGGACCTTCAGTTTTTGCGTTACGCCGATAAAATGCGTTTGCTATCCATCATCGATGATAGAGGGCATAAGGATGATTAAAAAAAGAGTTACCCTGTTCTGACAGTCATAGGTAATCGATACTATGTCTGTGGCGGGGGGGCTCTTTTTATTTTTATGAAGAACAAAAATGTAAGACTTTACTACAAATGATTAGACAGGAGGAACCATTAGACAGTACAAACCATTAGATGGTACAAATCATTAGTCGGTATAATTCGCAATGCATGTGATGATGTACCTAGCGATACAGAAGTGATACGAGAGGGAGACGCAAACCGATACGCACGGCGATACGCAAGAGAGACGCACGGTGATACGCAAGAGAGACGCACACCGATACGCACAACGGTACGCACACCGATACGCACGCCGATACCATTCTTAAACTAAACAAAACAAAACTAAACAGTAGGAAAGAAAACCATCAAAGAAAGGAGAGCGCGGTCTGAAAAAAGAATCTTTTATTTTTCTCTTTACAACTTTATTGAAGTAAAGTATAATAGGCCCATGAGTTAAACAAGAGACGCTCTGGCAGCAAAGAATTCGTTCGGTAGTAATGAAAGATGTTTGCTCATCCAACACTACCGAGCGGCTAAGCGGTGAGAGGAAGGATTGCCTTGTCTACAAAGGTAATCGTATGAGATGAAGAAAAGGGAGTGTGACCATCATGAATTGGAAAAAAGTAGTGACATTAGGTATGGCAGCGTTGACATTGGTAGCGTTTACCGCCGGTTGCGGCAGTGATACGAATAAGGCGGATACGCAGACGTTGCCGAAAAAGATTGTTATCGGTCTTGACGACAACTATCCGCCTATGGGATTCCGCGATGAAAAAGGTAATCTCGTAGGCTTTGATATTGATATGGCGAAGGAAGCGGCCAAGCGAGCAGGCATGGAAGTAGAATTCAAACCTATCGACTGGGACAGCAAGGAAGCGGAATTGAAGAGTAAGCACATTGATGTTCTCTGGAACGGTCTTACGGTAACGGAAGAACGCAAACAGAACATGGCATTTACCAAACCGTATTTGAAAGATAAACAAATCATCGTAGTCAGAAAGGATTCTCCGATTAACTCCAAGGAACAGTTGGAAGGTAAAATCGTAGGCACGCAGCAGGGCAGTACCGGTGAAACGGTAATGGAAAAGGATCCGTTCACTAAAAAAATTAAAGAAGTGAAAAAATACGGTGACTATGTAAATGCGTTTATGGATCTTAAATTAGGTCGTATCGATGCCATGGTTGTAGACGGCATCGTAGGTAACTATACAATGAGTAAAGAACCCGGCGAATTCCGTGCGGTAACGGGCAGTGATTACGGCTCCGAAGATAATGCTATCGGCCTTCGCAAGGAAGATACGGCATTGCGTGAAAAACTGAACAGCATCTTAGGCGACATGATGAAAGACGGCACAGCAGATAAGCTGGCAGAAAAATGGTTCGGCACATCTGCGTTGCTCGACAAAGATGCCTATAAATAAAATGGCAGTACCCAAGCGTAGGGAGGCATAGTCCTCCCTATGTTTCATGTAGAGGAGGTTATCATGGATTATTTACTTCATATCGTTCCGATTATTTCCGAAGGATTGGAAGTAACGGTTTCGTTATTCTTTGTGGTGTTGGTGCTATCGTTGCCATCCGGTATTTTACTGGCTATGCTTCGGTTGTCACCGCTGACGATTGTACGTCGTATCGTTGAGTTTTATGTGTACATCATGCGTGGCACGCCGCTTATGCTTCAGATCTTATTTATTTATTACGGCTTGCCTTTTATTCCTTACATCGGTGTACAGTTAGATGCACCGACGGCGGCAGTGATTTCCTTCGTATTAAACTATGCGGCCTATTTGTGTGAAATTTTCCGCGGCGGTATTCAATCAATTCCGAAAGGGCAATACGAAGGAGCCAAGGTGTTGGGCTTTACCTATGCGCAGACCATGCGTAAAATTATTTTGCCGCAGGTGATTAAGCGCGTGTTGCCACCGCTGGCTAACGAAACGATTAACTTGCTCAAGGATACATCTTTGGTGTATATTTTGGCGATGAACGATGTACTCCGCATCACTCGCGGTATTGTGCAGCGTGATTTTGATACGTCGGCCTTCATCGTGGCCGGGGTCTTTTACTTGATCATGACCTTTGTTTTGACGAATATCTTTAATTACTTAGAAAAACGGTATGCCGTATATGATGAATAGGAGGGCACTATGAGCTTTATTGAAATGAAACATATTGAGAAGAGCTTTGACGGCACACCTGTTCTGAAGGATGTGTCACTGGAAATGGAAAAGGGGGAAGTCGTGGCGATGATCGGACCGTCCGGTTCCGGTAAATCCACGTTTCTTCGCTGCTTGGGGCAGTTGGAAATTATCGACGGCGGTTCTATTTGTGTAGACGGTACCTATCTGGCCAAGAGCGAAGGCACGGCTAAGGCGGTGTACGCGGATAAGGCAACGCAGCAACAATTGCTTTTGCGCATGGGAATGGTATTTCAGCAATTTAATCTGTTTCCGCACATGACGGTGTTGGATAATATTTTGATTGCACCGAAGATGGTAAAGGGCATGAAGGAGGCAGATATTCTGCCGACGGCGGAACGGCTTCTTAAAAAAGTAGGCTTGTGGGACAAACGGGATGTGTATCCGTCGCGTTTATCCGGTGGTCAAAAGCAACGTGTGGCAATTGCGCGGGCATTGGCGATGAATCCGGACATTATGCTCTTTGACGAACCGACATCGGCTCTCGACCCGGAGCTGACCGGCGAGGTATTGCGCACGATCAAACAACTGGCGGAAGAACACATGACGATGATTATTGTCACCCATGAGATGGCGTTTGCTCGGGAAGTAGCAGACCGCGTTATCTTTATGGCTGATGGCATCATCCAAGAAGAGGGGCCCGCAGAAGAGGTATTCGGTGCTCCGAAATCGCCGCGTACGAAAGCTTTCTTGGATTCTATGCTGTAGGTTTAAAAAGAAAATGAAAAATTTTTTATAAAAAAGAAGGAGTTCATAGGCACGGCAAAGAAATAAATAATATAAAGATTACATGTACAGATACTGGATGGAGTATCCGTTATGGGAGGGATTTATATGACGGTAGAATACAAAACGATTGTTGTTCCGGCAGATGGTTCGGAAAACTCAAAGCGTGCGTTGCAGCATGCCGTATCCATTGCGGAACGCAATAAGGCGCAGCTTGTTGTTGTTCATGTAGCTAACATCGTGTCGGCTATTTCCAATTTTGACCAGACTCCGATCAGCGGTGGCTATGTATCCGAACAAATCGCGGAAGACATGGAAGAAACGGGCAAGGAAATCCTTAACGATGTAGTGAAGGAAGTGCCGGCGGATGTAACGGTGAAGAGCGTATTCGAAGTAGGTTCACCGGGACCGGCTGTGCTTGCTGTGGCAAAGAAATTCAATGCCGATCTTATCGTCATGGGTAGCCGTGGCCTCGGCCCATTGAAAGGCTTATTCATGGGTAGTGTAAGTAGCTATGTAACGAGCCACTCCACATGTCCGGTATTGGTTGTTAAATAAGTATGACGGCAGCTGAAGGCTTTGCTCGTAAGAGCAAAGCCTTTTTTGGAATTATGGGGACAGGTGAGAAAGGAGCGAGCGATGGATACAAAAATACTGCAATGGTTGCGTAGCCGAGTGCCGGAATGGGAAGCAAACGGTTGGCTCAGTGAAGAGGGGGCCCGCGAGATTAGGTATCGGTATTTGGCGGCGCCTATCACCAAGGGGCCGTCTATGACGCGTTTGTTGGTGCTCGCCATGGGATCTATATTGGTAGGCATGGGAATATTTTTGCTCTTTGCCGGGTATTGGTACGGATTTTCACCGAATGGGCGCTTCGATTGGAGCCTGGTTATAGTGGTGCTGTCTTTATTGGCACTGGGGATTGCCGTAGGACATGCCAAGCGCGGCGGCGCGCTTGCGGAAGGAGCAACATTACTTTTTATGGGCGCGCTTAGTGTGTCGACGTTTCTCATGGCCGATACATACTATACCGGCGAAGCGGTGGGCATCTATGTGCTGATGGTGTTAATGCTTAGTTTGCCGGTTATCTATATCATGGAATCCGGTATCGGCATGATCGTGTATTTATTGGGTGCCCTGGTATGGAGTGTGTCGTCGCATGCGGTGGCAGTTCATGCGGAACCTATCGTGCTGTGGGGGCTGTTGGCATTGGGCGTGCCCTTCTATTGGCATACGATTCAGCGATACAAGGAAAGACACTTTCTCTTGCTGTGGTTGTCGTGGGCATATATGGCAGCTGCGTTGGGAGCCTTGTTTTTCGTCATTGAGTCATATAATCTGTCGCTGGCTTTGGTACTTGTCGGTGCCTTTGCCAACGGCACGTTTGCCATGGGAAGTCTTTCGCGGAGCAAGGGCATTTGGACATTGCCGTTTCGCGGAATCGGAGCATTGGGACTTTTATATGTAGTCGTGTGCGGCACCTTGCTCAGCACTTGGCAAACGGAAGCGGTGATTACCCCCGGATGGTTTACAGGATTGCTTGCCGTAGTGGGACTGGGCGCTACGCTATATTTGGAACGGCGCTTGTTACAGGCACGGTTGGTGACGGAATCGATCATCGGGCTGTGCCCGCTAGTCTTGGCCGGCATCAGTGGAGCCGTTCACGGCGGAGTGTCTCCTTTTATGGCGTCCGCAATCTTTAATGTGTATATCATCTTTTTAGCCATCATCATGTGTATACGCGGCACGGTAGAAAAACGGGTAGGTCTTTTTAACGGTTGTGTCGTGATGTGCATTGCCATGATGGGGGCGCGATTCTTCGATCCGGCCTTTACCTTTGTAGAGCGGGGCATTGTATTTTTACTGGTAGGCTTGGCTGTGTTCGGCATTAATGCATTTTATATGTGGCGTAAGCATTTACAGGTACAGCAAGGGAGTCGGCAAACGAACCGACAAACAAATCGGCAAGCAAACCTACAAACAAATCGAATCGGTACAGATGGAAAAGAAAAGACATTGCCGCAACGTGAAGCTGATGACAATACATCTTCGGTTGTGCCGCTGCGCATGACTAAAGGAGAAGGACATCGTATGCTGCGAGAGCCTAAGCGTGAGGAAAGCGAAGCAACGAAGGGAGGCGAAGACCATGAAGTATAGAAAATGGATTGTCTTTGCCTTGGTGGCCATCGGTGCCATTGTGTCGCAATTCTTCGTGCAACAACGGTATACAAGCCTACTTCAGGTAGGCAGTGAATATCAGTGGCCGGTGTCTATCAGTCGAAGAGCAAGTTGGATTCCATCCGACTATTTGCATGTTACTTTTTTGGGTGCCCAAGGCCCGTGGATGGGAGAGCGGGCACCGGTGGAGCAGCAAGAAGCTTATGTTGTGGTAGTGCCCAAGCCCAGCGGATTACTTACGGTTAAGGAAGTTACACCCAATCGACCGGATAGCGGCGAATACATATTGGCTCGTATTACGCGTTATGAAAACGGTATCGCAGAATTTCAGATTCCCTTTGATCGCGTTAAGGTGGATCTCAGTAAAGTGAATCCGCAATTTTATAAAGGCTATAAGGGCACGCTGTTGGCAACGCTAAAAGTGAAAGATGGTCACGGTGTGGTGACGGGTGTTTACTCGAAAGGTGTATCCATCGAGATAGCAAAGCCCGGCAGCATTGAAGAGCAGGAACGAGATAGTCGCATACCCTTGGAAGAGTTGGGAAACGGTGACGGCAAGATAACGCCGCCCGTAGAAGAGTAGCGGAAGACGGAGTATTGGGTATATAATAGTACCGATACTAATTAGAGGAGTGACATGATGGACCTGCGTACAGAAGAAATAGATTATTTGCAATTAGCCGAGTTGTTTAAGGTGCTCGGCGATCCTACACGATTGCGCATCGTGCAGCTGTTGCTTGCGAAGGAGATGTGCGTATCCGATATTGCCGATGCCATGGATATGGGACAGTCTGCCATTTCCCATCAACTGCGCGTGCTCAGACAAGCGCGGCTTGTCACCTTTCGCAAGGAAGGCAAGACGGCATGGTACAGCTTGAACGATGATCATGTGACGGTATTGCTCGAACAAGGCATCGAGCATGTATCACATCAATAGACGAGTAACGTGTTATTATATGAGGGGCTGCTTTGTTCATTGCATGGACTATGAACAGAGCAGTCCTTTTTGCCGTCCTTTTTTAGAAGACAGGTTGCGGTTTTTGGTTGGTGATTACGGGGTGGGAGTGCTATAATAAGATGTTGTATAATAACACAGTTAGGTAACCGAATGAGTGGGGCCGCTGCGGCGGTCATGTGAGGATCTACATGAATTACAATACAATGACATTACAACTGACAGACCCTTTATCCTTTTGGCGTCACTTTGATGGCCGGGAACGGGTCTTTTGGTATGATACACAGAAGCAGCGTTTGATTATCGGTGCCGATCGTCGTGCGGTGCTGCAAACGGAAGCTGATAGTAAGGCGTATCCGTACATATTTTACGGGCGTACCTTTTTTGAGACGGCCCGCGGTGATCTGTGGCGAGATATGGGCAATGAAATGATTGCGTTCTCCCATTATTACATAGCCGATGCCGACGGTGAGCGCTATATGTATGCGGATATACCGGAAACGATTGACGATGACCGAACGATACTTCGCACACATCACTATGAGGAACGTACCGATGACTACGAAGCTTGGCAACGATTGTTTACGGCTATTACATCGGCGATTCAAGACGGGCGCATTACTAAAGCTGTAGCCTCCCGCGAGGTGCACTTGGTGGGCGATGAGGATTTTGATGAATGCAGTATTCTCCATCGTCTCGTCAGCAATAATCCGGGATGCTTTATTTTTGGCTACCACAAAGAGGGACGTACCTTCTTGGGGGCATCGCCGGAAATTTTGGTGCAAAAGGAAGGCTCCTGTATTACCAGCTATGCTTTGGCCGGTACAATCGGTAAAACGGCAGAGAATCGCGAGGCGCAGGGACAGCGGTTGCTGCATGATGATAAGAATGTGCGAGAACATGGTATCGTGGTGCGCATGATTACGGAATCTATGCAGCGCTTGGCTTCTTCGGTAACAGCGGGGCCGATGGAATTGATGGAGTTGAAAAATCTGTTTCACCTGCGTACCTTGGTGACTGCTGAGGACAGCGAGCACAGCTTGTTGGACTGGGGCGGCGTGCTGCATCCGACGCCGGCTATGGGCGGTCAACCGCGGGATGTTTCTCTGAAATTACTCAAGGAGTATGAAGGTCATGAACGCGGACTGTATGCATCCCCGCTGGGCATGTGGGACAGCAAAGGCGACGGCGTATTGGCCGTAGGCATTCGATCGGCCCTTGTTAAAGGCAAGCATATGTATGCGTATGCGGGCTGCGGCATTGTGGACGGATCCGAGTGCGATGAAGAATATACGGAAACGAAGACAAAGCTGAGAACGATAGTGGAGGCCCTGTAATGAATGAGTATTTAGCGTCTGCCGTAGATGAGCTGTATCTGTTAGGCGTTAGGGATGTTGTATTCAGTCCCGGCTCTCGGTCTACGGCCTTGGCAATTTTGTTTACGGCGTATAAGAAATTTTCTACATATATGAATTTGGACGAACGGTCCGCCGGCTTTTTTGCCCTCGGGTTAGCCAAGGCATCACGGCGTCCGGTGGTGTTGGTTTGTACCTCCGGTTCCGCCGGTGCCCATTATTTACCGGCGCTGGCAGAGGCGAAGCACAGTCGCGTACCGCTTATCGTCATTACGGCGGATCGTTCGGCGGAATTACGAGCCGTGGGAGCGCCGCAGACGATGAAGCAGGCAAATTTGTTCGGTGAGTTCGTTGCTTACTACGAAGAACTGGCGGCCCCCACAGAAAGTACGCCGAACGTGTATCCGCGAACGGTGATTCAAAAAGCCATGCTGGCTGCTACAAATGTGGCCCCGGCACCGGTGCATATTAATGTTCCCGTCAGCGAACCGTTGATGCCGGATACAGATGAATCACATTTTACTATGGGACGCAGCCAGCGCGGATTTCGTATTATACCGGGCCAGATGACAGCGGCGTTGCCGGAAATTCCCGTAGGTCGGCGCGGTTTATTTTTATGCGGGCCCGATTATCGGGGGGATAGCTATGCGGCTGACATAGTGAAGCTGGCCGAAGCATGGCAGGTGCCCATATTGGCGGATCCGCTGTCACCGGTGCGGCGCTTTACACATTCGCACATTATAGACAGCTATGATGCGTTCTTATCGTCTGATGAGGTAAAGGCCGATATAAAACCGGATTTTGTGGTGCTGTTCGGACAGATTCCCGTATCAAAACGGGTCCAGCAGTTTATGCGTCTTCACAATGATATACTATGCATGCAGGTGGATCCGGCAGTGGAGTATCGCAATGCGGCCTTGACTACGAATGTAGTGGTGCGCAGCGATGTAGCTTTGTTTTGTCGTGAGGCATTAGCGCAAATGCTGCCTACGGATGTAACGGAAGCAACGGCGTACACGGCTCGTTGGCAAGAGTATCAACGACGAATGCGTACGCAACTATCTACCGTAGCGTCGGAGCCGTTCCTTTTTGAAGGGCGCATCATTAGCTTGCTCCAGAAACAGATGCCCAAGGATAGTCGCTTGTTGGCAGCGAATAGTATGACCATTCGCGACATGGATTACTTCTGGATAGCCGGTTCGGAGGATGTAGAACTATTGGGCAATCGCGGCGTTAACGGAATTGATGGTACGGTGTCGACGGCGTTGGGAATAGCGGCGGCCGGTAAACGCACCGTTATGGTTACCGGTGACTTATCGTTTCTACATGATATGAACGGTCTTATCATGGGGAAAACGCATCGGATTCCGTTGGTAATCGTTCTGTTCAATAATGATGGGGGCGGTATTTTTGAATATCTGCCGCAGCGGGAATCACCGCACTTTGATTATTTGTTTGCTACGCCGCACGGGCTTGATTTCAGCGGCTTGGCACAGCTTACAGGTTTGCGGTATTGTAAGGCGGAGTCGTATGAAGCATTTAATCGCACGTTGGCGGAAGCGTTAAGCGGCGATGATATATATTTGATTGAAGTGCCCACCGATCGGGCACGCAGTAGAGAGTTACATAGAAAGTATACGGTGATGCGATGAGTCATGAACTTTATACGAGTGAAGCTTTAATAGGAGATGATTACGAGGCAATGGCACTGGAGGAATCGTTGCGCGAAGGACAGGGAACCTGTATCGGCATAGACAGTAAGGAATATTATGTGCATATGCATGGTGATAAGCACGGCGTGCCGCTGATTTGTTTTCACGGTTTTGGCGAGGATGGACGCACTTGGGATCAACTGACATTGCCCGGTTTCCGTATCTATGCCATTGATATGATGGGGCATGGTAAGACTTCGGTACCGTGGAGTCCGGCATCGTACGATTCGGATATTATATTGGATGATTTACAATTTCTTTGTACAGTCATCAGCCGGAGAAAGCCTTTCGTACTATTAGGTTACTCTATGGGCGGCCGCCTGGCTTTACAAATGGCATTGGAGTATCCCGACTTGCCCTATCGTGCGTTGATTCTCGAGTCGGCGTCGCCCGGTATTAAGGATAGACATGATCGACTGCAACGGTGCATAAAAGATGCGGGATTGGCGGCTAGGATAGAGTCGCATGGGGCAATATGGTTTGCGAACTACTGGGAAAAGTTACCTATCTTTGAAACGCAACGCCATTTGCCACCGTCCGTACAGGCGGCTATTAGGCAACGCCGTTGTGAGGTATCGCCGCACGGCCTTGCCGGCATGCTTCGCGGCGCAGGGCAGGGAATGTTCCTTTATGCAGGCAATAAGTTGGATAGACTGAAGATGCCTACTCTTTATATCAGCGGAGAGCTGGATGAAAAATATGATACGATTCGGCGCGAGGTGTATGCGCAGTGGCTAAATATTACGACAACGTCTGTTGCCGGTGCGGGGCATAATGTGCATGTAGAAAAGCCGGAGGAGTTTGCCGAGATTGTCGGCTTATTCTTAGGCTGTTAACACAATTACTATCTTTCATATAAATATGACAGAATGTATAAGGAGGTCATGGTATGAGCAAATTTAACTGGCAAGTATTGGACAGAGGGTATGAGGATGTTATTTATGAAACCTATAATGGCATTGCTAAAATTACCATTAATCGTCCGGAAGTACGCAATGCGTTCCGCCCTAAAACAGTAGTGGAACTGATTGATGCGTTTACGGTAGCCCGCGATGATGCGGAAGTAGGTGTTATTATTCTGACCGGTGCCAACCATGGACAGGGTGAGGATAAGGAAGCGTTCTGCTCCGGCGGTGACCAACGCGTTCGCGGTAATGGCGGTTATGTCGGTGAAGACCGTATTCCTCGTTTGAACGTGCTCGATTTACAGCATTTAATTCGCATTACGCCGAAACCGGTTATTGCTATGGTTAACGGCTATGCAATCGGTGGCGGTCATGTGCTTCACATCGTATGTGACTTGACCATTGCTTCGGAAAATGCGAAGTTCGGGCAAACCGGTCCGCGTGTAGGATCCTTTGATGCCGGTTACGGTGCCGGTTACTTGGCTCGTTTGGTAGGTCATAAAAAGGCTCGCGAAATTTGGTTCCTTTGCCGCCAATACACGGCACAGCAGGCATTGGACATGGGGCTTGTCAATACGGTGGTACCTTTCGATAAGTTAGAAGAAGAAACGGTGAAATGGTGTGAAGAAATTTTACAGCTTTCCCCGATGGCGTTACGTTTCTTGAAGGCATCCTTTAATGCCGATACGGACGGTTTGGCAGGTTTGCAGCAGCTCGGCGGTGACGCAACCCTTCTTTACTACACAACGGATGAAGCCAAGGAAGGCCGCGACGCATTTAAGGAAAAACGCAAACCGGACTTCAAGCAATTCCCGAAATTCCCTTGATGGTGAGGTGCAGTCATGGAATGGCTTCGACGATGGGCGGTTGAACGGCCGTCGGCACTCTTTTTAAATGAGTGGACCTATGGTGATGTGTACGAAGCGACGATAGCGGTGGCTACCTACTTGCAAGAGGCATTGGATGGGCAGCGGCGTGTGGCACTTCGGGCAGAAAACTCCGTTGCTATGGCGGTCACTTTATTTGCGGCGCTGTTGTGCGGTAAGGAAGTGCTGACGATAAATACACATTTGACGGCGGGCGAGGTGGCGGATCAGATGCAAACGTTAGAGATTACCAGCTTGCTAACCGTAGCCGGGGATGTCCCGTGGAATGGAATCGAGGACATTTCAGCAATGGGACTTCATAGTTTACATATAACCGTGCCGACACGCTCATCAAAAGCGGCAGAGAAACGCGATGCGTTAACGGCAGCCGGCGGTAAAGCGGTGATGCCGAATTCACCGGCAAACACGTCCTTTTGTTGGCGACCGGATGATACGGCAATAGCGGTGATTATGAATACCAGTGCGACTACGGGACGCTTCAAATCGGTACCTATTCGTTGGGGACAGATTCGCGCGCATGTAGCGGCATCGGTGGAGGTTATCGGTGTCGAAGCCGAGGATAACTGGCTTGTTGTGTTACCGATGTTTCATGTGTCGGGATTGTCCATTATACTTCGTACCCTTTACAATGGTACGGCGGCCACGATTATGCGCAAGTATGAAGAAGGTCCGGTACTGAAGGCTATCGGCGAAGGCAAGGTGAATATGATTTCCTTGGTGCCTACGATTTTACAGCGAATTATTGAAGCCGTGCCGGCACATGGTTTGCGGATGATTCTCTTAGGCGGTGAATTTATTCCTCAGCCTTTGATTAAGCGGTGCTTGGAAAAACGATTACCCGTATATAAAACATACGGTATGACGGAAAGCTTTGCACAAAGTGCGACTTTTAATATTTTAGCGTATCCTCATAAATTGGCGGCGGTGGGTAAGCCTTTGCCGGGCGTAACAATTACCGTTAAGAATCAGGACAGCCACGGTGTCGGTGACATATGGATACAGTCGCCAATGTTGATGACGGGGTATTTGGGAAAGAAACCATTATCGCCGGAAGGTCTTAATACCGATGATATCGGTTATATTGATGAGGATGGCTTTTTATATTTGTTAAATCGCCGCAAGGATATTATCATCTCCGGCGGAGAAAATATTTATCCTAAAGAATTGGAAGATACCTTATATGAACTGGACGGCTTGGAAGAATGTGCGGTCATACCGGTAGCAGACGCACATTGGGGGCAGGTACCGGCATTGTTTTATGCCGGTACGGTAGCACCGGAGGCAGTACGTGATTTTTTGGCAAACCGTTTGGCGCGGTATAAGTTGCCGAAGTACATACGACAGATTGCGAGTCTGCCGAAAAATGCATCCGGTAAAGTACTGCGAGGCGAGCTACACCTATGAAGGAAAGCGATAATGTGCGGTTCTTTGCCGCATCGGCAGGGAACGATGACAATGGCGGCGCATCTGCCCCGATGACGGTGCAGGTTGCCCGGGTGACTATACGACACGTTGTGCTGCCGATGAAATTTGCCTTTGTCACGGCAAAAGGGAGGCTGGCGCAGCGCGACACTTTATGTGTGACAGTTACCGATAACACAGGACTTACGGGCTATGGTGAGATAGTGGCTTTTACGACACCGTTTTATACGGCGGAAACGCTGGATACGGCGTGGTCACTGTGCACCGAGTGCATCGGTCCGCGCTTAGTGGGGTACCGTATAACGAATCCGGAACAGGTAGCCGACGATATAGTGCGATTAATCGGTAGCGACGCCTATCCAATGACAACGGCGGGCGTTGAAAATGCGCTGTTGGATCTATACTATAGGAAGTTGGGTCAGCCTATGGTAAGCACCTTTTTCGGTGAGCCTCTTACGCCGATGATTGTGTCGGGGGTTGTCATCGGAGACATGGCGCTGGATGACATGTTGGCAAAGGTGAGACGAGAAGTTGAGAAGGGATGTAAACGTATTAAATTGAAGATTAATCCATCGGATGCGGTAGAACGAGTGAGCTTGGTGCGCCGCACTTTTCCGGAGATTACATTGGCAGCGGATGCGAATCGCAGCTTTCATGTCAGTGAATGGCCGTTGATACAGGCACTGGCACCGTATAAGCTGGCGTGTGTTGAAGAACCGCTGGATGCGGATGTGTCGGTGCTGGGAAAATTGCGGCAAGATACGCCGTCAAGCACACCTATTTGCCTTGATGAAAGCGTGCAATCCATGGATGATTTACGACGGGCACACCGTGCAGGTGCCTTGGACGTGCTCAATGTTAAAATCGGTCGTCTCGGCGGCTTAGTACGGGCGAAGGAAATCATTCACTATTGCCGGAGGCAGCATATCGCCTATTGGATTGGAAGTATGGTAGAAAGCGGAATATCTAAGTGGCTGCATGTACAGTTGGCAGCATTACCGGATACGTATATGGCCGGCGATTTGTCGGATTCCGCCAGGTATTTTGAAAAGGATGTGATATGTCCGGATATCGCATTCAGTGAAGGATCTATGCAGGTGCCTACAGGTATAGGCTCGGGGGCCGTTGTGGATGAAGCTGTGCTGAATCAGTATACGCAGCGGCAGGTAACTTTTACGCCATGAAAAAGAGAGGAGCGAGACCGATGAAGTCGTTAGTAGAGCAGCTTACTATTGAATATGTGCGCTGTACGGAAACGGGATTGGAAAGTCGTATGAAACTGGGTCCCTTCCATGCACAGCCGTTCGGTTATTTGAACGGCGGCGCCACGATTGCATTCTGCGAAGCTATCGCCGGTATGGCCTCAAATGAGATTGAAAGAGGAGAGTATCTGGGGGTGGGACAGTCCGTTACGGCACATCATGTGCGACCTAAAAAGGCGGAAGGGACTGTTACCGCAATCGGAGAACTGTTGCATCGCGGTAAGCGCAGTCATGTATGGTCTATTCGCGTCGTTGACGAGGAGGATCGATTGATCTCGCAGGTTACGGTTGTAAACGCCCTGATTGCAGCGAACTAACTCAGTGTTACGGTCGATGTGAATTGGAGGTTTTTTTATGGCTACCGAAGAGGTAAAAAC
Source organism: Veillonella magna DSM 19857 (assembly GCF_000428745.1). Lineage (GTDB taxonomy): Bacteria > Bacillota > Negativicutes > Veillonellales > Veillonellaceae > Veillonella_A > Veillonella_A magna. The sequence goes on from NZ_AUAN01000003.1 coordinate 128,414, forward strand.
AGAGCTTCACGAGCCAATTATGTCGCCTCAAAAGGAATACGTGGAAATCAACGGCTACGTTGTATTTTGGGGCTTGTTTTATGCTGCTTTGTTTGCGTTGGCAGTAGGGTATTTATGTCTTAAAATCGGTCAGACCGTCGATGCGTTTGCACCGGTATCGGTATTGGCTATGGGCATGGCGGTTATGTTCAAACGCAAAAATGCATTCCCGGAAACGGTGCATATCCAAGCCATTGCCAGCTCCGGCACAAATGTGTTGTGCGGGGCCATGTTTATTTTGCCGGCTATTTATATTTTGAAAATGCCGAGCTTATCCTTCTTCCAGATGATTGTGCCGATTATTCTCGGCGGTCTTTTGGGTGTGTTCCTGTCCGTTATGTTCCGGCGGTATTTCTGTGAAGAAATGAATTCCGTATATCCGTTCCCGGCCGGTCGTGCCGCTGCAGAAGTATTGAGCAGCTCTGAAGGCAGTAAGGCAAAGCTGATGATTGTCAGCGGTACCTTGGCTATGGCATACGACTTTGTATTGAACAGCTTAGGATGGTGGAAGGAAGGGATTTCTTCGGCTGCTTTTTCCTGGGGACAGGTACTGGAAGATAAATTAAAGCTGAGCTTCGGTCTTGATAGTGATGCGGCCTTGCTCGGTATCGGGTACTTTACGGGGCTGCGTTACGCAGCTATTATTGCGGCCGGTTCCTTCTTCTCCTGGTTTGTATGCGTACCGATCGTATACTACTTAGGTGGTACGCATCCGATGGTGATTGATGGTCAGACGGTGATGTTGGCGGATGCACCGGTACGTGCCGTATTCAGCAACTATGTACGTCATGTAGGTATCGGTATGCTGGCTATGGCCGGGGTCATCGGTCTTTTGACAATGGCCGGTGTAGTTAAGGATGTTGTCGTTCGTGCGTTAAAAGATATTTTTACGCCGAATAAGACGGTGCAGGTAGAAATCTTGCGCACGCAGCGCGATTTACCGATGTCCGTATTGGCATTAGGTATTATTGCTACTGTCGTTTTATTTGCTATTTTCTTCCATATTTATTACGCGCAAACTTTCTTACAGACGATTTTGGCCTTCCTTATCGTTTTGATTTTGGGATTCCTGTTGTCTGTAGTAGGTATTAGTTCTATCGCTTTTACCGGTAACGAACCGGTATCGGGGATGACCATCTTTATGATTATTCTCTCGGCGGTAGTATTGGCTTCTACCGGTATGACCGGTGATGTCGGTATCATTGCAATCTTAATGATGGCGGCGTTCCTGGGTACCACTATCGGTGTAGCCGGTAACTTTATGTCGGAATTGAAGGTAGCCTACTTGGTAGGTGCTACGCCGAAACGCATGCAGCTGTGGCAGTTGGTAGGTGTTATCGTATCTGCTGTTGTGTCCGTAGGCGTATTGCTCTTGTTAAATCATGCATATGGATTTACCGGTCCGGATGCATTGCCGGCACCGCAGGCAAATGCGATGGCAGCTATTGTTCAGCCGCTTATGTCCGGCGGCAGCGCTCATTGGCCGTTGTATATGGCCGGTGCTCTTTTCGCCGTTGTACTCTGGATGATTGGTGTGCCGCCGTTGGCTTTTGCCCTTGGTAGTTACTTGCCAATGGAAATCAACTTACCGGTCTTGGTAGGTGGATTGATTTCTCATTTGGTATCTCACAGCAGTGATGACAAGGATACTAATGAATTGCGCCTCAGTGAAGGCAGCACCATTGCATCCGGCTTTGTAGCCGGCGGTGCTATCGGTAGTTTAATCAGTGCGGTATTGCGTATCGCCGGTATCGACTGGTTTGCTAAGGCATGGCATGCTACCCAAGGTGCTACGTATTTGGGCATCGTAATGTACTTAGTACTTTGCGTGTTCATGTATAAGGTAGCGGTAAAGGTAAAAGCTAAGTTATAATAACAAAAATAGCCCTCTCCCACTAGGAGGCTCGGTCTTGCGAAGAGCCTCTGCGTGGGAGAGGGTTATTTTTGTTATATTCTCTTATACCGGAAAAAGGTAATAGGCAAAGAGTATGGCCAGTGGCATGGTGACGGCCGAGAAGAGGGTGGTGGCCATGACGATTTGCGTAGCCAACTCCGGATGATTTTTCATTTCAAAGGCGATGAGGGCCGTGTTTACCGCGGAAGGTACGCTATAGCTAATGATGATAGCCTGGGCAGAGATAGGATGCACCGGTGAATAGAGGGTGATAAACAAGAGCATCAAGGTGGCAGCAATAATCGGACCGCCGATGAGGCGTAAGGCCGTAGCGACCATAACGTCTTTCTTTATAAAATTCAAAGGAGTGCGACTCATTTGTACACCTAAGGTCATCATAGCCATACCAACGAAGGCATGAGAGAAGATGCTCAGCGGTGACCAAACCATAAGAGTGGTAAGATCGTAGGGAATCCAGCGAGCCAGAACAGCAGCGGGGGCTACATATAGCACCGGCATATGAAAGACCATGCGCAATGCATCGCGTTTAGTCAGTACGCCGACACCGGCTTGATAAAAGCCCAGCGTATTACAGCTGATGGTTTGGATGATAAAAGAAGCAATAATGGCGACGATGCCTACTTCCACATAAGGTGTTTTGCCGTTGACGATGTACGGTACATTGGAAAATACAAAGGTGGCAATGGCAATCCCTATATTGCCTCCATTGTTAAACATGGTAGCATTGCGGATGATCTGGGTTTTCTTCAAATCATAGCCCAGCAGTTTACTGACGCCGACGCCTACATAACTGTTGCTGATTAAGATGAGCAGGGCACAGAAGAAAATTTCGATACTTTCCGTTGTTAAATGAGCCGTGTAAATTTGAGTGAACACGTAGGTAGGTAAGAGAATAAAAAAATTCAGCTTACTTAAGGTACGTAAATCCAATGTAAATAATTTATCCAATATAAAGCCGGCGAACACCATGATGAGAATCGGCATAACGCTGGTCCAAAAAATATGTATAAACAGTTCCATACATGACTTCCTTCCTAAGAGAGGGACAACCTCCGTTAATTCTATACCTACACTTGCTATTTATACTATATCACAGTGAAGTAAGAATAAAAATATATTAATTTCCTATAGCCGGTATGAAAATATGTACTGCCTACATTCTTTAGTGAGATACTATCATAATGTAGTACCCATAGAAAAGAGAATGCATATAGCCTGTGATTAGCAAAGATAATTAACTGACAATTTATGCCTATGTGATGAATGAGACGTGCGGAACTGCGTGTTTTGTAGTAATATGGATATGAACAGAAAAATATATATTGTGCTCTGCTTTTAGAAAGACTGCGATGGCGTATATGATATGGTGATGAGCGGAGCATCAGAGTCGATACGATAAGGAGGTAGTGAGATGAATAAGAAATGGTTGGGGGTAGCATTAAGTGCGTTGTTATTGGTAACGGCCGGTTGCGGGCAAAGCGATGATACAAAAAAAGCGGATGTTTCAAAAGAAACTATTACGGTGTCGGCAGCAGCCAGCATGCAGGCAGCTATGAATGAGCTGAAGGATGATTACGTGAAGGCACATCATTTGGATGCTTCCCAGATCGCAATTAATTACGGCGGTTCCGGTACGCTGCGGCAGCAAATAGAGCAGGGGGCACCTACATCCATTTTTATTTCTGCTAACGAAAGTAATATGAGGCTGTTACAAGATAAGAATTTGGTGGAAAAGGTAAAGCCTTTGACGGCGAACTCATTGGTACTTATCGTTCCCAAAGGTAAGCAGGCCTATAAAATCAGTGATTTAGGAAATGTAAATCGCTTGGCTATCGGCACGGTTGAAACGGTACCGGCCGGTAAGTATGCAGAAGAAAGTCTTAAAAAATTAGGTGTATGGGAACAAGTACAGCCTAAGCTGGTATATGCGAAGGATGTAAAAGCAGTAACCGCTTATGTTGCGGAAGCAACAGCGGATGCAGGATTTGTATATAAGACGGATGCCATGGCTTCCAAGGATCGCGTTGCCATTACCGATACGGCGCCGGCAGACAGTCACAAGCCGATTATCTATCCTATTGCGTTAGTAACAAAGAACGAAAACCAATTGGCTAAGGATTTTTATGCGTATCTGACCAGTGCCGAAGCACAACAGATTTTACAGAAGTACGGATTTACCAGTGTACCGAATGCAGCAAAATAAATGCATAGCGGTAGCTAGCAAGGAGTAGTTATAAGCTATGAGTCCATTATGGTTGTCGCTGGAGGTTGCTCTCCTGGCATTAGTACATATTATCGTAGTGGGCCTGCTGCTGAATTATATATTGAAGCGGTATGATGTGAAAGGCAAGGCACTCATCGATTCGGTGTTGACCTTGCCTTTAGTTTTGCCGCCGGTAGTAGTGGGCTTTGCGTTGTTAGTTATTTTTTCCCCCGGCGGAGCCTTTGGTGCGTGGCTGCAGTCCATAGGAATACAGGTGGTATTCAGCAAAATGGGGGCTGTATTGGCATCATCGATCATCGGCTTTCCATTATTTTATCAGACAGTGCGGGCAGCGCTAAGTTCGATTGATCCCGCTGTAGAAGATGTGGCTCGTACCTTGGGTGCTTCGGAACTGCGGATTTTCTTTACTATTTCTATTCCCTTGGCTTGGAAGGGAATTGTGACGGGGGCTATTTTGGCATTTAGTCGAGCATTGGGGGAATTCGGTGCGACGATTTTAATTGCCGGTAATATTCCGGGGCTTACACGGACCATGCCGCTGGCTATTTATTCTTTAGTGGAAGTAGGCGATTACAGCGGAGCCTTTGCTATTGTCGTTTATATCTGCGCGCTTACGCTGGGTTTGTTGTGGAGTGTACATCTTATTACCAAGGGCGGTTTATTCGGACAGCGGCGCTGATATAATTGTTCTGATCGTTTTGAAGTGAGCATTTTGGGCGTTAGTGTTATTGGTGTTAGTATTATTGGTGTTAGTATTACTAGTGTTAGTATTATTAGTGTTACTATTTTTAGTAGTGTTGCTGTTTTGAGCGCTAGTCGTTTTAAAGTTAACGGTGCGACGTTGAAGGATGAAGAAATAAGGAGCGATGGAGTTTGATATCTTTTGCAATAACAGTGCAGCGCCCAACGCTGTTAATACAGGCAGAGGGCGTATTGGATACCGGGATTACTACACTAACCGGTTCTTCGGGAAGTGGCAAGTCTACCATCATCAAATCGCTGGCCGGTTTGGTACGCCCTATTACGGGATGTATTATCCGCAATGATGAGGTATGGGTGGATACGACAAAGAATATTTTTCTGGCTCCGCAGCAACGCTTTGTAGGTTATATGCCTCAGGGAAATATTGTTTTTCCACACATGTCGGTATATCACAATATTACCTATAGCAAACGCGGTGATGAAGCGTTACTATCCCATATTATGAATCGCTTGGGACTTGGTAAGTACAAAGATATAAAGGCAGGCACATTATCGGGCGGTGAGCAACAGAGGGTAGCATTAGGGCGTGCTCTATATGCTAAGCCGGTAATACTGCTTTTGGATGAACCGTTGTCGGCATTAGATTGGAATTTGCGGGAACAGGTACGCCGGGATTTGGTAGATATAATCGGTGAATGGCAGATCCCCTGCTTATGGGTTACTCATGATAAAAATGAAGCTGATGAGGTAGGACAACAGCGATGGCATTGTGAGGCAGGGCAGTTATATACAGAATAAATAGAATGAGAAGCTCATAGATATGAAAAAGACCGACGATGGAAAACCACCGTCGGTCTTTTAGTATGCACTTGCATACATGTAATGCCACTTGGCTATATTGTTATATAGTATTGCAACCTTGCGTTCACTATAATCAAGCTACTTAGTAGTTAGAATTAGAGAAGAACGTCGCTATGCTGAGAGAAGTAAGCCTGCGGATGAGCACATACCGGGCAAACCTGCGGAGCTTCGTTACCTACATGAATGTAACCGCAGTTAGCGCAAATCCAAGCAACCGGCTGTTCGCGTTTGAACACTTTACCGCCGTTTACATAGCTAAGAAGATCGTTGTAGCGTTCTTCATGACGAGCTTCGATGTTACCAACCTGTTCGAAGAGGTAAGCGATTTTAGCAAAGCCTTCTTCTTTAGCTACTTTAGCGAATTCCGGATACATTGTAGTGTGTTCGTAGTTTTCACCGGCAGCAGCGTCTTTCAAGTTAACAGCTACGTCAGCGTTAACGTCGCCACCCTGGAGAAGTTTGAACCAGATTTTAGCATGAGCGCTTTCGTTCAAAGCGGTTTCTTCGAAGTAATCAGCGATTTTGTTCAAGCCTGCTTTACGAGCTGCAGCAGCATAATACGTGTATTTACGGTTAGCCTGGGATTCACCAGCAAATGCAGCCTGTAAGTTCTGTTCAGTTTTAGTTCCTTTTAATTCTGACATGATAATCTCTCCTTTATGCACTCACATAAACAACAATACATACAAACTTTTAGAATGTAGCAAACAATTCAAATTAATGAATAATCATTGTTGATTACATTATAGGACATAGAAATGAGAAAAGCAAGTCTTTTTTATCGAATTTTATAAATTTATTTTAAAATGATAATGCTTATCAATGTAGAGTTTATCTATGTTTTGGGAATACGTGATAGTAAGATGATGTGCTATGCTCTAACTTTATTAAATGAGAATTAATATCATATTAAAGAATTCTCTATTGATAATTAACGGAATATATTCTTTATATACCATTCAATAAGGTAACTAAACACGCTTTATAATAAGATAACCTACGTTACCGTAACCCGGTTTGTACCGGCGTAGATTAGGAAATCAAAAAGATAAGCGAAAGGATATACTTGTAACAAGTAAATTATGTCGAGTAGCCGGACGAAGCAGATTATGACAAGAAAGGCGGAGCAGAGTAAGATAAGAAAGATGAAGTAGATTATACCAAGAAAGGTGAAGCGGATACTATCAAAAGAGATGAAGCGGGTAAAGGCGTATTGAATTTTGCATAGGGAAAATAAGAGTGTTACAATAAGAAAGTAATAAGGTAGCGTATCGTGTAGGAGGCAGTTATGGCATTTGTTAGATATTATGTAGGCGATATAGTAAAAATGAAGAAGACGCATCCCTGTGGCAGCGATGAATGGGAAGTGCGACGTATTGGGGTAGATTTTACTATGGTGTGTCGAGGCTGCGGTCACCAAGTTATGATCGCTCGTCCTAAATTTGAAAAGGCGGTAAAAAAGATTGTGTCTCGCGGACCGGATGCCAAAGAGTAAGAAAGGAAGTGCGACATGGTTAAGCTTACGACCTATGCAGCCAAGGGAGGTTGTGCCTGTAAGATAGGGCCGCATATATTGGCAGGTGTGTTACAGCAAGTTCGGGTACCGACGAATGAACATGTGCTGGTAGACATGAAAGGGGCTGATGATGCCGGCGTGTATCGCTTGACGGATGATGCGGCATTAGTACAGACCCTGGATTTTTTTACGCCCATCGTAGATGATCCTCGTACCTTCGGGCGCATTGCGGCGGCAAATAGCGTCAGTGATATTTATGCTATGGGAGGACGGCCGTTGACAGCGATGAATATTGTAGGTTTTCCCGTGCCTTTGGTAGAGCAAGGTGTATTGACGGAAGTGTTAAACGGGGCGGCGGATATTCTGGAGTCTGCCGGGATTGCAGTGGTAGGCGGACACAGCATTGAAAACGAAACGCCTATTTTTGGTTTGTCTGTTACCGGAGTGATTCATCCCGACAAGGTATGGAAGAATAGCGGTGCTAAGGTTGGCGATGCATTGATTTTGACTAAGCCTATAGGCACAGGCATTATGAGCACTGCTTTAAAAGGCGGCGTCTTTGAGAACGGCACGCAAGAGGCGGCAAACAGTATGTTTACACTTAATAAAGCAGCGGCAGAAACGGCACAACACTTTACGGTACATGCTTGCACGGATGTGACCGGATTCAGTCTTATGGGACATGGGCGCGAGATGGCGGACGGTAGTGATGTGTCTATTGTTATCAACACAGCGCAGCTGCCTTTGTTTACGGATACGGTGGAAGCGGCATCTATGGGATTGGTGCCGGCGGCAACGTATGGAAATCGTAAAGCCGTATCGGGCATTTGCTTTGCAGAAAACGTAGATGAAGTATGGAGCGATATATGCTTTGACCCGCAGACATCCGGTGGATTGCTGTTGGCGGTGCCGCCGGAGGAAGCCGATGATTTAGTGAAGGCCATGCATGAGGCAGGTGTAATTGCAGCAACGCGTATCGGTGAAGTAGTAACGAAAGGAGATTGCGCAGTATATGTCAAGTAAAGAAGTAGTAGTGGACGTACGGGGAAAATTATGTCCGGTTCCCGTTATTGAAAGTAAAAAAGCTATGGATGCTTCTCCGGAAGCGGTGATTGTTACCGTCGTAGATAATGAAGTCAGCCGAGATAATGTAATTAAGTTGGGGAAATCTAAAAAGTATGCGGTAGGTATCCAGCAACGCGGGAGTGCTTACTATATTCGAATGACGCCGCCGGGTAATGATATAGTGGCAAATCAGACAGAATCGACGGCTACAGTACATGAGAAAAAAGAAATTCCCGAAGTAGGCGGTCGTGTTCTTTTGATGACTAAGGACTATCTTGGTGAAGGCAGCGAAGAGTTGGGACGCTCCTTGATGAAGACATTCTGGTTTTGCTTGACGGAAGCTGATGTAAAACCGAAAAAGATTTTCTTCATTAACAGCGGCGTTAAAATGGTTGCGGAAGGATCGGAACACTTGGAAAATCTGCAGGCTTTGGCGGATGCAGGTGTAGAGATTGCGGCCTGCGGTATCTGTCTTGATTTTTATGGCTTGAAGGAGTCTGTTAAGGTTGGCACCATTACTAACATGTATGTTATTTCCGATTCGATGATGACGGAAGCCATGGTCACTTTGTAGGCTAAAGGATTAGGAACACGCAATGGATACTTTGATTATGTTCACCAGTTATTATTTTGCTACTAAAGCAGAGACACTTTTCAAAGAAAAGGGACTGGTGATGAAGCTGATTCCTACACCACCGCAGTTACACCATGCATGTGGCTTGTGTATTTTGCTAAAGCGAGTAGATTTGCGAACGGCTTTAGGGTACATGCGAGATAATGGTATATCGCATTCCGGGGTATATAGCTACGGTGGATCGGCGAAAGATTGTGTAAAGCTATCGGCAGATGAATTGTTCGGTGAATCGCTTAGGGGATAAGTGAGCAGAAAATCATTGCCTAAGATGAGTCAGTAGAGATTATATAAAATTTTATAAAACGATGTAAAAAGACCATCAGTTTTGCAAATGCAAAGCCGATGGCCTTTTTGTTACGGTAATTTACTTGTGGATAGTATTCTGTTTATACATTAAAACGGAAGTAGGTTACATCGCCGTCTTTCATGACATAGTCTTTGCCTTCTAAGCGAACAAGACCTTTTTCTTTGGCTGCATTTTGACTGCCGCAGGCAATGAGGTCATCATAGGCAACAATTTCTGCACGTATAAATCCTTTTTCTATATCGGAGTGAATTTTGCCGGCAGCTTGCGGCGCCTTAGTGCCGTCTACGATCGTCCAGGCACGCGCTTCCATTTCACCGGCTGTAAAAAAGTTAATCAAACCGAGCAAACTGTAGCTGGCTTTAATGAGCTTATCAAGACCACTTTCGGTTACGCCTAAATCTTCGAGGAAGGCTTTGGCTTCTTCGTCGGAGAGCTCGGCGATTTCCGATTCGATACGTGCCGACACGACAACGACACCGGAACCTTCCTTAGCTGCGTATTCTTGTACACGCTTAACGTAGTCGTTACCGGAATAATCAGACACTTCATCTTCGGAAATGTTAGCTACATACAAGGATTTCTTGGCCGTTAAGAGAGTTAACTCCTTGAGCATATCCAGTTCTTCTTCTTCAAGACCAAGCGCACGCACCGGAATAGCTTCGCTAAGTGCAGCAGCTACTTTTTCTAATACCGGCAATTCGGCACGAGCTGCTTTATCACCGCTTTTGGCAATCTTTTCAATACGTTGCTGACGTTTTTCGACACTGTCCAAATCGGCCAGACATAATTCGGTATTGATAATTTCAATATCACGAATCGGATCGATAGAGCCGGATACATGTGTGATGTTAGGATCATCAAAGCAACGAATTACTTGGGCAATCGCATCTACCTGACGAATGTGACTGAGAAATTTGTTGCCCAACCCTTCGCCTTTGGAAGCTCCGGCAACGAGACCGGCAATGTCTACGAAGCGCATTGCGGCAGGGACAATTTTTTTTGACTTAAACATTTCAGCCAAGACGTTAATGCGTTCGTCCGGCACATCAACGACGCCTACATTTGGTTCGATGGTACAGAACGGATAGTTAGCTGCTTCCGCTCCGGCTTTTGTAATAGCATTGAATAGGGTACTCTTACCGACGTTCGGCAAGCCTACAATACCTACTTCTAAATTTGTACTCATGTGTTCACCTCAAAATCATAGCGCACCTATTTTCATAGATGCGCTGTAACCATAATTTATTTTATTATAGCATTATAAATAGTGAGCACGCAATTCTTCTTCCGTTTTCGGCGACAACCATGCCGGCGGAATATCGAATACAGTGAAGGCACCGCGACCACCGTGACTGGCCAAACGATAGAGGCCGCGGGCGAAGGCGGTTAAGACAGAACCGGTGAATTCCGGATTACTGTCAAGCTGTAAAGAAAATTCATAAATATGTTTAGTTCCTTCTGTGGTTTCACCGCTGCGGATGACGAAGCCACCATGAGGAATGCCTTTGTGATTGGCATCGAGTTCTTCTTGGGAAATGAAGTTAACCGTTGTATGATAGCCTTCAAAGTAGTTCGGCATCGTTTTGATTTCTTTTTCGATAGCTGCTTTGTCGGCACCATCTTCTACGACTACGTAGCATTCGCGATCATGGGAAGAGGTGGCAGTTACTTCCGGCGTTTCACCATTGCGGATTGCGTCGATGATTTCTTTCTTCGGCACCGTATACTGGCGAGCATCTACAACACCTTTGATGCGACGAATGGCATCGGAGTGACCTTGGCTTACGCCGCGACCCCAGAAGGTGTAGGATTCTCCGTGCGGCAATACGCTTTCGCCGTACACACGCTGCAAGGAGAACATACCCGGATCCCAGCCGCAGGAAATGAGACCGGCTTTACCGGAGGCAAGGGCTGCTTTTTTTACATTCTCGAAGTGTTCCGGAATGCGGGCGTGGGTATCGAAGCTGTCGATAACGTTAAAGTATTTTACAACTTCCGGTGTCTGCTCGATAAGGTCTGTAGCGGAACCGCCGCACAATACCATGACATCGATTTTACCTTGAAAATCGGCGAGCTGATCCATCGTGTAGGTGGCTACACCGCTGTTGGTGGTGAGACCGGAACGACGAGAGAATACACCGATAAGTTCCATATCCGGCTGACGACCTACAGCTGCTTCTACACCGCGACCGAGGTTACCATAGCCTACGATACCAATTCTGATTTTGTTCATAGAGATACATCTCCTTTAAAATTTTTTGACTATACTTTGTAAAGAATATATTTAAATGGGCCCGCCGTAATAGGCGGGCCCGCATTTATAACGAGTGCGTTACCGCCGAGATGTTATCTTATTTAAAAGACAACGTCTTGATGCGTTCGATAGCGCGTAATGTATTTTCGCGACTACCGAATGCGGTAAGGCGTAAATAGCCTTCACCGGATGGACCGAAACCGGAACCCGGCGTGCTTACGATGTGAACTTTTTCTAATAAGAGATCAAAGAGATCCCAGCTGGTCATGCCGGCCGGAGCTTTTAGCCAAATGTACGGTGCATCTACACCACCGAATACGGTAAGCCCAATGCTTTCGAGACCTTCACGAATGATGCGGGCATTTTCTTTGTAGTAGGCGATGTTCTCGCGCGTCTGTTTGTAACCATCTTCGGTATATACTGCTTCGGCAGCACGCTGAATGATATACGGCACGCCATTGAACTTGGTGCACTGACGGCGGTTCCACATAGGATTAAGCTGTTTGCGTTCGCCATCTTTAGTACGGGCAGTCACTTCCTTAGGAACAATGGTGTAAGCGCAACGAGTGCCCGTAAAGCCGGCCGTCTTGGAGAAAGAACGGAATTCGATGGCTACTTCGCGAGCGCCTTCGATTTCGTAAATGCTGTGAACGGTGTCTTCACTGGAAATGAATGCTTCGTATGCGGAGTCAAACATGAGGATAGCATCGTTTTGTTTACACCAGTCAACCCATTCTTTTAGGCGGGCACGGCTGAGTACGGTTCCTGTAGGATTGTTAGGGCAGCAAAGATATACAATATCAACGCGTTCTTTCGGAAAGTCCGGAGAGAAGTTATTTTCTGCCGTCGTCGGCAAATATACAACTTTTTCGAAGATGCCGTCAATAGCTTTACCGGTACGGCCGCTCATGACATTACTGTCTAAGTACACCGGATACACAGGGTCGGTAATGGCTACGATGTTGTCTTCGGCAAACAATTCTTGAATGTTACCTACGTCGGATTTAGCGCCATCGGAGATGAATACTTCATCGAGGGCAATAGTGATGCCCAACGGTGCATAGTCTTTTTCTACTACCGCTTTGCGCAAAAATTCATAGCCCTGCTCCGGACCGTAGCCACGGAAGGTTTCAGTATTGCCCATTTCGTCAACGGCTTTGTGAAGAGCGTCGATTACAGCCGGTACAAGCGGCAGTGTTACGTCGCCGATGCCAAGTCGAATGATGTCGGCATCGGGATGTGCCTTCTGAAACTCTTCTACTTTGCGTGCAATGTTCGCAAAGAGGAAGGAACCTTGCAGGTTAAAATAGTTTTCATTTACGGTTGCCATAGGATAAATCCCCCTCAATTCTCATTCAGTAATGGTGATGCATGCCGATAAGTTCATCGGAAAAATTGCCATTGCAGCATGCAATCGATTCATGTATGACTGTATTCATAGTATATAGAATATAGTCCGTTTCGAAAATTATTTTACTATAGAATTTATAAGGAATGCAATAAATAATTGAGAAGAAATATTGATTTATTGCATATGGCCATGCATAAAGTGCAATCTGTGGTAAATAAAAATAGCAATGTATATAAAAATGTAATATAAAAACACAAAATAACATAAAATAATTTACATAATTAACAAATAATGATATATTGTAATCACAAAGTTGCAACTAAACTATAATGTTTTAGTCATGGAAACGGGGTGGCCGTATGTTAAAGGACAGAATGAGCGCAGTAGCTTACAAATGGTTTACATTTGTAGTACTCGTATTAGGCGGAGGTACTATATTTAAGCTTTCTTCGTTAAAGGATGCTTTCTATGTACCGATGCAAGAGTTTATGGGTTTATCAAACACGCAGATAGGTATGGCGTTATCCGTATATGGTTTAGTACAAACTATCGGTAACTTTGCCTCCATCTACTTGGCGGACAGATTTTCAAAACGAAAGATGATTTCTATTTCTTTGGTGGGCATTGGTTTAACCGGTATTTATATTTCTACGTTCCCGGGATATATGGGTATTTTAATCTCTTGGGCCTTACTTTCGTTCTGGGGAGAAATTGTGTATTGGCCGGTACTGCTCAAAGCGGTGCGCTTGTTGGGTACGAGTGAAGAGCAGGGCCGTTTGTTTGGTTTTCTGGAAGCAGGGCGCGGTATTGTCGATACCATAGTTGCCTTTACTGCGTTAGCTATTTTCGTTGGACTGGGCGAAACTGCATTTGCTTTGCGCGGATCTATTTTATTCTACTCCGGCATTGTTATTACCGTAGGGATCGTATCCTACTTTTTAGTAGAGGATGACAAAGTGTCGCAAGAAGTTTTGGAAGGTAAAGTGTCTCAGTCTAAGGTAGCGTTTGATGGCATGCTGAAAGCAATTAAAATGCCTGAAATTTGGGTAGTCTCCTTCATGATCTTCTCCGTGTACTCTGTATATTGCGGTCTTACATATTTTATTCCGTTCTTGAAGGATATTTATGGATTACCGGTGGCATTGGTCGGTGCATACGGTATTATTAACCAGTACGGTCTTAAGATGGTAGGCGGTCCTGTAGGCGGCTTCTTGGTAGATAAAAAATTCCATTCGCCTATTCGCTATACTCGTGTAGCGTTGATTATTGCTATTATATATATGGTTATCTTCATGATGTTACCGCATAAGAATTTTAATGTGTACCTAGGGATGGTTTTGACATTGGGATATGGTGCCATTATATTTACTATGAGAGCCGTATTTTTTGCTAATGTCGATGAAATTGATGTGCCGCGAGATATTTCCGGGGCAGCTATGAGTATTGCCTGCATTCTGGGATACGCACCGCAACTGTTTTGCTTTGCGCTTTATGGATATTTATTGGACTCGTATCCGGGATTTACGGGTTATCAATTCGTATTCAGTTGCATGATTGGATTTTCTATCTTGGGCGTTATCATTTCTACAGTGTTGTTGCGCATGGTTAAACGCAGAAAGGCAATGGTGCAGTAATGAAATTAGGACTGGAAACCGAAAGTCTGCACTTATGGTTTCAGCATAAGCGGATGGATATTTTTGGTTTTATCGATAAGGCTCATGAGTTGGGACTGGACGGTGTTCAGATTAATGTAATCAAGGATTATAATCTTGATGAACAATGGGGAACATTGGGCAGTGCCGATGAAACTCATTTGAAAAAAATTAAAGATAAGCTCAAGGCGTATGATATGTACGTGGAACTTGATATGCGTAACCTTGAGTATGAACGGTTGACAGAAGTATTGCGCGTAGCACATATATTAGGAGCGCGCTTTGTCCGTTCTTACGTACCCATTACGATTAATCGATCGGCGCTCGCAACAGCAGCAGAGGGTGCGTATGACATTGTAAAAGTAAGGCAGGACTTCGATCCCCAAAACTTGCGGGATGCAGTGGAGGCTATTCGTCGTATCGAGCCATTGCTTAAAAAGTATCGCATTACATTATGTTTGGAAAATCATGAATATGAAACAGCAGACGAATTAGTAGCACTGGTGAAGGAAATTGCAAGTCCATGGGTACAATTACTCTTTGATTTTGGAAATTCTATGATGGCCTGGGAGGATCCGATGGCAGCAGTGAGAAAGATGGCTCCTTATGTAAAGATGACGCATTGTAAGGATCATATAATTATTCCCGACAAATCATCGGAGTTTGGCTATGTTGTGTGTGGAGTGCCTATCGGTGAAGGCAATTTAGATGTGCCGGCTTTATTTGATGTATTGTATGAAAACTCACCGGTAGAGCGTTTAAATATCGAAATGTGCTATCCCTACTGTGCCGAGTTTAAGCGCTCGGTGGGTACCGGCGGTGTATATGGCTGTGGCGAAGGGGCATTTGCCATTCGTCATCCTTTATATCCTATTAAGCCATCACAGTATTATTATCCACATGAAGTATCTGAGGCTATGCTGGAACAATTGTTGGTTGATCAGATGCACGGTGTGGAAAAAAGTGTAAGTTATATAAAACGTATGTTGGCACAATATGAGTAGAGATACGATTATAATGCGTATATATGGCTGATATTTTATAGGGTGTTGTTATATAATGCTGTCAAGAGGTATAAGCGAATAACACAAATGAGCTGTATTTAGTTGGGAAAAATTGCAAAATAAATATATAATTATTGTGTTTTTACGATAGTGCAGTGTAAGATAAAAGAGATGGATGACGGTAACGTCGTCTGTCTCTTATTTGCAATGAAACGATTGACAAGGTGATAGTGTTAAGACAGCACTCAATAAGATACAAGAAGGCATAGAATTTATGGTAATCTATGGCGTAATCACAGTGGCTTACGGATAAAAGCAGTAAGGTGGTAATATGGGTATGGTAGAAGACTATTTACTCACGCTTTCAGGACTGATTTGGGATAAGTACTTGATGGTGGCATTAATCGGTGTAGGCGTGTACTATACGGTAGCAACACGATTTGTACAAATTAGATATTTTACACGTGCTATTGCACAAGCCGTAGCAGGCATGCGCGGCAGCGGCCAGGGCAGTGGCGAGGGGACATTATCTTCATTTCAGGCGTTGACCAATGCGTTAGCCAGCTGCGTAGGCAATGGAAATATTGTCGGTGTAGCAACGGCGGTAGCCAGCGGAGGTCCCGGAGCGGTTTTTTGGATGTGGCTTACGGGAATTGTCGGTATGGCTACGAAATATGCGGAAATTGTGTTGGGCATTTTATACCGCGAGAAGAATAAAAAAGGGGAATACGTAGGAGGACCTATGTATTACATCAAAAAGGGCATGAAGCTTCCTTGGTTGGGTGCGCTATTTGCCATACTTATGTTTATGCAGATTTGCGGTGGCGGACTTATTCAGGCCAATGCTTTGTCCGGTGTGCTCATGCATACCTTTGATATTCCCGGCTATCTTATCGGCATCTTTTTATGTATTATGGTCTTTCTTGTTGTTGTCGGCGGAGTCACTCGACTAGGGCGAGTGACGGAACGACTCGTACCTTTAATGGCCGTTTTGTATATCGTAGGTTCGTTGATTGTAGTAATCGTTCATTGGGACAGAGCCTTATTTGTATGGCAAATGATTATAGGCTCGGTGTTTTACCCTGAAAGTGCGCTCGGCGGCGTAGCCGGTTACGGTGTCAAGGAAGCGATGCGCTTCGGTGTGGCTCGCGGCCTTTACAGTAATGAAGCCGGGGAGGGATCGGCACCGGTGCTCCACTCGGCGGCACGAGTGAAAAGAGCACATACGCAAGGCCTCATGGGAATTGTTGAAGTGTTTGTAGATACCATTATTATTTGTAGCGTATCTGCTTTTACTATCATTGCGTCCGGCGTGTTTACGGAAGACCTATCACCGGCAGTATTTATTTTAACCGCTTTTGAAAACGTAAATTATTATTTGCGATATATCGTATTTTTTGCAGTCATTCTTTTTGCCTATTCCACGATTATATCGCAATGGTATTTTGGCAACGTAGCATTGGCCTATTTGGGATGCACGCGTTTAGCCGATAATTTTAAATATATTTTTATGATTATTATCTTTTTGGGAACCATTGCTTCCATAAAAATGGTTTGGCTCTTGCAGGATGTTATATTAGGTATTATGATAATTCCCAATCTGTTGGCCTTGCTATGGCTCAGAGGTGATGTACTGAGGGAATTGCGGAGCGCGGAAGCGGGTTGTCCTGATAAAGCACAGCATATGGTATGAGTATGTCAGATAGAAAAGGAGTGTTTTCGATGTTAGCAGAAGAGCGTCATAAGTTTATTGTTGATTTGGTACGGGAACAAGGTACAGTAACAAAAAAAGAGTTAGCTAAGTTATTAAATGTGTCGGTAGAAACGATTCGCCGCGACTTAGAAGTGTTGACCAGCAATCAATTGGTTCGCAAGGTACACGGTGGTGTGGTGTCTAATAAGTTCTATACCGGTAAGTATCCGGAGATGGATTACGGTCGACGGAAACAGTCGGAAAAATTAGAAAAATCGGAAATTGCTTTGATGGCAGTATCTTTTGTGGAAGATGGCACCAGCGTGGCTCTCAATTCGGGAACAACCAATGAAGCCGTAGCGCGGGAGCTCGCTTTTTGCGGAAAGCGTTTGACTGTATTGACCAATTCGTTGACCATCGTAGATATTCTGCGAGAAGATCCGAAGATTCAAGTAATTCTTTGCGGTGGCCGTTTTGATCGTGAAGAAAATGCGTTCTTCGGCGCGTTGGCTACACAGTTCTTGGATAACTTCTCCGTCGATCTTTTGTTCCTGGCTGTATCCGGTGTAGATCTTTTCAAAGGCTGTACCGATTATAAAGATGAAGAAGCAAGCTTGGAGAAAAAAATGGTTGCCATTTCGTCCAAAGTTATTGTATTGTCCAGCTCGAATAAAATTAATTCGGCATCACTACTTCATATTTGTGGTTTGGATCAAGTAAGTTTTATTATTTCCGATAGTAAACTAGATAAAGAGGTAGTAAAGCGCTATGCCGAAATGGGTCACGACATTGTTGTGGCCAATCCGAGAGGTCGTTCTTTATTAGAAGACCTGGATGATTAGTATATAGGTTCACTGTGACTATAAAGTAATTAACAATAAAAACACCCTTATATTTAGGTGCTTGGAAAAACGAGGCACGTAGAATATAAGGGTGTTTTTTATGCCGGGATGAGAACACTGATGGGAGTTATGGGACAAAACGTGTTAGTCTAAGAGTCGATGGAGCTTGGTCCACTTCCTACAAGGAGTTATTGCTATACAGAAGATATTTTCCCACTACCCTTTGCGGTGTTACGTACTGGCTGATGGGCAATGCAGTAAAGTACTTTTCCTTGGATGTTGGCACTAAGATAATTACAGGGGTAGAAGGTTTGATACGCATTTCTTGGGCAACATCGTTAGGAAATTTTTTAGGCATACCTTCTCTAAACGATTGCCACCGACTTGTGTTGGGTATATCGTCCGGCAATAATAAATAGGCTTCGCGACCGCTGTAGAAATTAAAGGAAGTGGCAAAGGTGTAATAGATATAGATATCGCCTGTATAGTCCTTTGGTATAGCGGTCGAAGCTTCGCGAGCGGAAGCGTCTTCGATAACAGGTAACAGCGCATAGGATAACGTGCCGTAGAAAACAATCATAGCTATAATGACGGATCCGAGAAGGCGTAAACGATGACGGTAATGCTGAAGGATGAGCAGGGCGTCGACTATAGCCATACTCCAAATGGCCAGACGAGCTTCGGGAAAGAACAGTGGTGCTGCGATGGATAGACCTGACAGCAAAAGAAAAAAGGGAAGAACCATAACCGGTAGCGTCAAGCGTTTGGAAGATAGACGTGCGGATAGGCGAAGAGCACCATCGGCGATAAGGTAGGTCAGTGGAATTAGGGCAATGAAGGTATAGGTTATATACTTGGTTGACATAAGTGAGTAAAATAATAACGTACCCATAAGCCAAACAAGAGTATAAACGATAAGCGGCGATAAGTGGCGGCGCAGTCGTAACAGTTGACGCATTTCATAAATGATAAGACCGGTCCAAGGTAGAATTTGTACTACCAAAAGGAGTAAGTAATAATACCAAACGTCCATTTCGGGATGTTCGGATACAGTAGCACGTACTACATTATGAAGTCCGAGAAATTCCATTACATAGTCGGCCCCGTGTAGGTAATACATGTAGCCATACCATGGCACGGCTACAAGAGCGCATATGAAAAGCCCCCATGGAGAAAAGAGACGTAAACAATCTTTATAGCGACGGGTAAAGAGACAATAGATGAGGAGAATCAGTCCCGGCAATACAAGACCTACAGGACCTTTGGTAAGAATAGAAAGACCGGCACAAGCATAGGCAATGATAATATGTTTCGTAGCTAATGGTGAAGTTGCTTTAGCAGTATCGGTAGTTAGGTTAGCGTGTGTGGTATACGTGTTGAGTCCTTGATAGGCATGATAGAAAATTCCTAAGGTGAACAAATACAAATAACCATCGGTGACGATGGCATGAGAGATATACCAAAATTGAAGCGAGGTGCCTAAGACAGCAGCGGCTATAAGACCGGGCAGATACCGGTGAGTTAATTTACGCCACACTAAAAATGTAGTACCGATAGTAAGTGCAGCGGTACAAAGTGACGGCAAGCGGAGCGCAAAGTCGCTGTTGCCGAAAAGTGACATAGACGCTAACAGCCCCCAATATACCAGGATAGGTTTATCAAACCATGGTGCACCATAGATACGCGGTGTTAAATAATCGTGAGCCTGCATCATTTCAGTAGCGGTAAGCACGTAATTGGATTCTACCGGATCGGTGACGGGCATATGCCATGTAAAGAGAGAATAGAATAAAAAGGTAAAAACGGCTAAGCCACCGGCCGTTAAGTAATCGCGCTTTGTCATAAGTATCTCCTTTGATTTGCTTGTTATGGTAGAAAGGTTAGTGCATTATCGGGAAAAACCGCCTATAATAAGACCATAACAGACTATTGTATATATGATAGCATTATACGAGCGTAACGCATAGCGATTGGACCATGCGAATTTTCTATAAAGGGGCGTGACAATTTGATAACGCATATCTTCCTTACAACAATAGTTCCTATTTTGGCGATGGTAGCAATTGGTTTTGCTATGGATCGTAAATTTTCTATGGACTTGGATACTTTGAGTAAAATTAATTTTTACGTTGTATCGCCGGCCTTTTTGTTTACCAACACTTACACATATGTATTTACGCCGGAAAGCAGCCAAGTTATTTGGTTGACTGTTATTGGCTTTGCGGTGACTTGGTTGGGAAGTTGGTTGCTAGAACGCGCATCACGTATGGATACGGCGCGAGCAGGTATTATGCGTAATGCGATTTTGTTCAATAACTGCGGAAATATCGGAGTTCCGTTAATCGTTTTTATTTACTCTAATGAACCTTTTTTGCAAGGTGGTGAAGCGATTTGGTTACAAGCGGCAATCGGCATTCAAATTGTAGTGTTTGCTTTTCAAAATATTGTAACTAATAGCTTTGGTTTTTATTTTGCCGGTTCGGGTAAAATGAGCGCACGCGATGCATTGGCTATTGTATTTAAGATGCCGATCATTTATTCTATTGCTTTGGCGTTAGTTCTCAATGTAGGTGGTGTGCCGATTAAGAACACGCCGATTTGGCCTATTATTTCTAATATCAGTAATGCGTTGGTAATGATTGCCCTTTTTACCTTGGGGGTGCAATTATCGCGGACGCCTTTTAATTTTTGGAGTGGCCCCGTGCTTTGGGGGAGTGCGGGACGACTTATTATGGGTCCATTTCTCATGTGGCTTACCATTGTAGGCTATAGTTTGTGGATAGAACCGGTAGGATCGTTGGTAAGCCAAGTACTTATTATTTCGGCGGCTGTTCCCAGTGGAGTTACGACAGCACTTATCGCGGCAATTCTCCACAGTCATGCGGATTATGCGACTCAGCTGGTAGTTGCGACTACCGTATTGTCTGTAGTAACATTACCTTGTGTGATTATGTTTTCGTCGTGGCTGTGAAAATAGTTAGTCCGAGTATGAATGTAGAAAAGAGACCTCTTTGCATTATGGCAAGGAGGTCTCTTTTTTATTGTCGTCTCATCGGTTGGCGGAAATATTTATCTCTTAATAGGTTGTAAATTTATTTCAAATGTATTTTATTTACCATTGAAAACTATCGCTGGAGGCAGCTTTTAAAAGGCTTTCTAAGTAGCGTGCACCAAGTACGATGTCGTCAAGATCAATGTGTTCGGCCGGATTGTGGCTAATACCGTTTTTACAAGGAATGAATACCATACCAACCTTGGTGTAGTCACCCCAGTTCATGGCATCATGACCGGCACCACTGGGGAGTAACATATATGGATAACCGTTGTCGACCGCTACTTTTTCCATGAATGTCAGCATTTCCGGGGCAATAGGAAGCGGTGTTTGTTTAGACATTTCGTAAGTATCGATGACGATATCTCGTTTTTGAGCTACGCGTTGGATATTGTCTAAGATATGATCCACAACTTGCTTTTTAGCTTCAGCGGAAATACTGCGGATATCTATGCCTAAGGTAACTTCGCCGGGGATAACATTCATTACGCCGGGTACTGCATCAATAACTCCGACGGTAGCAACTACCGCAGGATGATTGGTTGCCTTGGCTGTAGCTTCTACATCTAAAATGATTTCAGCAGCTGCGCATAAGCCATCCCGGCGAAGAGGCATCGGGGTGGCACCGCTGTGGTTGGCCGTGCCGTGAATACTTACTTTGTATCGAGTCGGAGCGGAAATGCCGGTAACGATACCTAGAGGGCAGCCGGCTTCTTCCAGAACACTACCCTGTTCGATGTGTAATTCGAAGAATGCCTTTAAAGGGGATGTGTAAGGATCACTGCCTACTAAATCCGGTGAAAGACCACGGGATTTTAGTACATCGTATAAGGTGTTACCGTCTTTATCGGTACGCTCCTTTAAAAATTCCGGCGTTAATTCGCCGCGCATAGCTTGGCTGCCTAATGTGGCCACTCCGAAACGGCTAGATTCTTCGCACATGAAGAGGACAATTTCGATTGGACAATCCAATTCAATACCATCTTCTTGAATGCTTTGCAAGGCTTCGATGGCAGCTACGATGCCCGACAGCCCGTCATAGTGACCGCCCATGGGGACACTATCGGTGTGGGAGCCAACCATAATAGCCGGAGCATTAGGATTTTTGCCTTCTAAACGAGCAATAACATTGCCGAAGGAGTCCTCGCGAACTTTCATGCCTAAGGACTCTAAGCGAGCAATTAAAAATGCGCGGGCTTGCCAGTCTGGATCGGTAAATGCCAGACGATTGATACCTGGAATACCGGGGATAACGCTGACAGTCCTGATGACATTAAAGTGTGTGGTAATACGTTCCTTGTTAATCATAAGCTTATACTGTATGTACGGCAGAACCGCACATCGCTTCCTTTCTATTAGAATCAAATAACTGTTATGTTTATTATAGCATTATGCAAAGGATAAAAAAGTATTTTATTTTATTTTCATTTATCTAGCCTATACTTACCATGTATAGGCCTGTCTAGGCTTTTGTAGAAAACATGGTATAATAGGGCTGTACGGCCATCGAAGGTCGTATCCCGAATAGTCGTAAGTAATATGTAGAAGCGGAGATGCCGTACGATGGTTGACGGTTATTTGCTGCTTGGTACAGACGGAGGGTATATGAACTGGAAACAAGTAATGATGACAACATTGGTTTGTGTAAGTGTGTCGGCATCAGCCGGAGCCGCAAGTCATGGTATGCAAGAAGTACGTCCTAATGATTGGGCATATAAAGCGTTGGTAACGTTAGTTAAGCATGGCGCTATTACGGACACTCGTGGGTTGGTACTGGGAACACAGTCCTATACTCGTTATGAATTGACGCCGTTAATAGCAGAGGTTGTAGAAAAGCGCGAAGTAATGAATGATAGTGACAAGCAACTTGCTATTCGTCTATATAAGGAATATCGCGATGATTTGATGGATTATGAAGTAGAATTAGAAAAACGAGAAAACAGGCGGGTATTGTCCGATGAAGAAATCGCACATAAGATGGATAACTTTCATATCGATACGAACCGCGTAAAGGTTGGCGGTGAGGTGCGTATCCGATATGCAAACGGGGCCGGCCGTCACAGTAAAAATGATGCGAGGGCTTTGTTAGAGTTTACTATCGGTGGACCTGGAAAATCGGCACCGGATGAATTACAGCCTATTCAAAGAGGTGTAGTCGTATCTGCCGGTGAAGCTGTTACATCTACACCGGCTGAAGAAGCCGCACAGGATGTTAAGAAGGAAACGAAGCATTCCAATGATTCCGGTAATACCCCTTCGAATGAAAACGTAATACAGCCATAGTAGCTGTGGTGGGGAGGTAGTTATAGATGATAAAAAAATTGAAGGAACAGTTGACGACCATGCATCAGAAGAATATGCAGGTATCAGAGGTGTTCCGCTATATTGGGCCGGGAATTATCGTGACGGTAGGTTTTATTGATCCCGGTAACTGGGCCGCTAATTTAGCTGCCGGTGCCAGCTTTGGATATAATTTACTTTGGGTGGTTACATTGTCGACGATTATGTTGATCTTGTTACAACATAATGTGGCACACCTAGGCATTGTTACGGGGCGATGCTTGTCAGAGTGTACATACCAGTTTTTACCGCGATGGTTATCTCGCATATTGCTTAGTACAGCCGGTATTGCGGCCGCAGCGACGGCTTTAGCAGAATTTATCGGCGCGGCCATAGCGTTAAAAATGCTGTTTCATATTCCCCTTTTGTGGGGATCGATACTGACGGCCTTGGTTTGTACAGGCATGCTGGTCACGAACTCTTATAGTAAATTAGAAAAAATTATTGCCGGTTTTGTATCGCTCATTGCGCTGGCTTACTTGGCAGAGCTTTCTATGGTGCATATTGATTGGCCTTTGGCGGGATGCTCGTGGGTGTCTCCGACATTACCGAATGAATCGATGCTGGTAGTACTCAGCATACTGGGGGCCGTAATTATGCCGCATAACTTGTTTTTACATTCGGAGATTATTCAGAGTCGGCAGTTCAACAAGCAGGATCCGGCTATTATGCGAAAGCAGTTGCGCTATGAGTTTATGGACACCATTTTTTCTATGGGAATTGGTTGGGCAATTAATTCGGCTATGATTTTGTTGGCGGCGGCTACCTTTTTTGTTGAGGGCATTGAAGTTACGGAATTGGAACAGGCGCAGGAATTGTTAGTACCACTTATTGGTCCATCGGCGGGTGTTATTTTTGCGATAGCTTTGCTCTTTGCCGGTTTTGCATCATCAGCTACGGCGGGGATGGCCGGTGCCAGCATTTTTGCCGGTATGTTTGGCGAGTCCTATGATATGAAAGATTTGCACAGTCGCGTAGGTCTAGCATTAACTTACGTTCCGGCATTGGTTCTTATTATGTTTATACAGGACTCGTTTAAGGCGCTGCTAGTATCGCAAATGTTTTTGAGTTTGCAGTTACCGATTACAATTTTTTTACAGCTTTATCTGACAGGTTCTTCTTCCGTAATGGGAGTATATAAGAACAGAAAGTCGACGAGCATCATGCTGTGGAGTATCGGGATTATCGTGACAGTGATGAATATTTATTTGCTGTGTGTAGCCTAGGCAGAAGTCTTATGGATATGTGATGTTAGATATATCACAAATATGGCTTGTCGTGCTATAATGATAAAACGTAACTCCGGTGAGGGTAATATGAGGAGGATATAATGGCAGAAAAAGAAAATGAAAAACACACAGATAAAAAAGTATCCGATTATGAAGAAGTGGTTAATGAAGTGGCAGAAGAATTGTTAGCACAGTTGGCTTTCAGTGATGACGGTTCGGTTATTGAAATGTTTGAAGCAGGCAACTATGATCCGTGGCAGTTATTTTTATTCTTCGGTGCGGTAGAAAAAGCATTGCTTCAGTACCGTACGGATAAGCGTTGCAAAACCGTGTATATTCAGGTACCGCCGGAAGGATTGGCTACGCATGTGCCACCGGTTACGCCAATCAGCACGTTGTTAAAGCATCTTAGTTTTGAGCGTATTGATGATTTTATGAATGATCGTTTGGAAATAGGCCGAGTGGTATATAATAGTCAGGAAATGGTGTACGAAGGTGCAGATGTAAAAAATCGTCACGTTGTTATTCTCTGTGATATCATGCGCAAGGGTTCTGATTATCTGAATGAAATAATTAGTCTATGTCATGAAAATAAGGCATCTCACGTAGTAGCGGTGCCGCTGATGTTATGGAACCCGGAATTAGAAGAACCGTCCGATAATGAGGGACAAGGAAAAAGCAATGAAGGTCATCGTCTCTCCTAGTAAGACTAAAAAAATAAAAGGGATACCAACGGCTCCATTGTTTGATGCGGCTATGACGGAACGCATTGTAAAGCATATGCAGAGTTTGTCCTTAGAGGCCATAGGAAAGGCCTTGAAGCTTACTCAGGAAAAAGCGATTGGAGTACAGGAATTTTTTACTCATTATGATGAGGCTCCCACGGGGTGTGCTGCCGAAAGCTATAATGGATTGGCTTTTAAAAATTTAAGTTGGGAAACATTGGATGAAGAATCTAAAACGTACGGAAAAGACGTGCTGATTGTTTTGTCGGCGCTGTATGGTGTACTTACTCCGGAAAGTCCTGTTAAGGACTATCGATTAGATTTGGTAGACGGTGTGCTGAAAGATCGCAAGGAGACACTGTATGATTGGTGGTGTCCTTCCGTAACGAGCTACTTTGCCAATGAAGATTGGATTTTAAATTTAGCATCAAAAGAGTATGCCAAGTTAGTGAACCACCCGCGTATGGTAACGGTAGAATTTTTAGAGGAAAAGAATGGAGTTTGGAAGCAGCTGAGCACATCGTCTAAGCAGATGCGTGGGCGATTGGCGCGATACGTATTGGAAAAACGTGTAGCACAACCCAGCGATCTTCCGGAGGTGCTGGATGATTTTGTTTTGGCTGGTATAAAATCAAATGAGTCGAGCCTTATTACGTATCGTCGACAGCACAAAAAAGTGTAACATGTATGATGAGGTAACTATGACAGTTTCAGAAATATTGCGCAAAGATTTAGCCGGGGCGGATATGCTCACGGTGGAGGAATTACGCTTCCTTATGAATTGTACTGACCAGGCCGATTTAGATGCGATTTATAAAAAGGCCTATGAAGTTAAAGCGCGTAACGTGGATACAGTAGCATACTATAGGGGACTCATTGAATTCTCTAACCGTTGTATCAAAAATTGCAAATACTGCGGGATTCGCCGTGAAAATGATAAGACAGAACGTTTTGACATGAAGCGGGATGACATTATTCGTATGGCGCAGTGGGCTTATGATCACGAATATGGATCTATTACTTTGCAATCCGGAGAACGTACCGATGATGCGTTCGTTGATTATGTAGTGGAGCTCATTCGAGATATCAAACGAATTGGTGACGGATCGTTAGGAATTACCATGTGTGTAGGTGAACAGTCTGAAGAAGCCTATCGTCGTATGGTAGATGCCGGTGCCAGCCGGTATTTATTGCGTATAGAAACGACGAATCGTAATTTGTATGAAACAATCCATCCTAAGGATGCGATGCACTCCTTTGATACGCGCATTGCGTGTTTGAAGGCTTTGCGGCGAGTTGGTTTCCAGGTGGGGACGGGTGTTATGATTGGATTACCGGGGCAGACAGAAGAGGATTTGGTCAATGATATTCTCTTCTATCGAGATATGGATATTGATATGATCGGTATGGGACCCTACGTAGTACATCATGATACGCCGTTGGGACAGCAGGCGCTGGCTATGGGTATCGATAGTGAAGAAGGTAAATTACGTCGTATTCAACTGGGCCTTAAGATGATTGCGTTAACACGACTTTTCTTAAAGGATGTTAACATTGCTGCAACAACGGCACTGCAAGCTCTGGATCCGTTAGGGCGTGAAAAAGGTTTGGCGGCAGGCGCCAATATTTTGATGCCGATTATTACAATTCCGGAAC
This sequence comes from Veillonella magna DSM 19857, assembly GCF_000428745.1. Taxonomy (GTDB): domain Bacteria; phylum Bacillota; class Negativicutes; order Veillonellales; family Veillonellaceae; genus Veillonella_A; species Veillonella_A magna. Next base: position 155,475 of record NZ_AUAN01000003.1, read on the forward strand.
ATAGAGCAAAATATTTATTGTATGATAATAAGCCTTGTGTAGATGATAATGCAGATAAGTGCAAGGATTGCTTGACTCGCCGTGTTATGTCTATCGGAGATCGTGTCGGTTGGAAGCAGAATGGTGACTCGCGTCATTTTGGTAAAAGAACCGGTGCATTTTAATTTAAAATAAAAAACGGGACTGTAGCAATTAGTTGTTACAGTCCCGTTTTATGAAGGAAAGCACCTGTGCTGTGGGGATGAATGTGTGTTGGATAAGACACAGGTGCTTTGGAAGATAGTAATTATTTTATCCATATCATCGGATGTGTATATGATATAAGAAAGGATTGAAATAATTACTTGTTTTATTATACAAAAGAATATTATAGGGTGCAATATTTTTTTGATTTGTGCACTAATAAAAAGAAGAATCCAAGTTTTATATAAAACTTGGATTCTTCTCATTTATTGGAGCCGATAATAGGACTCGAACCTACGACCTACTCATTACGAATGAGCCGCTCTACCAACTGAGCTATACCGGCACGTCTTTAATAATTATATTCACGAATAAAAGATTTGTCAATATAAATTTTCTTGCGGCTAAATTAATAAAATAGCGCCAAGCATTCATGTCTTGACGCTATTTTGTTAGCTTTTACCATGTGTTATTTTTGCGGAGGAAGCCCGCGATTGGATAGCATCGTATTGATGTCTACACCGAGTAAGGCTCGATCAGCTTTATCTGTATCAATAGTTTGGATAATATCCTTTAGATGCTGTAAATCGGCAGGTGCTGTCTGCGGATCGTATAGCGCCATCAAGCGATAGGCTCGTTGGCCATCTATATAAAGGACAGTCATGTAGTTCACAGAAGCATCGTTTTGGCTACGGACTCCTTCAAAGTAAAAAGCAGGTATACCATTGTTATAGATAAAAGAGGAGTTGGTTACCATTGATAATTCTTGGGCAGTACCTAAATCATTGGCGATAAAGCTAAGGAATTTTTTGTTAGCTCCTAATTTTTTTATTGTAGGTAGCTGAAGATAGCTAACATTTTCGGTTAAGGTGATTACCGTATCGTTGTGTCGATATACGCGAATAGATGGGTTGCGTGATTTATCCGATGTTGTTGATTTTTTAGTATCCAGTTTAAACCCTTTTGGGATATAAAATGTAGTATCATCACTGGTGATAGGCTGTGCAGTGCGCAGCGCTTCAGAAGAAGTACGCATTGATGGAAGAAGGATAGTAGCCCAATCCTTTACATTGGATGCAGCATCATTTTTTTGCGGTGTTATAGTGCCAACGGTATAATGAAAGTTGATATTGTCGCGAAGAATAAAATTACCTGTGTAGGCATAGAAAGAGTAATTATCTTCATTGTAAGGCATGGCATCCCAGTAAGGGGCAATCGCATTATCCTTCGGTAATAAGCCTCCGCGTATGCGTTCCGGATAATCATAGCCTTCCTTTAAAATGTCAGTTAAGGTGGTATCGGTAAGGACTCGGTACGGAATTCCTTTTACCATAGGAGAGCCTGTGCGGATAGCGGCTTTTTCTGCAGCAGTAGTAGGCGTAGCTTCCAGAGCCCATACATGATCCGGTTCAGTAGTTAGTAATATTTTGGATGCATGATTACCGCGCACGTCTACACGGTATGGAGGTTCGGGTATAGTCAAACGATAATCGGTAGTGGGACTATGGCCGATAAGGATAGTATTGCTTTTGGCTAATTGTGTTAGGACCATTCCCGTCGGGGTGTTGCGATCCAGTTCGGGAAGGACCTTTGTGGCGATACTATCATTAGTTAAATCTTGGTGATAGGCTGTTTGCCAAGCTGGGGTTTCGCCGGTAGCAGTCGAAACATCGGAGGCCCAAGGAAAGGCTGCTTGTACAGGAACGGAAAATCCCCCGGCAGCCAGGGCTAGACTAAGTACAGTTGTCAGACATAATGAACGACAGAATGAATTCATAAAAAGGTTCCCTCGCTAACGTTACAATAGTATATATAAATGTGATAACACCTGTATTGTAACATATATTTTCATTAAGGGGGTGATAAATACGGTCGAATTTATAAAAGTTATTGAAAAATAAAACTGCGATATAAAAAAACGATATAACTAAATTGAGGAAATCCCTTGCGCAATTATAAAAATAGGAGTACTCTTATATAGAAAAATATAAATATAAGAATAAATCTCAAATAAAATAAAAGGATATAAATTAGAAAGGAAGGTTGTATGGAAACCGTTGTAAATACAGTAAATGTATCTTTAGATGCATGGCGTGAAGAACAAAAGGCTTGGAACGATCGTTCTGATTTTTTTGTAGAACTCCATGAACGTGATGACCGAAAAGCACAGGTAGTTTATTTTTTGAATTATTTAGAAAAGAAGGGGCTGTTACCTAAAGAGGGAGCGGCTACATTGGACATTGGCTGTGGTGTAGGTGATTATGCGTTGGGCTTGGCAAAGAAAGGTTATGAAGCGCATGGTATTGATTTGTCTGATGGTATGATCAAAGGAGGACAAGAACTAGCCAAGCGAGAAGGCACGGCGCTAAAGCTTTTTGTTGGGCCGTGGTCGGAAGAAACAAGGCAGTCATTGGAGTGGAATCGTAAATTTGATTTGACGTATAGCTTCTTTTGTCCAGTTATGTTTGATAAGGCAAATGTAGCGGCTATGTCTCAAACATCTAAAGATAAATGCTTGTTAGTTGTCTTTGCGGATCGTCATGATACTATAGTAGAAGCGTTGACCCAGCATTTTTATGGCACACAGGATACGTTTGATTGGCAGTCTCAAGTAGATGGCTGCATTTCGGTGGCGCATCAGGTGGGAAAAGACGTAAATGTAGACTATATTACAACACCGGAAGAAGAAGCATTCGATATGGAGGCGGCTATTGAGTATTTTATGCTTCGGTTATATAGTGAAGAGTGGGGAACAAAGGAAGCTATGAAGGCAGCCATGAAGGATGCTTTGCAGCCGTATGTTAAGGAAGACGGTAAGGTACATAATGTAACGGAAGACAAAGTTGCATGGATTTCGTGGACAGTAAAATAAATTATCACTAAATGAATAGACCCGTATATATTTTTACCAGTAATCATGGACAGGCCAAGACTTCTGTATAAAATATGTACGGGTCTTTTTATAAAGTTAAACAGTTTAGAAATAATTTTGAGTAGTATCTAGAAAGAGGGACTAGCGTATTGTGGTTAGTACTCTTTTCTAAAATTATTTTATTAATAGAAATGCTAAATTTGTATTAGGCGTTTCCTTGCTCGGCAGTAAGAGTAATAAGTGTAAGAGCCATTTTGCAGGAGGCCACAAAAGAGGGTAACGGAAGAAACTCATTACGAGAATGGAAATTATGAGCGCCGGTAAAGAAATTAGGCGTAGGTATACCTTGGGTAGAAATATAAGATCCATCCGTACCACCGCGCATGGCGATAGTTTTAGGTGTGATGCCCAGGCGACCCATTGCTTGATATACATAATCGATAGCATAATGGTTGTCCGAAGTAATTGCATCTTCGATATTACCATAAACATCGTCGATGGTAAGTGTTAATTTGGCACGCGGATACCGCTTTTGTAAAAAGTTTACTGCTTCTCGAATATAGGCTTTTTTTGCTTCGTAACGATCTTTGTGATGATCGCGAATGTTTAGGCTTACCGTGGCTGTTCGTTGGTTGGAGTTGATGGCTTGCACCCAAATATAACCATCGGTGCCATCCGTATTTTCCGGCGTTTCCAAACGATTGAAATAATTGGCAAAGTCTACGGCTATCAAGGTAGGGTTAAGTAATACGCCCTTGGCTGACATAGGATGTGCACTGACCCCTTCGATTGTCAATGTTCCTTGCCCCGCGTTAAAGGTTTGGTATACAACCTCGCCGATTTCGCAAGAATCAATAGTATAGGCAAATTGTACAGGGAAGCGATTAAAATCCATATGCTTGGCGCCTACAAGACCTATTTCTTCATCGGGCACAAAGGCAACGTATATATCGCCATGTAATAGGGAGGGCGTATCACGGAGCACTTGTAGTGCCGTCATTATTGTAGAGATAGCGGCTTTGTTGTCGGCACCAAGAACACTGAGCCCATCTGTGACGAGAATCTCCTGTCCCTTATAGGGGAGAAGTTCGGGGTGCTCGGCCGGATCTAGATAGATTTGTTCTTCTTTGTTTAAACAGATGGGGGCGCCTGTGAAGGTAACCCGTTGAGGTCTAATGGATGGGCGTAGACCGACATCGACTGTGTCAAGATGGGCACAAAATCCCATAGACGGTATAGAACTCTTACAATTTTTAGGTAAATAGCCGGTGAGTACTCCGTATTCACTAAGGTGTAGATTATGAAGTCCCATAGAAGTAAGCTCTTCCTTGAGTAATTCGGCTAGTTCGCGTTGCCCCGGTGTGCTGGGAACAATGGTAGAGGAGGCATCGCTTTGGGAACTTACCGAAGTGTAACGGAAGAAACGCGTTACGAGATCTTCTTGCAAAATGTTGTCGTCGGGATAGAGATTAATAGACATGGTTTACTCCTTTCGGCTTTTGTTGTTTTATCAAAAGATGTGGTAATCGTTAAAGAAATAAAACGTTTCCGTAATGTGTTAAATGCCTTAACATGCTGGAGATACTGCTATTTGTTAGGGATGATAATATAAATTAACAATAGTAAGAATAAAAGTTAAGGTCTAGGGTAGATGTATGATGCTTGTAAGCCTAAGGGAATATCAAAGGCCCACATCAAGTACAATACTATAGTCAGTGAAATGAGTAGCCCTATAGTATAAGGAAGCATCATAGAGCTTAAGGTACCGATACCACTTTCCTTCACATATTTTTGACAATACGTAATGATGAGTGGATAAAATGCAAACATAGGAGTTACTACGTTAACAGCCGAGTCTGATACACGAAAGGCCACTTGCGTCAGTTCGGGAGCAATGCCTACACCCATTAGCATTGGTACGAATATCGGTGCCAAGATAGCCCATTTGGCCGATGCAGAGGTGATGATCAGATTTAATAGGGCAACGAAGAAGATAATCCCGAAGATAGTGAGCTGTGGCGGCAAAGCCAGGCCTTGCAGAAATTCGGCACCGGAAATGGCAAGTAAAGCACCAATTTGTGAAGCATTAAATGCATATAAAAATTGTGCTGCAAAGAAATAGAATACGATAAGTTGTACTAACGTGTGAGTAATATCTTCCATGGATTTTGTAAAATCTTTTGTACTTTTAAAGGTGCCGGCAGCTATACCGTATACGATACCAATACCACCAGTGAAGAGAAAAATTAATGCGACGATAGACTGCATAATGGGGGCTTTAAAACTGGCGATGGTACCGTCGGGTGCACGCCACGGGCTATCCGCCGGTAGAAGGCCCCAAACGAGACCGATAGCCATGAGCACCAGAAAGCCGGTGGCAAGAAAGAATGCCCTGTTTTCACGCGGGGTGATGGCTGTGGACGCATTGTGCTCTACCTGCAAGGATTCATCAAGAGGATACATTTTCCATAGCCAGGGTTCAACGATGCGCTCAGTAATAAACCAACAGGTGGGAATAACGATGAAGGTAGCTATAAAGGCGTAATAAAAATTACATAATACATTGACCAAATACGTAGGGTCGATAATTTGTGCCGCACTTTGAGTAAATCCTTGAATTACAGGGTCGATAGCTGACGGTGTATAATTGGCGGCAAAGGCGCCGGCAATTCCGGCAAATGATGCTGCAATTCCAGCCAACGGGTGCTTTCCGGAAGCGTAGAACATGTAAGCTGCAATAGGGATAATAATAACATACCCGGAATCCGGACCGAGATGACTAAGCATGCCTACAAGGATAACCACCGGTGTAATGGCCTTTTGCGGTGTAATAGAGAGGAGCTTTCGTAATGCAATATTTAAGTAACCGGATCCTTCGGCAATACCTACGCCTAGGGTAGCTACGATAACCATGGCCAACGGAGGGAATCCGGAATAGTTGGTTACCATTTTGCTCATCAACGTGATGAGTGACTGCGGACTAAGCATGTTGATGATTTGTAATTGTTTGCCTGTTGCCGGATTGACGTAGCCAAATGTCATAGTTGAGAGTATGGCAGAGATGATGCAGACAATAATAAAGGCTCCGATAAATAATATGGTAATATCAGGAACGCGATTGCCCAGGCGCTCGATAAAAGCGAGTACGCCGGTAGTTGGTTTTTGTTGTTGCGTGACCATAGAGGTGCTCCTTTCTTGTGTTAAGGACTAAGTACAGATGTTTACTTTGATTATACTATAAATTAGATTGCTAAGGATATATGTTCTCTGTATGTATACAAAATATAAATGGAGGTTTATTAAAAAATCAAATGCTACTTGCGTGATGGAAAGGTTTGTTATATAATTAAAAAGCTTGTTAATGGCAAGCACTTCCTACCCCTATGAAAGATAGGGGCATTAGTCCGAAAGAGGAGGTGATTTTGTATGAACAAATACGAAGTCATGGTTATTGTGAAACCGGCCGAAGAAGAAGCAACTAACGCTGTAATTGAAAAGATTGAGGCTTTGATTGCTCGTGTAGGCGGCACAGTAGAAAAGGTAGATCGTTGGGGCAAGCGTCGTCTTGCTTATCCGGTGAAAAAATTCACGGATGGTTTCTACGTATTGGTAAACTTTGAAGCAGCTCCGGCTGAAATCAAAGAAATCGATCGTGTGTTGAAAATCAACGATGAAGTCCTTAAACACCTGATTGTTAAACACGAAGCATAAGCAAAAGCCCTGGGAGGTAAGAATGAATTCTGTACAAATCTTAGGTAATTTAGCTCGTGACCCGGAAGTTCGCTTTACCAAAACTGGTAGAGCCGTAGCAACGTTTACCGTGGCTGCGACGAACACATATGTTGATTCCACCACCAATGAAATGAGAGAACAGACCGCTTTTATTAATTGTGTGGCTTGGGGAAAACTCGGGGAGGCAGCCGGCAACCTTCGTAAAGGTAGTCGTTGCTTCGTAGAAGGCCGTCTGCAGACGCGTTCTTATGAAACGCAGGATGGTCAAAAACGTTACGTAACCGAAGTTGTTGCCAATTTTGTAGGACAATCGCTTGATGCACAGCATGCAGCGGATTCCTTCGGAGGCGGTTCTAACTTTGATAGCTTCGGAAGCGGCAACAACGAGGAGAACATTCCGTTCTAATGTTTAGGACTCCTACTAATTCGAAAAGGAGGATTCACAATGAGAAGAGATAGAGGCAGAAAGCCAAGAAGAAAAGTTTGCAACTTCTGCGTTGATCATGTTGAAGAAATTGATTACAAGGACGTTGCTAAGCTTCGCCGTTTCACTACGGAACGCGGTAAAATTCTTCCGCGCCGTATTTCCGGCACTTGCGCTAAACATCAGCGCAAATTGACTTTAGCCATCAAACGTGCTCGTGCAATTGCTTTATTGCCGTTCACTGCTGAATAAGCTGATGACCTTGAAACCCGGTAACCGAAAGGTTGCCGGGTTCTTTGCTTTTTATAAATGGATATAATATAACAGCGACGTTGACTGCAGTTGAAATAAATAGCATTCAGGAGTATAATGGATACATCTTGCGAGCGGGCATACAATTGTCTTGTGAAAAAGCATTGTGCCAGTAAGATATATGTAGAATGGTAGAGGCTCAGTGAAGAGCCAGGTAGAAAGGAGTTTCTAGTATGTTTAAGCGTAGTATGGGAGTAGCTGTGGCGATGTTGATCATGGCCGGTGTAATGGTAGGCGGATGTGGGTCGTCCGGATCGAGTGCTGGTTCTGATTCCCCTCGAATCGGTGTCATTCAGCCGGTTGAACATCCTGCGTTGGATGCTTCGGTAAAAGGTTTTGTAGATGGTTTGGCAGAGCGTGGCTATAAAGAAGGTCAGAATATTACTATTGATCGTCAAAATGCACAGGGTGACCATGCTAATATGGAAAGCATTGCCAATCGGTTTGTAGCGGATAACGATAAGCTTGTTTTTGCGGTAGCTACATCGGCTGCACAGGTTATGGCGAATAAAACCAAAGATATACCAATTGTAGGTGCAGCAATCTTTGATTATAAAAAGGCTGATTTGATTAAAGATATGAAGGCTCCGGGAACTAATGTTACGGGAGTAACAAACTTTAATCCTTTGGAAAAGCAAGTTGATTTAATTTTGAAAGTTATGCCGAGTGTAAAAGAAATCGGAGTTGTCTATGCGTCTAGTGAGGTTAATTCGCAGGCTCAAATAGAGGCTTTCAAAGCATATGCGGCTAAGAAGGGGTTGAATGTGACGGAGGGTACGATTACCAGTGTCAACGATATCCAACAGGTAGCACAAAATCTTGTTAATCAAGGCGTAAAGGCTATTTTTGTACCAACAGATAATTTGGTGGCATCGGCTATGCCTAATTTGACGGCAGTTACCGATGCAGCAAAAGTTCCGGTATTTATTGCGGACGATAATTTATTATCTGGCGGCGGATTAATGGGCTATACGGTAGATTACTATAAATTGGGTGTACAGGCAGGTCATATGGCAGCCGATATTTTGGATGGCAAGAAAAAGCCGCAGGATATGCCGATCCAGATGCAGGATATGATGAAATTAGCTATCAATAATAGTCAGCTAACGAAATTGGGAATTACTGTTCCGGCAGATGTACCTAAGGAAGCAAAATAGCTTGTAATACATGCGGAATTAAGATAAGTTATAATTTGATTGATGTAAATAGAGGAAATACTCCGTATTGCATAAATTGTATAAGTAAAGGCAGTTGAGATTTGATTTCATCTTGGCTGCTTTTTGCTTATCATGTTGATGAAAAGTGAAGTTGTGAAGTACTGAAAGTCAATTGACATTGTCTACAAGTAGGAATATAATTATTCCCATAATTATTATAGGGTTTAAGAAAGCGTAGCTTTGGAGGGATTTTTATGGCAGAACATGATGAAAATCAAGTCAATCGCAAGGCCAAGGAAGCATTGGACAGTAGCCGAGGACAAGGCAAGCTGAAACAATTGCTTCTATGGATTGCGGCCCTTATTATAGGGGGAATTCTGGGTTGGATGAATAATCCGGGATTAAACGAATTGTTTAATTTTGTGGCATCAGTGTTTACTAGACTGTTCCAATTTATTGCGGTTCCGACAATTACATTGGCGGTTATCACCACTTTGGCAGCATTGGGGTCGAATAAAAACACAGGTCGTATTTTTGCTCATGCGGTTACTTATACGCTTCTTACTACAATTTGCGCGGCAGCTGTAGGTTTAGCGCTTTATTTATGGATTCAGCCGGGCAATATTTCTGCCGATCTTATCGGCGCCGGGGTAGCTCAGGTACCTGAAAAGTTGGGTAAGATTACCTATTATGATCACTTCTTGTCGATTATACCTAATAATCTCCTGCAGCCATTCTTGTCAGGCAATGTATTGTCGGTAATGCTTATTGCGGCGGCTGTAGGTTTGGCATTAGCTTTTATGCCTAAAACAGAAAATCGTGATGCCTTCTTAAAAATTTTGTTAGGCTTCCAGGAAGTATTATTTACATTAATTCGTGCATTGCTTTGGATTTTGCCGGTGGGCATTTTGGCTTTTGCGGCTCAGTTGGCAGCACAAATCGAAGCTGGTGTTATTGTCGGCGCGCTTGGTAAATATACGGCCATTGTTATCGGTGGGAACTTGATTCAGTTCTTTATTGTGATTCCGCTGTTCCTAATTGCTCGTGGGTTGAATCCTATAACAGTATTCAAAAAAATGTCACCGGCTGTTATGGTGGCACTCTTTACTAAAAGCTCGGCAGGTACTTTGCCTGTAACGTTGGCTTCGGCAGAACAGAATTTAAAAGCCAATACAGCAGTATCTCGGTTTGTGTTACCGATTTGTACGACTATTAATATGAATGGCTGTGCGGCATTTATTTTGGTAACGTCTCTTTTCTTGATGCAGAATGCAGGGATGGAATTATCGTTAGGTGAAATGATAGGCTGGCTCTTTATTGCCGTACTGGCAGCCGTAGGTAACGCAGGCGTACCGATGGGATGTTACTTCTTGACGTTGTCCTTGATGTCGTCTATTGGCGCGCCGATTGGTCTTATGGGGGTTATTTTGCCGATTTATACTATTATTGATATGATTGAAACGGCAGAAAATGTATGGTCTGATTCGGCAGTATGTGCTATGACGGATAAGGATTTGCAAGGTAAGCTTACCGATGAAGACCAAGCATTGGCACCAAGCATTTAACTTTATAATGATATTGGAATAATGATATTGGAAGTTGAATAACATCTATAAACATATACGAGAGAGAGTTTCTTAAGCCCTAATTAAAATATCGCTTTACGTGTTAACGTAAAGCGATATTTTTTAAAAAAAGACTTGCAATTTAAAAGTAAACATGATATATTATACAAGTACCTGACGTGAGCGTCAGATACGCGGCCCCGTGGTGTAGCGGTTAACATGTCGCCCTGTCACGGCGAAGATCGTCAGTTCAAATCTGATCGGGGTCGCCATTTTTTTATTCATGCCTCGGTAGCTCAGTCGGTAGAGCAACGGACTGAAAATCCGTGTGTCGACAGTTCGATTCTGTCCTGAGGCACCATTAAAAGAATATGCGGTTGTGGTGGAATGGCAGACACGCCATCTTGAGGGGGTGGTGAGCGTACGCTCGTATGGGTTCAAGTCCCATCAACCGCACCAAGCGTAAGAGTACATCGTGAGTATGACGATGTACTCTTTTTTATATTATTGCGTTGATGTTGATTTGTTGCTATCATTGAAGTATCACATATAGTTGTACGAAAAGGAGTCTCTTATGAATGATAAAACCGTAGTACTTAATGCAGGCTTGGTAAATTATGATGGTAATGTAGATTATTCATCTATTGCTTCTGAGGTTATTATTTATGATGAAACACCGGAAGATCTGATTTTGGAACGTGTTCAAGGTGCTACTGTAGTAGTGACGAAAGAAATGAAGGTGCCGGGTAAGATTATTCGTCAATTCCCGGATAGCGTGAAGATGATTTGTGAAGCAGGTACGGGATACAACAATATTGATCTTGATGCAGTTCGAGAAAAAGGGATTATGCTCTGTAATATTCCGACATATAGTAGTGAACGCGTAGCTCACACGGGAATTATGATGATGCTGAATTTAGCCAGTGAAATGCAAAAGCAGATACGTATGTTGGCAGAGGGGAATCATGATAATTTCCACAAGCATTTAATGGTCAAACATGTAGAGTTAAACGGAAAGACATTGGGACTCATCGGTTATGGTAATATTGCAAAAGAAATGAGTAAGGTAGCTCAAGCATTGGGAATGCGTGTCATTGTTTCAACAAGAACACCTCGCGAAGATAGTGAGGGTGTACACTTCACAGATTTTGATACCGTGCTACGAGAAAGTGATTTTCTGTCATTGAATTGTCCATTGAATGAAACAACACGGCACATGATTAATAAAGCAGCATTAGATAAGATGAAATCTTCCGCATATATTATTAATACCGCACGAGGTGCTCTTATTGATGAGGAAGCATTGATTAGAGCCTTACAAGAAGGAGTTATTGCCGGAGCCGGTTTAGACGTACAAGAAGTAGAGCCCTTAGACGAGAACAGTCCATTATTTACGATGGACTCTGTTATTATTACTCCGCATATGGGATGGCGCGGCTTAGAAACGAGACGGCGTTTAATTGATTTGTTGCGGGAGAACATTAAGGCTTTCGCGAAGGGACAACCGATTAATCGCGTCGATTAATCGAGAGTATGTATAAATTTTTTCGCCTAAAGCGGGAGTGTATGATAAGCTCTTTTTTCTTATAAGTAATAGGATATACAATGAAAATCCGTTGTCGGTAATCACATCGCGATATACAATGTGATGTTCGCAACGGATTTTTTGTTGCATCTACATCTAAAAAGAGGAATTTTAAATATGAGTGAAGAATAATAAAAATGACATCTGTACATTGTGATGAAGAGTGTGCGAAAACTACGGACGAAAGAGTAATGCGGATGCCGCAACACATATGTATAAAAGGAGTTCTCTGGTGAGAATGAAAGGAGTGACGTTTGTGGCTATTTATTTGGCAGATATCAAAGACTGTAAAAAGAAAGGAACATCGTTACGTACTTATACACTATATGTGCCAGAAGGCATGCATTGGACCGGTGGTGCTCATATGCGCGTGGCGCTCTACGAGGGATTGTCGCCGGAGCTGGCACAAAAGATAAAGCAAGCTGATAAAGAAACACGGTGCGCATTGTTGGGCGGAATAACGGAAGCCGATTTTGATCCTGCGTTTACGAGAACGTTTTCTATTTCTACTAGAGAATGTGATAATGCGATTGTATTTTCTACGCGTATAGCTGCGGAGCCGTCCTTATTTAAAAAGACCCTAGGAGAGTATCAAGTAGGTGACGGGATTTTTATTTTGACATCGGCTACGCATCTTCGTGTTCCGCCGAAGGGTCCTATTGTAGCTTTGACTATGGGCGTTGGTCTGTCCAGTTTGCATGCATTTATTCGTGATCTACTGGAAGCCGGTGGTGATGGTCCTATTCTTTCGTTAAATGTAGCCGAACCATTGGAAGAGTTGACCGAACTGGAAGTACACGATGAACGTGTGCGTTATATGTATAAGAATAATAGATATAGTTTTGAACAAGCAGTAAAAAAACTAATGGAAGACAGTATTTTAGTAGAACAAGGACGTTTTATTGTTATCGGCGGTCATCGTTTTATGAAAGAGTGGATAGCTTTTTTAGAAAACAATGGAGTGGCACAAGATAGAATTTTCCTTGATCGACCTGATGAACAGCGAGCTATTTATATTAAATGAGATGGTGGATTATGTAGAATAAAAAGAGAGATGATTTCCGGATATGAAATCATCTCTCTTTCTTGATATAGGGGAGAGTATTATACAACGCATATGTTGTATGTGAAATGTAGTCAGAAAGGAAAGACGCTTAGTAGTCGCTACGATATAGACCGGGTTTACGATCATGAAATACATTGATGCGTTGACGAATATCTTTTAATATAGATAAATCAATACTAGCTGTCCGTACCTGCTCGGTACCGTCTAAGTGAAGAATTTCTTCGCCCCATGGATCTAATAGAAGAGAGTTACCGGCGCAGGTGACCTTCCCCAACTGACCGCAACCGTTCACGGCGCATAAGAACATTTGATTTTCTACTGCTCGGGCTATATTCAGTATTTCCCAATGACGTAAGCGAATCGTAGGCCATTGTGCAGGTACAAAGAAAAGATCTACTCCTTGTAATGCGGCGGTACGTACTAATTCGGGAAAGCGAATATCGTAACAAATGCAGCTAGAGCAAGGAATATCATCCAGCATAAAATGATGAATGTGATTACCGCCAGTAAAGAATTTTTCTTCTTTTGCCGGGCTGAAGCCATGTATTTTGTCATATTCGGAAATTACCGAACCCTGTCGGTCAAGGACGTATGTAGTATTATATACACACCCTTTTTTTACGGTAGCTACCGATCCGCCGACGATATTCACGGCATGTTTTTCGGCAAAGTCGGATAGAAAGTGGCGGGTACGCTCGCCGTCGGGATCAGCCATATCCTTGAGCGCCGGAGTCGGCGCAAAACCGGTATTCCAAGTTTCGGGCAAGACGATAATATCGGGATGACTGGCCACTGCTTCGGTAAGAAGTTGTTCGACCCGTGTATAGTTAGCCGCAACGTCACCGACAGTGACGGCGAATTGTACAAGTGCTATATTTTTTTTCATTATATTCCCTCCCTTAATAGCCAAGATGATATACACTTTCAGTATATGAGTGGGAGAAAGGCTTGTCAATATAGAGAAATTTACTGCGAAAATACTAAAAAAATGGTAAAATATATCGTAAAAGCAAAAAGAGATATAGTTGAGGGAGTTTGGCGTTGTATCGCAACAAAAATAAGTTCCTAATGATTGAATGGAAAGATACTTACAATAAATGGCGGATACGTAGGAGGTTACATGTTATCATGAAAAAAATATATATTCTCTGCGCGTTGCTCATAGGTCTTGTGGTAATCATAGCCGGATGTAGCTTTGGAGCGGCGCCGACGACAGAGTCAAAGCCCGAGGCAAAGGCTCCGGTGCAAGAGAAGGTAGCGACAGCAGTACCCAAAGGAATCCCGGTATTGATGTATCACAAAATTGGACCTGATAAGGATAATGATGCGGTGCTTCGCGAGGATTTGTTCTTAGCACAAATGAAATTTTTAAAGGACAAGGGATTCCATCCGATTACAATGGAGCAGTTATATGACTATGTAACAAGCGGTAAAGCAGTGCCCGTAAAACCGGTAGTGCTGACGTTCGATGATGGGTATGCAGATACATATTCCGTTGTGTATCCGGCGCTGAAGAAATATGGATTTGCCGCAACTGTGTATGTAAATCCCGGTGATGTAGGACAGCGATTGACGTGGGAGCAGATTAAAGAAATGAAAGATGACGGCGTTACTATTGCCAGTCATGGCTATGATCACGTACGAATGAATGAATTGTCAGCGGAGGCAAAGAAAGATAATATTGTTAAAGCACAACAAGCGCTTAAGGATAAACTGGACATTGATAATGTATGGTTTTGCTATCCTTACGGACGGGTAGATGCTCAGGCAGAAACGGCGGCCAAGGAAGCAGGTATTCGATTGGCGGTAACGATGAATCCGGGATGGGTACATCAAGGTGATAATCCACTTACATTACATCGTATTTGGATAGGTAATGCCGTTGATTTAGCGCATTTCGAAGAGCGCATTACGACAGAACAGTATACAGACTTATAATTGAGGATGGGAGATAACTATGAAATCGTTCTTTCGAAAAGCATGGGTAAAGTTTATCCTTGTTATGTTTATTTTTACCGCGGTATCAGCGCCGTTCATTGTTTTGTTCGGTCCGTTTGATAATATTAAGCGCACCGTAGTGGGGGCAATCATGCGGTCGCGGCATCCGCATTATATTACGTGGCTTTTCGACCAAGATGAGCTTAATGCCATATTAGGCTCGGTAGGAACCGTGCGCAGTCAGGACTTGTTTAAATTTAAGGCCAGAGAAGATAATACATTAAAGCTACGTAAAATTGAATCCAGTCGCTATGTAGGCTATTTATTGGAAATTCCGGATCCCCGTCGTATTCACGTAGCTACGGCGAAGAATATCCAAGAAAAAGGAGAAACTACCAGTAATATCGCCAAGGATAATGATGCGGTAGCGGCTATTAACGGCGGTGGGTTCCACGATCCGAATGGTACGGGTACAGGGCGCTTGCCGTATGGCTTTATCTTGCGCGATGGCAAATATGTTATTGGTCAGGATGTAGGCCCTGATGAAAACGTAGATTTCGTAGGCTTTACCAAGAGCGGTAACCTTATTGCCGGTAATTATAATAAGACGGAGTTAGCAGATATGGAAGCTTCCGAAGGAATTACTTTCGGACCACCATTGATTGTGAATGGTAAGAAGATGATTACCGAAGGTGATGGCGGTTGGGGGATTGGTCCGCGTACAGCCATCGGTCAGAAAAAAGATGGTACGGTTATCTTCTTAGTTATTGATGGACGTCAACCGGGATATTCTACCGGAGCGACCTTGCGTGATGTACAGGATGTTCTTTATGCCGAAGGTTGTTATATTGCCGCTAATTTAGATGGCGGTTCCAGTACGACATTGTATTATAATGGTAAAGTAGTCAATAAACCAGCGGATTTATTGGGTGAACGTATGATTCCGACGGCGTTCATTGTTAAGTAATAGGAGGCGTTATGAAATCATTCGGCAAGATTTGCACGGCCTTTGTAGTAGGCCTTCTATTACAGGGCGGTGTGTACTATTATTTGGATCAAGTATACTTGGCACCGACTACGGATTTTGCTGTAAGCAATGCATCGCAGGAAAAGGACGGCAATTTTCCTGATGTTACGGAAGGACGTAAATATTATTCGGAAGGGCATAAGTACATGGCCGTGGTTACCAATGATGCGGTTAAAATTTATACATCCGGCAAGAAAGAACCAACCAAGCTTGATCTCAAGGGGCGAATGGTAAGCTACTTCGAGTGGCTACCTGACCGTGATTTGGCAATCATGGGATTATACGGCGGACCTAAGGATGCTGTTGTGTTAGCGCGCATCGATCCGGAAAATCCGGACCATGAAGTGGATACGACAATGGAGGATTTACCATCGGATAGCCGTATCACGGAAGCGGCTTTTTCCACGGCAACTAATGTGGTATACATGAAAATTAAGGTAGCGGAGAATGCATATCGTATTTACCGTACCGATGCCAACTATGACACGCGTCGTGTGTATATGCAGGCTTCTAATATCGGTCGCATTGCAGTTTTTTATGATGAAGATCGCTTCTTCTACGATAATGTGCGTACCGGCGATGTCTTTATGTTCAACGGCACCGAGGGTGGATGGCGTGTTATCAATCCGCCGGGACGATATCGCCTTATCGGTGTTGATATGAATAAGGATATTTATATTGCCAAGGTGAATAAAGAAGACGAAGTATTATCTCTTAGCAAGGGGCGCCTTGGGGTAGGCTTTGAAACGATTCATACCTTTGATTCGCCGCAAACTTTGAGCACGATTACCGTTGCCTCAATTAAGAAAAATATGGAAGACGGTACCTATGGTACTTCTTCGTCGAAGGATGATGCAAGCGATTCATCGGATAAGAAAAAATAATAATTAGTAAAAATTATAATATTATTAAAATCTGATTAAAGATTGTAGTTGCGTAATTAGCATAGGCTAAAAGACCTGCTTTAGCAGGTCTTTTTCATAAGCGACTAAGTAAGGAGGAAATAAAATGGCTAAAATCAAAATTCAAAAGAATTTAAGTGACGCAGATATGTTTAAAGGCTTTACGGAAGAGGAAACATTTGAGAATGCCATGCTTCGCGGCGAAGGGCTTAGACAAGCGAAAATCGCCAAGAAAAAAGCTGTTGAAAATAAACAAGATGCTTTCTATCGTGAGTTCCTGACAGAAAAAATCGAGACGCAAATCGGCAAGATGCTGTTAGAGATAAAAATGGAGTATTATAAGGATGGTATAAATAATTTTTATGTCCAGGTAAAAAAAGAAGGCAAAAATATAGTTTTGGAAACAGGGCCGAAAAAATTAAAATAGTCTAAAATTAAGAAAAACAGCGCTCATAGATGATTATTCCGTATTAAAAAATGTGTTGACAAAGGCATGTATAAGTAGTCTAATAGTGTTGTGGCGTAAACAAGCCTGTCTTTATTTTTAAGATAGTGACTTGTGAGACGCAATCTGTAGAATAATGATTTGAATCGCAAACATCTGTGAAATGTGGAAGATTTTACAGAGTCGGCAGTGTTCGATTCATCTCAAATGTGAAGGAGAAGGATTAATAATGGCGAAAAAAGTGAAACTCATGGAAACCGTCCTTCGTGACGGTCATCAGTCCGTCTTGGCAACTCGTATGCGTACTAGCCAGATGGTGCCTGTATTGGAAAAATTGGATGCTATCGGTTACGATGCATTGGAATGCTGGGGCGGTGCTACATTTGATAGCTGCCTTCGTTTCCTCGATGAAGATCCATGGCAGCGTCTTCGTACCTTAAAAGCTCACATCAAGAACACGCCGCTTCAGATGTTGTTGCGCGGTCAGAACCTTCTTGGTTATAAACACTACGCTGATGACGTAGTAGAAGCTTTCGTTCGTAAAGCAAAAGAAAACGGTATCGACCGCATCCGTATTTTCGACGCATTGAACGATCCTTGGAACATGCGTGCCGCTATCGAAGCCGGTAACAAATGTGGCGTTCATGTACAGGGCACCATGGTGTATACTATCAGCCCGGTACACACGAACGAAATGTTCGTTAATGTAGCAAAAGAATTAAAAGAAATGGGTATCGACTCCCTCTGCATTAAGGATATGTCCGGTTTGCTCGCACCGTACGATGCTGCTTCCTTGATTAAGGATCTTAAGAAAGCATTGGGCGATGACATGATTATCGACTTGCACAGCCATTTCACTTGCGGTCTTGCCAGCGCTACATACATGAAAGCAGTAGAATCCGGTGTTGATATCATCGATACTGCATTGAGTCCGTTCGGTCATGCTACTTCTCAGCCGGCAACGGAAAGCATCGTTGAAATGTTCCGCGGTACTGAATATGATACCGGTTTGGACCTCAACGCTATGCGTGAATTAGCTGAATACTTCCGTGGCGTTCGTAAAGAAATCTCCGAAGAATTCGGTATTACACCGGCTCACGAAGTATTGCCGGAAGTTCGTCATTACCAGATTCCTGGCGGCATGCTCTCCAATACGCAGAACCAGTTGCGTGAAATGGGCATGGCTGACAAGTTCTTTGATGTAATGAACGAAATGCCGAAAGTTCGTGCTGACCTCGGATATCCTCCGTTGGTAACTCCGACCAGCCAGATCGTTGGTACTATGGCTATGATGAACGTAAACTTCATGGCAAACGGAATGGAACGTTATACTATGACCTCTAACGAAGTTAAAGATCTTGTTCGCGGTAAATATGGTCGCTTACCGGCACCGATTTCCGACGATATTCGCAAGAAAATCATCGGCGACGAAGAACCTATCACTTGCCGTCCGGCAGACCTCATTAAACCGGAATTGGAAAAATACCGTCAGGAATTGACCGATCACGGTTTCGAAGGCTTCAGCGACGAAGACGTATTGACTTACGCTTTGTTCCCGGAAGTTGCTCTTCAGTTCTTCGAAAAACACGCAGAACCAATTACAAGAAAAGTATTGTCCATCAACAGCCAGAAATAATTCGGGCACTAGGAAATGTGAAAAGAGAGACCTCAATGAGGTCTCTCTTTTTGTTGACATCGGCATTCGTGTTGAAGTCGATAGTTTATCGAGTGCAAAGCTTGTCGATATCTTATTAAGAGAGTTATAGGACAAAAAGTGTGGGTGAAAACCGCTATAAAACCAGTTAAGTACTGGGGTTATAGCGGTTTTATCTTTTTTGGGAGAAGATAAAGGTTGGACAAAAAGTGTGTGTAAAAATATCGATAGGCCCTTGTAAATACTGGCCTAAATAAGGTTATATCTTCCTATACAAAAACAAAAAAGGAGGAATAACATATGAAGCAAGTGATTTGTCCTAATTGCAGTCAAAAATGTATTAGACATGGAGTGTTAAAGTCAGGATCACAGCGATGGTTTTGCAAATCATGTAAAATAGCTTTTACTAATAAACTTAGCACTGCCGAGAAAGAATTACATCTATTTCTACATTGGTTAT
>NZ_AUAN01000004.1:0-145396 GCF_000428745.1 Veillonella magna DSM 19857
ACGAAGGGCATTCTTCATAGCTATCACGGTTGGTCTTTTTGCATTCATAACTACAATTCTATTTTTCTAATCACTAACGACATTCGCAATCTTGAGCGGATGTCCCTTTCTGCGGGTTAGGACAAGCAGTCAGGTCTTACGGATGACGTGCCTACAATGGAGGTATCCCTCTTTTTTCTGTTATGACTTACGCAATCTTGAGTGGATATCCCTTTCTGCAGGTTAGGGAAAATATAACTATTGGAATCTAATGTATTGATTTATTATAAATGTAACTTTACAATATAAAAGCGAGTTACTTTTCTTATATGGTATCTCGTATTGAAAAAAGAGTTTGTTTGACGTAAAGAGAGGACGGTTTATCATGGTAGATTTCAAAGAAGAGGATTATAAAATTTTCCAGCTATTCGATAAAGACTGGGCTTTGGTTACCGCCGGCTCCATGGATATCTATAATAGTTGCACGTTAAGTTGGGGTGCTTTAGGCTCCATTTGGAACGGTCCCGGTCAAGCCCATCCGGCTGCTACAATTTATGTGCATCCGGCCCGTTATACCAGTGAGTTTTTGAAAAACAACGAGTTCTTTACGTTGAGCTTCTATGCTCCGGAGTATAAAAAAGCGCTTGCTTATATGGGATCTCATTCCGGTCGCAACGAAGATAAAGCTAAAGGCGCCGGGTTGACGCCAATTGCTTTCGGTAACGGTGTTACTTACGAAGAAGCAAAGGTCACTTTCCTATGTCGCAAGCTGTACATGCATCAATTCAGTCGTGAAGACTTAGCCAAGAATATCCAAGACTACTATGCAGCTGCGCCCCAAACTTACCCAGACTTCAACGGTGGTTGGCAACCACATTATCAAATTATCGGTGACATAATCGACATCAAGCGCTAATACAGTAAAAATAAATCCTATGTATAATAAAGCCCATATATCTTAGCAGACCGATTAGTAAATAACCTGCTTCGATATATGGTTTTTTTCCTAACGACCGGGCTTAAAACGTCGTATGCAAAAAAAGCCGACTATCTATGTCACTCCCTCTTTAATGACCTGACTAA
Source organism: Veillonella magna DSM 19857 (assembly GCF_000428745.1). Classification (GTDB taxonomy): domain Bacteria; phylum Bacillota; class Negativicutes; order Veillonellales; family Veillonellaceae; genus Veillonella_A; species Veillonella_A magna. The sequence goes on from NZ_AUAN01000004.1 coordinate 1,063, forward strand.
CAAAAGTCGAGGATATAAAAAGACCTCCCTTGATAGCCTTTCTCTTTATTCCTGACGACCGGGCTTAAGACGTCGTATGTAAAAAAAGCCGGCTATCTATGTCACTCCCTCTCTAATGCCCTGACTAGCAAAAGTCGAGGATATAAAAAGACCTCCCTTGATAGCCTTTCTCTTTATTCCTGACGACCGGGCTTAAGACGTCGTATGCAAAAAAGCCGGCTATCTATGTCACTCCCTCTTTAATGCCCTGACTGGCAAAAGTCGAGGATATAAAAAGACCTCCCTTGATAGCTATGAAGAATGCCCTTCGCAAGACCGGGCTTCAAAGAGCTATCAAGGGAGGTCTAATCATTTACAATACGACTTTTGAAAGTAAGGTCGTTTCCTTTGCATTCACTTCGCTTTCGATGGCTTCCATCTTAGCATTAAGCTCAGCTACAAAGGCTTCATCCTTAATGGATCCCAAATTAATTTTTACATTAAGGAACGCACCTTTTACGGCGACCCGCGCATTCATTGCAGCCACGGCACCATCGGTTACCGCATTTTGATTGCCTTTAGTAATGACTTCCTCGGCTAAGGCAAACAATTCATTTGCCGCCTCACCTACATGGAACGGCACAAGTGCCGCTTCCTTGGTTGCCGTTTGAATAGCTTCGGAACGAACCGCCTTTTCTTCATCCGTTCCCTTCGGCAATTTAAAAGCGGCCATAATCTTATTAAAAGCATTACTGTCTTCGTCAATAAAATTAACGAACTTCGTTTTTAATTCGCTTGCCTTTGCCTGTACGGCTTTCATATCGGCTTCCACCGCAGCATACTTTTCTTTCCCGATAGTAAGAGATGCTACCATTTCTACCAATGCTGCTGCCGATGCCGCATTAAGTGCCGCAATACTACCGCCACCCGGAGCCGGTGAACTGGAACCGGTTTCGTTAATAAATGCTTCTACGGATAATCCTTTTAATTCCATGAATATTCTCCCATTGTTTATATATTAGAAAAGTCCGGTAATCTTGCCATCTTCAGTTACATCCATAGCCAAAGCCGCCGGCTTCTTCGGTAACCCCGGCATAACCATAATATTACTGGTTTGGCAAACGATAAAACCTGCCCCGTTAGCTACGCGCACATCCTGTACAGTAATAGTAAAGTCCTTCGGTGCCCCCAATAAAGTAGGATCATCGCTTAAGGAATACTGTGTTTTAGCCATACAAACAGGCAGTTTATCTAAGCCCCATGCTTCCAACTGTTGAATTTGCTTCTTTGCATTTGGCGTAAATTCAACACCATTACCACCGTAAATACGTTGTACTACTTTTTCGATTTTTGTCGGAATGGGCTCATTAACATCGTACATCATAACCGGTTTAATATCCGTACCTTCTACCATAGCTGCCACCTGTTTAGCCATGTCGATACCGCCGGCACCGCCTTTTTCCCAGCATTCGTTGAGGGTAACATCTACGCCATAGCTGTCACATTTTTGAAGCAGCATATCGATTTCTGCCGGTGTATCCGTAGCAAATTTATTGATAGCTACCAAAACCGGTAACCCAAAAGCACGCATATTTTCTACCTGTTTAGCTAAGTTTACAAAGCCTTCGCCAACAGCTTTCGGATTTTCAATACCGAGGTCCTTCTTTGCTACGCCACCATGCATCTTCAATGCCCGAATCGTAGCAACCAAAACGACCGCATCCGGATAAATATCACCGTAATGACATTTAATATCCAGGAATTTTTCAGCCCCTAAATCCGCACCGAAGCCGGCTTCCGTAATAACAATATCGCCTAACTTCAAGGCTAATTTAGTCGCCAAAATAGAGTTACAACCATGAGCAATATTGGCAAACGGACCACCATGGACGATGGCCGGCGTATGTTCCAAGGTCTGCACCAAATTAGGTTTGATAGCATCCTTCATGAGCATTGCCATCGCCCCTTCACAACCCAGTTGATGTACATAGACAGGATCGCCATCAAGATTGCAACCAATAACAATGTTACCGAAGCGGCGTTTCAAATCTTCCAAGCTCGTTGCCAAGCAAAGGATAGCCATAATTTCCGAGGCAACGGTAATCATAAAACCGTCTTCTCTGGGGAAACCACATACCTTACCGCCTAATCCCACCGTTACATGACGAAGCGCCCGATCATTCATATCCATTACACGACGCCAAGAAACTTGACGCACATCGATACGCAATTCATTACCCTGGTGTACATGATTATCTATCATGGCTGCCAATAAATTATTAGCCGCTGTAATTGCATGCATATCTCCGGTAAAATGAAGGTTAATATCTTCCATTGGTACTACTTGAGCATAGCCACCACCGGCAGCGCCTCCTTTAATACCGAACACCGGTCCCAGCGATGGTTCGCGTAAAGCGATAATTGCGTTCTTACCTATTTTATTCAGCGCCTGACCGAGACCAATGCTGGTCGTCGATTTACCTTCGCCGGCCGGTGTAGGCGTAATAGCCGTTACCAACACCAATTTACCATCCGGTCGATCCTTAAGACGATTAAAAATATCCAAGGATACTTTCGCCTTATAATGACCGTACTGTTCCAGCTCTTCCGGTTTAATTCCGCAGTTGTCGGCAATGGTTGTTATCGGCTCCATTACGTTCTGTTGCGCAATTTCAATATCGCTTAACATGCGAGCACCTCCCATAATCTTCTCAATCTGAGTATCCACTGTAATAGTAACCACAAACAGTATCGGTGCCATCCGTAAGAACGGCAATACACCTACGATAACCTTTCAAACAAAAGAGTATCATCTTAAAGCAAGTCCTACCGGATAGCACACCTATACATTGTCACATATACAACATTGTATTACTAATTAACACGATTAATCAAGTAGCTGTTTTTCTAAAATCTGATTAATATCAAAGTTTTCAATCTGTAGGTAATACTCAGCTGCCATCAAGAGGGATTTCATCGGTACGGTGCCGATAATTTCACTGCCCACTACGCTGACGCCATAGCGACGAGCTTCCATCTTAATCATTTCAAAGGCTTGGTATACAGCGGATTTTTCATAGTTAACAAGGTTCATCGATACCTGTACTTGGTTGCGTTCTTCCAGCATAACTCCCATGGCCTTCACATAGCGCAAGCCACCGCCGATATGGCGCACCTTCTTAGCGATAGCATCGGCAATCGATAGGTCACTAGTGTTAAGATTTACATTAAACGCTACCAATGCAGCGCGTGCCCCTACAGCAGAGCAGCCGGATTTTTCATTCATTTCTGCCGGTCCATAGTCCGGTACCCATTCGGGATCCTTAATTTTTTCAAAGAAGCCTTCATACTGGCCTTTACGTACGGAAGCTAAGTTACGACGAGCTTCTTTCGTGCAAGCATCTTCATACAAATATACGGGAATGCCCATATCACCATACGCTTTGCCTACCGTATTGGCAATAGCCACACATTCTTCCATGGTTACTTCGGATACCGGTGTAAACGGTACAACGTCAACGGCACCAAAACGCGGATGAGCCCCTTCATGAGTGCGCATGTCAATGAGTTCGATAGCTACCTTGGCCATGTTAATAGCTGCTTCCGTAACAGCTTCCGGCGAACCAATAATAGTCACTACCGAACGGTTATGGTCAGCATCGCTGGAATAATCCAAAATACGAAGATTTTTAATTTTACGTGCTTCGTCAACGATTTTTTCCACCTTAGCCTTATCGCGGCCTTCACTGAAATTCGGGACAAATTCAACTAGCTTTGCCATAATACTACATCCTCCAGTCTTTTATACAGGTTCAAATGATTCTTCATACCGTATATCATACCGTATGTTCTTTGTTACGTCTAATGTTACATCAAATATCGACTAAAAAACGTCTATCACAATTTTGAATATTGATTTAATTTTTTGACCCATTTCAGACGTACGGGTTTTATAGTGTAGTCAGCGAGATAAGTTTGCTGATAATTATATTCGGGAGGGCTTCATGGAAATTACTGTCATTCCCCGTCAACGGGCGTTTTCCTCAACTTGGTCCGGTGGCACTACCACCGAGTTCTTTATCTCTCCTCACCAAAGCTCTTATCAAAAAAGAGACTTTGACATACGGATAAGCTCGGCTACAGTAGACCTTAATGAATCAGAATTTACCGTACTTTCCGGATATGATCGCATAATTACTCCGCTAACCAATCAATTGTACCTTTCCTTTCAAGAGACAGCGGACACCTATCACCTACAGCCATTGGATTTGGCTTTCTTTGATGGGGCTCACCATACGCATTGCGTGGGACGGGCCACCGACTTTAATGTGATGGTCCGCAAAGGCTTGAAGGCAACGGCAGATGTCCTCACAACGTCTACCTATCTCAAACCTGCAGCACATAGCTTTATCTATGTGCCAAGCCTTCAGCCTTCCCCTCTGCGGGGATCGTATTTGGAGCACAAACGACTACAAGGTGACACACTATATCATTTCACGCGGCAAAGTTCTCCGGCCTATCTTCATTTAGAAGAGTCGGGCTTACGCATCCTCTATGTCACAGTAGACAACGGTTCCGTTTCACTTCGGTAAAATTGCCGCAACGTTATAACCACACGCGTTGTTGTGCATTTTTATATATCGTATAGACTACCACTCTATACATACTCCATCTTCTTTACAAACAAAAGACCTCGGGCCTCCACGCTCGAGGTCTTTTGTTGTATGTATGTGACCGATGCTTCACTGCTTAATTTTTCCTATAAAGAAATACGATACTATAAAGTAAAACGATATTCCATCTCCTCAAAAACGATGCATATATATTGAAGTCATAAAAAATAGTAGCCCATCAACCTAAGTAATACTCTTCATAAGACTGAGCTTCCGCTGTCGATAGGCTACTTTTTTATCCCCATGTACAAAATATATGATCAACTATATGATCACTGTTTTATCTACACATGCTTTTATTTTTTCACAGTAATTTTCCACCCGGTCTTCAGCTTTTCAAAGCTTACTACATCATGTCCGTGTTCCTGACAATAGTTTGGTAAATTCACCGTAGCCTCGGGGCAGGTAAATTCTACTTCTACGATATCTCCCGCCTGTAGCGGTTCTAATGCCTCTTTCATTTTCATCAACGGAACGGGACAATCCAAACCTTTCGTATCAATTGTAATCACTTGAGCCATTATCATAACCTCCTTATTACACACCTAATTTATTACTCATTTGTATTACTTGTTCTCTCAAAATTATTATTTACTGCATACCCATAGATATAACGTCATTGCTGTCAGCTTTGCTGAACCTTATCGCGATTACGCATCAAATACAACCTGGTAGCCGTCCAAACACCAAGATAAATGAACACCAATGAGTACCAAGCTTTCATTGAAAATTGCGATGTACCAACCATAACATTTCCTACAAAGCATCCCGATGCCCATACAGCACCTATCCCCATCAATACACTACCGATGACAGTTAATACCATAGGTTTTGCTTTTGGACGTACAACAGCAATCGTATTAAGCTGTCCCGTAATTGATTTAAGTGCTCCCACTTTAGCCGTATAGGCGCTGACGGTAAATACGGCTACCGATAACCAGCCAATCAATCGGCCATCACCGCACTTTATCAACGAGGAAGCAATACACCCATTACAAAGCACCGCACCGATACCGAACATCAGACTCCCCAAGGCAATTCGAAATAGCGAAAACGGTGCTAATGCCGGTGCCGCCACTGCTTCACTGCCTACTAACCCAAAATACAAAAACGCTTCTGTAAAAATGATGGCCGGAATATAAATAAAATTATACGTCCGACCTTCCATCACGATATCGCGTGTAATCCCTGTAGCACAAAATCGACTGCGTTTTAAGAAGTATCCAAACAATACACCGAACAACAATCCCGATAATAAATGCATCCCATCTCCTCCTACCTATGCTTAATTGTTTATTAGCTTGTATTATCATAATAACCGATACTCCAAGTAATCACAATTTTGAAATTCAAATAAGAGCTTAGCATTTATTATACTTTCCTATAAATCACACAACCTTACCGATTACGCAAAAAAGTGTATCTACACTGACAAAATATAAATACGCTCTTCATATATCTTTTGTTATCCATCCGTGATATGATAGTACGTAAGCGTAACCATTGTTAGAAAGGATGTATATCATGAATACGTTAACTCGCACCACAGTGAAGGATTTTCTAATTCCTTATGTGGCCACTTTTGTCGGTTGTTTACTGGTTGCTATTGCAGTAAACGCCTTTTTTGTTCCATTCCAACTCTTAAGCAGTGGCATCAGTGGGGTAGCTATTATCATTTATTATATTTTCAATATGCCTATCGGCATGGCTATCTTTCTTCTCAATATCCCAATCATGATTGCTTGCTACAAATTTATGGGGCGCAGCTATACCATCGTAAGTATCGTCGGCACCGGTATCTTATCCGTGCTCGTTGATGCTACCGCCTTTTTATCCGAGTGGCATCTCATCCACGATGCGATGACTTCCTGTATTACCGGTGGTTTACTCTCCGGTATTGGCTTTGGGATTATTTACAAGTACGACGGCAACAGCGGCGGTCTCGACGTAGTAGGGGCCATTGTCAAAAAATTTTATTCCTTAGAAATGGGTACGGCCGTCATGATTATCAACACGGTTATCCTTTTCTGGGCGGCCTATTTATTCTCCTTGGAAAAAGCAATTCTTACCTTTGTATCCATTTATATTACTGCCGTCATTACCAACAAAGTGGTCTTGGGCATGAAACAACGCAAAGCGATCATTATCATTTCCAGTAAGCCGGAAAAAATTGCACAGCTCCTCATTCACTATGTCGGACGCGGCGTTACCTTCTTTCACGGCGAAGGTGCCTACACCAGCCAGGAAAAGCAGGTCATCTACAGCGTAATTAAGTTGACCGAGGTTGCCAAGGTAAAAGCTATCATCAACCGCGTAGATCCTCAAGCCTTTATGACAATCAGCGATGCATCGGAAGTTGTGGGACAAGGCTTTACACTTCCTTTAGCACCACCGCCGACAAAACATATTTAAAGGCTGTAGGCATACTGCTTGATGAATTGTATTGGAATCACATGGACTACTCCTCATCCACGCTATATATCCAACTTTTATGTGCCGGCCTTTACTCCATATAAATTATATGACTAATGAAAAAATTATAATGAAAAAGATAGGTCACGAAATTATTTTCATGACCTATCTTTTTTATATCGGTGACTACAGTTCCATCAGCGACTATAGCTACCATTCACATTTCATTATATCGCGATACACCTACACATTATATCGCAGTGCAATTACACATTCTATCACGGTGCAATCGCAGCATCGTCGTGTACTAGTTAATTAACAGTGCCTTCTTCTTCCTTGCGGCCCCATACTTTTTCCATCAACTGCGGATAGTATTCTTCCACATGAGGCAACAAAATCTGGCCGATTAAGTACAATACCAATTCCGGATTAAACTCTTCTACCAAGGATGGGATACTGATATCCATGTATACGCCACCGTCTTCGGCAATATAATATTTAAAGATTTTAAATTTGCCGTTCAACTCACTAAGATATTCAGCAACTTGACCGCGGCGTTCAGCTGGTACGGCAGCGGACACAGCAATCATCCGTGCCATGGTGAATACCGTATCATCCAATACGATAAAGAGAGGGAAACGCTGCGAAGCTGCTTCCAGGAAACCTCGGTACACAACGGAATTAAATTCATCCGTCATTTCCTCTTTAGTGAACCACTGTAAATTACGTTCTTCCAAAAAGGCATCAAATTTTTTTGCTTTCTCGTTCATTATACACACCTTACCTCTCCACCGACATTGTCGGCTACAGATATAACACACCACACGGCATTGTCATATCTACCCTATTACACATGCACAACGTAGTGCAAATACTAGTCTTCCATAAATACGCAATGGTTATCTTCGAATGCCTTAATGCGCACTAAGGACTGTACGTTATAACCGGCGCGTTCCAAACGTTCACGACCGGGCTGGAAAGATTTTTCGATAACGATAGCAATCCCTTCTACCGTATCGCCGGCACTTTCTACCAATTTAGCCAATCCCATCGCTGCTTCACCACTGGCCAAGAAATCGTCGATAATTAAGACTTTTTCGCCGGCCGGCAAGAACCGTTTGGAAATGGTCACATCATAATTTTCTTCCTTTGTATAGGAATATACTACGGAATGATACACATCATCCGTCATAAGAATTGATTTTTTCTTGCGAGCAAATACAAGGGGCACATCCATTTCAATAGCTGCCTGCAAGGCAATGGCAATCCCTGATGCTTCGATAGTTACAATGCGTTCTATGCCGGCATCCTTAAAACGAGCGGCAATTTCCTTACCGATAGCAACAAACAGCTTAGGATCAATTTGATGATTTAAAAAGCTATCTACTTTCAATACGCGATTGTTGAGTACAATCCCTTCTTCGTTGATTCGCTGCTTTAATATATCCATGTTGCTTATAACCTCCCTATGCTTGTCTTATTAATGTATCACTATTTTACCAAGAGGTCAATAAATTTCGACGCCGCCCGTGAAATCGGAGTCAAACGCGAACGAACCAAGACGGTCTTTCTCTCCGGTACTACAATATTTGTTTTAATTTCTACGACCTTGCCTTCCTTCAAGCGATTCTTGAGAAGCATATCCGGTACTAAAGAAATTCCCATGTTGATTTCCACCAAATCCAGCAATACGTCAAGGCTTCCCAATTCGAAGGCCGGCTTCTTGCAGCGATGATTCGTAATTTCATCGAAGAAGGTGCGACTGGCTGCGCCCTGCGATAAAAGAAGCAGCGGCTCCTGCAATAAACGCTCTTCGTCGAATTCGCCCGCATTCGCATACGCCGGACCGCCTACAAAGACATCGCGCATCGGTGCCAGCTCAATAACCTCTAACTGCGGATCCGCCATCAATTCATCATAGTTATTAACCACTGCCAATTGTGCTTCGCGGTCCAGCACCATTTGCACGCACTGAGGCGACGGACGGTTTGTAATCTGCAAACCCGTTTCTTTTTCTTGCTCCTGCCATTCTTTGAAATACGGCAACAGGAAGTGACGGCATAATGTGTCCGTAGCAGCCAGCTTCAGGCTTTCCTGTTCATGCGTAACCCGTTCCTGCAGCTGTGTGACACCATTGTCTAAAATAGAAAACGCTTTCGCTACAGTATCAAATAATTCCTTACCTTCCGGTGTAAAAGCAACCGACTTAGTGGTACGCTCAAATAATGTAATTTTTAATTCCTTTTCCAGCTGCTTAATGCTCTGACTGATCGCCGACTGCGATACGCCGATATCCTTGGCTGCCTTAGAAAACGACAAGTGGAGACCCACTCCAAAAAATGTGCGGTATAAATCTGTAGATATGCTCATTTTGATTACCATTCCTTAATTATTATATTCTAAGATTATCTTTACTTATAAGTCTAAACCGTATATACTAATATTGTCAATACACCTACTTAAATTTTATTTAAAATGCTAATAGGTTTATTCTTGTGTTGCTCTCATACGAGGAGGTCATCATGTCAATTTACCGTCTTTATGTCCGTAAACGTTCCGCCTTTGCCCAGGAAGCGGCTCGTGTGCTCCGTACCATTCAAACCGAACTAGCCGTTCCGGCTACGGCTGTTACAATTTATGAACGCTATGATATCGAAGGCATTTCGCCGGACGCACTGGCTAATGCACAGCGTCTTATTTTTTCCGAACCACCGGTAGATGAAGTCTTCACCGAGCTTCCGGAAGAAGCGTCCACACGTTTGCTCATCACCGAGTATGTGCCCGGTCAATACGATCAGCGTGCCGATTCTGCCGAACAATGTCTGGCCATGTTGACTCTCGAAGCCGGTGCCACTGTTCGCGTAGCTCGTGTCTATGCTATCCAAGGTACTATCAGCGATACCGATTTTGACGCTATTAAATCATATTATATAAATCCCGTGGATTCTCGCGAAGGTACCAAGGAGTTGCCTGCGTCCTTACAACTTGCTGTAGAACCGGCAAAACCGGTGGCCCGTCTTACCGGTTTTTGTGCCGCCGATACCGCCGGACTGCAAGGCTACATTGATGACTTAGGACTTGCTATGACCTTGGCCGACTTGCAGTTGATTCAAAACTACTTCGCCAACGAAGAGCATCGCGAACCGAGCTTAACGGAAATCCGCGTATTGGATACATATTGGTCCGATCACTGCCGTCATACCACTTTTATGACGGAACTGACGGATATCACCATTGAAGACGCTCCGCTGACAGCTCCCATTAAAGCGGCCCTTGCCGAATACACCGACGGTCGTACCGCCATATACCAATCGCGCCACAAAGCACGAACGCTAATGGATATGGCAACTCTTGCCGTCAAAGAACTTCGCGCCCAAGGCGGTCTTACTAATCTTGATGTATCCGACGAAATCAATGCCTGCACTATTATCGTACCGGTCACTGTTGACGATCACGAAGAGGAATGGCTGCTGCTCTTTAAAAACGAAACCCACAATCATCCGACGGAAATCGAACCGTATGGCGGTGCCGCTACCTGTCTCGGCGGTTGTATTCGCGATCCTTTGAGCGGTCGTGCCTATGTATACCAAGCGATGCGCGTTACCGGCTCCGGTGATCCGCGCACACCGCTTGCGGCTACGCCGGCCGGCAAATTACCACAGTATAAAATTACCACCGGCGCTGCCAAAGGCTATAGCTCTTACGGCAACCAAATCGGTCTTGCTACCGGTGAAGTGCGTGAATACTATCATCCCGGTTATGTAGCCAAGCGCATGGAAATCGGTGCCGTTGTCGGTGCCGCTCCTCGTCATGCCGTGCGCCGCGAAGCACCGCAGCCCGGCGATATCGTCGTTCTCTTAGGCGGTCAAACCGGGCGCGACGGCTGCGGTGGTGCTACCGGCTCCTCCAAAGCCCATGACGTAACCTCCCTCAGCACGTGCGGAGCGGAAGTTCAAAAAGGTAACCCCTTAACGGAGCGCAAGATTCAACGCTTATTCCGTCGACCGGAAGTAACGACCCTCATCAAACGTTGCAACGACTTCGGTGCCGGCGGTGTATCCGTAGCCATCGGCGAACTCACTGACGGTCTTCGCATCAATCTTGATGCCGTACCTAAAAAATATGAAGGCTTGGACGGTACGGAGCTTGCCATCTCCGAATCGCAAGAACGCATGGCTTGCGTCATTGAAGCCGCTTCATGGAGCACCTTTAAGTCCTACTGCGACGAAGAAAACGTTGACGCTACTATCGTTGCCGATGTAACCGATCACAATCGCCTCACCATGACATGGCAAGGGGATACCATCGTAGATATTAGCCGCGACTTTTTAAATACCAATGGTGCCAGCCAAAAGCAATCGGCTCACATTACAGCTCCTTCCGGTTCTTTCTTTGCTGCTCCAACCGGTGTGATTGGCAATGTCGATGAATTAGGCACTGCCTGGAAAGCAACCATGGCAGACCTTTCCATCGCCTCGCAACAAGGATTGAGCGAATGCTTCGATAGCACCATCGGCGCCGGCACAGTGCTTATGCCATTCAGCGGTCTTTATCAAAAGACACCGGTACAGGGTATGGCGGCTAAACTGCCGGTACTGAATGGAGAAACTACGACGGCCAGCCTTATGACTCACGGCTTCCAACCGTACCTATCCGCCTGGAGTCCTTTCCACGGTGCACAATACGCCATTCTCTTATCTGTGGCTAAACTCGTTGCCTTAGGTGGTAAACGTGAAACGGCGTATCTTACTTTACAAGAATATTTTGAACGTCTTGGGGCAGACCAAACAGCCTGGGGCAAACCAACCGCTGCATTACTCGGTGCCTACCACGCTCAAAAGGAATTAGGCATTGGTGCCATCGGCGGCAAGGACTCTATGTCCGGTACCTTTATGGACTTAACCGTACCGCCTACCTTGGTATCCTTTGCGGTAACAACGGCTCACGTAGACGATATTCTCACACCTGATTTAAAAGAGGCCGGTCATGCTCTTGTTATGCTGCGAGTACCGCGCCAAGCCGATGAAACCCCGGACTGGGATGTATTTAAAGCCCATTGCGATACGATTGCTCGCCTCAACACCGACCGCCGTATCAGCGCTGCCTATGTCATCGAAGATGGCGGTATCGCTGCTGCCACAGCAAAAATGGCCTTCGGTAATCGCTGCGGTGTATCGTTTGATCCGGCTCTCAGCCCAAGCGATCTCTTCGCACCGCACTACGGTTCTTGGCTGCTTGAAGTCGATGTGCCTACTGCCGATGAACTAACAGAAGACGCTCACACCATTCGCATCGGTACCGTTACCTATGCCGCTGCTATGACCCTGGGCAACGAAACAGTCTCACTTGACGAACTTGAGCGCGCCTATGACGCCACCTTGGATCCTATTTTTCCGCAACACGCACCGTCCGGTCAGGGCGAAGCCGTTGCCTATATTTATGATCGTCGGCCGCAGCCGCGAAGCACCTCCCTTGGTGCCTCGCCGCGCATTGTGATTCCTGTCTTCCCCGGTACAAACTGCGAATTCGACTCCGCTCGTGCCTTTGAACGCGCCGGCGGTATTGCCGATATTGTGGTTATTCGCAATCGCACCGCACAACAGTTAGCCGACTCCATTCAAGTGATGAAGGAAAAAATCGACAACGCACAAATTCTCTTCTTCCCGGGCGGCTTCAGTGCCGGTGATGAACCGGACGGTTCCGGTAAATTTATGGCTACCCTCTTCCGCAATCCCTATCTGACGGAAGCACTGGAGAATTTATTATATAAACGCGACGGTTTGGCACTCGGTATTTGCAACGGCTTCCAAGCACTCATTAAGCTCGGCCTCTTGCCGTACGGCCACGTGGCTCCGTTAACCGCCGACAGCCCTACGTTGACCTATAATACTATCGGTCGCCATTTATCCGGTATGGTCCGCACTAAGGTCATCTCTACTCATTCCCCATGGATGTGTGAAGCCAAAGCCGGCGATATTTACACCGTACCGATTTCTCACGGCGAAGGTCGTTTTATCGCTTCACCGGCACAGGTAGTAGAGTTTAATCGCACCGGTCAAATTGCTACGCAGTACGTAGACATGGAAGGTATTGCTTCTTATGATGCACGCTTTAATCCCAATCAGTCCGTGGCTGCCATCGAAGGTCTTTTCAGTCCCGATGGTCGTGTCTTCGGCAAAATGGCTCATGTAGAACGCGTTGGCTACGGCGTAGCTAAAAATATCCCCGGTGAAAAGGTAATGCCTATCTTTACCTCCGGCGTTAATTACTTTAAAGCTTAATTACTCCAAAGCTTTATTACTTCAAAAGTTAATTACTTCAAAAGTTAATTATTTCAAAAGCTAATTATCTGCATATAAGCGTATATGTAGATAGCTATATGCCCTATGTAACACAATCCTAACGATGCAAAACACGGTTTCCCCCATCGGTAACCGTGTTTTCTTCTGATTGACTCTAATGCATGAAAGTCACGCATAATTTATATACCACTTGACCAGAAAATTATGAGATTTGTTGCCGTAAATATTGATTATCCCGAAAAATACGGGTATCATAATGGATAGCGAATAATTTTAGGGGCATAACAAGCTCTTCTTATTCTCATGAAAGGATGTATACCATGCATTGCGTACAAAAATTGACAGATAATATCTATTGGATCGGCAGTAACGATTGGGACACCGAACGTTTTGAAAATTTATTTCCCATTCCCTTAGGCGTTAGCTATAACTCCTATTTCATCGACGATGAAAAAACTTGTATCGTCGATTCCGTTGACGACAGCATTCGTCAAGAGTTCTTTGACAATGTAGAACATTTACTGAACGGTCGTCAGTTGGACTACCTTATCGTAAACCACATGGAACCGGACCATTGCTCCACCTTGGTGGAACTCATCGACCGCTACCCGAACGTAAAAATGGTAGGTAACCGTACTACCTTCCGCCTGTTTGAACAGTTCTACGGTCGTCCGTGCCCGGATAACTACTATGAAGTAAAAGAAGGCTCCACCATCGAGCTCGGCAAACACACCTTGCATTCCTACACAATGCCGATGGTACATTGGCCGGAAGTAACCTGTACCTTTGAATCCACTACAGGTATTCTTTTCTCCGCCGATGCCTTCGGTACTTTCGGTACGATTAACGGCAACATCTTTGCAGACCAGCTTGATTTTGAACGCGTATACGAAGACGAAGCACGTCGCTACTACACCAATATCGTAGGTAAATACGGTGTTCAGGTACAAAACGCGATTAAAAAAGCGTTGCCGTTGGGCATTAAAATGATTGCTCCGCTTCACGGCCCGATTTGGCGTACACCGGAAAGCATTAACTACATGATTCAAAAATACATGCACTGGAGCACATACTCCGCCGAAAAGAAAGGCGTTGTTATCGCTTTTGGTTCCATGTACGGCAACACCGCCGAAATGGCACAACAGCTTGCCAAGCTATTATCCTTACGCGGCATTACGGACATTAAAATTTATGACGTATCCAAGACCAACGCATCCTACATCATTGCCGATGCTTGGAAATACAGTCATCTCGTTTGTATGGCACCGACCTATAATCTTGCCTTGTACTTAACTATGGAAAACCTTCTTTATGAATTGAAGGCATTGAACTTCCACAATCACAAGGTATCCATCGTCGGTAATCATTCTTGGGCCTCCGCAGCCATGAAACGCATGGTGGATTACTTCACCAACGAATTCAAGGATATGGAAATTGTCGGTACACCGCTCGACATTCGCGGTGCTCTTCATCCGGCACAGCGTCCGCTTTTTGAAAAATTGGCTGACGATATCGTTGCTTCCATTAACGCTACTGAAATTAAAACATTCAGCCTCTAAGAATCCTTTCTCGGCTGACAGACAAAAAATATAAATCGTTCATCTTACACACATCACGCGTTACCTGCAAACCTGTGCCGGTAACGCGTGATACATAAAAAAGGGGCTACTTTTCCAATAGAGTAGCCCCTTTTTTAGTTACTTCTTTCACCATAGCCTTTATTTCGTTAGGGATGCATGACAAATTTATATAACTCATGTCTTTTCTAACGAGAATAACGTGATACAATAAAGAGTACCTATTTACAGGTACCTATTCCATTGCTATGTATTCGGAATATCGTTTCCGGATCTACAAGAAAGGAGATTTGACACAATGACTACGTCCAATGTAACAGCTTCAGACAGAAAGCTTCTCGACCTTTTGGCGGATGACGCCAAACTTACTGCCGCGCAACTGGCGGCCATGCTCAATACTACGGAGGAAGCCGTCGCGGCACGCATTGCCGAATTTGAAGCGGACGGTATCATCCGTGGCTATCAGGCGATTGTAGACTGGGAACGCGTCGATGCTAATAAATCCATGGCACTCATTCAATTACAGGTAGTGCCCGAACCGGAACAGGGCTTCGATAAATTAGCACACCGCATCATGCAGCTCGACCAAGTAGAAGGGGTGTACCTCATGTCAGGCGGCTACGACTTAACCGTTGTCGTGCAAGGGGAAAGCATGCGTGACATCGCCCTTTTCGTAGCTCGTCGCCTATCCACCCTCGATGGCGTCCGCGCTACAATGACCCACTTTATTTTGAGCCGCTATAAAGATAGAAATGTAATCTATCATGATGAGGCTGTTCGCGAAACAAGGAGCTATGTATTCGATGATTAATTATTCCGACTTTTTAAATAAAGAAGTGGCTGCTATCAAGCCTTCCGGCATTCGCCGTTTCTTTGATATTGCCAGCGAAATGGACGATGTGATTTCTCTTAGCATCGGAGAACCTGATTTTTCTACACCATACCATATCCGTGAAGCCGGTATCGATGCGTTAGAGCAAGGGAAAACTTGGTACTCCCCTAACCGCGGCTTTATGGAACTGCGCAATGAAATCAGTCACTGGTTCTCTCGCAAATATCAGGTAGACTACGACCCGTCTACGGAAGTACTCGTATCCGTCGGCGGATCGGAAGCTATTGATTTATGTCTGCGCACCCTAGTCAATCCCGGCGATGAAGTACTCATTGTCGTCCCCAGCTTTGTATGCTACATACCTATGACCGAACTGGCTATGGGCATCCCCGTGCCGGTACAAACCACGGCAGAAGATAATTTCCGACTCACTGCCGAAAATCTTCGCCGTCACATTACGCCGAAGAGTAAGGTATTGGTGTTCCCCTTCCCGAACAATCCTACCGGTGCCGTTATGCGCCGCGAACATTTAGAAGAAATCGCTGCCGTTGTTAAAGAACATAATCTCATGGTTCTTTCCGACGAACTATACAGCGAGCTCACTTACGGCGATGAACCGCATACCACTATCGCTTCTTTGCCGGGCATGAAGGAACGCACTATCGTCATTAACGGTTTCTCCAAAGCCTATGCCATGACGGGTTGGCGCCTTGGTTTTGCCGTAGGACCGGAACCGATCATTACACACATGACCAAGGTTCATCAGTACGCTATTATGAGCGCACCTACCATGGCACAATATGCTGCCGTCGAAGCTTTGCGCAACGGTGACAAGGATATCGTCTACATGCGCGATCAATATGATTTGCGTCGTCGCCTTTTAGTAGACACACTGAATCAACTGGGATTAACCTGCTTCGAACCGGAAGGGGCCTTCTATGTGTTCCCTGACATTCGCAGTACCGGTTTAACCTCGGAAGAGTTCTGTGAAAAATTATTGTATTCGCAACACGTCGCCGTTATACCGGGCAATGCCTTCGGCGATTGCGGTGAAGGCTTTGTTCGTATCGCTTATGCTAATTCATTGGAAAATGTAAAAGAAGCATTGCGGCGAATTAAAGTATTCTTAGATACGCTAGAAAAATAAATACTGTTATAAAAAGTGATTGCCCTATATCGCAAGCGCGTCATTCGTAAGACTTGACCGCTAAGATATAGGGCAATCACTTTTAATGATTTTTCAGGGTATCTTCATACTCATTCATATAGTCTTCCTGCGTATCAATAGGTGCTTCTTTCGGTGGCACCCGATACGATGAGGTATCTTGCTCATAATAGCGCATATCCTCCGGCCAATCCCCCGGACATAACCCCTCCGGTGCATAGGCGGCTTGTACCTTCGGCGCTACCGCAAAAGGCCATCCGCGATAGTCCTTGAGGCGCCACAGATGAAGATCATCCAGAGTAGCCCCGCTATGTGAGCAATCATGACTCTTCCAAGCTGCATACTTATTTACATACTCATCCAACATATCTTTGTCATAGGTCTTTCCCGTCATGCACACGGTACCGCTTTCAATAACAATCGGCAATATACTTTCACCATACGTTTCCAGGAGTGCTCTCGCCAAGGTATCGTAAATCATACGCAACCAAACTGTCATAGCCTCCTGTGTATACAGGTCTACATAATATCTACAGGTAATGCGCTCTTCATCTGAACCAAACCAGTGATGAATGGTTTGGCGTGTCCTATCGCAGCCAATAACATATAGATTTTTTAATTTACAAAAGCTCCTTTGGTCGATAGATTCGCTTTGCATTTTCATAGAATACAGCCTCCCACGCTTCTTCCGGCACAATATGCTTTGTAAAGTTAATGTAATCCCCATAATTTGCCAGCGGCCAATCCGTCCCGAACATAAAACGCGAATAATCTTGCAAAATTGTCAGCTGACCTTTCAGTTGCTCTACAAAATACGCATTCTTACGATAGAAGGCTTCCTCATCGGGAAGCTTACCGGCCAAAATTCCGGATAAGTCGGCAGCTACGTTTTGATTTTTCATCATAACTGCTACAGCATCCATAAACCACGGCTCACCCATGTGGCACATGACAAATTGTACATGAGGATGACGTACCGCCGCATCATCCAATACCATGGGGTGACTGTATTTTAATAGTGCCGTATCCGTTGCCGTAAGACCGGTATGGACTGCTACGGGTTTATTATACTTCTCTGCCAATTCATAAATCGGATCAAATCGGAACTCATAAATATAAAAATAGCTGTAGCCGGGATAAAATTTAATTCCCACACAGGTATCACGTCTGAGGTGTTCTTCCAATAGCGGCATCTGCTCTTCAATACGATTAAAATCAAAGGTTTGATGGCCAATGCCTACACAGTAGCTCAAGTGCTGTGGATACTCACAGTTCGTCTCCGTAATCGGCTTGTTCCCCATTACAATCCCGTGTACTACATTATGTTCTTTATAGGTATCGGCCAAATGTGCCGCTGTATTTACATGACCTGCCTCTTCGGCAATCACATCCCAATAGCCCCCTTGCTCAAAATGAAGGTGGGCATCAATAATTTTCATCTATGATAACCTCCATTGTGTACAATATATTTCTATCCTTATTATAGCATAGCTGTAAAGTAAGAAACGGCAGCCTTGTGATGACAGGAACACTTTTCATCATCGTCCCTGTCATCACAATGACTGCCGTCATCATAACTACTATCTTACTTTATATTTAACTGTCCATGTAATTCCGCATCGGAGTGTATAGTCAGCCACCTATTCATCCTATAAGTTCACGTACCTTGGCAATGGCTTCCAATACATCCGCCACAATATAATCAGCACCGGCGGCTTTAAGCTCATCCCGTGCCGCTTCACCGGTAAGACCGGTCAAAGTAGCCACGCTGATGGCATCTATTTCTTTGGCCGCCAATATATCGGCTACACTGTCACCGATAATATACACGGTATCCTCTTTACGATACCACCGCTCCGGTTCCGTTGCATAGGATACATAGTTTGCCGGCGTATTGCCCCACCAAGCTGCTTGGTAGGTAAAAGGATTTGGCTTGTCCCACCGGCCATAGCCCAATTGTGTTTCTACCATTGTGGCATCATCCTTGGTTCCTACATGATTTTTTGCAAAGAGTGTCCACAGGCCAAGATCCGTAAGCGGCGTTTTTGCTTCGTGAAGTGTCCGCCCCGTACCAATCCCGATAACGACGCCTGCCTGCTTCAATTCTTCTAAGGCTGCTCGCAACGTAGGTATATCGGCTAAGGGTGTTTCTCGATGTAAAAAGCCCGGTTTCCCCGTCGCCTCGTCCCCGAGATACCAATTCTGAAACAGGCGTACATGCATATCCCATAAGGCTCCGCCCAAATCGGCCCAACCTTGACCGCCCATGCGTTCTTCCGCCAGCTGCGCCAAGGCGGTAAATACGCCGTCCTTATCCGTATCAGCGGGGATGTGTGACTGTAGCCAGTGCAAGACTTCCTGTGGCTCCGGTCGCCGACTGGTGGCAAAATAGTCCCGCCAACGGCATACTACCGCATCGGTAATGACACGTACGCCGTCACAGGGAAGTGCTGCTTCCGGCATAGCTTTTCGCTTTTCCTCGGTCATCATCGCCATAGTAGCTACAATGTGTGCGTGATCCATATCCCAATTCGAATTAATTCCGAATTGTTTAAGCCATGCCAACAGACGATCATTGTCCCAGTAATACGTTCGCAAATGCCGCACCGTTTCCTCCGGCGGATTCGTATTGATGGATTCATCAAGACGACCTAAATAGGCCGGACTTTTATACCATTCCCATACGGTTAACGCCGATACGTCAAAGCAACGCTCCTCACTGAGCAGTACACCATCCACATCAAACAACGCATAGTTCATATATATATCTTATTGCCTCCTGTTATATCAAAAAGTTTTATCGAGGTGACCCACTTCTTTCTTATTACCTTGTTTATGACTGCGGCGGCTTAATTCCGCCATCACATCTTGTAATGTAACGCCACGGTCTTCCCACAATACAGCCAAATGATACAACAAATCTGCAGATTCTGCAACAATTTCTTGTTTATTGCCATTTTTTGCCGCAATAATTACCTCTGCACTTTCTTCACCAATCTTTTTCCCTATTTTATCGATGCCGGTACGTAGTAAATATTCTGTATATGATGTTTCACTATGCGTATGTCTAGTCGCTTCAATGCGCCGCACCAGGTCGGCTAAAACATGCGGCCCTTCCGCTTCGCCGTCTGCCGGAAGCAATGTATCGTAAAAGCACGATTCCGCCCCGGTATGACAGGCCGGTCCGTCTGCTTTCACACGCACCAACAATGTATCTGCATCACAGTCGGTGGCAATGGATACGACCTGCTGCGTATGTCCCGACGTACCGCCCTTATGCCACAGTTCTTGACGACTGCGACTATAGAACCACGTTTCACCATCTGTTAAGGTTCGACGCAGGGACTCTTCATTCATGTATGCTACCATAAGTACCTTATCGGTGCGCTCCTCTTGTACGACTGTCGGAATCAATCCTTGTTCGTTATAAGTCAATTGCCGTACAATTGCCGTTATCTCCTCACTTGTCATATCTATCGCCCTCTTCTCTCTTCGAAAATCTATGCCCGTCTATGTCCGAGACACTGTCATCAATTTATAGCCGTACCGGTATACCCTTACTCTTCAACAATCGTTTAATATCTCTGATGGCAACGCGTCTAAAATGAAAAATCGACGCAGCCAAGGCAGCGTCAACCTGTGCCTGTGTAAATACGTCTACAAAATCTTCTGCTTTACCGGCCCCTCCGGAGGCAATAACGGGTATATGCAATTCCTTCGTAAGTCGCCTGCACAGCTCAATGGCAAAGCCCTCCGTTTCACCATCCTGGTCCATGGCATTAATGCATATCTCTCCGGCCCCCAATGCTTCGCCTTGCTTGGCCCAGGCAATGGCATCGAGGCCCGTATCTTCTCGACCGCCCTTCACATATACATGCCAGCTGTCGCCATAACGCTTCGCATCAATGGATAGTACCACACATTGGCTGCCATATACTTCAGCCGCTTCGCGAATCAATGCCGGCCTTTGTACGGCTGCGGAATTAACAGATACTTTATCGGCACCGGCTTTTAAAAGGGCATCAAAATCTTCCAACGATCCTACACCACCACCGACGGTAAAGGGGATGGTAATTGTCTCCGCTACCGCTCTGACTACATCTAGAAAAATACTTCGTCCCTCGTAGGAGGCGGTAATATCATAGAAAACGAGTTCGTCTGCACCTTCGTCGCTGTAACGTTTCCCCAGTTCTACCGGATCGGCTACATCCTTTATATTCTTAAATTGCTGTCCCTTTACTACGCGCCCATTGCGTATATCAAGACAAGGTACGATACGCTTTGCCAGCATACGCTTCCTCCTTTGTAATCATTACTTTTCATTCTGTAGCTGCCGAATGTCTGCCATTGTTACGGCGCCTTCGTAAAGAGCCCGCCCCGTAATGGCACCGTAAAGGCCTACGTTACGACACTGCTCCAAATCGGCTACACGGCTGATACCGCCGGAAGCGATAATGTTTATACCACCCAATGCATGTGCCGCCGTAAGCGCCGGTATATTAGGGCCCGTCATCATGCCGTCACGACTAATGTCTGTATAAATAAAGGTCGTTACACCACGATGCTTCATCGCATCAATAACGTCCAATGCCCGTTGCTCGCTGGTAGCTACCCAGCCGTGTGTGGCTACAAAACCATCACGGGCATCTACGGATACGGCAATAGCTTCGCTGCCGTAACGCTGCACTATCGTTTCAACCCAATCCGGATCGGCTACGGCTTTAGAGCCGATAATCACACGACGCACACCGCTTTCTAAATAATCCGCCACTGCTTCCTCACTGCGAATGCCGCCGCCTACTTCAATGGGAATCGTTACGGTCTTCGCAATACGAGCTATACAATCACGACTGGTTCTGGTCCCCGCAAAGGCTCCGTCTAGATCAACGATATGGAGCCAAGCGGCACCTTCGTCAGCTAACTTCTGTGCCATCGCCACCGGGTCATCGCCATATACAGTGACCTTGTTCTTTTCTCCTTGTTTAAGTCGTACACATTGTCCGCCCTGTATATCTATGGCCGGAAATACAATCATAGGTACTCTTCCTTTCTACGCGCTTCATACACATACATCTATCTGCGCACATCTACATCCAATATCTATATACGCTTCATTATTTATCTGCCTTTCTGGATTCATGTGCAGGTCTAGCTCTACATGCATTTCTACTCTTTCTCGATTCATCATGGCAACTACCTTTGCTTCGCAATCACGGCTATAGACACTGCCGCAAATTTACCAATAGCTGATGACCAACGGCACCGCTTTTTTCCGGATGAAATTGCATGCCAATGAGTCCTTCGCCTGTTACAATGCCCGGTATGGGCTGACTGTTGTAATCCGCATACGCCAGGACATCATCGGACAGCGGTGGTGTTTTACCATAGGAATGAACAAAGTACACATATGGTGACGATGGCAGGTTCTCGGCCAGTGGATGTTCGTCACGAAACACCAACTCATTCCAACCCATATGAGGAATCTTTGGCACATTCGTTAGTTTTTCAATACGCCCCGGCAAAAAGCCTAAGCATGGAACCGCACCATCCTCAAAGGAAATATCATATAGCAGTTGCATTCCCAGACAGATACCGACCAATAACTTCTTAGCTTCAACCCGCTCACGCAGTACCGGCACTAGACCGGTAGCTTCCAACGCAGCCATTGCCGGTGCCGCCGCCCCTACGCCGGGCAATACTACGATAGGTGCTTTCTTAATTTCGGCCGCCTCCTTAGTGAGTACCGGTTCATAGCCGGCCCGCGTCAATGCATAGCCTACATTGGCTACATTGCCGACACCATAATCTACAATGGCTACCTTCATCTTACAGTACTCCTTTCGACGATAACACAGCCGTTGAGTTAACCCGCGTTACTGCTTGACGCACTGCATGTGCCCAGCTTTTGAATACCGCTTCCGCCTTATGATGGTTATTAGTTCCATAAAGGCAACTGATGTGAAGATTACAAGCGCTGTGCACGGCAAATGCATAGACGAATTCACGAACCATCTCGGCTTCCATCGTCCCCAAATACGGTACGGTAAATTCTACATCGAACACCATATACGGTCGCCCGCTGAAATCAATAACCGTGCGTACCAAGGTTTCGTCCATAGGGCAATAGAAGTGACCGTACCGTGCGATTCCTTTTTTATCGCCCAATGCTTCTTTGAATGCTTCACCCAGCACGATACCGATATCCTCTACCGTATGGTGCGTGTCAACATCCAGATCCCCGGTTGCCTCTATCTGTAAGGTGAAACCGCCGTGTACGGCAAACAAGGTCAGCATATGATCTAAAAAGCCAATGCCCGTCGTTCCTATAAAACTTCCGTCGCCATCTAGTATCAGCGTCAGCGCAATATCTGTTTCTTTTGTTGTTCGCCGCAGCGATGCTTGCCGTACGGCTGTATCTTCCATAGGTCTCCCTTCTTTCTTCATAACCATGTTGTTACTCTGCTTTGCCATCTCTGTTACCGTGCCAATAGTATGCATTATCTATTGACTTCTTGTCATTAACGCTATGGCTTTACTACCTTTGCCAAGGTTTTTAAAATACGCGTATTGACAGACTCGGTTGTTACTGTAATGCGTAGACCTCCGTGTAGCGGATGACCGGCACCGTAATACTTCACCAAGATTCCTTCTTCCAACAAAGCTTCATAGATAGCTGTTGCTTTCGGCGAAGTAACAAATAAAAAATTCGTCTTGCTAGGCACCACGGCAATATCCGACAACGCCTCAATGTCCGCTATCATGCGATCTCGTTCGCTACATACTGTGCTTACTCCGGCCAACACCGCATCCTTGTACCGCAAAGCTACACGCCCCAAGGCTTGGCTAAAGGCATTCAAATTATACGGCGGCTTTACGCGACTCAATAAATTTATATTTTCCTTTTGACTGACAATATATCCCAATCGTGCGCCGGCAAGGCCGAAGGCTTTTGACAAGGTACGAAGCACAAAAAGATTATCATAGGTATCAATCGCCGGAATAAGGGACACTTCAGGAGCGGCAAACTCCATGTACGCTTCATCAAGGAGCACAATGCCCGGTGCTGCTTCGATAAGTCGTTCTAACTCTTCACGCTGCCACGGTCGTCCCGTAGGATTATTCGGATTGCAAAGATATACAATCTTAGGTTGCTCTTTGGCAATCGCTGCCAACATACCTTCTACATCATGTTCATAGAATCCCGTATCAGGTACGGCTACCACACGTCCCCCCATACCGGTAACACCCAGCTGATACATTTCAAAGGTAGGCGTGTGGATCAGTGCTGTATCACCGGGGGCAATAAACGCCTGTGCCATGAGACCCAAAATATCGTCACCGCCATTAGCCAAAAGCACCTCGTCCTGTGTGCGGACTACGTAGTCGGCAACGAGGCTGCGCAGTTCATCGGCATAAGGTTTTGGATAATGCTGAGGTGCCGTGTTTTGTAATTCCTCCAGCAGCGCCTGACGTATTTCAGGCAAGTCCCAAAGAGACTGCGCACTTTCATTGGCATTGACCGCTACCGGTACAGTGATGGGGCTAACCGCATAGGGTATCAATTCTCTCAGCTCCGGACGGAGCCACGCTAAACGTTCTGTTTCAGTTTTCATTCGTTACCTCCTCACTGTGACGCACGGCCACCGATGCAGCATGACCGTAAAGACCTTCGGCCTTAGCCAATGCTTCCACCTTATGTGAAATAGCTGTTAAGGCTTGTTTATCATAAGACAAAATACTACTTCGTTTACTGTAGTCATATACGCCTAAAGGCGATGAAAAGGCAGCCGTTCCCGAAGTAGGCAATGTGTGATTGGGACCTGCAAAATAATCCCCCACCGGTTCCGGCGTATAGTGCCCCATAAAAATCGCACCGGCGTTTTCTACTTTAGGAAGCCATATCTCCGGATTATCCAAGGCAAGCTCCAAATGCTCCGGTGCAATACCATTCATAACTGCCACTGCTGTTTCGATATCCGGGGTAACGAAGACACGCATCCAACGTTCCACGGAAGACCGCATAATTTCTTCTCGCGGCGCTCCCATCATTTGTCGCTCTACTTCCGCCACTACCTGCTCTGCCAGTGCTTTATCCGGTGTTGCTAAATAGACGGCTGCCATCGGATCGTGCTCTGCTTGTGCAAGCAAGTCGGCCGCTACCCAAGTAGGATTAGCCGAGCTGTCGGCAATAACGCCTACCTCACTGGGACCGGCAATCATATCAATGCCAACCGTGCCAAACACCTGTTTCTTTGCCGTCGCTACATACATATTGCCGGGCCCTACAATTTTATACACCGGACGAATCGTTTCCGTACCGTATGCCAAGGCAGCAATCCCCTGCGCACCGCCAACGCGATACATTTCATCCACACCGGCTACATGAGCAGCCGCTAAAATATATGGATTAATGCGCCCGTCCTTATTCGGAGGGCTAATCATAACTAACGAGGGAACACCGGCTACCTTTGCCGGCACTGCATCCATCAATACCGTAGACGGATACGCAGCTCGGCCGCCGGGTACATATAAACCTACGCGGCGAATCGGTGTAATATGTGTGCCTAGGCGTACACCGGGACGAAATTCTTTGAGCCAGCTTTTCATAATTTGTTCTTCATGATACACGCGAATATTATCGGCTGCCTCTTGAAGAATCACCACCATCTCCGGTCCTACTTCCTGCAGTGCCGCTTCTATCTCGGCTTTACTGATACGAAGGTCTTTACAATTACAACCGTCAAATTTTTTATTGTACGCCAACACCGCTGCATCACCGTTTGCCTTCACATCGGCAAGGATAGCCGCTACGGTGGCTTCTACATCATTTTGTTCCGTTTCCGATCGCGCCGTCACCTTGCGCAAACTCTCTGCATCCCAATCTGCTGTAATTTCAATCCATTCCATCTTCGGTTCCTCCTTTAGTACAGGCAATTATCCGATCTATAGCCTTGCGTTTAAACCGAAAAGCCCCTTTATTTACAATCAAGCGCGCACTTAAGTCCATAAAGAATGTCAACGCTTCCAATCCGTTTTCACGCAGTGTGTTACCTGATTCTACAATATCAACAATGACATCGGACAATCCTACAAGAGGTGCGAGCTCCACGGACCCGTTAAGCGGTACGATATCTACTCGTTCCCCCAAGGATGCATAGTATTTTCTGGCAATGGCAGGGTACTTCGTGCCTACTACCAGCCGCCGTCCCATCGGTAAGGAACGCCCCTTAATGCCGGCTACTGCCATGCGACATCGTCCTACACCTAAATCACATATTTCATACAAGCTGTAGCTATGCTCTTCCAATATATCCTTCCCCACCACGCCGACATCGGCAGCACCGCGCTCTACATAAACAGGTACATCCGGTGATTTGACTAAGGTAATTTTAAAAGAGTCCGTGTCATCGACAAAAATGAGTTTACGACTTGTTTCGTTATACTCGGGAAAGTGGATTCCCGCTGCTTCTAAAAAGGCAATGACCTGCTCACTTATGCGGCCCTTTGCCAATGCTATATGTAACATATATACCCCCATATGACTGTTTTACTTGTCCAACTACTGTACGTCGACTCCATATCACCGATAATCTGTGTGCTCATCGACTGCGTCTCGATATTCTGCAGTCGTTAGCCAAAGTAGTTTTTGCATTGACATATCCGATTGTCCGGTAAAACCGGCTTCATCATAAGTAAATACCCAACGTGCTTCATTTGTATGTATCGGCGTGCCTTCCTTCACAGCTATTGTGCGCCATCCGTTATGACGAAGTATTTCAACACTGCGCCAAATAGTAGCATCCGATTTGCTATAAAAGATAAGAATATCCAAATCCTTGTCTTCTGCTTTTTTCTCGCCGTATAGTTCGATATACTCTCGCAATAATTGTAAATTTAGACCAAAACCACAAGCCGGCCGCGCCTTACCGAATTTACCGGCCAACTCATTATAACGACCACCGGACACCAGTGCATAAGGTGCTCCCAATGCGTAAATTTTAAACATCATATCTGTGTAATAGTCCAGATGATTTGAAGCAATAAATTCTAAGTAAATGCGTTCCTGCGGACGTATCCAACGCAACTCACGCACAATCCGGTCCAAACGTTCCAACGCATTACGCATAGTATCGTTCTTGCAAAAACTGCGCACCGTTTCGATTACATCCTCATAAGGACCGCCGGACATGACCAATGTTTCCAATATGGTAACGTATTCCTCGTCAATATGCCAACGCGCAGACAATTCTCGAATGGCCATACCATTACGAGCTTCCATGGCCAGTTCAAAAGCTTCTTGCTGCTCCTTCGTCAGGTTCATTGCCTCGTAAAGCCCTTTCATATATGCTACGGAACCAATCGCTGTTTGACATTGAGTCACACCAAGTGTTTCCACAATCTTTAGTGCCATATCCAATAATTCACTGTCACAATCCGTTGCATCACTGCCAATAATTTCTGCCCCGGCCTGCAAGAATACATGTCCTGCCGAGTGCTTTCCTTGGTAAGGTAAAAACACCGGAGAAATATATGCATATTTAGCATATACATCACGATTCTTATACTCCTGTGCCACCGATTGAATTAAGGATAACGTAATATCCGAACGCAATGCCAGCACTTCACCGTCCCTATCGATCGTCTTAATACAATCTTTTTTTATGTGTGGTGCATATTGACTATATAAATCGTACGACTCAAATAACGGTGTATCAATCATCCGGTATCCATGTACCGCAAAGATATCCCAAATTGCCGTCTGCATGGCACTGATTGCCAAAAGCTCTTGATGATTACTATTCTTTGCTGTCTCTAATAAGGTATCCATCCATATCACAACTTTCTCTTTCATTTCTCAAGATTAGCTTACTTACTGTTACTCTTTTTCTCTTTATTATGATAAAGTACGAAATTATTATAACATACTCCATTCAAATTGCAAGAAAAAAAGCTTCATTACCGCTATTCGGCAATGAAGCTTTTCTATATCTACTATAATTTTACATCATAAGACAACAAAGTAATGAATCTTACACACGATCCAATGCCTGTGCCAAATCATCAATCAAATCATCGGCATTTTCAAGACCGACGGAGATACGAATCATATCTTCCGATACCCCGGCTGCCTTCTGCTCTTCCGCATTCAACTGCGCATGTGTTGTGCTGGCCGGATGGATCACAAGAGATTTCGCATCGGCTACATTAGCCAGATTAGAGAAGATTTGCAATGCATCTACAAAAGCAATTCCTTCCTTTACGCCGCCTTTAATGCCAAAGGTAAAGATACCGCCTACACCCTTCGGATAGTATTTATCAGCCAAAGCTTTATAAGGACTATTCGGCAATTCAGGATAGTTTACCCAAGCTACTTTCGGATGTTTGCTCAAGAAATCAACTACCTTACGCGCATTTTCTACATGCCGTTCCACGCGAAGCGACAATGTTTCAATGCCCTGCAGGATAAGCCATGCTGCCAACGGAGTCAGGGTGGCACCGGTATCACGAAGGAGCTGAGCCCGTGCTTTTACGGTGAACGGAATCGGTAGATCACCATACACAAGACCATTGTAATGCGTATCCCCTTCTACAAAGCCCGGATAATGGCCGCTGGCTTTATAATCAAACTTACCGCTTTCCACAATAATACCAGCAATAGTCGTACCGTGACCACCGAGGTACTTCGTAGCGGAATGAACAACTACATCCGCACCATGTTCAAACGGTCGAATCAAGTACGGCGAACCGAAAGTGTTATCTACGATAAGAATAATACCGTGCTTATGCGCAATGTCGGCAACAGCTTGAATATCTACCAGATTAATATTCGGATTACCAATAGATTCAATATACAATGCCTTCGTATTATCATCGATAGCCGCTTCAAATTCATCAAGTACATCCGGATTTACAAATTTTGTAGTAATACCAAAACGTGGCAATGTAGCACTAAACAAATTGTAAGTGCCTCCATATAGCGTAGAAGCAGCTACAATGTTATCGCCGGCAGAAGCAACATTTTGAATAGCATAGGCAATGGCAGCCGATCCGGAGGCAACAGCTAATGCACCGGCACCACCTTCAAGTTCAGCCACACGAGCTTCCAAAACATCATTGGTTGGATTGCCGAGGCGAGAATAAATACCGCCGGCATCCTTTAATGCAAAACGGTTAGCTGCTTGTTCTGCACTTTCAAAAACATAACTGGTAGTCTGATAAATCGGTACTGCACGCGATCCGGTAGGATCTAATTTATGACCTGCATGTAATTGGATGGTTTCAAATTTGTACTGTTTATTGTTGCTCATAATTCTCTCTCCTTCTCGCCGGTTTCTCACGCCGGCTAATAAAAAATATCTCTTATTGGCCACAACTGTGACTAACTTTGTCCTTCATTTTTTTAATTTGCTCTATGATGTACGGCGTTTCTTGATACACATAGTAATTTAACCAATTAGTAAATAATAATGTACCTGTAGAACGCCATCTAACAATGGGGTCTCTGCGGGGATCATCATTGGGATAATAATTTTTAGGTACCTCAATATCCAGCCCTAATGCCACATCGCGTTCATATTCCTTTTGCAGTGTATCTCTATCGTATTCAGCATGACCAAACACAAAAATATGCTTATTATCTAAGCTGCGAACTACTGCTGCCCCTGTTTCTTCTGATTCTGCGAGGATTTCCAGTTCTTTTTGTTCACGAATGCGCTCGATAGGTACTGTCGTATGACGGGAATGCGGCATGTAGAATACTTCATCCATACCTCGTAAAAGCATGGGCCGTGTATTGTTTACCTTATTTTCAAAAACACCGAACAACTTCGTCGGCAATGTTTCCTTATCAATCCCGAAATGATAATAAATACCTGCTTGCGCTCCCCAGCATATATAGAGAGTGGAATATACATGACTCTTACTCCATTCCATAATATCGGTAAGCTCATCCCAGTAATTTACCTCTTCAAAGGGCATCAATTCCACCGGTGCACCGGTAATAATCATCCCATCAAAATAATTTTCCTTAATAGCATCAAAAGTACGATAGAAGGTTTGTAGATATTCCTTCGTCGTATTAGCTGCCTTATGGGAGGCCGTATATAACAGTGTAATTTCCAGCTGTAACGGCGTATTGCTAAGCGCTCGTAAAATCTGTGTTTCCGTTGCTTCCTTCGTAGGCATTAAATTCACAATTAAAATCTGTAACGGTCGGATATCTTGCGTTTCCGCACGCTTTGTATCCATCACAAAAATATTTTCCTCCGCCAGCTTCTCAATGGCCGGCAACTGTTTGACTACCGTTATCGGCATGTCTGCTCCCTCCTGCCTCAATATATGTTCTCTTTGTCTTTCTCAACCCCTTTAATTTCTATCGGGCAAAGGTCTCTCACCTCTTCGCACCGATTATCTCTCTTTTGTTCTCAATGTAAACACGTTATATATCTTCGTTGTTCTCTCTGCTCTCTTATCTTTCTCTTCTTGTTATAACTCTCTTCTGTTCCTCATTAAGCTCCTTTATATACCTTTTTCTAATCGTTATGCACTCACCTCTTAACCAGTTTCTCTCTAATCAAAACCATAACGCTTGCCACGGTTATCGCTAAGCTGTACCTCGTAATAAAAAAAACGTCCTCATTCGCTTTCGCGAACAAGGACGTCATACTCATTGTAACGTGTTACCACCTTGCTTCAGATAAAGCTCACACTCTATCCCTCAACCGGTACGTCTTCCCCCGGGAAGATTATACCGCGGCACTGTAACGGTTGCATCCGTCAAGACTAAAGCTTTCGCATTCCGCCTTGATGACTCCCGGACCATTTTCACCGCATTCCTTTGCATCCCCTTTCACCTAACGGGACTCTCTGTGCCAACACCCTGCGGGTACTTATCCATTCATTGTCTCTACATTGTGTTATTGTTTCGATGTGATAACTATAGCAGTTATTTCCCACGCTGTCAACAGGATTTTTATATTTTTTCTCGTCCCAGCTGACAGACCTACTTATATTTTGCTACATCAAGACGCATCAACGCCCGTGCTAATGCTAATCTAGCCCGGTCGATATCGATATCTTCCGCACGTTCCTTTAATCGTTTTTCCGCACGTTCCTTAGCACGTTGTGCGCGATCCACATCAATTGAGGCCGGTACCTCACAATTAGGGGTAACAATCGTAACTTCGTCGGGTTGCACATCCATAAAGCCACCGAACACAGCAAAATAATGTGACCCACCGTCTGCAGTATCAACTCGTAGCGGCCAAATCGAAAGAGCAGCTACCATCGGTGCATGCTTTGGTAAAACACCAAGCTCACCGCCTACGGAGCGTGCTACAATAAAGCTCGCTTCACCGCTGAAGACGGTTTCATCGGGGGTTATGATATTTAAACGCACTGTGCGCGCACTACTCATAGCTTATTCCCCCTTTCCCAGCATTTCCTTTCCCTTGGCAACGGCTTCATCGATCGTACCTACCATGTAGAAAGCCCCTTCCGGTAATTCATCATGCTTGCCTTCCAGAATTTCCTTAAAGCCACGCAATGTTTCTTTAAGCGGTACGTATTTCCCCGGAGATCCGGTAAATACTTCCGCTACGAAAAACGGCTGACTGAGGAAACGCTGAATCTTACGTGCTCGCGCTACCGTCAATTTATCTTCTTCGGATAATTCTTCCATACCGAGGATAGCGATAATATCCTGTAAGTCTTTGTATTTCTGCAATACTTCCTGTACACCGCGGGCAATCTTGTAATGTTCTTCGCCCAATACAAGAGGATCAAGAATACGACTGGTAGAATCCAATGGATCCACAGCCGGATATATCCCTAATTCCGCAATGGAACGAGACAATACCGTCGTTGCATCCAAGTGAGCAAATGTCGCTGCCGGTGCCGGGTCAGTCAAGTCATCCGCCGGTACGTATACAGCCTGTACCGATGTAATGGAACCTTCCTTCGTAGACGTAATACGTTCCTGAAGAGCACCTACGTCATTAGCCAGCGTCGGTTGATAACCAACAGCAGACGGCATACGTCCGAGCAAAGCCGATACTTCGGAGCCTGCCTGAATAAAGCGGAAAATATTATCGATGAAAAGCAACACGTCTTGCTTTTGTACGTCACGGAAATATTCTGCCATCGTAAGACCAGTAAGACCTACGCGCATACGAGCTCCTGGCGGTTCGTTCATCTGCCCGTATACCAAAGCAGTTTTCGAAATAACGCCGGATTCCTTCATTTCATTCCACAAGTCATTACCTTCACGGGTACGTTCGCCTACACCGGAGAATACGGAATAGCCACCGTGTTCTGTAGCAATGTTATGAATTAATTCCATGATAAGTACGGTTTTACCAACACCGGCACCACCGAACAAACCGATTTTACCACCCTTTACATACGGAGCAATGAGGTCAACAACCTTAATCCCCGTTTCAAGAATCGTCGTTTCCGGTGCCAAGTCATCAAATTTAGGCGCCGGACGGTGAATCGGCCACTTTTCGTCAGCCTTCACCGGAGTCGGGTCATGGTCAACGGTTTCACCGAGAACATTGAAGATACGACCCAATACGCCTTCGCCGACAGGTACAGAAATAGCTGCACCTGTATCAACAGCTTCCATACCACGTGTCAAACCATCGGTAGAGCTCATAGCTACCGCACGCACCGTATCGTCACCGAGGTGCTGCATGACCTCTACCACAATGGTAGCTTCTTTGCCGTCGGCATCTTCTTTTTTAATATGAATTGCGTTGTAAATAGCCGGCAACTTACCCGCTTCGAATAAGACGTCGACTACCGGTCCGATGACCTGTACAACTTTACCGATATTTGTACTCATTAAGAGGTCTCTCCTCCTTTATCGACTGCTATTGCAGCGCATTCGCACCGCCGACAATTTCTGATATTTCGTTAGTTATGCCGGCTTGGCGTAATTTATTGTATTCCAAATTAAGACTGCTGATTAGCTCACCTGCATTGTCCGTTGCCGATGTCATCGCCGTCATACGTGCCCCGAGTTCACTGGCTGCTGCCTGCAATAATGCGTTATATACCGTAATTTCCAGATACTTAGGCAACAGCTCTTTGAAAATTGCTCCTTCATCCGGCTCAAATAAGTATAAGCCGGTACTGCCGCGCTTTTCTTCCGGTGTCTCTACCGGTAGTAATCGACGGCTCGTTACCGTTTGAGTAAGCGAATTCACAAAGTGAGTGTAAATCATAATAACTTCATCTACTTCTCCTGCTATAAACCGTGCTGTCACATCGCGTACAATGGCTACGGCGTGCGCATACTCCGGCTTATCGGAAAATTCTGCGTAAGAGTTATAAATCGGGTATTTATGATGCTTCAAGTGCTCTTGTGGTTTACGGCCCACAGTAAGAACGTCATATTCATTACGTTCCTTACCTTCTACGGCATGTACGAAATATTTTACTATGTTACTCGTATATGCTCCGGCCAACCCCTTATCTGCACCGATAACCACATAGGCCGTTTTTTTCACCGGCCGAACTGCCATCAGAGGATATGCTTTCATAGCACCTGCATCAATACCGGAGGCTACATTTTGTAAAATGTGCCCCAATCGTTCCGCATAGGGCTCCGTAGATTTTGCTTTCATCTGTGCACGGCGCAATC
The DNA here is from genome assembly GCF_000428745.1 of Veillonella magna DSM 19857. GTDB lineage: Bacteria > Bacillota > Negativicutes > Veillonellales > Veillonellaceae > Veillonella_A > Veillonella_A magna. Next base: position 34,648 of record NZ_AUAN01000004.1, read on the forward strand.
GAGCAGACGCTACCATTTTCATGGCCTTCGTAATCTGCTGCGTATTTTTAACGCTTTTGATACGCTTACGTAAATCCTGTGCACTGCTCATCTACTAGGCCTCCTCTGCTACTAATGTATGGGTAGCACCGAAGGCCTGAATGCATTCGGTAATTGCTTTTTTTAGCTGTTCTTCCGTAGCTTCGTCAAGCTTTTTACTCGTAGCAATAGACGTCAGAATATCTGCGTAGTTACTGTGAACATAGCGCAAAAGCTCTGCTTGGAATGCCGGTACATCGGCTACCTGGATAGTAGCAAAATAGCCGTTAGTGCCCGCATACAAACATACTACCTGCTCTTCTGCACGGAGTGGAGAGTACTGTGGCTGTTTGAGCATTTCCGTCAAACGTTCACCGCGATCAAGCTGCGCTTTCGTCGACTTATCAAGATCAGAGCCAAACTGAGCAAACGCTGCCAACTCACGATATTGAGCCAAATCAAGACGAAGCTTGCCGGCTACCTGTTTCATCGCTTTAATCTGTGCACTACCGCCAACACGAGATACGGAAAGGCCTACATCAACGGCCGGACGAACACCGGAGTAGAACATATCAGTGCCTAAGAAAATCTGACCGTCCGTAATAGAAATTACATTGGTCGGAATGTATGCCGATACGTCGCCGGCCTGTGTTTCAATAATAGGCAACGCCGTAATGGAACCGCCACCGAGTTCATCGGACAGCTTAGCTGCACGTTCCAACAAACGGGAATGTAAGTAAAATACATCGCCCGGGTATGCTTCACGCCCTGGCGGACGACGAAGAAGCAAACTCATTGCACGATATGCAGCTGCCTGTTTAGACAAGTCATCGTATACGCAAAGCACATGTTTACCTTGATACATGAAGTGTTCACCCATAGCTACCCCGGCATACGGTGCCAAGTACTGCATTGGTGCCCCTTCGGATGCCCCGGCAGATAACACAATGGTATAATCCATTGCACCGACTTCTTCCAGTTTTTGTACAACACGGGCTACAGTCGATTCTTTCTGACCGATAGCAACGTAAATACAAATAACATCCTGTCCCTTTTGGTTCAAAATAGTATCAAGAGCAATCGCAGTTTTACCGGTGCCACGGTCACCGATAATAAGTTCACGCTGACCACGACCAATTGGTACCATTGCATCAATCGCCTTGAGCCCTGTCTGCAACGGTTCGAATACGGACTTACGATCTGCAATCCCTGGTGCAGGATATTCTACCGGTCGATACCCATCATTTTTAATATCGCCTTTACCGTCAATCGGCTGTCCTAAGGCGTTAACAACACGTCCGATAAGGCCGTCCCCTACCGGAACCTGCATGATACGTCCCGTACGACGTACCTGGTCGCCTTCCTTAATAAGGAAGTCATCCCCTAACAGCACGGCACCTACGTTATCCAATTCAAGGTTCAGTACCATACCATATACACCATGGGGCAGTTCCAACAACTCGCCGGCCATGGCTTTTTCAAGACCGTATATATGCGCAATACCATCCCCGACTTCGAGAACAGTACCTACATCATCAACGTTAAGTTCCACATTGTAGTCCTGAATCTGCTGTTTAATTATGGCAGTGATTTCTTCAGGCTTCATTTTCATACTTAACCATTCACCCCAATCTCTGTCGTACCTGCCTTAAGCAAATATGTTTTCAAATCTTCAAGGCGCCGTGCCATGCTGGCATCAATACGCGTATCTCCGATTTTGATGACAAAACCGCCAATAACAGACGGATCTACTTTGACATCGAAAATATACTGCTTGCCTGTTATGGCTTTTAGCTTGTCCTTCAGTTTTGTTTCCAATTCATCAGACAATGGTTCCGCTACCGCCACCGTGGCTTCCATAATACCGCGAGCTGCCCACGACTTACGCAGGTATTCTCGGATTGTAGCACTCAGGTAACGACCACGACCACGCTCTACCATAACATACAAGAAATGGAGTGCCAATGCGTGGATGGCCGTCCCAAAAACTTTTCCCAGCACATCACATTTCTTCTTGGCATCCAACGCCGGATATACAAGCAGTGCTTTCAGTTCCGGCTGACTGTCCAATACTTCCTTAACATAAGAAAGATCTGTTTCCATTTGCTCGAGAATATGATTCTCTTCAGCCAACTCAAAGATGGCGGTGCTATATTTGTCTGTTATAATATCTACGCTCATAGCATCACAACCCTATCGCTTTGCCGTCAAGCTTTTCAATCGCATCATTAATCAATGCCGCATTCGCTTTGCTATCTATTTCCTTAGCTACCACCTTACCAGCAATGGCCACGGAAAGAGTAACCACTTCTTCACGAAGCTGGCGCATTGCCTTTTCTCTTTCGCGTACGATATCCTGACGGGCTTGTTCTTTTTCACGTGCCAACTGTTCACGCAACTCTTTGATCTGTGCTTGCGAATCGGCTTCCGCCTGTTTTACCGCTTTTTCAATAATCATCTGTGCTTCGCGACGTGCATCGGCTAACTGTGCTTCGTATTCAACGCGAAGAGCCTCTGCCTTAGCCTTTGCTTCTTCCGCACCTGTCAAATCGCGGGCAATACGTTCGCTACGCGCTTCCATCACCTTTAACAGCGGTTTATAGGCAAATTTTGCCAAAATAGCTACCAGAATGAAGAAGTTTATGAACTGCACAAGCAATGTACCGTTTAATTCTACCAACGGTCAAACCCCCTCTGCTTAGGTGATAAATTAGAGTAAATCAATCAGCGGATTAGCAAATACCAATACAATGGCAATAACGGCAGCAATAATCGGCACGGATTCAATCAAACCAACCGAAATAAGCATGTTCGTTAACAATTTACCTGCATTTTCAGGCTGACGAGACATGCCTTCCAATGCTTTTCCCGTAGCCAAACCGTCACCGATAGCGGCCCCGATAGCGGCAAAACCGATTGCCAAGCCGGCGCTGATAGCCGAGATAGCGAGTACAAATGCTTTTTCCATAATAAGATTCCTCCTCAAATGTAATTAATGTTCTTCACCTATACTCATGCCCAAATAGGACGTTACTAAGATTGTGAATACAAATGCCTGAATGATACCTACCACCAAGCTGAAAGCAAGCCAAATTATCGGCGTCAAATACGGCGATAAGTAATTGAGTACTTCCAACATGATTTCACCGGCCAAAATATTGCCAAACAAACGGAAAGACAGCGTAATCGGTTTTGCCACTTCTTCCAGTAGGTTAATGACAATAAACGGCGCAAACGGTTGTAAGTAGTGTTTAAAATACCCCGGCCCGTGGGCCTTAATACCGACAAACCAAACGATGACCGAACTGGTCAAAGCTAATCCTAATGTCGTATTTAAGTCATTTGTCGGCGATGCCAAAATGTGCGGACTCGGAATTAATCCCAACTCATTACTGATGAGCAAAAACAAGAAATACGTAAACAGAATTGAACTAACCAATCCCCAATACTTGCCTAAACTTGGTTTAAGCTGTCCTGCCAAGCCTTCCAAAATGAGTTCCATCACATTTTGTGTCCCTCGTGGCACCATGGCGCGTTTACGCGTAGCCAACCAACCGATAAGTATAACTATAGCCATAACCAGCCAAGTCATATACAACGTGTCCATATTAAAGGACATTCCGGCAAAATGGGCTATAGTATGGTGCCCTGCGTGCAGTTCCATACTTCCACCTCCCTCCTATGCACCTAATCTACTAGCTAACGGGGCAATGACTTGCGCCTCTGTCCCAACCAATAATCAAGATATTGTAACGGTGTGAGTAATATCATCCCTGCCAGTACCCCCAGCATATGCACACCCGGTATGCGGGTAGCAATCGCTGTCATAGCCAGAACCAGAATGAATCGGCTCACTACTGTCATTCGAATTTTATTTTTCAACTTTTCCGGTGGTATATCCGGCCAACGTCTCACTTGTGCTGCTAAAATAACGAAATACACACAATTTGTACCTCCGCCCCACAGCCAGCCACCAACGAACCGCGCTCCGCCACCGACATAAAGAAGTACGGCTATGACGATTGTCGTAATGACCAATAATTTGAGCATGCGCTGCACATACTGTTGATATACTTCCATGCGTACCTCTCAAATAACTTACGTCTCATCGTCGCCCCGCTGCTTGCTTGATGATAGACCACAAACCGGTTATGCCGCCCCATAGACCACCTATCAACAAACACCACGGTGATGATCCCAGCCAAGCATCTGCCCGACTGCCCAGGAATAGGCCAAGAGCAATGCAGACAACCATAGTCATACCCGCAGTGGCCGCCACACTGACAGCCTGCCATATATCAGACCTATCCTGTTTCATGACGTCACCCCGTTTATTGTCGCACTATTTCGTCCTCGTATAGTAATAGTGTCACACATTCTACGATGTGTTTTACTATACCACTATTAATACTGTACTATTATAGCATTGTTCTTCAAATAAACTCTAATTACTTAAACTGATAGAAAACTAGATTTTTTGATATAACAATCAATTATAGCTAGTGTATTGATAAATAAATGTCTTATTTTATCGCATTCATACTGTATATGCAAAAAAATCATCATTTATCTTATTTCGTCTTCGACAGATGGATATATTCTTTCATCTCACTATTCCCTGACAATATAATACAGCTTTCTATCAGCCATGATTTTCAACCTATTAGTTCTACCGTTCAATTAGTAGCCAAATCGATCAGGGCGCTTACCACTGTTCAACAATTCAAAACGCAATGCTTCAATAATACGCCGCGAAGCCTCCCCGTCACCATAAGGATTAACGGAGTTCGCCATAGATGCATAAGCTTCCTTATCCGATAATAAACGTCGAGCCGTCATAAACACTGCTTCCTCATCAGTACCTACCAATTTAACGGTTCCCGCTGTTACCGCTTCCGGTCGCTCTGTCGTATTGCGTAATACTAGTACAGGCTTCCCCAACGCCGGTGCCTCTTCCTGTATGCCCCCGGAGTCAGTCATCAGTAAGTATGAACGTGCCATCAAATTAGCGAATGGTTCGTATTCCAAGGGATCAATAAGATGTACTCTTTCTGTATCGCCTAGTTCTTCGGCCACTATGCTCCGTACCTTCGGATTGCGATGTACCGGGAAAACTACCTCAATATCATCAAATTCATGTACCAATCGACGGATAGCTCGATATACGTGACGCATCGGCTCGCCTAAATTTTCACGGCGATGTGTTGTCACGAGAATAATGCGTTTCTGTTCATAATCAAGACTATTCAGCAGTTCTTCTTCAAAATGGTACCCTTCCTTCACAGTTGTACGCAGCGCATCAATAACTGTATTCCCCGTCACATACAGGTGTTCGGAAGAAATATTTTCTTTTAGAAGATTCTTTTCCGCACTGCTGGTAGGCGAAAAATGGTATGTAGTTAAAGAGCCGGTCAATTTTCGATTCATTTCTTCTGGGAAAGGAGAATAAATGTTGCCCGTCCGCAGGCCTGCTTCTACATGACCTACAGGGATTTCCTGATAAAATGCAGCCAATGCTCCGGCAAAAGTTGTTGTCGTATCGCCATGCACCAATACCACATCAGGCTTTGCTTCTTCCAACACGTCTTTAAGCCCTAATAAGGCCTTCGTCGTCACGTCATATAAAGTCTGGCCGGCACTCATAATATTGAGATCATAATCCGGTGTAATAGAAAATAAATGCAATACCTGATCTAACATTTCTCGGTGCTGTGCCGTTACCGTCACAATCGCCTCCATATCCGGCGCTGCTTCCAAGGCTTTTACTACTGGTGCCATTTTGATTGCCTCCGGCCTAGTACCGAATACCGTCATTACTTTTAACATGATATACCTCCCACCTGTGCTTAACTTCTATGCATAGTCTCTTTTACATTAGAAAAGTCAGCTACCTTGATTTATAAAAGCTATCCTATATGTGATGAAGGCGCCTGCCCCTAATGGGGCAAGGCGCTTTTATTTGTTGTCCTTCCCGGCCATTTGCGCTCGCTGTCGATCCAAAGCTAATACCGCTTTATCCTTTGCGATAACACCTAGTTTGGTCGCCACAATGACACACGCAAGCAGAATTGCCGCTACCAGCGCAATTCCAACCAGAATATTTACTTTTGCCACGATAACCGCTACACAACCGAGTACCGTCGTCACTGCATACATCAATAACACTGCCTGTTTTTGTGTAAGCCCCATGGCCAATAGGCGGTGATGTACATGCCCCTTATCCGGTTTAAATACCGGACGATTGTTAATTTTACGACGAATAATCGCAAAGGTAGTATCCAAAATCGGAAGCCCCAATACAATAACCGGCACCACTAAAGATACGGTTGCCGCTGTCTTTACTGCGCCAATAACCGATACGGCCGCCATCGTGTAACCAAGGAGCATACTTCCGGTGTCGCCCATAAAAATCTTGGCAGGGTTAAAATTATAGCGTAAAAAACCACAAGCTGCTCCGGCCAATGCCATTGTTACCAAAGCCAAATCGCTTTGACCAATTTGCAGAAGTACCGTAAAGATAGCAATACAGGAAATCAAAGAAATTCCTGCAGCCAAACCATCAAGCCCATCAATTAAATTCACAATATTTGTAAAGCCTACAATCCAAAAAATTGTTAACGGAATAGAGAAGTAATCGAGATAAATCATTTGCCCCCATGGATTGGTAATAAACTCTACTTTATCGCCGAAGGCTACCAATACTGCTGCTGCCAATATCTGCCCTAATAATTTAGTTTTAGGACCAATTTGCTTAACATCATCCCATACGCCAACGGCAATCAAGATGATTGAGCCCACAATAAGACCCATCACCGAAGACAGATCTGACACAGTAGCAACTACAGCTACAATATAACCAATAAAGATTGCTAACCCACCTAAACGTGGGATGGAGCCATGATGCACTTTACGGGCATCCGGCACATCCATCGCACCTACGCGTACTGCCAATCGTTTAATTATCGGTGTCAAGACATAGGTAACGAACAATGCCGTTACAAATGCTAATACGTACACCGTCATTTGAGCACCTCCTCGTGCCACCCTTTAGTTCGTCAAACTACGTACGGGCGCCGGAATCCGGCCGCCTCGATTGATAAATTCCTCAGCACTGAACGGGCTGACTTCAATAATCGGACAATACCCCAATAGTCCACCAAACTCAACAACATCGCCTACTCCTTTTCCCGGTACGGGAATAAGACGTACTGCTGTTGTCTTATTATTTATCATGCCAATAGCTGCTTCATCGGCAATAATCGCCGATATCGTCGCTGCCGACGTATCGCCGGGCACAGCAATCATATCAAGACCTACCGAGCATACGCAGGTCATTGCTTCTAATTTCTCAAGGCTTAGACTTCCTACCGATACAGCATCAATCATGCCTTTATCCTCACTGACTGGAATAAATGCACCACTGAGTCCGCCTACGTGAGAGGACGCCATAAGACCACCCTTTTTAACGGCATCATTTAAAAGCGCTAATGCAGCCGTCGTACCATGCGCTCCGCAAGAAGTAATTCCCATCTCCTCCAATACATGAGCCACCGAATCACCGACTGCCGGTGTCGGGGCTAAGGAAAGATCAATAATACCGAAAGGCTTTCCTAAACGGCGCGATGCCTCCTGTGCTACCAATTGCCCTACGCGGGTAATTTTAAAAGCCGTACGCTTAATCGTTTCCGCTACTACATCAAACGGCTTACCACGTACCGCTTCCAACGCATGTTTTACTACCCCCGGGCCACTGACACCGACGCTGATGGTCGTATCACCTTCCGTAACGCCGTGGAAGGCACCGGCCATAAACGGATTATCTTCAACGGGATTGCAGAAAATAACCAACTTCGCGCAACCAAAGGCATCTCTATCAGCAGTAAGCTCTGCCGTCTGCTTAACAACGCGTCCCATCTCAGCCACTGCGTCCATATTGATCCCCGCTTTAGTAGAACCGATGCCGACGGAACTGCACACTAAATCCGTCAAGGCCAATGCTTCCGGAATAGACGCTATCAAACGTCGATCTCCTTCGGTGTACCCTTTCGACACCAATGCGGAAAATCCACCGATAAAGTTAACACCAATCTCTTTAGCTGCTCTATCAAGCGCCTTGGCCACCGGTACATAATCTTTCAAGTCACTACCGCCGGCTACAATCGATATAGGAGTCACCGATACGCGCTTATTAATAATCGGTACACCGAACTCGCGTTCGATTGCTTCACCAGTAGCTACCAATTCCTTCGCTTCCCGTACGATATGATCATAAATATTATCGCAAAGGCGACGACCATCCGTAGCTGTACATCCCAACAAGCTGATGCCCATAGTAATAGTTCGCACATCCAGCTTATTTTCGTGGATCATTGCATTAGTTTCCAAGATATTTTCTATACTTAGCATAGTATCACCTACCCTACGCGGTGCATGCTAAGAAAAATATCTGCATGCTGTGCTCGTACCTGCACACCTAATGCATCCCCTACCTTAGCCAAGGCCTGTTGAATATGCTCCAAATCAGATGCATCTGAGGCTTCACACATCATAATCATATTGAACATGCCATCTAAAATCGTCTGATTAATAGATACGATGTTCACTTCATTTTCCGCCAATGTTGTTGCCACACCGGCCGTTATCCCTACTCGATCCAACCCTACTACCGTCACTACCAGTTTCATGTGATCCACCTTCTCTTTCCTCTCTAAAGGAAATAGGCCACTGTCAATACAAAGGCCTTATTTTCTCAAAATACAGGGTTATTATATCACACTCGGTGCCGGTTGATAAACAAAAACACGCTATCTCTTTATCCGCAACCATTACCTGCCTCAATGCATTACTTTGCATGGTAGCTCTATTACGGACGTGCCGCATCATCCACAATACGCTGACCTTCTTTGATTAACGCATCCAGCGTTGCCTCACCGGCAAAGGTTTCCGCATATATCTTGTACAGATTTTCTGTACCCGACGGTCGAGCTACCAACCAGCTATTAACCGTAGTCAGTTTAAGACCGCCAATATCTAGCGCCTCATGATATGCCGTTGTCCGCACTTCTTCCAGGGTCTCACCGGCTAAAGTATCTGCGACAACATCGTTACCGGATAAATGGGATAATACGTCCTTTGTTTCTGCATCACAAGCTGTATCCACACGTGTAAATATCGGCGTACCGTAGTCCTTCGTCAATGCCTCATATAACCGTGCCGGTGATTGACCCGTAGTTGCCAACATTTCCATAGCCAATAGTCCCATAATCATTCCGTCCTTGTCCGTAGTCCATACGGTGCCATCTTTTTTCAAGAACGACGCGCCTGCACTTTCTTCACCGCCAATACCAATGGTTCCATCAAAGAGGAGCGGCGCAAAATATTTAAATCCTACCGGTACTTCATAAACGGGAATGTGCTTATCATTACAGAACCGATCTACCAAGCCGGTAACTACTACCGTCTTGCCAAAACCTTTGCCTTGCCATGACCGCGTCCCAAACAAATACGCCCCTGCTGTCACGAGAAAATGATTAGCCGGCAACAAACCTTCTGCTGTTACAATCCCATACCGATCATAATCAGGGTCGTTTCCTACCGCTAAATCATACGCACCGATGCCGGCAATCACTTCTGCCATCGCGTAGGCAGAGGAGCAATCCATCCGCACCACACCATCATGATCATAGGCCATAAAACTAAATGTGGGATCCGCTTCACTGTTGATAATTGTCAGGTCCAGCTGGTACATATCACGAATCGCTTCCCAATACGCACCACCGCTACCGCCCAAAGCATTAATCAACACATGGGGACGCGCCTTTTGAATCGCTGTCATATCAATAATTTGAGGCAATTCTTCCACATAGAGCCGCTTGAAGGGATATTCCACCTGCAGCTCCGGTGGAATTTCATCAACAGCAATACGTTTAATTCCTTTACCACCAGCCACAATATACGCATTGGCTTTTTCTTCGATGCGTTTTGTAATCGATGTATCCGCCGGTCCACCATTAAGAGGATTGTATTTAATACCGCCGTTATCGGGCGGATTATGAGACGGCGTAATAATCAGACCGTCTGACTTTTTGTCACGATTTTCATTATATCGGATAATAGCCCGCGATACACTAGGCGTCGGTACATAGCCTGCATCTTCATCCACGCCGGCTACAACACCGTTACCGGCTAACACCTCCAACACCGTAGCCAACGCCGGCGACGATAACAAATGAGTATCGGCCCCTACAAAACACAGCGCCGTTGCGCCGAACTCGTTACGCAAATCACAAACAGCTTGTGCAATAGCCGCCACATGTAAGTCATTAAAACTTGTATCCTGCGCTCGGCCACGATGTCCTGATGTTCCGAATGCCACACGCTGCCGCTTATCATCTGCCTCCGGTACCTTGCTGTAATAGGCCTCTACCAACTCATCTGGATTAATCAAATCTTCCTGTTGTACCTTCTTACCCGCCAACGGATGAATCATAACCTGTACCCCTTTCATGGGCGACCTGCCGTCGCCACCGCTTTCATCTATCACTTTATTTTTTCTCCGCAGCCGTAGCTGCTTCCTTATTTATTGGTTTTTCTGCAGCAATTGCCGATGTACTCTCTTGCTCTGCGTTTACCGCCATGTGATTGTCTTGGGATTTTTCATAATCAGTCTTCACAGTATTGTGTTCATGACCACATTCCGTACAAACACCTTCGTGAAGAGCCTGCTGCACTGCCTGTTGCGGTTCCGGTAAACTGCCAAAGGTGAATCCCCGTCCGATAACCTCGGCCGCATCGGTGATGAGCAAGAACGCAGATGGATCCTCTTCTTGAACCGCTGCTTTTAACTTTGCCACCTGCATTAAGCCAACCACAACTAAAATGACCTGCTTATGCTGATGCGTATAAGCCCCTTCGCCATTTAAAATCGTCGCCCCACGGCCGATATGATGAATAATCAAATCACAAATTTTATACGGCTTATAAGAAATAATAAAAATGGCTTTTCGCTGACTGAAACCAACGATAACCTTATTCGTAATAATCGCCGAAATATATAGGCTTACCAGAGTAATCGCCGCCGGTTCCACACCAACAATGGCCGCCGAAATCACGAGAATAACCATGTTAATGGCAAAGACGATACTTCCCATCTGCAAACCATAGTACTTACGAATAATCAATGCAATCGGGTCAAGACCACCCGTATTGCCGCCGGAACGATAAACAACCCCAAGGCCGAGTCCACATGTTATCCCGCCTAGGATAGCTCCGACCAACGGTTCTTGTGTTAAGCTATAGTCTTGCAAAAAGGCGAATTCATTAATCGTAAACGATGAAATAGCCGTACCAATGAGTGTAATCATCAAATGCCAGCGCCCCAGCCATCGATACGCAGCATACAAAATCGGTATATTTAAAACCAAATTCAGCGTACCAATAGGAACTCCGGTCAAATAGAACAGCATCAACGCTATACCGCTGATACCGCCGCCAACTAATTTATGCGGCACAATGAACGCATTAATACCGATTGCAAATAATACGGCACCAATGGTAATAAGCACTACTGTTCTCGCTGTGGGACCCCACTTTGTCAGCATGATAACCTCCTTCAAGACTACCCATGTTACGTTGTGTTCGATCCGATAACTTGCTCGCAGACCGCCTACATATAAAAGTATATGCATCTGCGCCGCGTCGAGAGTACATCCGTAACTTCTTCGCATACGCCGATGCTTGCAAGTACATCATAATATAAACTGTCATATAAATCAATAAAAACCAGTTATTATGCCCTTTCTCAGGATTATCACTATCCCTTTACTATTGCAAATTTCATGTAGAATTGCTATATTACAAATAGATAAATATTAAGGTAGCTGTCCACGCGGATACGACACGAGGCCGCTACTTTAACAGATGACGTAAGAAGGAGACCAGTTATGAATTCGGTGGTTCAACACAGTATCAGTAAAATCAATATAGGCTTGGCCATTCTCAACAAACGCGCCGACGGATACCATGCGATTGATACAATTTTTCAATCCATTCACTTAGGCGACACCATTTACTTTGCCAAGCATCACTCCGTAGTATTTAGCGGCATTGCCCCAGAACTTCCCCCGTATATGAACGACATGATTCCTTACGATGAATCAAATTTAGCAATGAAAGCATTGCGCACTGTACAGAACTATACAGGATGTACCACCGGCGGTGCCATTCATTTGTTAAAACGAGTACCGCCTGCAGCCGGACTGGGCGGCGGTAGCGGTGATGCCGCTGCCATGCTGTTAGGGCTTAATACATTTTGGGATTTACGCCTGACCGAAGCCGAATTATTCCAGCTTGCCAAAACGCTGGGCTCCGATGTCCCCTTTTTACTTAAAGGCGGTACCGCCCGCGGCACCGGCCGGGGTGAAGAGCTCCGCTATTTATCTACCGGCAAAGCACACTGGCTCCTTTTGGTAAAGCCGGAAATTTCCGTATCCACCGGTACAGCATATAATCGATTCAACGGAATATCTGCTTTTAATAGCGCTACTATCGATGCCGTGGAAAAATCTATGAATGACGGTCGCATGGATGAAGCCATGCAGCGCAGCGGCAATACTTTCGAAGAGTTACTCTTCCCGAACAACGAAGAATTGGCACAGTGCAAAGCCTTCTTTGCCGATCGCGGTCATACTGTTGTCATGACCGGCAGTGGTCCTACCATGGCCGTTTATTTAAACCAGGCCCGAGATGCACTGGATTTACAAGAAGAAATTAAAGCAGCCGGACACAACTGGCTGTCACTTATTACTCGTACACATGCAAAGGAGGAACTTGCATGAGTAAAGAAACATCACGGTTACAACCGATTCGTCTCGATGCGTATAAACCGTTGCGCGAAGTTGTCAGTGAAACCCTGCGACAAGCTATCCGCGACGGTATCTTCAAGCCCGGCGAACGCTTAATGGAAATTCCTTTATCCGAAGAGCTTGGAGTGAGTCGCACACCTATTCGTGAAGCCATCCGCAAATTAGAGCTGGAAGGTTTTGTTATCATGATTCCTCGTCGCGGCACTTATGTGGCGGATATTTCGTTAAAAGATATTTCACAGGTCTTTGAAATTCGTTCCGCCTTGGAGGAATTGGCAGGCGCACTTGCTGCCGAACGCATTACGGCCGAAGAAATTGAGTACTTGGAACGAATGCTTGTTGAAATCGGCACCTATATCGAAAAGAAAGACATGGATAGGATTGTAGAAGCCGACGTAAATTTCCACGAAGTCTTGTATAAAGCATCACGCAATGAACGATTAGTAGAAATCATCCACAATCTACGCGAACAAACTTTACGCTTCCGTACTGTATCCATGAATCAACCGGGGCGTCTTGCAAAAACTTGGGAAGAGCATCGCCTCTTAGTAGAAGCCATCGCCGATCGAGATGCTAATAAAGCTCGCAAGATTGCTCGCCTTCACATGGAACATTCTGAACAAGCTCTTCTGACGGGAATGAATATCGACAATAATCATAGATAACAATCCGTTTATGTGTTAGTATTCTTATGCTAACAATACAGTGCATTGCCACTGTTCCCATAGTCTATTTATGGACTCGAACAAGTATTTTTATACGCAGACTTACTCCCCTTTCCATACAATAAGCCGGTATACAAGAATGATGCTGATTTGTCATTCCATCGTATACCGGCTTTTATTTTTACTTTTGTTATTTCTTTTACTATGTATGGACAGGATTGCTTTTATTATTTGCTACCATTACATTTACTTTTTCTACACTCGGCGAAGCATGTTTACATACCTACTTCCACCAGCCCTTTCGTAGTAATACGTAAACTAGGAATTACCGACAATGCCAAAAAGCTGAGATTGATGAACGGATCAAAGGCTCGACTGATTCCCATGCCATAGGCAATTTCCTTCATTGCCTTTACCTTTGCATCCACTTCTTCATGCGGGCGATTACTAATAAGACCCATAATTTCCAATGGTAACTCAGCTATTACCTTGCCTTCGGACGCAATGACATAGCCACCACCGATGCGTACCATACGGTCGATAGCCACCATCATATCTGCATCATTGTCACCTATAACTACCACATTATGTGCATCATGAGCAAAGGAAGTAGCAATAGCACCATTATGTAAATTAAAGCCTTTCACCGCTGCCACACCATTACGACCGGATGCACGATACCGTTCAATACAGGTAATTTTATTGTATACTGCGTTAGGTGTAAAGACATCATCTATAGTAGGTAGCTCTTCCACCGTCTTTGTCGTTACAATCTGTCCCGGAACCATTGTAATCACGGCCTGAGGCCCGTTGACAATCATCTGTAGCTTGTCTTCCGTAAAACGCCCAATATTAACGGTCTGTAATAATTCTACCGGTGCCGGCACATTTGGTCGACGCACACATTCCGAAACCGGCTTTCCCTGTATCCAAACACCGGCAATTGATTGTGCTCGTTCGTCATCGAGAATAACCATATCAGCCCGATATCCCGGTGCAACTGCACCGCGGCGCTGCAAATTATAACATATAGCCGTATTATACGAAGCCATCTTGAATGCATCAATAGGGGGAATTCCCAACTCGATAGCACGGCGCACATTGTAACTGATATGCCCTTGTGCTTGAATATCTTCTATATGTTTATCATCCGTACAAAAACCATAGCGCGCTGTCGGTGCACCGTCAGCTACTAAACCTTTTACAATAGCATCTAAATTATGCGCTGCACTGCCTTCTCGAATCCATACATACATGCCATTTGCTACCTGGTCCTTAGCTTCTTCATAGGTAACACATTCATGATTGGTAGTAATACCTGCCAAAGCGTATGCCTGCACCTGTACCGGTGATAAACCGATACTGTGCCCATCCTTTACTCGATGGGCAAACAATGCTAACTTATCCATCATTCCCGGCTCCCCATCCAACACACTGGGGCAATCCATAACCTCACCGAGTCCCAGTATCCGCGGGTTATCCAGAAGCTTAGCTAAATCCGCCGCATCTAATACAGCACCGTTATCTTCGCCGGCAATAGCCGGTACACATGACGGAGCCATGACATATACATCTGCTTCACACTGCGCTGTCGCATCCAACATATATTGAATTCCTTTAAGCCCAGCTACATTTGCTGCTTCATGCGGATCCACTACAAATGCCGTCGTACCAAACTGCATGGCTTCATAGACAAGTTCCTGTGGATTTACCAGCGTCGACTCCAGATGTAAATGGCTATCTATAAATCCCGGAACGATGTATTTTCCTGTACAATTGACGTTCTCTACACCTTCATAGGTACCGATACCTACAATATACTCATCAGCAATCGCCACATCCGCAGTACGCCAACATTCATTAAACACGTCAAGCACATGCGCCCCGTGCAATACCACATCTGCTTTTTCCAAGCCGCGCGCAATCCGTGACAGTCGTCTATAGGTTTTGTAATTCATAATATACCTCTTTTCTGCCTATGCTAATCACATTTATCACATGAATAATTCTTTACCGATAAAAATTAAGCTTAATACATACATGATAAGCGATATATCCTTATGTTTCCCCGTAAGCACCTTAATAATCACATAGCTTACCAATCCCCATTCGATGCCAATACCAATCGAATACGCAAAGGGCATCATAATAATTGTTAAAAATGCAGGGATGCCTTCCGATATGTCCTCAAAATCCACCCCTTTAACAGCTGTTACCATGAAAAGCCCCACTACAATAAGCACCGGAGCCGTAGCTGCCGCAGGAATAATCATCAAGAGAGGCGCAAAAAATAAGGCAGCCAGAAAAAGAACGGCTGCCGTCAGGGCAGTCAAACCTGTACGACCTCCTTCAGCGATTCCCGCTGCTGACTCTACAGCCACAATATGGGCCGAGGTTCCCAATAAACTAGCCACTACTGTCCCTAATGCAGCTGCTGCCATTGAACGTCCGTTGGTTTTTCGAGATTCTTCACCAGATACTTTTACTTGATCGGTAAGGCCAATGGTAACACCTACAACATTAAATAAATTAACAAATAAAAATGTAAATATTACGAATAGCATATCTGCTTGCATCATTTCATCCCAAGCAAATTTCCCCATAACCGGCCCCATGGATGGTGGCACAGCTACCACTTTATCTGGCAACTGAGTAAGACCGATACCCCACGCCAAACAAGTACAGATAATTACAGCCAAAAAGATTCCACCCTTTACTTGCCGTGCCGTAAATACAGCAATCAGTATAATGCCTATTAACGTTATCAAAACTGCCGGATTATGTAAAGAGCCTATCCCCACCATCGTACCCGGAGTAGCTACGATAATACCCGAACTGCCTAAGCCAATCATCGTAATAAATAAACCAATGCCGGCCGTTACTGCCAGTTTAATATTCTGCGGTATAGCATTAAATAATAAATCTTTAAACGGTGTAACTGCAATTAGTAAAAATATAAGACCTGACAACAGCTGTGCGGTCAGTGCAAACATAAAACTATGTCCCATCTGCACAACAACAGTATAAGCTAAAAATGCATTAATCCCCATGCCGGCTACCCCAACGAATGGCGCGTTTGCATATAAAGACAATACCAATGTCATAATAAACGCAGATACTGCCGTCGCCGTAAATACGGCCCCCATATCCATACCGGCTTCACCTAAAATAATTGGATTTACCGCCAAAATATACGCCACACATAAAAAAGACGTACATCCCGCGAACAACTCCCTCATCACCGTACTTTGTCTCTCTTTTACTTTGAACAGCTTATCCCAAATTGCAGTCTGTTCCTGCTGTGACACTGTCATGCCAAGACCTCCTTACCTAAACCCTAAAAGTAAAATACAATCCCGTATCATTACCCTCTCTATTTTATTTCTTAGTTATACTAATTAGACATACATCTTATAATCTCCTCTTTTATTTTGTAAAATTATTATAATAAATATTCTTTTTAGTTATATATTTGCATAGAAAAATAGTTATATAATAAAAGCCCGTCACATCTATCTACATAACAGATGTGACGGGCTTCCTTTATCTACACAAAGATATTCCCTATAACTAATTTTCTAACGCGGTGTTACTACTTGTTGATCGAAAACCTGCTGCACGGCAGTAAATCCTATCGGCTCCGGTGCTACCAAATACAGACAAAGCACAGCAAGCACAGCCAACGCAATGGCTATATACGAGAAGGAACCACCACGACTGAATTCATACACACCAAAAAAACGAATTCCTATAGCCGAACCAATAGCCGCAATAAGAGACGGCATAGAAAACTCATTGTACATAGCAAAGTACAGCATCATACCGGCAAAAGCTCCCATGGCCATGACAATGGATAGCACGCCATCAAAGCCGGTAGAAAAACTACGACGCAGTCCTTTATTATACGACGATGCTTCGATACCAACGAAGCCAAGCACAAAAGCTAAGGCCGTCCAAATAGTCCCCCAAGAACCGCGAAAAGCATCACGATGTTTACCAGCATACCAAGCAAATGCGGTAACCGCTAAGATAGCTACACCTACAACAATGAAGAAGTACGGTGCCGGAATAAAGGGGAACAACAATACCCCGGCTATACATGCCACCATCGCCGCCAAGCTATAATACACGACACTAGCCACTGTCGGACGCTGTTCCACCGGAATCCGACAATATAAAGCCGCAGCCAATTCCAGAATAAAACAGAAAATAAAAATTCCTACGCCTACATAAGGTAATACTAATCCAATCACCAATGATAAGATGACCGGTATAATCAATCGCCATCCCGGGAAGAACACCAAGTCCTTAGCACTCATGCGCACATCTTGCGTTTCTACAGTAAAGTTATTGTATAATACAAACGTAAGCATAAATGCTATCGTTTCTGCCGGTGTTGCGCCCATATATAAAATAGTCGGCACCAACAGCATAGAAATAGCCACACCGGTGAATCGCGAAATAACGGCGCTCATAAACCCGGCCCCTAAAAAGGGTAACAACACTGTAATATATTCCATAATAAAAACCGCTCCTCTTCAATGTTAGTATACAAGTCTATTTATAAGTATACGCATTTATCTGCTTCACGGCAAGAGCTGTTATATGGATTTTGCCTTCTTCCGACCTCGATATAATCCTCGTCTCTCCAGGCGACAACGCACTGCTGTGTGCGAACATCCCTGATCTTTGGCGATAGCACTGACGCTGATTCCTTTAGCATACAATTCGCAAATTCGCACCTCATCCAACTGACGGCGATGCCCGCGCAGTGAAACTCCCGCATCACGTAAGCGCGATGCAATCGTACCTGATCGTACATGATATAAATTAGCCAGTCTTTCCGTCGACATATGAGCTACTGTATACAGATACACCAACTCGTCTTCGGAAATATTTTTGTACCTACAGCTATGGCGAATCGTAATCTGGGCATGATGCAACACCTTCAATACATACCATCGTGATATCTTGAGATTTTTAGCAATTGCCGTAGCACTCGTGCCTGCCTGATAGCTCTTGATAATTTCTGCCGTCGGCAGACATGGCCGTGAAGCTCTCTTTCGACCGTCATTTTTATTAGCCGTAGCTTTGTTGGACTCCTTCAAACAATAATGTTCATGAAGGCGCTGACCAATTGTCGTATGTGAGCATTGATAAATAGTAGCGATTTCCTGCATACTTTTACCCTTCACCTCATATAGATAGACAATCTCATCGGTGGGAAGTGATTTTTTAATCCCGCGTACCGGAATACAATATTCGTGTAACCTCCGAACAACCGTATTTTGACTGCATTGCAGCTTTTCTGCCACTGCCCACGTTGTCATCTGCTTCTCCACATACAATGTCCATAACAAGCTTCGCGGAATAGTAATGCGTCGCTCTTCACTTATCTCTACTGTCTGTTGCTTCATGCCATACCGCTTCCTTTCCGCCCTTTATTATAGTCACTAATATTACCTGTCTTCAAATAGGAATTTGACAATGGTGGTGTTGTTGTGCATTGCAATATGATATACTATACAGACAGAGTAAAATTCGTTACAGTTGTTGTAGCACTACAAATTATCAACTCACATAGCGTTACGCATATACTGTTTATGCCGGTCTGTTGTTGACTTTTACTCCGCGTTACTTTTTATCTTCTTTAACTTTATACTATTTGCTTTATAGCATTATCTTATAGTTTTAATATTGCAGATACTATCCCAAGGGAGATGACTATGTTTAACTTTGATATAATCACCATGGCCGCTACATTACCGGCCATTATTATCTCTATGGCTGTTCACGAATATGCTCATGCGCAAGTAGCCGACTGGCTCGGTGACGACACGCCTCGTCGCACGGGGCGTTTGACGTTAAATCCTTTTTCCCATATCGATATTGTAGGCATGATTATGCTCTTTCTTGTTCAATTCGGATGGGCTAAACCAGTTATGGTAAACCCTGCCAATTTCAAAGATAAAAAAACCGATGATATGTTGGTATCTATTGCGGGGCCACTGGCAAATTTAATCGTTGCCTTCATTGCCTTAGCAGTACTGACAGTTATGCGCACACATCACATTGCTATATCCGACGGCTTATATCGCGTGCTTCTATACACGATCATTTTAAATATTAACTTTGCTATTTTTAATTTATTGCCCATTCCCCCATTGGATGGTTCACGCCTTCTCATGCCCTTGATGAGTCCGGCATGGCAAATGCGCTTTTTACAATGGGAACGTTTTAGTTTCCTTATCTTAATTATCTTTGCCTATTCTCCGCTGCTGGGTCACGTACTTATTCCATTACAACACTCGATTCTAACGTTGTTTACATTCTTGCTATCACCACTAACCTAAAATAGCTAACAAAAATGCAATACGCATGCTGTTTTAATAATGTATCTAAGATTCGAACATTTTCCTAGATTATGTGTATTACAATATATTCAAAAAAAGAAGGTCTCATTAAGAGGCCTTCTTTTTTTACTTTTCATCACTTATCGTAAAAGCGGCACCGTATATGATGCATACGGCATCAATGTAATTTTAGCGTCGCCACCATGTTTCTTATCCGCCAAAGCCACTGCCTCTTCCACAGAGTGTACCGGCGTGAAAAAAGCTTGTCGCGCATACGCATCATCCAAAGATGAAATAAGATAAAAATCAGCTTTTTTCATCAATCGCGTCACCGCATAGGCTTTGTGTCGTCCAATTTGAAAATCAGCACGCACTGACTCCTCAATAGCATCAATACTGTCAAAGGTTCGCACCGTTTCATCGAGAATGGCTGACCCAGAACCTTCACGGCACTCCGCCATAAGAATGACCGTACCACCCGGTGCGACTGCCTTCACCGCATTATCCATAGTTTTTTGCATCTGATAAATATTAATATCCTTAGGATAACCACCACAGGTAGCTATGACAATAGGCGTGCGCTCCGTAATGCGCACCCCATTTTGCGAGTCCACAAAGCGACAAGCCTCTTTATGGGCCTCAATATAATCGCCACAGAATACTCCGGTGAATTCCGCCGCCTCATTCAGCACCACGTTAAGCAAGAAAGTAGGGCGACACATTTCCGTCCCCTCCACCTGATCCTCGTAAATCGGATTACCTTCAAGGCGACCAATTTCTGCTGCCGGGTTCAGCATCAAACTGTGGTTCTTTCGGATTGTTTCATACTCCGCACACCCCGGCAAAAGTGCCTTACGTCCACCGCCGTAACCGGCAAAGAAATGATGAACTACCGACCCCGTACAGATGATATGA
The DNA here is from genome assembly GCF_000428745.1 of Veillonella magna DSM 19857. Taxonomy (GTDB): domain Bacteria; phylum Bacillota; class Negativicutes; order Veillonellales; family Veillonellaceae; genus Veillonella_A; species Veillonella_A magna. The sequence continues at coordinate 55,462 of NZ_AUAN01000004.1, forward strand.
TCGGCTTCCACACAAGCCTTGTGAAAGCGCACCGGTGTTCCAAAGGAGGTCGTCCCTAACTCCACAAAATCATCACTATCCTTGGCATAAGAGTTAATCATTTTCACACGCCCGGCTACCTCAGCTCCGACGGAGTCAATCATCTCCTCTTCAGTCATACGACGATGCGTCCCCAATGCAAAGACAATCGTCATATGGCTATCCGGAATGCCCGCTTCATTAAGGTAATCTAATAATACCGGCATAAATACATGCGAATTGGCTACTCGCGTAGGATCGTTTGCTAAAATAGCCACAGTTTCACCGGGATGTACCAGCTCACGTAAGGGTTTACTGCCAATGGGGTGATCCAATCCATTCTTAACAGCTTGCACCGGATTATCCAGTACCGGTGTAGTTGCCATGTGCAATTCTGCGGCTATACGCCGTTCATCTATGGAGAACGTTAACTCTCCTTCACCATAATGCCATGTGTATTGTTTCATAGTGTTCTTTATCTCCTTATCTCTTTCTCCTATACTGTCCTTGCTTAGCCAGCGGCGGTCCTAATACTACCGACCATAGGATACCGTCTCGCACAGTACCGGTCAGATGTTTCTTCGTCAAGACAGCACGCTGTGATGATGCAGCTTCACGATCACCATACCACGTTAGTGCTTGCCGTCTTCTTCTGTCATCCCTTACTACCACGGTCTCATCACTTTGGTCATCCACTTTGCGATTCATATACCTGCGATACCGTTCCACCTCTTTTGATAGGCCTGAGTCCTCGCCGTAACCGGATGTTTCCATTGACTGCCTGTGATTGGTGTGCATTACCGTATCGCCTTCTGATGTATCTAACGTTAGCCTATCAGACTTTGCTGTATTTTCATTCGCTGTATTTTGTTCATTTGTACGCGGTTCCATAGAAAGTCCATAGTGTCGTTCCATCTCTTCCCATGTTATCGGTTCTTCTCCATTCGCAGTATCCTCCGGTGGAGCGGACTGCCTCTTTCTTTTACCGAAAATGGCCGACCCCAACAGAAAGAGTATAATCAATACGATGATATCCATACACAGTACCTCTATTTATTTCCATCACTACCGCTGGTAGATAATTCTTCATTGTCTCCGACTGCCAAGGTTTCACGCATCTTAGTGTCTGCCATAATATTATTCATATTGTAATAATCCATAACGCCCATATTACCTTCACGCAACGCCTGCGACAACGCCTGCGGTACCTCAGCCTGTGCTTCCACGACCTTCGCTTGCATTTCCTGTGTATACGCGCGCATTTCTTGTTCTTTAGCCACGGCCATGGCACGTCGTTCTTCCGCCTTAGCCTGGGCAATCTTCTTATCTGCCTCTGCCTGATCCGTCATAAGCTGTGCGCCGATGTTACGTCCTACATCAACGTCTGCAATATCAATGGACAAGATTTCAAATGCCGATCCCGCATCAAGCCCCTTAGTGAGAACCGTACGAGAAATATGATCCGGGTTTTCCAATACATCGGTATGTTCTTCGGATGAACCTACCGTAGTAACAATCCCTTCACCGACACGGGCGATAATCGTTTGCTCGCCTGCACCGCCTACTAAGCGATCGATATTAGCACGCACCGTTACCCGTGCCCGCACTTTTAACTCAATGCCATTCTTTGCGACGGCAGAAATAATCGGTGTTTCAATAACCTTTGGATTAACACTCATCTGAACCGCTTCAAGTACATCTCGTCCGGCTAAATCAATAGCCGCCGCCCGTTCAAAGGTAAGTGGAATCGCAGCGCGTTCGGCTGCAATAAGTGCATCTACTACACGGTCTACATCACCGCCGGCTAAGTAGTGCGCTTCCAACTGATTTACATTCACACCCAGTCCCGCTTTATTGGCTTTTACCAAAGGCAAAACTATTTGCGACGGCGAAACACGACGAAGCCGCATCCCTACCAATGTAAAAATACCTACATTGACACCGGCCGCCAATGCGGAAATCCATAAGCCTAACGGTACAAAATGAAGAAATAGTGACACGATTATAACAATGGCCACTACAACAAAAATAAAACTGACATTCATTAGCTCAAACATAAAAGCCTCCTTCTACACTGTGCATAAACCTATCACTATTTAGTCTGCATTGCGACGCACTACAACGCGCCCGCCTGTTACATCCACTACACGGATTTTCGTACCTGGTTCAAAAAATTCACCGTCCGACACAACATCTACCGGTTCGCCGTCAATAATTGCTCGACCAGCCGGACGAAGTACCGATTGTACAACACCGGTTTTCCCCAGTAGATCCGCCTTAGGCTCACTGCCTACATAACCGTTATCCGTCGTCGACCGCCATTGCAGGGTCAGTAGCTTACCAATGCGACTGTCGGGGAACTTTGATATAAGCCAAAAAGCAATTAGCATACAGGCAACAGCTAGCGCTGCCACCGTCATAGCTGCTTCCACCGTAGCACCTAACCACAAATACAATGCCCAAAGCAACGCACTGATACCGGCTACCCCAAACAATCCGAACCCCGGCACCAAGGCTTCAATACTTACGAGGATAATACCCCCAATTACTAAATATAGCACTACTTCACCTCCCTTTCATGCCAATATAAATATACTTTTTTGCTCTTTATACATTAAGTATACACCTATTATATAAAGCTATCATAAGCAACTAAAAAAACGACGATGAAAATCTGTATTTTTACTACATTCGTTCTTCATCGTCATTTTTCCTTCTTTACGTCGTATATAATTTGTATCTATGCGATATATCTATGGCATATGTTTATGTACCGTTTATTTAACTTCGAACTGTCCCATCATGCCATTTTCTTCATGTTCTAAAATATGGCAGTGGAACATGAATACTCCTTTCCGCTCATATCGTACCAATAATTCTACCTTTTCATCAGGATTAACCAGTACCGTATCCTTCCATCCCTGCTCCTGCGCCGGCGGTGTTTGACCATTGCGCGAAAGAATACGGAACTGTACACCGTGCATGTGGAAAGGATGAATCATGCCTCCCATCATCGTCGATGGATTCGTCACTTCCCAAATTTCCTGTGTACCAAATACAGCCTGTTCATCAATTCGTTCCATAGAAAAGGTTCGTCCGTTGATGGATACCATCGGCCCCATGCCTTGCAATTCAATATGCTTGCGCGGTAGCGTAGCTAATGTGTCTGACTCCGGCAACGGTGCTATCGTCGTCAGTGCCATATCCGGTGAAAAAGCAACCGTATCAGCCACATCAGCTATGCGCACAGCTAGTGCCGTAGCACCATTTACCGTAACCTGTGCTGTTTCTCCCACCTTATACTGACTCATATCCACTACGATTTCTGCCCGTTCTCCCGGACTGAGGCGAAGCGTTGTAAGCGATACCGGTCTTGTCAGCAAACCTCCGTCCGAAGCGACCTGATAAAAGTTATGGTGACCGCTCAAAGCTACATCAAAGTTGGATGCATTCGATCCATTGACGATACGATAGCGCACCCAATGCGACTTTGTCGTAATATACGGTTTCACTGTACCGTTTACTATAAGCACATCTCCCTGTGTGCCATCCGGATTTGACACTGCATTGTAATCGATGCGTCCATCCTCCGTAAAATAACGGTCCTGTATCACTAAAGGTATATCATCGACACCATACGTTCGTGGCAATGGTAAGGCAGTCTCTTGCGAATCCTCTACCAAAATAAGTCCTGCTAAGCCTTGGTATACCTGCCGTGCCGTATTCCCCATGTAATGCGGATGATACCACAAGGTAGCCGCCTGCTGATCGACGGTAAACTGTACTGTTTTACCTTCGCCGGGCTGCACTGCATTATGCGGACCGCCATCAGCATCGCTATCTACTTTCAAGCCATGCCAATGAAATGTCGTCGGTTCGTCAAGCCGATTGGATAACTTCATCGTCACCTGCTGCCCTTTTGTTAACCGTAGTACCGGTCCCAGCATAGCTCCATTATAACCCAAGGTCTGTGTTCGATGCCCATCTAATAACTCTGTTTCGCCTTGCTGCGCTGTCAAAGAATAGGTTACATGATTCCCCTCTTGCTCTGTAGGTGTCAGAATAGGCGGAATTGCCAACGGCCGCTCTGCTTGAGCTGCATTTTTATATTGAATAGCTATATGCTGGTGCATCATGCCATGCATACCGGACATCATCGACTGCATCATACCTTGATCGTTGCCATCCATCATTGACTGATGCATAGTCTGCCCCTTCATCATTCCCTGACCGTTGCCATGCATCATCCCCTGCATATATCCCATCATACGATTCATCATTGAACGATGCTGGGCATCGTTCATCGGTTGTCCGTTTGCTCCCGTCATACAGGAAACACCGGTTGTATCATTTGTATCCGCTAAAGCAAATCCTGCGGAGCCAATCACTAACGTTCCTGCCAAGGCACTCCCCAGTAGCCATTGCATACGTTTACTTTTTTTCATCATAATCTCCTTATCTGTGCTTCTGTACTCTCTCTTTTACAAAGGCACATGTTCTTACTTATTATTCTGTTTATAGTATACAGATACTCGGTATAAATGTCATGAGGGGGGTATATACTGAACTACTTAAGAAGCATAGAAGCCATAGTAAGAACTCCTTATATCTCTACTACCAACTTACATATTGCAAGAAAGGTCCATATATCAAAAGCGTATCATTCAATAAATATGACCACTGAGATATATGGACCTCTCATTTTATAACAACATGGAGTCTGCCGCCTACCCAGATCAGCAGTTTCTATGTTCTTAGCAGTATATGTAATTCAAAATCAAAAGCATAATAAAAACTAATTATATCAATGACTACAGTTACCAAAGGCCAAGTACACTCCACCATGCCAAGCCGACTACAAAGTACACTGCCATGGAGTAAAATGCAATGATATGACCTGTAAACCACCAACGACTTTCCGGTACATACCCGGCACCAAAGAGAAGCGGTCCTACAGCATTACCGTAATATGTCATAAGACTGGCTAGCTGTGCCGATGCCGCTACCAATAAAAGCAAAGGAATCGCCGGTAATCCAAACACCTGCCCCAGTATAAATATAACCGGTACCAAGGTAACAACATAGGCAATCGTAGATGCGAAGAAATAACGAATAAGCATAGTCAAAAGAAGTAATAGCGCCATTGCCACCAAAGGTGGAAATACGTGCAAATCCAAATGGGTGTGAAACCATTCACCGAGCCATAGAAATTTAGTAACCATGCACCAACGGGTAAAAAAATTTTTCTTCGCTCCGAACCGATTTGCCTCGTCACATCGAAACACTGCAATCGCAATAGGTTGGCTTCCATCCCACAAATTCGATACACCACTGATCCTTCCCTATATGCCATCATGGATACTTGGTGGAAACAAAATTATACTACCCCTCCTAATAGTGGTTTGTATCTGGATACAATGGAAACCTGTCGCCGTTTTATTCAGAAAAATCTTGGTTGGTCTATTCTTCCATATACAGGATTGGAGTACTTTGCCGACGATATACGCATCAAACCGTTATATTGGAACGATGGAACAGCGATTGAACGCGAAACAAATCTCTACTATCATCCGCGCAAACCACAGCGCAAAGCTGTTCAAGCCTTTATTGATTATGTACAGCAACACATATGACCAAGCAAACTATAAAAAAATAAAAGGACGACTCATTTCACAGTATTTACATCTTACAAATAATCTGCTTTCGAAGTGAGTCGTCCTTTTATCTTTTATTCTTTATTTTCTATTTAATTGCTTATTTCCTAAGCCGGTTTTGCGGAAAATAGTGAATGCTAAGCTAATAAGAATAGCTACTACCGTAGCAAGTCCCATCCCCTGTAATACTACCGGTCCAATAGCAACCTTTGCACCGCTTACCCCAGTAATAAGTACTACGGAAGTAAGAATTAAATTAGCCGGGCTTGTATAGTCTACTTTACGTTCTACCAGCATACGCAAACCGGAAGCTGCGATAATACCAAAAAGCAAAATGCTGACACCACCCATTACCGGTACCGGAATAGCATGGATAAGAGCTGCAATTTTACCTATAAAGGAAAAGAGAATGGCCAATACGGCCGCACCGCCGATAACGTACACACTGAATACGCGCGTGATAGCCAATACACCGATATTTTCACCATAGGTCGTATTTGGTGTAGCACCAAAGAAACCGGATAACATGTTAGCAATACCATCACCCAACAAGGACCGTTTTAACCCCGGATCCTGCATAAGATCTCGACCTACAATGTTACTGGTTACCACTAAGTGCCCTACATGTTCTGCAAATACAACGAATAAAGCCGGCATAATCATAAGAATTGCATTAAGATTATATTCCGGTGCGTAGAAATGCGGGAAAGAGAACCACGGTGCAGCTGCCACCGCACCAAAATCAATAACGCCCATAAAGGCTGCCAATACATAGCCGGCTACTACACCGATAAGTACCGGTATAACAGCAAAGAAACCACGGAAAAGTACGGTACCGAGAATCGTCACTACTAAAGAGAACATAGACAGCGTTACAACCTGCATATGTGTCATCCCCAAGCTTTGCCACTGATCACCGGTAATACCGGCCATCCCCATAGCTACCGGTGCCAGTTCCAAACCGATTACGGCAACGATGGCTCCCATAGCTGCCGGCGGCAGAATAACATCAATCCATTTAATGCCGACGAAACGTACGATAATAGATAAGATAATGAAGGCGGCACCAAAGGCAATAAAGCCACCTTGCGCTGCTTCATAGCTCATCCCGGCCGCCATAACCGATAGCACCGGTGCAATAAAAGCAAAACTAGAACCCAAGTATGAAGGAATCTTTCCCTGACATACAAAGAGATACAACAAGGTACCGATACCATTCATAAACAAGGCTGTTGCCGGATCAACTTTCAAAAGGAATGGTACCAACACCGTAGATCCGAACATAGCGAATACGTGCTGGAAGCTGAGTGGTAACAGTGCCCCAAACGACGGGCGTTCCTGCACATCAATAAAGTCTTTCATGGATTAACTACCCCTTTCCGTTAGCGACTACGCGAAGTCGACGAACCTTCCACCGAAAACCGACTGAGTGTTTCTTCCCGAAGCGACGGAGCTTCACCCCGCGTACCAACGCGCGGTGACTGTTGTGCCGCCAGGCTGTAACGCCCAATACTGGCCAAAATTCCAACGGCTCCCAGATTTAACATTAATGAAGAACCGCCATAGGATACAAATGGCAACGGCACACCAGTAACCGGCATGGCTCCGCAAACCATCATCATATTAAACAGCGCTTGACCGCTGATAATTAACGTAATACCAAATGCCACAAATGCACCAAAGTAATCACGGGCCTGTTGTGCAATACGTAGCCCGTACCAAGTAAAGGTCAACACAATGGCAAGCAGTGCCAAAGAACCTACAAGACCTGTCTCTTGAGACCACACGGCGAAGGCAAAGTCTGTATGCGCTTCCGGTAAGTAGAAATACTTGGCCGTGCCATTACCCAGGCCCTGGCCTAGCACACCGCCGGAACCTACAGCTAATAGACTTTGCACAGTCTGATAGCCGATGCCTTGCGCATGACTCCATGGATCTATATAAGCAAGGATACGTTCCCATCGATATGGTGATAAATACACCAAAGCACTTAAAATACCGAGTACCGCTAACGTTCCCCCCACTGCTACATACAGCATAGGACCACGTATGCGTCGAATGTAGCCGATACCGCCAATAGCCGCCAGTATAGCACCAAAGCCCAAAATAAGCATCGCCGTACCCATATCAGGTTGTAAAATCGTAAGCAGTGCATATACTAAGGGCATCAACAAAAAGCGTGCAAAAAAAGGTACGCGTCCATTACTTCCCGGACTGCGGCCAAATTCGTAATACTCAAAGAAGTGAATGTATTTCTGCTTCCATCGCTGCCGTTCTACGTAAGCTGCTGCCCAAATAACCGATCCCAGCTTGGCAAATTCTGAAGGCTGTAATGATACCGGGCCGAATTGTAGCCATCGCCGTGCACCATTAACGACAGTACCACCAACGAGTACGGCCACCAGCAAGATAACCAACACCACTGCCATACCGTTAAGAACCTTTTGTGAGCGCAATCGCCGATAATCCATACGATACATAGCCATTAGAATAATAAATCCCAATACTAATGACACCAAATGCTTAACGAAGAAGCCTGCCCATAAACTACCATCAATGGTGGCCTCCACATAGGTCGCACTATAGATATTGATGCTACCTATAATTACCCATAAAAATACGGCAAAGAACACACCTTGCACATCATTATGAAGCACACGGCGCAAGCCCTTAGCCCGACCGTCATCTTTCATGATTATGCCTCCTTGGGCCTGATTGCTTCTAACCGGAAAATCGGCTGCCCTTTAGCGCTAAACTTCTCTTCATACTCTGTTTTTACATTCGGTATATCCGTACTATGCAAATCATAGGACACATTTTTTAATGTCCAACCGGAGTTCTTAAACTCCTCTAAGGAAAACAGAAAAAGACCTTCATTATCTGTTTTAAAATGAATTTCCCCATCAGGGCCTAAAAGCCGTGCATAACGGTCCAAAAAGGTATGATATGTCAAACGTCGTTTTGCATGCCGCGCCTTTGGCCACGGATCACAAAAGTTAATATAAAACCGATCCACTTCACCGGGATCCATAATATCTTCAATACCGGCAATGTCAAACAGCGTTACCTTTGCGTTATCTGTCCCGGCTTCAAATAATTTTTGAGCTGCATAATATAAAACACCCAGTTGTACTTCAAAGCCAAGGAAATTGGCTTCCGGATGCGCCTCTGCCATACCGGCGATGAAACGTCCTTTTCCGGTGCCCAGCTCCACATACAGTGGTTTCTCCGGATTTGTAAACAAAGTATTCCAATGCCCTTTATACGATGCGTGATCACTTAAAATCACATGTGTATCATACTCGTGAATTGCCTCGTCAATCCATGGTTTTCTTCGTAATCGCATAGTATCTCCTTTTTCAACTATATTACATCTCATCTATTATAGAGAAGTCCGCCCTTTGTCGTCAACTGCTGTTTTACGCTCTTGAAGTTGCTTCACAATATCCATAATATTCGGTATTTCATAGACCTGCCATGTACCGTCTTCTAACTGTCGCATCCGAAGAACGATAGGTATTCTTTCGGGCGGATTAGTGGCATTAGCAATGATTCGCACGTCCACTACTCCAGCCTCTACCGTAGTGATTTGTACTTCTTTCCATAAAAAAGTAATATCCGCCATAGCATAGACACGGCGTAGCTGTACCATATCACCCACCAGAGGATCCTCTCCATTTTTTTCAACAGATTCTTGTTCCACTCCATTGCTATCACCGGTAACAGCTTTCATCTCATGGTCGATTTTCTTCTGTGCCCTTTTATGCACTTCCTTTGTAATCGCATCTTTTATTAATGCCGTACCTACCTCTTTTGCTAACGGCTTTATTGCAGCTGACCATGGATTTGCTTTTAACTCTTCATCAGAGTTCACCCAGTCATCGATGGCATGTCCCAATATAGATCGCACGTCCACATGCTCATAAATGGTTGCTACATCATTCTTATCGGCTGCTGTTTGTAATAACCGAACCGTGTATATCGGTTGGCGCGGTAGATACCAGCCAAAATAACCGGCTATGACAGCTGCCACCGCTAAAATTGCGGTAAGGCCTATCCATCTCAGCTGTATTTGTTTCATTGTACTCTCCTAGATAATACGCCGTAACCTACAACATAAAAGACACTGTCCGCACGGACAGTGTCTTTTTTATCCTTCTATATCACTCGTTTAACTGTCAGCGATACCTCACCAGCAGTATATCATGAGACAACTGTTTCGTAAAGAAATCCCTTTTGTCGAAGCGTATCAATGATGAGGGACAACCGTTCCGGTGTATCAGCACCAATAAGGTGAGTATGTACACCACCACTAACGGTGCTAAGCAGTTGATTCGCCGAGGAAGCAAATTTTTCTATAAATTGCCGACACTCCTCTAAAGTGCGGATATATAAGGACGCCTCAATATGACCGTACACATCGTGTTCCACGCCGATGGTATACATCACGCCTCCCATAGTAATAATAGTGGTAAGCTCTTCTTCCACGCGTGTTGCATCATGGCGACATACAATAATACGCTTTACACTACCACTGCCGGGCATGGTCATCGTATAACCTCTGGGAGTAGATAAAATCGGATAGCCTTCCTGCCGTAAAGCGGCGATATCTCCAACAATAATCGGTCTGGATACATCACACATTTCCGCCAACTCGCCACCGGCGATGGGAGCGTTCGCTTTCGCCAAATATCTAATAATCGTCTGTTGTCGTTCTTTACTCCGCATAGTATCTCCTTATTCCCATTTCAATATCGCTGTCCTCATATCCTTCTTAACTCTCTTTTAATTAGAGTTTAATCATCTCTTTACTAATTTAGTTATCTCTGTATTAACCTTTTAGTAATAATTCTACTACCACTTATATTTCTATCACTTAATAGTATTTATGCTCCTTGATGCTCTAATTGCTCCAACGAACGCTGTTTGCTTTCTGTACCTAAAGCAATAACTACTACCGCTATTATAACAAACATAGCAGCAAATACATAGAAGATGTGGCGCATGTCCCATTGTGCTGTCAGCAGGATACCTACTAACATAGGGGCTACCATGCCGCCGATACGTCCTACACCGGCAGCCCAACCACAACCTAACCCGCGAATAGCTGTCGGATAAAGTTCCGGTGTATACGCATACATAACACCCCAAGCACCCAAATTAAAAAATGACATCAGAGCACCACTTATTAAAAGCACCATTACCGTTCCTGCATGGCCGAAAAAATAACTAGCTACACCACTGCCCAGCAAAAAGACAGACAATGTATATTTACGTCCCCAATGTTCTACTAACCAAGCAGCACACATATACCCTGGTAGTTGTGCTATGGTCATAAAGAAAACATACTCTGATGTTTTCACCACAGAAAACCCTTGTTGATACACAAGAGAAGGTAGCCACATAAAGATTCCGTAATAACTGAATACAATGCCGAACCAAGCCAACCATAGCATGACTGTACGACGACGTAAAGATGGCTGCCATAATGCTCCAGGCCCCTTTGTAATTGTTTCTTTACCATCTTTCTTCGCATCAGTCGTAATTATGTTATTATCTTTCTCAACTACACCGGTACAAGGTGACTTCATTTCTTTTTCAATTGAGCCTGCTTTATTAACTTCTATTATGTTACTCTCTAGCATATTATTCTTTGAAAGCAGTTTACTATTCCGCTTACGCTGATTAGCTACCACTGCTGCATGTGATGCAATCGGACATTGTTCCTCTTCAATGGCAGTTACAATTGCCCTAGCTTCGTCTATCCGTCCCTTGCGCAATAAGTAACGCACTGATTCCGGTAAATGGGCACGTATTAAACCTATATATAATGCCGGTAACGCACCAACTAAAAAAGCAAAGCGCCATCCTGTATGAGGTACAAGAAAATAAGCTATAGCCGCTGCCAACAACCATCCTACGGCCCAAAAGCTTTCCAGTATAACAATAAATCGACCGCGCACAGCCGTAGGGATATATTCTGTCATAAGGGTAGCCGCTACAGGCAGTTCCCCACCTAGTCCTACACCTACTAAAAAACGAAATATCAGTAACCATTCATAGTTGGGTGCTACTGCGCACAATGCCGTTGCCAGACTATATAAAAAAACAGTCCACGCAAAAACGCGTTTACGTCCAATAACATCCGCCAGTGTACCTGATGTGACCGCCCCCAAAGCCATACCAATAAGTCCGATGCTACCTAGCCACCCAACTTCCGTGCCACTAAGTCCCCATTCGTGAATTAACCGAGGCATTAAAAATGCAATAATCCCAGTATCCATGGAATCAAAAGCCCATCCCAAACCAGATACCATTAATATTTTGTAATGAAAGGGACGCAACTTCATCCCATCCAGACGTGCAATTAATTCAGCCATACAAATACTCCTATCCTCTGCATTACCTAATGATCTAATTACCCAAAGACCTAAATTCAGCCATGTCCGGACGTGGCTTTCCTCTACATGCATATGCAAAACTTAACAAACTTTACATCTGTTAATATGGATAAGTATAAACATATCTGTCTGTACTGTCAATAGACAATGAACCGATAATTAATAAAAATGCCTCGGCACATAACCGAGGCTGGATAAGAATAAAACGATAATTATTAAAATGGGGTACAAAAAAACGAGTCTCCTGAAGAGACTCGTGCAAAGAGATATGGTGGACGATGACAGGATCGAACTGCCGACATCCTGCTTGTAAGGCAGGCGCTCTCCCAGCTGAGCTAATCGTCCATATGGTGACCCGTGGGGGAATCGAACCCCCGATACCGCCGTGAAAGGGCGGTGTCTTAACCGCTTGACCAACGGGCCACAGTGGTGATCCATCCGCGACTCGAACGCGGGACACCCTGATTAAAAGTCAGGTGCTCTACCAACTGAGCTAATGGATCATGAAATGGCAGGGGTACAAGGATTCGAACCTTGGAATGACGGAGTCAGAGTCCGTTGCCTTACCGCTTGGCGATACCCCTATATATACAAAGGTTAAAACCTGTGTAAGCGTATTGGCTCCCCGAGTAGGACTCGAACCTACGACCGATCGGTTAACAGCCGATTGCTCTACCGACTGAGCTATCGAGGAATAAAAATGGAGCGGAAAACGAGATTCGAACTCGCGACCCCCGCCTTGGCAAGGCGGTGCTCTACCGCTGAGCTATTTCCGCATGTCACAACGAAATTCATTTTACTTCATTTCGTTTAAACTGTCAAGCACTTTTTAAGAAAATTTTTATTTCATTCTTATTTTTACTGTCTTGCCTGACTGCCTTATTATAATAACAAAGAGCCTAATTTATGTCAATACCAATTTTAAAAAATTTTAAGCTTGGAGATTCGCATCATCGTGCTACCACTCATAATGTATGCAGACATCAACGAATCTCCTTTCATCAATTACACTTCAAACAGGGTAAATACATTAGGAATTATCAAATTCATTGTTCCCAAACCTACACCCTTATGCGTTGTGCTGTCCAAAAGTGCCATCATACGACCTACCTGTTCTTTAATAGCCACCTCATCTCGACACAAAGGAACATCAGCACTCAGTGTCTGGACTAAGGTAGCCCCCGTAGGTGTTACTAATTCACCGGTCACTGTCGTCGTATATGTAGGAAACTCACGCAGCAGCATTGCTGTAGCCGGTGTTGGCACATCCATTAATCCATGCTCGCAATTCACCTTGCCTTTGCCAACATGAAGCGGAGAAAAGGTGATAGCCTCATAGCCTAAATATTCCATACCAATCATAGTACCTACAATGTCGATGATACAATCAATGGCACCCACTTCATGGAAATGCACTTCTTCCAATGTGCTATTGTGAACAGCTGCTTCCGCCATACCCAATCGGTAGAAAGCTTCCACCGATTTCTCTTTAACCCATTTTGACAAATCCGATTCTTCAATAATCTGTTTTATCTCCGTGTAGCTTCGTCGTTCTCCATGGCTATGTTCATGAGTAAGATGCTTATGCCCGTAATTTCCCTCTCCATGAGCATGACTATAATGAACCTGTCCAGAGCTAGGCAACACCGTCTCACTGATTCTATCATATCCATGGGGATGTTCATGTAAATGTACATCAAAATAAATGCCCTCTACCCCGAGCTTTTCCCCTCGTCGATGAACAAAATGATAGCCTGCCAGATGTAGTTTTTCAATCTCCTGTTGTAAGACGTCATAAGGAAATCCCAAATCAAGCAAAGCTCCTATCATCATATTCCCACTGATGCCGGAAGAAGCCAGCCCTTGTAATACCTTCATTCGCTTTCATCTCCTTATAAATTAATATCTTATACATTATTCAGAAAAGGTCGCAGTCATCCACGGATGCACTGCGACCCTATTTTTATTGTAAGTATTGCTTCTTACTTCAACCTGCATTCTTACCTAAGCGTTAGCTTTTCTTCCCGTAACAATTCTTATTTCATATTCATCAACGACCGTCTTGGCGTTTGTTTCCCGGACCGTCTTCAGCAACGGTAACTGTTGCTTCACCGAAAGTTTTCATATCGTTTAACATATGCAGGGAGGCATCTACTACTGATAAGCCCATGGCAGATCCCAAGCCTTCTTCTATTGTAAAATGATAAAACAAATATGGCTTGATACCTAAATATTTCATCTGCCCCTGGTGAACAGGATCGTCATAGGCCGCTGACTGGAATACATAGTCTGTGACCCCTTTGCGTAATAAGGAGGCTACCAGTACAGCCGCCCCAGTTACCGCATTATCGAAGACAATCGCCATACGGTGTGCTGCCGCTTGTAAAATAAACCCTGTTAAGGCAGCAATATCCGGAGATCCTACAGAAGCCAAAATCTGCAACGGTTTTTCCGGTGACAGACTATAGCGCTGCAAGGTGGCCATCAAACGTTCCACTTTTTCATCCGAGGTTAAGGTACATTCATTATTTACGACTAGGCGGCGTACAGGATACTCTGTAACAGCTGCAGTTACCGCTAATGCCGATAGCAAAGCACGTTCACCAACATTGCCTACCGCCACTACCTGAATTCCTTCACTATGCATGCGATCTGCCCAAACGGCGCCAACTTCGATAGCCGCCTCAGTTTCCTCCGCAGTCATAGCAGGGCTCATGCCAAAAAAGTCAGAACCGGCTTTTACCTTTGCCGTCACTATACCATCAATAGAAGACGTATCTGCTTCCATACCTACATCTACTAAATATACCGGCGCCGATAGCTTTGCCGCTACCGCATGCGTAGCACTTTTCCCCGTAGCCAGCCGCTTCATAACTGCAAGGCTTTCTTTTCCACCTGTTAAATTCTGACGACCGTTTACTGCCGTATCACCGGCAAAAATAATAACACCGTTTTTCACATGATTTGGCTGTTCTACATTAAAAATACCAGCCATGCGCGCCGCAATCTTTTCTAGTTGTGCCAAACTATAAATCGGTTTTGTTAAATTATCAATGCGCAACTGGCACGCATCCATAGCCTGCGTACTTAATGCCCCGATAGCAAAATCTCTCATCATTGGGTGCCTCCTTCCAGTTCATTATACATACGCACCGCCAAATCAAGCATCCCCATCTGTATAGATCCGCCAGAGGCTTCACCGAGGCAGAGTCCAAGGTCAACATATGCTTCAAGACCCAATACTTTCAAAGCGCGTACATGCGCTTTTTCTGCCGACAAATGGGAGGCCATCACATAATCCATGCTTTCCGGCACAATAGCATGAGCAACCAAAGCGCATACTGTTGTATTGAAGCCATCAATAACTACCATAGCATGCTGTGCAGCTGCCCCTAGAATAACACCGGTGATACAAGCAAATTCAAAACCACCTACAGATTGTAAAATACCAAGTCCGTCATTTTTATCAATATGAGCGTATTTTATCAAGGCATCATGCACTACTTTTTGTTTCACCTTAAGTCGTTCGTCGGAAATATTAGTTCCTCGTCCTGTTGCTTCATCAGCAGTAATTCCGGCAAATTTAGCTGTCATTACCGCACTGGAAGTAGTATTAGCAATTCCCATTTCTCCTACGAGGAATACATTATAGCCTTCCTTAACCTTTTCATTTACCAGTTCGATACCCGCTTCAATAGCTTTAATGGCCTGAGTCTTAGTCATGGCCGGTGCCTTCAAAAAGTTTTTCGTGCCGTAAGCAATTTTTTTATGCCGCAACCCCGGTACCCAAGACATATCAGCCGCAATGCCTACATCAATAACTTCCATATCCGCTTCGCAGTAATTAGCCAACGCATTCGCACCGGCCCCTTTAGGTATTAAGTAGTTCTGTGTCATGCCTACCGTGACATCCTGTGGGTAGGCGCTAACCCCCATTTCAGCTACTCCGTGATCTGCACTGGCAATAATCATGCATCGCTTAGGAATATGCAAGGTATTATCCTCCAATGACTGATTCGTAGCCATCGCATACTGTGCCGTCATATCCACTAGTTTACCGTAATTGCCGTACATGGCTACTCCGTCCCATGTGCGTTTAACCGCATCGCCGATAGCTATATTCTTCGGCGTAATCGCTTTACAGGTTTCCTCAAATACGCTCATTATATCCTCCTAGTAATGAAGCAAATGTATCTCTGATTTTTTTAGCCCGTTTTAGATAGGCTTCCATCCCTTCACTATCTGTCTCGGCCAATAGGTGACGTACGTGGCTTATTTCTACTTCCAATGAAGCCAATGCCGCATCAATACACTCGGCATTTCCCATAATTATTTCTCGCCACATGGATGGGTTTCCACCGGCTACGCGGGTAATATCCCGAAATCCTCCAGCCGCAAGACGTAGCCGTTGTTCTCCGTCTGCATCTCCGCCGGCTACAGTGGCAACCATACCGGCTACCAAATGCGGCATATGACTGATAGATGCCATGTATGCATCGTGTTCTGCCATAGTAATCTCTTCGATGTGTGCTCCAAACAGCTCCCCCCAATGGCGTAACTCCGCAGCTCCATCATCAGACCAACCGGGAGTGTCTTCACTATGTATCACAATCCATGTACAGCCTTCAAAAAGTGTAGCCTTGGCTTCCTCAAAGCCTCCCTTTTCCGATCCTGCCATAGGATGAATGGATACAAACCGCACATGTGACGGCAAATATTTATACACAGCCTGTACAAAATTATGCTTGGTGCTGGATACATCCGTAACCAATGCTCCTTCTTTTATAAGAGGGGCGACTTCGTTGAATACCACTCCGTTAATATCCGGCGGTAAAGCAAATACTAAAACATCTGCTTCTTTAACTACATCTACCACCGATGTATATGCCGCTGCTACCGCTCCGGAAGCAATGGCCTTATCACATACACTTTGACGCCGAGCATAACCGACAACCCGATATGATGTATGTAACGATAACGCCTTCGCTAGTGAACCGCCCAGTAAGCCTAATCCTATAATTCCGATAACATTACTACTCATGCACTTCTTCATCCTTCCCTTGAGTCTCCAGACTCACCTACTATTCTACCCGGCCTGCCATATTATTGCCGTATACGACTCCATCGACATGACCGCTCTACCATGCATGACCTCTCCGCCACATCATGATATTTACTATTATAGCCTACTCAATATACTTTAGACTAGCCCTTTTCATGGTACATCATACGTTGGCAATAAGCTTACGATTTTTCCACTTACCACTTTGCCAACGCCATACAAAGATGAGTGCTCGTACTCCTTCATCAATAGCCATTGCCCACCAAATTCCTAGAAGACCCCATCCTAATTGCAGGCCGAAGATATACGACAAGGTAACTGCACACAACCACATACCAAATACACCGACTAACATCGGAGTTCTAATATCCCCAGCGGCCTGTAAGCATTGCACCATTACAATATTAACAGAACGACCGATTTCCAAAACCATTTCAATGCCTAAAATAGTATGTCCCAAGGCAAGCATATCCGGATCTCTTGTAAAAAGTCCTAACACGCTATCGCTAAATGCATAAAAAATACCGGTCAAGCCCACACTGACACAAAGACCTATGCCTACCGTCTGCCATACACGTCGTGAAATTTCTTCTTCTCTATTAGCCCCAACTAAAAAGCCAACTACAATTTGCGCCGCATTGGCTAATGCAATCGTATACATATAACAGAACATAGCAATAATATATACATACACCTTTGTGTTGATGACCACTAATCCTAACAGATTAACCATCATCATAATTGTCGTTTGTGACAGCTGATACGACAAAGTTTCTCCACCAGACGGTACACCTATACGTAACAATGCTTTTAGCATCCGTTTTGGGACCGGCCATATATACTGCCATGATAAACGCAGCGGTAACTGTGTTTTAAATAACCAGTATATAATGATAAGTCCTACTGCCTTACTCAAAGTCGTCGACAAAGATACCCCAAACACACCCATAGAAGGTATCGGTCCCCAACCGTAAATTAAAATTGCATTACTAATGATGTGAATGACATTCATTACGAAGGCCACCATCATAGAAATAACCGGCAAAGAATAACCACGAAACATGGCAACAAATGCCGTATATACACCGGTTATCGGTATACTGACCGCAACAATATTCATATACAGCGATGTCTCTGCAAAGATATCTGCCGGTACACCAAGCCAGTGAAAAAAAGTTTCATGAAACAGCCAGATTAAACAAGCCGCAGTAAAGCTGAACACCAAATTAAAAGCCACACTTACCGTTCCCACCTCATTCAGCGACTCCGTTTGCTTGGCACCGCGAAACTGTGCAATCAATATGGTGCTGGCTGTACTCATGACGATAATGAGCATAATAAAAATATTCATAATTTGATTCGCATTAGCTACAGCGGCTACCGCTTCTTGTGAATAATGACTCATCATGAATTGATCTATATTTCCTACCAGCATTTGTAAAAATATTTCGATAAAGATAGGCCAACTCAATGTGACTACCGATAAGCTGACACCTTTTTCTACCTTCTGCATGGCCTCACTCCTTTTCTAAACGAGAAAACCGGATACACAAGGCATCCGGTTTATCGCTATATGCTGTTATATCCGCTCTAAGGCGGCATTGGTAATAAGTGTTTCCCAATCGGCTACCAAGCGGAGCTTTGCCTCCGCCTGTGCCAATAGCCAATTTTCACCTTCCGGGAACCAATTTCCCGGCAAGCAACCACACTTTGCGAAATTAATCGCATATCCTAACCGCGCCACTTCACGGGAAGCCCACCATGCGCCAACGGCTTCCCGCCCTTCCAGATATATTGCGCCCAAGCCCGTTTCAACGAGCCACGCCTCAATATCCGGCCATAGTTCCTTGGGAACCACGCTATCTGCCAAGCATTCATCCAGACTTTTTCTGGCTGCTGCCCGCAATTCCTCCGTTCGCATTTCCATGATGTTCCCTCCGCTACGCTTTATTTATCCGTATCAATTTCGCCCTCTTCGCGCAGATAATCAAGATAATCCTTTCCCCATTCACCGAGAGCTGCCAAGACACCGCTAAATTTAGCTCCTATTTCGCTAAGCGAATATTCTACCTTTGGCGGAATCTGATTATATACTTTACGGTGAATCAAACCGTTTCGTTCCATCGTGCGCAACTGCTTCGTTAAGGTAGCCTGTGTGATTGGTGCCAATACGCGTTCCAGCTCCTTGAATCGCAAGGGGCCGTTTTCTAAGTGGTGCATGATCAGTAAAGTCCATTTGCCGGTCAATACCTTCTGTACCGTCACGTACGGGCACTTACCATATAATTCGTGTTCCGCAACGCCTGTTACTGCCATATCATTGCCTCCTTCGCTTATGTAACTCCATAAGCATAGGAAAGACTTCGTACGCAAACAACTATCCATTTGCATAGTTAGTCATCTATGATTAGTACCTATTACTTTCACTATGCCCACTATTATTATATCGTATATAGAAGAAAAAATACAGTGACCGCCACGATTTTCTACATGCCCTATTCACAACTCACTGCCGTACACTACAATGTACCTTCTTTTTATTTAAGAAGATGAAAGGCTTCTTCCGCAACAGCCAACGTTTTTTCAATTTCCTTTGGATTATGCATAACCGATACAAAATTACTTTCATACTGACTTGGTGCATAGTAAATTCCATGTTCCAAATTATAATGGAAGAAGGTCTTAAAGGCCTCCATGTCACACGCCGATGCATCGTCAAAGTTACGTACTGGACCATCATGGAAGAACAAGGTAAACATAGAACCTACACGCTGTACTGTCACCGGTACACCAGCGGCTTTACCAAGACGTTCCAACCCTTCACACAGCTCCTTTGTAGCTGCTTCGACGCGGCGGAAAATAGTCGGATCCCGCTGCAATACAGATAGTGTTGCCAAGCCCGCCGTCATAGCAATAGGATTACCACTTAACGTACCTGCCTGATATACTGGCCCCGCCGGTGCTACACAACTCATCACATCTTTGCGCCCGCCAAATACAGCCATCGGCATCCCACCTCCGACAATCTTGCCGAGACAGGTTAAATCCGGGATGATACCATATAATTTTTGGGCGCCACCTGCGCTGGCTCTGAAGCCGCACATTACTTCATCAAATATGAGCAGAGCACCGTGTTCCTCAGTAACTTCTCGCAAGGTTTCCAGGAAGCCCAGCACCGGCGGCACACAACCCATATTACCGGCTACCGGTTCAACGATAACAGCAGCAATCATATCTCCTTGTTCATCAAAGAGCCCTCGAATTGCTTGGCTATCATTGTAGGGCATAGTAATTGTATCCGCTGCTGCACCAGCCGGTACACCGGGACTATCCGGTACACCGAAAGTAGCTAAACCCGATCCTGCTTTGACAAGTAGGCTATCACTATGCCCGTGATAACAACCTACAAATTTAACAATTTTATCACGGCCGGTAAAACCGCGCGCTACACGTAACGCACTCATAGTAGCTTCTGTACCAGAATTAACCATACGGAGCATTTCCATCGTTGGCATAAAAGCCTGAATCTTCTTAGCCACTTCTGTTTCAAGCAAAGTCGGAGCACCATAGCTGGTACCGCGCAATACGGCTTCTTGCAAAGCTGCCACTACTTCCGCGTTAGCATGCCCCAAAATCATCGGGCCCCAAGATAATACATAGTCTATATATTCATTACCGTCAATATCATAAATACGATCTCCGGAGGCCGAGGCAATAAACGGCGGTTCCGAACCCACACTACGATAGGAACGAACAGGGCTATTAACACCACCCGGCATATATAGCTTAGCCTCTGCAAAGGCCTTATGAGATTTATCTAAATTAAGCATGGTGCCTCCTTATTTTTCCTGCAACCAGCGCGCTACATCAAGGGCATGGTAAGTGATGATAATTTTCGCACCGGCACGCTTCATGGAGAGCAATGTTTCCAGTACGATACGCTTTTCATCCACTAAACCGGCCTGCGCTGCCGTTTTAACCATAGCATATTCACCGCTAACATTGTATACGGCTAAGGGATAATCAAAATTATCCCGTGCTTCGCGCACGATATCCAAGTACGATAGCGCCGGCTTAATCATAATAATATCAGCACCTTCGCGGATGTCTAATTCGATTTCTCTCATAGCTTCCAAACGATTGGCTTCATCCATCTGATAGCCTTTACGATCTCCAAATTCCGGAGCAGAATGTACTGCATCACGGAACGGGCCATAATACGCAGATGCATATTTAGCAGCATAGCTCATGATGGATACATTGGTAAAACCTTCTTCATCCAAAGCTTCACGTATAACTGCCACACGGCCATCCATCATATCCGACGGAGCTACCATATGCGCACCTGCTTTTGCATGGCTAACAGCCACCTTTGCAAGTAATGGCAAGGTTTCATCATTCAATACTTCATGGTCTTCCACACAACCACAATGACCGGTACTTGTATATTGGCACAAGCATACATCAGAAATTACAATTAGATTCGGTACTGCTTCACGAATAGCTTTAATTGCCTGTTGCACCGGCTGATTCATATCCCACGCCGAGGAACCTTGTTCGTCTTTGTAGGTAGGTAAACCAAAAATTTCTACGCCAGGAACGCCTAATTCATACGCTTCCTTAGCTGTTTTAACAGCTTCATCAACGGAAAGATGATATTGTCCGGGCAGTGATTCAATAGGTTCCCGTACACCTTCGCCGGGCACGATAAAGAGCGGATATACCAAATCCTCCGTTTGTAACGTTGTTTCTCTTACTAATGCACGCATAGCCGGCGTCGTCCGCAAACGACGTGGGCGATAGGTTAAATCTAACATTATACATCGTCTCCTCACTTCAGAACTCTGTTAATTATCTACAAACAGTCGACACTCGGACCTCAACCCGAGGCTGACTGCCCATATCTTACATATATATCTTACTGCACAATTTATACACCAGCTGTCGCATCGGCTACAATCATATCTACCATGGCCGGGATAGTAAAGGTCTCACCAATAACATCCGGCGTAAGGCCGTTTTCTACACAGGTAGCTGCCGTAATAGGTCCAATGCAAACAACGCGTACGTTGGTCATCAGTTCTTTTGCATTCTCACCGAGCAACGACAAGGTATTCGTCACTGTGGAAGAGCTGGTAAAGGTAATATAATCCACATCACCAGCCGTTAAATGATCTCTCAAAAGCTCACGACGCGACGTGTCCTGTACGGTTTCATACAAACGAGCTACATCTACAGTAATTCCCTGCGCAGTCAGACCCTTCTCAATAACATGACGCGCTACCTTCGGCTGAATGAGAAGCATCTTATCGCCGACAGTCATTACCGGTGACAATGCTTCCACTACAGACTCTGCCTGATAGTTAGTCGGCACAATGTCCGCTAATAGGCCCTTCGCTTTTAACGCCTTCGCCGTAGCACTACCGATAGCACATATCTTTGCCTGACCCAAGCTGCGGCTATCCAACTGTTGTGCTTCTAATGCTTGAAAGAAGTAGTGAACACCTTGAGCCGAAGTAAAGGTTATCACCTTGTAGGAACCTGCCTTCGCCACTAACTCTGCCGTTGCTACATCTATTGGTAATGCCTCTGTTCGAATTGCAGCTGCTTCAACAACATCGGCACCTAACTCCTCCAACCGTGATACTAATGCACTGGCTTGGGAGCGTGCTCGCGTTACTACAATACGTTTTCCAAATAGTGGTTTTGTGTCAAACCATCTGAGCTTATCTCGGAGATTTACCACATCGCCTACAACAACAACAGCCGGCGGTTTTAGACCTGCCTTAGCTACATCATAGGCTACATTTTCTAATGTTGATACCAAGGTTTCCTGGATGGGCTTAGTGCCCCAACGAATAACCGCTACCGGTGTATTAGCCGGACGACCATGCTCTATCAGCTTTGAAGAGATAAGCGGCAAATTACCTATCCCCATAACAAAGCACAAGGTATCCACTGCTGTAGCTAATCCTTCCCAATGAATACCCGATACACTTTTCGTCGGATCTTCATGACCGGTAACAATGGCAAAGGAAGTCGCCATAGCTCGCTGTGTTACCGGAATTCCTGCATAAGCTGGCGCTGAAATACCGGAAGTAACGCCGGGAACAAATTCAAATGGCACACCGGCTTCGGCCAATGCCATTGCTTCTTCACCGCCACGTCCAAATACTAGCGGATCACCACCTTTTAAACGTGCCACCGTCTTACCTTTTAAACCTCTATCAACTAGAATTTCATTAATTTCATACTGATGCAGCGTATGATTCTTGCATTGCTTACCTGCATAAATCAGCTCCGCATCGGGTCGTGCCCACCGCAAAAGATGTGTATCTGCCAAATAGTCGTATATGATGACATCTGCTTTTTCAATACACTCCTTGCCTTTTACAGTAATGAGTTTATAATCGCCGGGACCGGCACCGATTAAATACACCACACCTGCCATTATAGGACTCCCTTCTGAACCAAATCTTCAATAATGCTCTTGCCGCCTTCTTCGTATAAAGCTTTTGCTAAATTACGCCCTAGAATCTCAGCACTCTTTTGCGGTCCGGACATTTCGCCCTCATAACAAGTCTTGCCATCCAAAGAGCACATAATTCCTTTTAATGTAAGTTGACCTTTGCGCACCGTGCCATGCACCCCCATCGGTACCTGACAGCCACCGTCCAACTGGCGAAGGAAACTACGTTCGCCGCGTGTGCACCACATCGTCGTTTCATCATTCAACGGTTCCAACAAACGCAACATTTCCTCATCATCACTACGGCATTCTATAGCGAGTGCCCCTTGCCCTACAGCAGGAATAAGTTCATCCACCGTAAACACCTGTGTTATTTTATCTTCTAAACCTAAGCGTTTTAGACCGGCCTGGGCCAATACAATCGCATCAAATCCTTCTTCATCCAATTTGCGTAATCTAGTTTGCACATTGCCGCGAAGCATACAAATCGTTAAATCCGGACGCTGGTGCAACAGCTGTGCCTGACGACGCAGGCTACTGGTCCCTACCTTAGCGCCTTGTGGTAACTGATCCAATGTTTTATATTTTGGAGACACCAAGACATCACAAGGTACTTCACGAGCTGTGATAGCTCCCAAAATAAGGCCATCCGGCAACTCTGTCGGCATATCCTTTAAGCTATGCACCGCGATATCAACATCACCGCTACGCATAGAAGCTTCCAATTCTTCCGTAAACAAGCCTTTGCCACCAATCTCTGCTAGCGGTTTTTCCAGAATGCGATCACCTTTTGTAGTATGATGTACCAATTCAACTCGACACATCGGATACAATATGCGCAGACGCTCTGCGACGTACTCTGCTTGCCACAGTGCTAGTGCACTTTGACGAGTCCCGATACGAATAACCTCTCTCATAGTGAACGCCTCTCCTTCTCCAGATCGAACATATCGCGGAATAAATTCCAATATTCGCCTTCTTCATCTTTACCGGCTACTTCACCAAAGCGAATCATAGGTTCCCGCAACAACTTGCGCACAATCATGCGCGACATATTTTCCATTATCTTACGTTCCCTGTCGGTAGCATCGGGAAATTTCGCCATAGCTCTATGTAATTCACGCCGACGAATCCGTTCTGCCTTATCCGATAAAAGCACCATTAACGGCCGCACTGACAGGTAACTAAGCTTTTCTTCAATATCACCGATAGCCTCTGCAATAATCGGCTTTGCCTTTTCTGCTTCCGCCTCGCGCTGGTGCTTATTCTCCTCTACGACACTTTCCAAAGAATCAATATTGAAGAGATACACACCGGGAATATCCGCTACCTCCGGATCAATATCGCGAGGTACAGCAATATCAATCATAACGATTGGTTCACCGCCACGTTCCTCTGCAATGGCTTTTGCCTGTTCCGGTCCAATCACATAATGGGGTGCTCCGGTAGAAGTAATTAAAATATCCGCATCCTTTGCTTGTTCCGCAAAAGCATCAAAGTGAATGGCCTTGCCTCCGAAACGTCGGGCTAACTCTTCTGCCTTATGATACGTACGATTCGATACAAACATACTCTTAACGCCCTTCGACTGTAAATGCGTAGCCGTTAATTCACTCATTGTGCCGGCGCCGAGAATGAGTACCTTTGCGTCTTCCATAGGCTTAGTCAATGCATCCTCAGCTAAATTTACCGCTGCATAGCTGACAGACACCGGTGTATTAGCAATGCCCGTCATCGTCCGCACCCGTTTACCCACGCTGATAGCACGTTGGAATATAATATTAAAAATAGGTCCCGTAAGGCCTTGACTATATGCCGTGATATAGGCCACCTTGAGTTGGCTAAGGATTTGGCCTTCACCGATAACCAAGGAATCCAAACTGGATGCTACATTGAATAAATGGGCAATCATTTCCCTTCCTTCATAAAAGAAAAACCATTGATCATCCGTAATCAACTGTTCGGCGCCCTTGATATGCTTCAGCAACTGCAGCATAAAATCATGCGGTTCTGCTACATCTTCCAACACCGCATATAGTTCCGTGCGATTGCAGGTAGACAGCAGTACGCATTCCGCCACCGCTTCATGCTCGTATACATGTTTTAACGCATCCTTCACTTCTTCTTTATCGAAGGAAAAGCGTTCTCGCACCGCTACTGGTGCACTTCTATGGTTTAATCCCAATACGACTAACTGCATATCTTACTTTCTCCTCTACCAGTTTCCATTTTCCTTCTATAATCTGGGTCAACTCCGCCTCACCGAAATGCTTCCGCCAAAATACTTGACGTTCCTTCGATGTAGGCAATAGTAATTTGACCTCGTTACGTATTTCTTTTAACGCCGGCATAATCGCTGCCACCAAACGATACCGCTGCCGAATATCCTGTCCCACTAATTTTAAAAGGCGAGGACTTGCCTTATCGCCGGCTACTGCCACCGTCAAAGCACCTTCTCGTACCGTCATGGGAAATACAAAATCACAGTCATTGTTATCATCGGCACGATTAACCAATGCGCCCATCGCCCGTGCTTCTTCTGCACACTGCTTATTAAGCATGGTCGAATCCGTGGCGACAACCACAAAATCAGCCTGTGTCAGTTGACCTTTTTCGTAGCCTTCCCGAACCAGGTTGATTTCACCGTTCTCAGCCCACTTTTCAATAGCATCCGTTACCACCGGACTTATAACAGTTATGTCTGCATCATCTGCAAGAAGTAACCCTATGCGCCGTTCCGCTACCGCGCCGCCACCTACTACCAAGCAAGGGCGATTTTTCATCGTCACTTCCAACATCACCATAACATACTCCTCCGCTTCGTATCCGATACCATGATAATTTCTATCTGCGCACATTACATATAACGAATTTTCATATGTGCCATAATACGTCAAAAACGGCTTGATACAATCAAGCCGATTGACATCTTCCGTATGCGACTATATTGTAACAGTCTTACACCGCTACACTTCACCGGCAGACTGCTTCATAATAGCAGCTGCCAACATATCATCCTTTGACCCTGCCTCCGTATGCCCTGCGGCAACATGGCGTTCATCCAGTGTTGTAGGCACCTCACTGACTTCCAACACATACCCTTCCGCCATTTTTAACTGCGAATGCAAAAGCGCCTCTACCTTGGCCTTAAACACCGAAATTTCATTGCGTATAATGGCATGCTTAGCCTGTGCTTCACGCACGGATCGTTCTGCAGATGCCATAATTTCATTCCGTTGCTGTTCAGCTTCCTTCACAATGAGTTCAGCTTCCTTGCGCGCTGCATTTTTTACGTTTTCGCCGGTTTCTTGCGCCAACACCAATGTATTATTCATGGTAGCTTCCATCTGCTCGTATTGCGCCAACCGCTTTTCCAGTTGTTCTATTTTATCGGTCATTTCTCGATTATCGCGATACAATGTTTCATAGTCGCGCACGAGCTCCGCTAAAAAAGCATCTACTGCATCGCTGTCATAGCCGCGAAAGCCCTTTTCAAATTCTTTATTATGTATATCCATCGGTGTAATCATGGTACGCCTCCTATTACATAAATCGTTTCAGATACACGCCGATACGCCCTTTACGTGACGTACCCGTAATCGCTTCCACCTTCATGCGACCGCGACCTCGCATAGAAATCACATCGCCTTCCTTAACCTCTTGAGATGGTCCTTTGGCAGGCTGCCAGTTCACCTGTAACAAGCCGGCATTTACGGCACTTACCAACTTGGTCCGCGATACACTGAACCCCGATGACGCTACCGCATCAAGGCGAAGTGATGCCACCGTCGTACGTATTTCCTTAATTTTTTCTTCCTTCGGCTGTAGTTCGGAAATGTCCATAGGCTCCACACTAACGCTAACCATAGCAATCTTTGTAAAATTGGACACTACATAATCCGCCACGGTGCTATCTACAATAAGCTGCGCACCGCCGGATCGCATAATAATATCGCCGAAATGATCTCGTTCAATGCCAAGTCCCATTAAAGACCCTAATACATCTCGATGTGTCAACAAACGAAATCGCGGATCCCACGACACCTTCAATGCTGTCAACCCTAAGTCAACAGGTCCCTGATAAGCGGCATCAACAAATGCCACACGCAGGCGTTCCGCGCCTTCATAACCACCACCGGACTCAACACGCAACTGCGGATACTGTGCCCGTACCGCATCGGCAATTGTCAGCCCTGCCGGCGACATGAACTCCGTTACCCGATACGGCTTACCTGCTACAACCTGCTCAGCTAAATCAAGCATGCGCCGTGCCGCCTCACCGTTACCGGATGCTTCAAAATATCTAATTAATTTTTCTTTATCCTTCAATTCTCTTTCTTCCCCAGTTCCTGTGCTCGTTGGTAACAAGCCACCACACCGTCATGCAGAGCTGAGCGCAAGCCGCCCTTTTCCATAGCGGCAATACCGGCAATTGTCGTACCTCCCGGTGAGGTTACCTGATCACGTAATACAGCAGGATGTTGTTCTGTCTTTATAGCCATAAGGCCGGCACCGTATAACGTTTGAATTGCCGCACGCAACGCAAGACGCCGCGTTAAGCCGATACGAACACCGGCATCGGACAACGCATCCATAATAACAAAGGCATATCCCGGACCAGCTCCGGCAAGAGCACCTAGCCGTTCCAAATCCGCTTCGGACACAACTGCACTTTCACCTAATGAGTTCAGCAGATTCGTTACCCACGCCGTCAAACAATCATTTCCCTTTGTGCCGGCCGTTACTGCCACAAAACCGGCTCCAATAGCAGCCGGCATATTAGGCATAATGCGATACCATATAGCCTGCGGAACAGCTCCTTCTAATGTACCCAATGGAATACCGGCTGCCATGGAAATAATAAGGCAATCTTTTTTTACCTTCGATAGCTGTGCTAATACCGAACTTTGCAATATTTGCGGCTTAACTCCTAGTACAATCACATCAGCACTATCCACATCATTAAGTTCTGCCGATACAGGAATACCGAGTTCCTCGGTTAATGCCTTAGCATGTATCTTTGTATTAACCACACCTACTACATCCGCGTCCGTCATTGCTCCTGATGTAAGGCATCCACGCAAAACGGCACCGCCCATCGCACCGATGCCTATGAATAGAATACGTTTTTTCACCCTTCATCAGCTCCTACTATATTACTCAGTTACTTACTACCAATCTAATCTACTTATCTAATACCTGTTGTAACAAAGCAATCATACCCGGTCTTTATGATAACCGCATATGTTAACAGATTATAACTGCGGTTCTTTCCAGGTTAATTTATCGGATAAATCTGCATACGCCGTATCACTGTAATCAACAGTAATATTCATCGGTACACAAATAAAAATATCCTTGCCGATTTTTTCCAATTTACCATCCAATGCAAAGGTAGACCCGCACACAAAATCACCAATGCGAGCCGCGATTTGCGGATCCGTATTTTCATAGTTAATGACTACCGGGCGCATTTCCCGTAAATGATTGACAATATTCTGCGAGTCTTCAAACACTTTAGGTTCTACAACGACTACTTTCATTGCTGTCGGACGTGTTGCCACTGAATTATAGCCTCCTGTCTTAGACGAACGAAACGAAGATGCCGGTGTCGGAGTTGCTACCGGAGCCGGTGCTACCGGTTCATAATCCGTACCTTCCTCTTCTTCATAAATGTCATCGCCGTACTCATCTGCTTCATTACCTGTGAAATAATCTTTAATGCCCTTCCAAGATAAACCCATTATGTACCCTCCTACATGTACACGCCGTTAGTCATACACGCGTTCGCCGAAAATCGCCGTACCTACACGAACTATATTGGCGCCTTCTTCCAAAGCTACTTCAAAATCATGCGTCATTCCCATTGACAAATACTTAATCTGTCCGGCGGGAAAATACTGTTTCATATCTTCATACAGTGCGTCGGCTACCCTGAATATAGGTCGTGCCTCCTCAGGATCTTCAAAAAACGGCGCCATGCACATAAGGCCACGTACCCGTACATGGGGCAAGGTATTAGCATAATCGCGTACCGTCGGAAACTCCTCTACCGCCATACCCGATTTACTTGCCTCGCGAGCTACGTTTACCTGTAACAGTACATCCTGCACCTTATCATGCTTAGCCGCTACACGCTCGATTTCATCCAACAGCTTACAGCTGTCTACAGAATGAATCAAGGAAAATAACGGTACCGCCTGTCGCACTTTATTTACCTGCAAATGACCGATGAGATGCCATTCCAATGCGGGTCCCTTGTAGGCCAATATTTTTTTCTTCGCCTCTTGTACGCGGTTTTCACCGACTACACGCACGCCTAACTGTGCCGCTTCTTCCACAGCACTGACCGGGTGGTTTTTGGTAACCGCAACCAACATCGCCTGATCGACGCGCCCGGCCCTGGCCATTGCCTCATCCATCCGCCGGCGTACTTCTTTCAACGCTGCTTCGATCATCTATAAGCCTCCTCACAGACAATTGCCTTCCGGCAATCGTCGTAAATCTACTTGCATATGTCCTCATTATACTATGACTTATCGGTAATGTATAGAATAATGTTTTACCTCCGTTTAATCAACTTAGCAAACATCGCCATCCTACCGGTATGACCATGATCTCTACGATGCGAATAACACCCTGCATTAGTCATACTATCCGTAGCCGACACCGTAATATGAGACGACGGAACACCCCAATTTAAAAGATCATCTGCAATAAATCCCTTCAAGTCGATATGCGGAGTCATCACGGATGCCCCCGGTCGACGATGATATGTTACCAATCGTTTCAATCCGGCTTTTGCCATGCGAAACGTATCGGCCAAGGATTCTTCTACTTCAAAAGATTTAGGTCCGATGGACGGCCCGAGATACGCATAGCAGTGTTCCGGTTCCGTGCCATACGCACTGTGCATAGCCTCTAGGGTAAGCACCGAAATATGTCCAATAGTCCCTCGCCAGCCTGCATGTGCCAATGCCACGGCTTCATGCACAGCATCATACAGAAGTACCGGCACGCAATCCGCTACCATCAATAATAACGGGACTTCCTTAAGGCAAGTAAAAATCGCATCACTGTTGGGAATCGCTGCATCAAATGCGAACGCTCCTTTACCGATGTCCGCTTTCGTTACTTCAGTTACCCCTAAGCCATGTACCTGTTGACCACAGGTGAGAACATCCGGCGTAACACCTAAATGTTTGGCCAGTCGCTTCCGATTTTCCCACACATCCTCTATTTCATCTTCCACGTGCAAACCTAGGTTAAAGGAGGAAAAGCACCCCTTCGATACACCGCCAAAACGTCGTGTAACACCGTGCATCAATGGAAATTGACTCAAGTTAACGGCCGCTTCAAAAGACCAACTTTTCAACCAATCCGATGCACCTTCGTACACCACCGTTCGGTTATTATTTTGTAAAATACTTCTCATATTACACCTCTCGACCGCATACACCACATCGCCGACAACCATCACAGCAAGGTGCCGTATAGGCTTCCTCCGTGCTACGATGCCATTCTTCGGTTAGATAATCATCACGCAAGCCCATATCCAATATATCCCAAGGCTGCGGTTCACATTCCGACCGTGAGCGATATAGCTCATCTTCCATAGATAGGTCAAGCTCCTCACAGGCCTCAAGAAAACTTTTAACTCCGTTTCGCTCTGCTGCATATGCAATAGCCTTACTCCAACGGCGCTCCCCACGAGCCAATACACCTTGAATGTATGCTTCCTTAGGCGACTCCACCAATACCTCAATGCGACGATTTTTCCGCAAGCCTTTCTTTAAACGCTGTAAACGTTTGGCAACTATTTTTTTATCCGTCATAGGCATCCACTGAAAAGGAGTGAACGGCTTGGGAATAAACGGATTCACACTCAGCGTTAATCGCCCGTGACAACCGACCGTTTCCATATGCGCTTGCACTTCCTCGGCCATGGTGATAATCGCATCAATATCTTCCTCTGTTTCTGTAGGCAGTCCCACCATTATATATAACCTTATATGAGGTATCCCTGCACCGGCTGCCAACGTTACCGCATGACGTAGGTCATCATTGGTAATCCCTTTATTAATTACCCGACGCAAGCGTTCACTTCCTGCCTCCGGCGCAATGGTAATCGTTTGTTGTCCGCTATCTGCCAATCCCTGAACTACATCTGCGGTCAATGAATCGGCACGAAGCGATGCACAGGAGTAGCGCAATCCTTTTGAGCGAATGTAGCGTACCAACGCATCTATTTCAGGATAATCGGAAATTGCCGCCCCCATGAGCCCCACTTTTTTGCCCAACTCAGCCGCTCGATCTACCCCTGCTTTTAATATCTCCAATGGACGAACCCGAGGCTTTCGATAACAATACCCGGCCATACAAAAACGGCAATGACGACCACAACCACGGGCAACCTCAACAATATACATGGCACCAAATTCCGTAAAGTCCGTAGCCACTACCGTTTCTCCGCCCCGCACCAAAGGCGCATGTCGTCGCAATACTCGACGAGGAGCTCCTTCTTCAGCCCGATAGCCTGCAAACACGCCATTTTCTCCGTATACCGGTTCATACAAAGAGGGTACATATATCCCCGCTATCTTTGATAACTTCTGCAACAACTCTTGCCGTGCTACACCATTACGCCGTGCATCATAAATAATCTCCAATGCCTCGCTGATAACGCCCTCACCTTCACCTATAATGAATGCATCAAAAAAATCCGCCAACGGTTCCGGATTGAAGGTGGCACATGGTCCGCCGCCAATGACAATCGGATCATACTCGCGGCGATGCTCGGCTCGTACCGCTACCTGACCGGCCTTCAGTATCCACGGAATATGAAAATAATCCATTTCAAAGGTAATATCGATACCGATAACTTCAAAATCACAAAGATAACGCTGTGACTCCACACTCATAAGCGGCGTCCGTGTTCGTTCATACGCTTCCATTTCTTTTTTAGAAGGCAAAAATACGCGCTCCGCCACACTATCCTCGCGCTCATTGATTTCCTCATATATAATTTGCAGGCCTAAATTGCTCATACCCACAAAATATGTATTCGGATATACCAACGCCACCTTATGCGGCTTCTTTGTATCACACCCTACGCGATTGACTTCCTCTCGAGTCAACGCTTCCAGCGCTTGCTGTAACTCTTTGCGATTCATAACCGGCTCCTTTCCTGTAATTCCTATTGACATTATACCATACGGCACAATCTCTGCATCGAAGATTATGTCTACTCATTACTCACTGAATTACAGATGCCCCACAGTTAGATTGAACAATATCATTCTCTTTCGCTCTATTGATGGTCACCATTAAAGTAAAAAAAGTCCTGCATACAGATTGAGCAATATCATTCATAAGACTTGACTTGCACTATCTATATGTAGGACTTGAACTAAAATACCTAACGTGCGTTAGCAATTCCTTCGTATACTTTTCCCCGCGGTCCGTCAACGGTAACAACCATACCGTTCTTCAATACGCGTTCCGCATCATCTACACCAAGAATAACGGGAATTCCAAAGTTAATGCCGGCAATAGCCGTCGTCGATGTGTAGCCATCT
The DNA here is from genome assembly GCF_000428745.1 of Veillonella magna DSM 19857. Lineage (GTDB taxonomy): Bacteria > Bacillota > Negativicutes > Veillonellales > Veillonellaceae > Veillonella_A > Veillonella_A magna. Next base: position 88,644 of record NZ_AUAN01000004.1, read on the forward strand.
TCTGCCGAAATGATGGCACCGGCACGTTTGGCAAGCGGCATAAGCTCCGGTTCCAACGTACGAACAACGAGAATATCACCATCGCGGAACATGCTTTGTGCTTCGCTTGCATTATACGCCAAGCATACATGGCCGGTAGCCGCCCCTTTACCAACACCGTTTCCTGACAAGACCGCCTGTCCGACTACATGAACACGAATCATATTGGTTGTACCCGATTCACCGGACGGTACGCCGGCAGTAATCACGACCAAATCCCCCGGCTCGATATGTCCTTCTGCCAAAGAAGCACTGATGGAACTATACACCATCTCATCTGAATTACTGTGCGCTGCTCCGTGTACTGCTTCTACACCCCAATATAATTGTAATCGCCGAATCGTTTCTTCATGCGGCGTAACCGCCAAAATTTTAGCAGACGGTCGATTACGCGAAATACTCATCGCTGTTTTACCGCTTTCCGTACATGTAATAATGGCTGCTGCCTCTAAGGCTTTGGCTACATTTACCGTCGCCGTACTGATGGCATCCGTCGTTTGTGCTTCAGAAATTTGAAGACTGTGATCAGCCCCACAATACAAAGCAGATTGCTCCGTCACTCGCGCAATACGTGCCATCGTAGCCACCGCTTCTACCGGATATTTACCGCCAGCCGTTTCACCGGAAAGCATAACCGCATCGGTACCATCCAAAATGGCATTGGCAACGTCACTGGCTTCCGCTCTTGTAGGTCGTGGATTCTGCGTCATAGACTCCAACATCTGCGTTGCTGTAATAACCGGCTTTGCCGCATGATTACACTTGGCGATCATCATCTTCTGTAGCACCGGTACTTCCTCTGCCGGAATTTCCACACCAAGATCCCCACGAGCTACCATAAGACCGTCGGACATTTTCAGAATATCATCCAAATTGGTAAGGCCTTCTTCATTTTCAATCTTGGAAATTATCTTAATGTCCTTACCTTCCTCTTCCAGAACTCGGCGGATTGCTACCACATCAGTGCCGCGCTGCATAAAGGAGGCCGCCACATAGTCTACCCCTTGTTCACAGCCAAAGCGCAAATCCGCAACATCACTGTCCGACACAGGCGGTAAGCTAAGGGCTACACCCGGCACAGCTACGCGTTTACGATCACTCATAGGCCCGCTGTTCATGATAGTTGTGTGTATTTCCGTTCCTTCAATGGCATCCACGGTAAGCGTTACCAAACCATCGGACAGAAGAATGCGACTACCTACTTTCACATCATCCACTAAACCTTTGTGATTTACGGAGCAAATAGTAGCATCCCCCTCTATATCACGCATAGTCAAGGTAAAGGGCTTGCCGGCTTCCAATTGTACTTTCCCATTCTTAAAATGTCCCAACCGAATTTCCGGTCCCTTAGTATCCAGCATAATTGCAACTGGAATTCCCGTAATTTTTGATGCATCTCGCACCGCTTGCATACGCGCAGCATGCTCTTCATAACTGCCATGAGAAAAATTAAAGCGTGCCACATTCATACCTGCGCGAAGCATTGCTTCCAATACGCCCGGTGCATCTGTACTGGGCCCTATGGTACATACAATCTTTGTCTTTTTATCCATCACTTACACCTCTTTACCAATCGCACGTTATGTCTTATATTGGCTTCATTATACTATGTTACCTTGCACTATTTCTACGCTTTGAGGACCTAAAATTTCCTCTATTTTACGGCAAATACTTGTTCCCGGTGTAAAATAATAGGCTTTATCCACAGCCATACGCTTGCGCTGGCGATGCAAATAAAATGCTACCGGCACCTCCCCATCGGCCGAGATAAGCAGGTCCTTTAATTTAGTGCTAGCTTCTGCTGTATCATAACCGGGGCGAATATGCAACACCACGCCTTTCGCCCGACTGTAGTCAATCTTCAAAGGAGCCACGGATTCAGCAATAATCTGTACGCCTTTTTCGTCAGCATCAATACGCCCTTCAACGCGCACCGCCATGTCTACAGCCATACAATATTGATCCCGCCGATACACCTGCGGAAAGGTAACAATATCCGCCGTTCCCGAAAAATCTTCTACTTGAATAATCGACATCACTTCATTGCGTCGCGTCATACGATCTACCTTATTGACAATGAGCCCGCCGACGGTAACCTTCGTTCCATCATAACGCTCTGCTTCTTCCCGCAAACGCCCCAATTCAAATAAACCTTTCATCTCTTCGGCAAATGCATTCAACGGATGACCGGTAATATAAAAACCGGTATAATCCTTCTCATCACGCAGTTTTTCCTCTTCGGATAAATCTTCCAACACCGGCGCCGTAATCTCTTCTACCGCCGTCTCTTCTCCAAACAGACTAACCGCACCGCGCGCATTTTCCTTTTGCAAGCGCTGCCCCATGCTTTGCGCACGTTCATGAATAGCTAATAGTTGATTCCTATTTTCCCGAAAGCTGTCCATAGCACCACAGCGAATTAAACTTTCCAACAGCTTACGATTCACCACTCTGGCTTCCACCCGTTTGCAAAAATCAACTAAGGATGTATACACTCCACCCTTACGTCGCTCCGCAATAAGCGCTTCAATAGCATTTTCTCCGACGTGTTTAATACCGCCCAAACCAAATCGTATCGCATTATTTTGTACGGCAAATGTGCGTTCACTATAATTAATGTCCGGCCCCAACACAGACACACCATGCTTTTTGCATTCATTAATATAAAAAGAAATTTTATCACCGTTGGACATAAAGCTAGACATAGTAGCCGCCATAAATTCCGGGAAATAATGCGCCTTCAAGTAGGCCGTTTGATACGCAATATACGCATACGCCGCACTATGCGATTTATTAAAGCCATAACCGGCAAAGTACACCAGCAAATCAAATACTTCATTGGCAATATCTTCATCAATCTGATTTTTGATAGCGCCTTCAATAAAGGACTCACGTTGCGCTTTTAAGACGGCTTCCTTCTTCTTCCCCATAGCACGACGCATCAAATCCGCTTGTCCCAGCGAAAAGCCGCCCATGGCCGACGCAATCTGCATAACTTGTTCCTGATACAAAATAACACCGAAAGTATCTTTTAAGATGGGTTCCAACAAAGGATGAAGATAGGTAACTTCCTTCTCACCGTGACGGCGTTTAATAAAATCCTCTACCATACCGCTTCCCAACGGTCCGGGTCGATACAGCGCTACCAAAGGAATTAAATCTTCAAAATGTGTCGGTCGTAAGTCCATAACCAGTTTTGTAATCCCTTCCGACTCCAGCTGGAACACGCCGGCTGTTTCACCGCGACGAAGCATAGCACAGGCAGCCTCATCATCTAAAGGAATTGCATTCAAATCAATACTTTCTCCGCGGTTAGCCTTGATAAGCTCCAATGCATCGTTCATTACCGTCAAGGTGCGCAAACCCAAAAAGTCCATCTTCAATAGACCCAGCTCTTCTACATTATCCTTGTCGTATTGAGTAACAACACCATCTTCACCGGAATTTTGTACCGGTACATGATCATCCAAGGGATCAGCAGAAATTACCACCCCTGCCGCATGCGTGGAGGAGTTCCTGGCAATTCCTTCTAGTTTTAGCCCCAAGTCGAATAATTCCTTAACCGCCGGATTAGTCGCATATAACTCTTTCAATTCTTTGCCTGCCAACGCTTTGGTTAAGGTAATCCCCAACTCATTAGGTATCATCTTGGCAATGCGATTCACTTCCGCCAATGGCATATCTATAACGCGACCAACATCACGAATGACTGCACGAGCCGCTTCCGTTCCAAAAGTTATAATCTGTGCCACCCGCGCTTGCCCATATCTGCGCGTTACATACTCGATAGCTTTGCCTCGCTTTTCATAGCAAAAATCGATATCAATATCAGGCATACTTACGCGTTCCGGATTTAAAAATCGTTCAAAGAGAAGGTCATACTTTAATGGGTCGAGTCCGGTAATTCCCAATAAATATGCCACTACCGAACCGGCCGCACTGCCACGCCCCGGGCCAACAAGAATATCATGTTCCCGCGCATATCGCACATAGTCCCATACAATGAGAAAGTAATCGTCAAAGCCCATCTTACCAATAACGCCTAACTCGTAATCAAGACGCTTAGCCACCTCCGGCGTCATCGTACCGTACAAGCGCGGCACCTCGGCTTCACATATCTTTCGCAAATACGTGGCCGCCGTTTCCCCTTCCGGCACATCAAAGTGGGGCAAATGATGCTCATCAAAATTAAATTCTACATTACATCGCTCCGCAATAGCCAGTGTATTATCCAAGGCCTCCGGTACATGGCTAAAGAGGGCTGCCATTTCATCGCCACTCTTTAAATAAAATTCATCATTAGGAAATTTCAAACGATTTTCCTCATCCCGTTTACGCCCGGTGGCAATGCAAACCTTTATATCCTGTGCTTCCGCATCTTCCTTCAATACGTAATGAAAATCATTGGAGCATACCAATCCTACGCCGTATTCCTTAGCCAATGCAATCAACGCCTCTTGTGCCCTCAGCTCTTCCGGCAAGCCGTGATTTTGAATTTCCAAAAAGAAATTATTCTTACCATAGGTTTCGATATACCATTCCAAGGTACGCCTAGCCCCTTCCGGGTTATCCTGCAAAATCATTTGCGGGATTTCCCCTTGAATACAGGCACTGAGAGCTATAATCCCATTCTTGTAGGTACGTAGCAACTCATGATCCGCCCGTGGCTTGTAAAAAAATCCTTCCGTAGATGCTTTCGATACGATTTTTACGATATTGCGGTAGCCTTCCATCGTTTCCGCCAACAAAATTAAATGCTTCAATCGATCTCGCTTAGCTCCGCTTTCCGGTCGATCGAATCGGCTGCCGGATGTCACATATACCTCGCAGCCGATAATCGGTTTAATCCCCGCCTTCTTTGCCTCTTTATAAAAATAAACGGCACCGTACATATTCCCGTGATCCGTTACGGCCAATGCCGGCATCTCAAGCTCCTTAGCCCTCGCCACTAACTCCGGCAATCGGCTGATACCGTCAGTTAAACTATATTCCGTATGTCCGTGTAAATGTACAAACGGTCGCATGACATCCCTCCTCGATTCAAACTATTCGTTCTTTATTGTTTTTATCTTTTTCTAATCTATCCGTAAACAATCTATTTTTATTATAGCATAGGCTTGTTTCTAAAATAGTCATTAAGCGCTTTCTTTAGCATAGGCCACTGCGGCAACTCATGCGCCACCAATGCATGAAAGGCCGGTGAGTGATCGGCCCTCAGTAAATGTGCTGCTTCATGGACCATTACATAATAAATATATTCGTGCGGTCCTTCCAGTAATCGCGTATTCATGGTAATCCAGGGTCGCGACGGCATACATGAACCCCAGCGACTTTTCATTCGACGCATACGCAGTTCCGGCACCGGCCCTTTGTATCCCTGTTGCCGCATCGCTTCCAACACCGTCATAAGCAACGGCGGAAAAGTCTTCTTTCCCAACTCACGCCAAAAACGCTCCAATATTCGTCGCCGATGTACCTCGTCGGCATCAGCCACAACATACAACCATACCTCACCGCTTGCCGTATCGTAATAGTATCCTTCTTCTTTCGGCGCCGATACCCATTGAATCCGTAAAGTTACCGATGTGCCCAATACAGTAAAAATATCTCCGTTCCTGTATCGAAACGGATCCGGTCGTTTTATTGCCGCCATAGCCAGCTGCGCACGAGCGCGCCGAATAAAATCGGCTTCTGTAATTACAAAAGCCTCAATGCGATGTAGCGGTACCCGCGGCGCTGCCGACACCTTCACCGTTCCGTCTTTTACTACGCGCAAATTAATGCGCTTCACTGCTTTTCTTGTCAATTCAAACGTTAACTGTTCATCGTTAATACGTACCGTATGCGATGTCACAACTCCTGTACGCTTCATCAAATTCACCTCTCATCCTCGCTCTAAATCGGAGCCATTACTTAGCACACTGAACATAATCTCATCAACTAACATGCCAATGTCATCTTGTCAATACCCTATTTCTTATCCGCTCCTTTGTATTATATGGATTATGTCTTTAACTATCTATAGCACAAAGTGCGCACCAAGGGAGTCTATTCCCTTAGTGCGCACTTTACATTCGCCATCATACCAAGAGCCTTTTTCAACTCCTGCCATCATGTTCTTTTTATCAGCGACCGGATTTAGCAGCCTTAGCACGAGCAGCACGATCAAGGATGGTCTTGCGCATGCGAATACTCTTCGGCGTAACTTCTACGAGTTCATCATCGTTAATCCATTCCAATGCCTGTTCCAAGCTGAAGATACGCGGCGGTACCAAGCGAACAGCTTCATCGGAGGAGCTGGAACGCATATTGGTAACGTGTTTCTTCTTACATGGATTCACATCCATATCCATTTCGCGCGCATTTTCACCAATGATGCGACCGGTATATACCGGTTCATTCGGTCCCACGAAGAGAGTACCGCGATCCTGTACAGAGTTCAAGCCATACGGTGTTGTTTCACCATCTTCAAAGGCTACCAAAGCACCCCGCGTACGACCCGGGATTTCACCTTTGAACGGTGCATAACCATGGAATACATGGTTCATGATACCGTTACCTTTGGTGCTGGTCAAGAACTGTGCGCGGAAACCGATAAGGCCGCGCGCCGGAATAATAAATTCCATGCGAAGATAACCGGCCAATTCATTCATATTAATTAATTCAGCCTTGCGTGCACCGAGGTTTTCCATAACCGTTCCCATAAATTCCTGCGGTACATCAATAGTCAAGTGTTCCAATGGTTCGCACAACTGATCGTTGATGCGTTTATAAATTACACGCGGCTTCCCTACCTGTAATTCATAACCTTCGCGACGCATAGTTTCGATGAGTACAGCCAAGTGAAGCTCACCACGACCGGATACTTTGAAAGCATCCGGAGATTCGGTTTCTTCTACTTTCATAGATACATTCGTCTGTACTTCTTTAAACAAACGATCGCGTAAGTGACGGCTGGTTACAAATTCCCCTTCGCGACCGGCAAAAGGCGAGTTATTGACGGAGAACACCATGGACAATGTCGGTTCATCAATGGAGATTGACGGCAATGCTTCCGGATTTTCTACGTCCGCTACCGTTTCACCGATGTTAATATCTTCAATGCCAATGAATGCAATAATGTCGCCCATAGCTGCTTCATCGGTTTCTACACGATTTAATCCATTATACGTGTATACACGACCGATTTTAGCTTTTCGTGTACTTTCACCGTTCATGATAGCTACCTGCTGGCCGGTTTTCATGCGACCGCGCACAATACGACCAACAGCAATTTTACCTACATAATCATCATAGTCAAGAGTCGTTACCATGAATTGCAATGGGCCGTCGATATCACCGCTCGGCGCCGGAATTTCTTTAATCAATACCTGGAAGAGCGGATCCATATTCTTGCCTTCGTCATCCATGCTGAGTTTGGCAATACCGTCACGAGCGGATGCATAAACTACCGGGAAGTCGAGCTGATCATCATCGGCATCGAGTTCCATGAAAAGTTCCAATACTTCATCTTCCACTTCCTTAACACGCTGGTCGGGACGGTCGATTTTATTAATAACTACGATAGGCTTTAATTTCTGTTCCAATGCTTTGCGCAATACATATTTTGTCTGCGGCATCGGACCTTCAAATGCATCAACCAAAAGCAGTACGCCGTCAACCATGTTGAGTACACGTTCTACTTCACCGCCGAAATCGGCATGGCCCGGGGTATCAACGATGTTGATTTTTACATCGTTGTGCATAACTGCCGTGTTCTTGGAAAGAATGGTAATCCCTCTTTCACGTTCCAAGTCATTAGAGTCCATAACGCGTTCCGCAACCTTTTCGTTTTCACGGAAAATATGGCTCTGTTTTAACAGCGCATCCACCAAAGTTGTTTTACCATGGTCAACGTGCGCGATAATTGCTACATTACGAAGATTTTCGCGAATCATCAGTAATCCTCCTTAAGGCTATATTCCTTTTTGTTCTCTATTCCACGCTTATGCAATCTATACTTCATGTAAGATTTCAAGTGTTCAACGGTTTATTATACCACAAATTTTAGCATTTACTATAGAGGTAGCCTGTATGATATGTAGCTTTTTTGTCAAGTCATGTAGAAATCTAACGCAATCGTATCAGCAACTTTCCAAAAAGGCCTTAATATGCGGCTTAGCCATTAGTTCAGCCATTTGTGTATCATCCAATAATTTCACCTTATCACGATCTTTGTTTACCAAACATAGAAATCCTACATAATCTCCTTTATTGGCGCGAAATTGATGAATCGTATGGCTGGGGATCTCAATGAAGTCGCCTACCTTAACATCTTTTATTTCATCCCCCAACAAACATTGTCCGTGCCCGCGGAAAATCATAACCATGTGCGTGTGCTCATGGTATTCCAAGGTTGAATATCCACCAGGCTTAACTTCAAAATAACGAAACTGGCAGGGAATATCAAAAGCTCCATCAAAAAGCACCTGTCTGGTTACATCCTTAAAAGGACTGCCGTCTGCTTTGTACACCAATGTGTCTACCCCGTCCCATGTATAGTTCTTTTCATCGAATTTACGCATCATTGTACTTACACCTCTTTGCCTTCTACGGTATTCATAACATATCCATTATTCATAAAAAATACCCGTTGCTCACGCAACGGGTATCTCCTTACGGTAACCGCTGTCGCCGTCTCTGCGACATTCAATTACAATCGTATTTTCTATTTGAACAAACCTTTCAGTTTGCCTACAATGCCTCCATGAGTATGCTTGGCTTTATTAATCTCGGTGACTTCAAAGCCCGTAGCATCAATAGCGGCAGCAATCTCATCGATCGTCACCTGATGAGCATCAAAGGATACTTTAACATCCTTACTCGTAAGATCTACATCTACCGAGTTAACGCCGGCCAAACCAAGCACTGCCGTCTTTACCGTATTTTCACAGTTAGAGCACATCATTCCCGGCACTTTAAGTACCTGCTGATGAATATGTCCCGAACTTTCACATCCACATTCTTTACACATAGCCAAACCTCCTCTATGCTTTTGTTACGCTTCCTTGGACGAATCCGATACTTCTTTATGACGCTTATCATTTTTAGCGCCTGCTTCCACGTCAATCGTTTCCGCCGCATCGACTGCCTTAGGCTCTTCTTTTTTCTTCTCGCCGCCCATGGCACCTTTGAACTCATTGATACTCTTACCGATCGCCTTCCCGACCTCCGGCAATTTACCCGGTCCAAATACCACGAGAGCAATCACCAATACCAAAATTAACTCTTGTGTACCGAAATTGAACATATATATCACCCCATATAGTTAACAAAGGACACTATATATGTATAGTGTATCACGATTACTTCCAAAATACTAGTTGCCCGCCGAAGCAGCCTCATCCACGTACCACTCCACGGTATCTTGCGTCAATACCGCTCCGGGCAATACACGACCGATTCGATCCTGCCACGATTCGTCCGCATAGTCGCGTCGTTGCCGGAAGACGCGAGCCAGTGCCGCTGCCTTTGAATCTCCTACAACCGTAAACCACACATGCTTTGCCGATGTCAACAGCGGGAAGGTCATCGTCACCCGATTCCATACTTTGCCATCCTTAACAGCAACCACTATATGATCCTGTTCTTGCAGCACCGATGATTTAGGAAACAGGGATGCCGTATGCCCATCGTCACCAAGACCCAACAAGACTAAATCCAGTTCCATTTTTTCGCAAGCATTCAATACCGTGCGTACTTCCTTTTCATAAGCAGCGGCTGCTTCTTCCACAGTGCCGTTATTGGTCGGTACCGGGTAAAAGTGACAAGAACATCCCAAGTTACCAAAGAGACGTTCCTTAGCACGATGGAAATTATTATCCGGATCACTATGCGGTACAAACCGTTCATCAACCCATAAGAAATAAATATTTTCCCAATCTACTTTCTTTCGGTATTCCTCGGTATTCAACAATTCGAACAACGCATTCGGCGTCGTACCGCCGGAAATTGCCACTACACATGTTTCCGTTTGCTTAATGCACTCTGTTGTAAACGCTACAAACGCATCGGCTACCGCCTTAGCTACGTCCTCTGCCGTAGCATAGCGGTGAATCAAATCTTCCGCCATTGCAACGTGCCTCCCTCCAGAATTTCGTTGGCTTCCTTCGGTCCTTGACTAAAGGCCGGGTAAAAGCACAACGGTACCACGTCAAGATTATCTTCCCATGCACGCAACAACGGCATAAAAAGTTTCCAGGATGCTTCCACCGTATCGTTGCGAACAAACAATGTTTGATCACCTAAGAGGCCATCTAAAATCAAGCGCTCATAGGCATCGGGAATGTCCTCACCATGCATAAAATCACTATACGAAAAATTCATATCCAATGTATTAACGCACAATTTCGAGCCCGGTGATTTTACTTCCAGCGATAAGCCCATTCCCTCATGAGGCTGCATGCGCAACAATAACACATTCTGCGAAAAATCTTTAGGCCTGATAGGCTTGAAAATAGAATGGGGTATAGGTCGGAAGGTAATAGCTATCTCACTGGACTTACGCGGCAATCGCTTACCGGTACGCATGTAAAACGGCACACCGCGCCAACGCCAATTATCGATAAATAACTTGAGTGCTACATATGTTTCCGTATTGGATTTCGGATTGACACCGTCCTCCTTGCGATACCCCGGTGCCGGTCGCTCCGGATCTACGGATTCCACATATTGCCCCCGTACGGCAATAGTTGCTAAGTCTTGCCCGCGCAACGGACGTATAGACGAAATCAGTTTCGCAATCTCATCGCGATAGGCATCGGCTTCAAATACCGCCGGTGGCTCCATGGCAATAAGAGACAACATCTGAATCATATGGTTTTGGAACATGTCGCGCAACGCTCCGGCATTGTCGTAGTACCCGGCGCGTTTCTCTACGCCCAACTCTTCAGCTACCGTAATTTCCACCTTTTCAATATACGTATGATTCCACAACGGTTCGAAAATCGCATTGGCAAAGCGCAACATCAAAATATTTTGAACGGTTTCCTTCCCCATATAATGATCAATACGATAAATCTGTGACTCTTTAATATATTTTTTCAATGCCCGGTCTAACTCGACAGCACTTTCTAAATCATGACCAAACGGTTTTTCAATGATAACACGAGCCCACGATTTTTCTTCTGCAAGCATACCGTGTTCAGCCAGGCCACGTACAATAGGCTCAAACATAGTCGGCGGCATGGCCAAATAGAAAAGGGCATTTCCCTCTGTACCATGAACCTCGCTTACACGAACCAATTCTGCTTGTAACCGTTCAAAGGTATCCGGCTCCGTATACTGCCCGGCTACGTAGGAAAAGCGTGCCAAAAACGATGCATCTTGTTCCGTCGGCGTAGCATCACCGATTACAGCTTGCTGCACCTCACGGCGAAACTCCTCATGAGACATTTCCGTACGAGCCACGCCGATTACTGCAAAGCCGTCCGGTAACAATCCGCGACGAAACAACGCATACACAGCAGGTAATAATTTTCGTTTTGTCAAATCACCGGAGGCTCCAAAGATAACCATGGCTCCGGCGCCCGGTGCTGATTCGATACACAGCTGTTCCCGGCAATTATATGAAACTGTCATAGGTTTTGCACTCATAGCAGTTGCTCCTCTTCTTTCTGATTATATGCCTACTCTAGCACAAAATCACGATAACTGCAATAATGGGTATCACTTACGGCCGTCCATACGGCCGTATCTTGAAATACCAACTGCCCACCGGTCTATTCAAGACTTTTTCCGATGAAGTTTATGCCATTAATATATAAACAACCGCTCCGACTCATTATGAGTCGGAGCGGTTATGTATCTAACTATCATGTAAACAATGTATCAAACCGAGTAGGAGCTACCAAAACTTCTATTTGATATCGACTTGAACATTACCGTATTTTTTAAGACTTTCGGCTTCTTGTTCAGCCTGTGTCTTATAGTTTTGCGGAATTTTTGCCAAGCGAATCCAGCTGCGAACAGCTTCTACCAATACGATGACAATCATCAGGAACATAACAACACTGAAAGCAACCAATGTCCATTTACCGGCCGGAATGTAGCTGTAGAATACGTTTTCATAATCTGCTGCAATCGCAATGATAGCCATGAAGAAACAAGGAACGCCTGTTACCCAAGCATACCGTTTGTGTCCGAGACGCATGATAACCGTAGTACCTACGGCCAAAGTCATGGTGCCGAGCAACTGATTGGATACACCAAACAGGGGCCAAATAATACCGATATTACCTTGTAATACGAGATAGCCCCACATGAGGCAAATCAATGCGGCACAACCATATACGCCCGGTGCCCAGTTAACATTTTCAAGCGGTTTGTAAAAACGGCCTAATAATTCTTGTAACAAATAACGACCTACACGAGTACCGGCATCGATCAAAGTCATAATAAACAATGCTTCGAACATGATACAGAAATGGTACCAATACCCCATGAGGTGATCCATATTTGGCAGGCGAGAGAAAATATGAGCCATACCGACAGCCAAGGAAACGGCGCCGCCGGGGCGATGCATCAAATCTTCACCTACCATCTGAGACAACGCCGGCAATTCATGAACTTGAAGGCCCAACGCCTTGAAGGATTCAACGGTAGAGTTAATAGCAAAATAATCATCGGGATGTAATGCAGTCGCTGCAATTAAAGCCATCATAGCGATGAAAGCTTCCGTAAGCATAGCGCCGTAGCCGATAGGCAAGATTTCTTTTTCATTAGTAATCATCTTAGGGGTTGTACCTGTAGCAATTACTGTGTGGAATCCGGACAGCGCACCGCAAGCGATGGTAATGAATATGAAGGGGAATACGGAACCTTTAAGAACAGGACCGCCACCATAAATGTACGGCGTAACAGCCGGCATTTGAATAATCGGCATAACAATAATGATACCTAAAGCCAAAGCACCGATAGTACCGATTTTTAAATATGTGGACAAATAATCACGCGGTGCCAAGAGCAACCAAACCGGTAAGGCCGCTGCAAAGAAGCCATACACAGCCAACATAATTTCAATAGTTTCTAAATCATAGAGGAACCAGCTTGCATAAGGGGACGCAGCTACTTGCGGTCCGTAAATAATAGCCGCAAAGATAAGTACCACACCAATAACCGTAGCTTCCTGAATTTTGCCGGGACGTAACCAACGCAGATAGATGCCGACAAAAATAGCGATCGGAATCGTCATACTAACAGAGAAGAATCCCCATGCAGAATTATGAAGCGCATTGGCAACGACTACCGCCATCCCCGCCAAGGTGATAATTAAAAGGAATAAAGTAGCAAGCATAGCCCCAATACTGGCCAAGTTGGATATTTCTTCCTTTGCAATATCGGCAATAGACTTGCCATCATAGCGAATCGATGCGAACAAGATAACCATATCATGAACGGCACCAGCTACGACCGACCCAATCAATATCCACAACAACCCCGGCAAATAACCGAACTGCGCCGCAATAACAGGACCAACCAAAGGACCTGCACCGGCAATCGCCGCAAAATGGTGACCGAATGTTACCCACTTGTTAGTCGGCACATAGTCATGACCGTCATTATGAACAACGGACGGAGTCGGACGAAATTGGTCCAACACCAATACCTTGGCTGCCAGGAAGGCCCCATAATAGCGATACGCTAAAATGAGGATGCACGCCGAGGCAATTACGATATACAACCCATTCATTTCCATAAAAAAACACCTCCAACGTTTAACAACATTGAAAGTGACGACTCACATAAAATAATAAGAACTGATGAATACTACGGCCTCACACACAATGTTGTTACCCTATAAAAATTCTACGCTCTCATTATAAAACGTCTACTTAGAGTGTCAATTATCATTTGCGAATAATGCAATTATAATACTACATTTCATCATTAAAATACACCGTATCCCACTGATCAAAGTATCTCTAGTTTCAGTTATAATCAATTATTTTACTATACTATGCCTTTGATGCATAAGAAAATTCAACTGTAATGAAAATTCCTTAATATAACAAAAAACCCAGTAGCTGTAACAGCTACTGGGTATGTATTCTTGCGTTCTATTAACGTTTGGAGAACTGAGAAGCTTTACGGGCTTTCTTAAGACCGTATTTCTTACGTTCTTTCATACGCGGATCACGAGTCAAGAAACCAGCTTTTTTAAGGGACTGACGAAGTTCTTCGTCAACACCGAGCAATGCACGGGAAATACCGTGACGAATTGCACCGGCCTGACCGGACGGACCGCCGCCGGCAACGTCAGCGATTACATCGTACTGTTCAACCGTACCAGTCAATGCCAACGGCTGTTTTACGATCAATTCAAGAGTCTGACGACCGAAATATTCATTAAGCTCACGCTTATTTACTGTAATTTTACCTGTGCCCGGTACCAGACGAACTCTGGCAACGGAAGATTTTCTACGACCTGTACCGTAGTACTGAGCTACTGCCATGTATATGTTCCTCCTCCCGGTGATTACCGAATATCAATTTCCAATACTTCAGGTTTCTGAGCTGCATGCGGATGTTCTGCACCTGCATATACATTCAGTTTGCGATACATCTGAGCACCCAATTTATTTTTCGGAAGCATACCGCGAACTGCCATTTCAACAACGCGTTCCGGATGCTTAGCCAACATACTGCCGGCCGTTACGAAAGTGGAGCCACCCGGATAACCGGAATGACGGAAATACGTTTTCTGCAATAATTTCTTACCGGTGAAACGAACTTTTTCCGCGTTGATTACGATAACGTGATCGCCGGTGTCAACGTGCGGTGTAAAGGTCGGTTTATGTTTGCCCCGAAGAACTTTAGCTACTTCGGCAGCAAGGCGTCCTAAAGTTTTACCTTCAGCGTCAACAACATACCATTTCCGTTCTACAGTGTTCGGATTGGCCATATATGTGGTTTTCATGCTGCAAATTCCTCCTAATAACGACTAATCTACCAAAAGCATATTGTTTCTCTTTCCGGGGCTAATGGAAGCAGACACATATGCTTACCGAAATATTATATAATCCCGACATACCCATGTCAAGTAATAATCGTCATTTTCTTCATAACCGATTACTATTCAACTCTTATTCATCCTCACCAATGAGCCGTACCTCTGTTTCCAAGTCTACACCATGCGCCTCTTTTACGCGTCGCTGCACTTCATGAATAACAGCCAGTACATCCTTGGCCTTAGCCGTCCCTACATTCACCACGAAACCGGCATGCTTCTGCGATACCATCGCATCGCCTACCGCCAGTCCTTTCAATCCGGTCTGTTCAATAAGCGTACCCGCAAAATAACCGGGCGGACGTTTAAATGTCGATCCTGCGCTGGCATGCTCTAACGGCTGCTTGGACTCACGCCGTTCCGTTAAATCATCCATGACTGCCTTGATTACCTTAGCATCACCGGGGACTAATGTCATTTCTACTTCAGCCACTACTTCGTGATTATCTTGGAACAAGCTGTGCCGATACGCAAAGCGGCACTCTTCGCCACTGTACGTATGAAATTCACCGTTCCTATCGATAGCAGTTACCTTCGTTACGACCTGACTCATTTCACCATCATACGCACCAGCGTTCATAAACACGGCTCCGCCCAAGCTTCCGGGAATACCGATAGCAAATTCCATACCCGACAGCCCTTCCTGCCATGCATATTCCGAGGCTTCTTTTAACATAAAGCCCGCTCCCATCACCAGTGTTGTCTCATCTCGACGCTTCACATGGCGCAGTTGACAAAGGGACAGCACTACACCGCGAATGCCACCGTCGCGTACCAATACATTGGAGCCGCTGCCCAATACAGTAAGCGGCGCCTTATATTCGCTGATTAACTGCATAACACGGCTTAATTTTTCCGGTGAATTAGGTTCCACAAAAATATCTGCTGGTCCTCCAATTTTAAAGGTAGTGTGTGCCGACAAGGGCTCACCGATCATAAGCTCACTTTGCGTCAGCACCTCTTGTAATTTTTTAGTTAGCATGATCATTGCCCGGTTTCACATTTTCAAGAATCTTCATAGCTTCCGTAATCGGTTCGCTGATGATACGATATATATCGTTAGCTACCTGGCTCCAACGCATATGTGCCTGCAAATAGTTCTGTGCATTGCTGTTGGCCTGAATCATGGGCATTAATTCTTCCTGCTTTTTCATCAATTCCGCTTCTTCCGGAGCCTGCGCCATCTTAGCATATTCCCACTGCATCTGCTGAAGCAAAAATGTTTCTACCAGCCCTTTAGCCGTAGCATCGCTTTCCACGGCGGCCTGTGCCTCCATCAATGCCTTAAATTCCTCGCTTTCACGCATTGCTTTCTGTAATTCATGTGCCTTATCGTAATTCATTTCTTTCCTCCTAGTTATGTAGGGTCATACCCAATGTATTTCGCCCGTAATTCCTACGCTTTCGTTTCCGGAAAATACGGTACACCGCGTCCGATTTCCTTAAGATCCGGAAAATCCAATTGCCGCATCGCCTCATAGGCGATAATGGCCACTGAGTTTGATAAATTCAGCGATCGTGCTTCTTCAACCATGGGGATTCGGATGCAACTTTCACGATGCTGTGCCAGCAATTCCTCCGGCAATCCTTTCGTTTCTTTGCCGAAAACCAGCATATCCCCAATTTGATATTCTACATCCGCATACGTATGCTCTGCCTTTGTCGTAGCATAGAAATAGCGTCTGTCCGGATATTTATCGTACACTTCCTGTAAATTTTCATGTACCTGTACATCTACCAAATGCCAATAGTCAAGGCCGGCTCTTTTTAAATACTTACTGTCCAAAGAAAAGCCTAAGGGCTTTACCAAATGCAGCGTCATATGATTCGCTGCACATAGCCTTGCAATATTACCTGTGTTACCCGGAATTTCCGGTTCTACTAATACGATTTCCATATGTCATCCTTCTTTGTTCTTGTATGATATATTACGATTGCATATCATCTTTTTTATTTTACCGAAATCACTTTATTTCATCAAGAGTTATCTATTCAGTGTTTGATTCATCAAATTTGTATTTCTAATCAACGTCTTCTACCGAAGTAGCTCTTACAAAATGACCGCTTTTACCGCCATCCTTTTCCACTAAATATACCGGACCGATAACCATACCTTTATCAATGGCTTTACACATATCATACACTGTAAGCAGTCCTACCTGCACCGCCGTCAAGGCTTCCATCTCCACGCCGGTACGTCCCTTTGTCTTAACCGTAGCCCTCACACATACGGCGCGACGCACCGCATCAAGCGTACAGTGAACATCTACCTTTGTCAATGCTAACGGGTGGCATAACGGGATAAGCCGACTTGTTTCCTTCGCCCCCATAATTGCAGCCAACTGCGCTACCGCCAGCACATCCCCCTTCTTCATAGTCCCCTCTTCAATGCGCGTGTATATATCTTCGTTCACCGCAATAAAACCTTCTGCCACCGCAGTGCGTTCCGTAACTTTCTTATCGCCAACATCTACCATTCGTGCATTGCCGTCGGCATCAAAATGTGTCAATTCCATGTGTCTCTCCTGAATCCGTTAATTTACTACCTGAATGCTTTAAATGCCTGTATATATATGATAGAATAAGGTCATAAATATAGCAACATATCTTTTAAAGGGGGTTGTACTGATGAAAACGACGCTTACCTACTATGGTCATGCTACTTTTATGCTTACTCACGGTGATGTCTCAATGGTATTCGATCCGTTCTTTACGGGCAATACATGGGACAAAGCCAAACCGGAAGACATTACATGTCAATATATTTTTGTCAGCCATGGCCACGGTGATCACTACGGCGATGCGGAAGAAATCGGCAAAGCTAATGACGCGCTACTCATTTCCACCGCGGAAATTGCCAACAAAGCGGCCGAAGCCGGACTTCGCACTCACGCAATGCACTTAGGCGGCAAATACGATTTTGAGTTTGGTTCCGTACGCATTGTTCCCGCTTTCCACGGAGCCGGTATTCCCGGTGGTCATGCTTGCGGATGTATCGTTGACTTCTACGGTACAACTCTATACTTTGCCGGCGATACCGCACTTTTCAGTGATATGAAATTATTAAATCGCTTTGGCGATATCGATTATGCCCTGTTGCCGATTGGCGATAATTTTACAATGGGCGTAGAAGATGCCCTATTAGCAGCATCCTATATTAAGGCACGCATTACAATTCCTATTCACTATAAAACATGGCCTGTTATCGACAAAGAACCGGCTACCTATGTTGCTTTGTTAGAAGCTAAATACAAACAAGCCGGACTCGTAGTCGATCCCGGTTCCACCATTACGCTGTAACATTGACGCTTACGGCAACACATGCTAAACACAATCTAATATTAATCTAAAGGTAATACAAAAAGCTGTAACGAAATGAGTACCGCGAACTGACCTTTCACGATTAGACGATAGTCTAATGCATAGCCATCAGTTTGTAGCTTCATTTTCATTACAGCTTTTTCATTTATTTTGTTACAGTTTTTTTGGATTTGTTTTATAATTCGCTATGCCATTTCATGGTTACTATACCTGCATGACTATGCGTGGCATGAATTACTTTTGTAATTTGTTTGTTTGTGCTGTCAAACTGCCTGCAGCGGCCGACTTGCCCTCCTTTGACTGTCCGTTCTTTCCATGGATTCCCTTGGCTGTCCCATTTGCGGGAATAACACGACCGCTTTCATCACCGCGCGGCACTGTTTCCACCGGCTCCAGCTGTTCAAAGAATGTCGCTATATGACGGCGCAACGCCTGTCGCTGCGAGTCCTTTAGGCGATACCGCTTGCCGTTAAAGGCAATATCATTATTGCGTAACACCGCCCACAAGTCATAAAGCGGATTCTTACCTATGTCCTTGATACCGTATAGTTCGTCTAATGATACATCATAATACAAAGCTAATCGCTTCAGCGTTTCGATATCCGGTTCACGATAACCTGTTTCATAATTGGAAAGAGCCGCATTACTGATTCCCACATTCGTAGCGACTTCCATCTGACTTTGCCCCATGCGCTTACGCGCCTTTCTCAGTTTATCATACAGTGACATATTACTACCCTATACCCTTCCTGCCGTTTTCCTGACTTTCATGGTGCGGCGATAGTTATCACTTATTAGTATACACCGAAACCGAGAAAATATATAGTACGGCCTTTTGTCATCGCCGCATGCTTTGGGCGCTATCATCCGATTCAGGTTTATTTAAATGCCTTTTGACCGATATCGCGGCGGAACTGACAGCCATCGAAGCTAACAGCCTCGACCCGATTATACGCACGATCCAAGGCATGGCGTAAATCGTTACCCAACCCCACAATGCCTAGCACTCGACCACCGGCCGTCACGTAGTGGTCACCTTGCTTTGCTGTGCCCGAATGGAAAAGCATCACTGTATCTTGCTCCGTCAAATCGCCTTCGATAACATCCCCTTTGTGCGAGCTTTCCGGATAGCCTGCCGACGCCAACATAACGCAAGCTGCACTTCCCGATTTCCAGCTTACCATTTCATCTGTTAATGTCCCTTCCGTACAAGCCATCATCACTTCGCCTAAGTCACCATCAAAAAGAGGCATGATGACCTGTGTTTCCGGATCACCGAAGCGTACGTTGAACTCCACTACCTTAGGGCCTTCTTTCGTAATCATAAGGCCTGCATACAAACAGCCTACATAAGGCATACCCTCTGCCTTCATCGCTTGCACCATAGGTAATAAAATTTTTTGAACCGCTTCCTCACGAAGCGCCTGTGTCAATACCGGAGCCGGCGCATAGGTTCCCATGCCACCTGTATTCGGTCCCTTATCGCCATCATAAATACGCTTATGGTCTTGCACGGCAATCATAGGCACCACATGTGTACCATCGACGAACGCCAAAAGCGATGCTTCTTCACCGGACATAAACTCTTCGATGACAACAGTGCCACCGGCCGCTCCAAAACGATGGGCCGTCAACATATCCTCTACCGCCGCATACGCTTCCTCCTTGGTCTGTGCCACTACAACACCTTTACCGGCTGCCAAGCCATCCGCTTTAACGACAATCGGTGCACCGACTTCATCAATAAATTTCTTTGCCGCTGTTACATCGGTAAAGGTATCATACGCTGCTGTGGGAATATTATATTTTTTCATAATTTCCTTGGCAAACACCTTGGACCCTTCCAGCTGTGCCGCCGCTTTTGACGGTCCAAACACGGCAAAGCCATTGTCCTTCAACACATCGCTTACACCGAGGACCAACGGCTCTTCCGGACCGACCACAACCAGATCCACTTTATTGGCACCCAGTACGGCTGTCACAGCATCCGCATCATGCCAATCCACATCGAGGCAGGTAGCGACTTCCGCAATCGCTGCGCTACCGGGCAACGCCAATACTTCTTCTACCGACGGGCTCTTAGACAGTCGCCAAGCCAATGCATGCTCGCGACCGCCACTACCGATTACACAAACCTTCATGACAGTCTCCTTATCTATTAATGTTTAAAATGACGCACATGAGTGAAGACCATAGCAATGCCTGCTTCATCGGCTTTCTTAATGGATTCTTCATCACGAATAGATCCGCCTGGCTGGATGACTGCGGTGATACCATGTTTTGCTGCTTCCTCTACGGTATCGCCGAAGGGGAAGAACGCATCCGATGCCATAACTGCCCCTTTTGCTTTCTCGCCGGCTTCTTCCAAAGCGATCTTTGCCGAGCCTACACGATTCATCTGTCCCGCACCGACACCCAGCGTGCTATGTTCATCGGTAACGACAATGGCATTGGATTTTACATGTTTCACCAATCTCCATGCCAATCCCAATGCGCGCCACTGTGCTTCAGTAGGCTGCACCTTGGTTACCACCGTATAACCGGCCTTGGCTGCCGATGCCGCATCACTTACTACCGGTTCACGTCCGTCTTCTGTCTGTACCAACAATCCACCGGACACTTTTTTCACAACGACACCTTCCTCTTCCGGTTGCTGCAATTCAACGAGTCGAATATTTTTCTTCACCGTCAGTACGTCCAAGGCTTCTGCCGTAAAATGCGGTGCCATAATTACTTCCAGAAAAATGGATGCCAACTGCTCGGCTACTTCCTTAGTCACTTCGCGATTCAATGCCACAATGCCGCCGAATGCCGAAACGGGATCCGCCTCATACGCACGCGTATACGCTTCTAGCAAGGTATCGCCGACGGCTGCCCCGCACGGATTGGTATGCTTAACAATAATGGCCGCCGGTTCCGTAAATTCTCCTACCATCTGCCAAGCTGCTTCCATATCCACCAAATTATTATAGGACAACTCTTTGCCATGAAGCACCTTCATAGCACCTAAGCCTTCCTTTTCGCCGATAGTGGTATAGAACGCTGCTTTTTGATGCGGATTTTCACCGTAACGCAAATCAGCTGCTTTCTCATAGGCCGCCAAATAGGTGTCCGGTAACGGCATATCGCCTACCTGTTCACCTAAATAATTAGCAATGGCCACATCATACGCTGCCGTATGCGCAAAAGCTTCGCGAGCCAGGGCAAAACGATATTCGCGAGTAAGCTCACCCTTTTCGCGGAGCATTCGCAATACTTCATCATAATGCTTCGGATTGACAATAATACCGACAAAGGCATTATTCTTAGCTGCCGAACGGACCATAGTCGGACCGCCGATATCTATATTTTCAATAGCATCGGCCAAGGTTACATCCGGTTTAGCGATCGTTTCGCGGAACGGATACAAATTAACAACGACCAAGTCGATAGGCTGGATTCCATGTTCAGCCATAGCCTTTTTATGTTCTTCATTATCGCGAATTCCTAAAATTCCGCCATGTACAATAGGATGCAAGGTCTTTACGCGACCATCCAGCATTTCGGGAAATCCGGTCAATGACTCTACGGCCTTAGCCGGTACGCCGGCATTTGATAGCGCCTTTAAGGTGCCGCCGGTAGAATAAATAGTCACTCCCAGCTCAACCAACCCTTTAGCAAACTCCACAACACCCGTCTTATCGGATACGCTGATAAGCGCGTTTTTAATCATAATGTCCTCCTTGCTCTTACGTGAGTAAAAAGGGACAGCCACATCGGCTGCCCCTTTATGTTCTATCTATCAGGGCTTCACATGCACAATGCGATTTATGATTTCCAATTTATCATCACAAAGTAATGCCAATGCCCGTTTATACGTTGTATGTTCATACGGCAGAATCCGTGCTGCCAAGCTATCCTCCGTATCGTCAGCCATTACGGGCACTGCTGTTTGCATAATAATCGGCCCGGAATCCATACCGTAATCCACAAAATGAACGGTACAACCGCTAACCTTTACCCCGGCCTCTACCGCTTGACGCTGCGCGTGTAACCCCGGAAAGGACGGCAATAACGCCGGATGAATATTTACAATTTTATTAGGATATGCATTGATAAAAGTCGGTCCTAACAAGCGCATAAAACCGGCCAATACTACAACATCCGGTGTATACGGAGCAATAGCATCTAATAAAGCTTGTTCAAAATCCTCTTTGCTGCCGTACGCCTTGCGCTCTACCGCTACCGAAGGCACACCCCAAGCCTGCGCCTTCGTCAAAACAGCCGCCGTCGAATAATCACTGACAACTACGACGACTTCACCATTCACATCACCGGCTTGCATTGCCTGATACAAGGCTTCTGCATTAGAACCGCGACCGCTGGCAAAAATGGCAATTCGTTTACGCACTGAATTCACTGCCTTTCATCACAACCGGCACCCCTTGATCCTCAGTAATTTCGCCGATAGTATATACCGCTTCGCCCCGACCTTTTAAGTTCGCAATCACAGCATCCGCATCATCCGGTGATACAACCATAATCATGCCGATTCCCATGTTGAATGTGCGATACATTTCCTTCGTATCCACATTGCCCCATTCCTGAAGCTTTGTAAATACCGGCAGCTTCGGCCAAGCATCGGCATTAATCACCGCACTGACACCATCAGGCAACACGCGCGGAATATTATCGTAAAAACCGCCACCCGTCACATGTACCATGCCTTTAAGCAAACGCTTCTTTATAATCGGCAACACTGCCTGCGGATACAATCGCGTAGGCGTCAACAATTCTTCGCCCAGCGTCTTGCCGAATTCCGGCACTTCATCGGCAAGCTTCATATGCATGCGATCAAATACAATGCGACGCACCAAAGAAAATCCGTTGGAGTGAACGCCGCTGGAAGGAAGGCCCAAAATAACATCGCCCGGAGCAATCGACTGCCCCGTCAACAATCGCGATTTATCGACAATGCCTACGGCAAATCCGGCTACGTCATAATCACCGTCTTCATAGAAGCCGGCCATTTCCGCCGTTTCTCCGCCCAGCAAGGCACAGCCGGATTCCTTGCACGCATTAGCCACACCGGCAACGATCGTCGCAACCTGTTCGGGAAGTAATTTACCTACCGCTACGTAATCCAAGAAAAATAACGGCGTTGCTCCTTGCACCAAAATATCGTTAACGCTCATAGCCACGCAATCTTGACCGATGGTATCGTGCTTATCCATCATAATCGCCAAGCGAAGCTTCGTCCCCACACCATCGGTACCGGCTACGAGAAGAGAATTTTTCAAATCCATATCGGCCAGCGAAAACAATCCGCCAAAGCCGCCCAAGTCGCCAACTACACCGGAAGTATATGTTGCCTTTACCGCCGATTTCATCAATTCTACCGCTTTGTTACCTGCATCGATATCTACACCGGCATCGCGATAGGTCAATCCCTTAGTCTTCGAGCACATATTTGCCTCCTTCTTCCTCTTCCTTAGGCACCTCTACGGCATAGTGGCCGTCAAAACACGCAAAGCATAACTCTCTCTCTTCCAGGGCTTCAATGGCCCGGCATAAGCCTTCCCGGCTTAAGTAGTGGAGCTTATCGGCTCCGATATATTCACGAATCTGCTCAACACTATGTGTGGCGGCAATCAATTCCTTACGCACCGACGTATCAATGCCATAGTGACACGGATACTCGATAGCCGGCGAGCTGACACACATATACACTTCCTTGGCACCGGCTTCCTTGAGCATGCGCACGATGATGCCGCTGGTAGTACCGCGTACGATGGAGTCATCTACCAAAACAATCCGCTTGCCGCGCACCACATCAGGAACGGCGTTCAATTTCATGCGCACCGCTAAATCGCGTTCCGACTGATCCGGCTTGATGAATGTACGCCCCATGTATCGGTTTTTAACCAATCCTTCACCGAAAGGAATCCCCGACTCGCGGGAGTATCCCAATGCGGCTGCCGTGCCGGAGTCGGGAATCGACATAACAAGATCCGCATCGTATTTTGTTTCCCGTGCTAACTCGCGTCCCATGTTAATACGTGCCGCATACACATTCTGTCCATCGATATTACTGTCCGACCGCGCAAAATAAATATATTCAAAAATGCACAACGACTGCTGCGGCAGCAACGCTTCCTCTTTAATAAAGCGACTGCGCACCCCGTTCTCATCAATGATGACCATTTCACCCGGCTTAATGTCGCGAACGAAGGTGGCCTTAATCGCATCAAGCGCACAGCTTTCCGAACTGATGACGTATCCGTTGGCCGTCTTTCCCAAACACAACGGACGGAATCCATTCGCATCGCGCACCCCAATAAGCTTTGTATTGGTAGTGATCACCAACGAAAAAGCACCTTCTACACGGTTAACGGCTTCGATGATGCGATCCTCTGTCGACGCTGCCTTGGAACGGGCAATAAGACTGACAATAACTTCGGAATCCATAGTAGTCTGGAAAATCGATCCCTTATCCTCCAGCTCCTTACGAAGTGCATACGCATTCGTCAAGTTTCCGTTATGAGCCACCGCCATATCACCGCATTGGTAATGAATTACCAACGGTTGAATATTGCGCGGATTGTTCGAACCCGTCGTCGAATATCGTACATGACCGCCGGCAATATAACCTTTCAGCGGCGGCAATTCCTTAATTGCTTCGGTCACCAGGCCCATGCCTTTTACCAGTTCTATATGCGTACCATCACTAATAGCAATACCCGCACTTTCCTGCCCGCGATGCTGCAAAGCAAACAGCCCCCAATAGGCATAGCTCATAACCGGTAAGGTAGTATCATAAATACCAAATACACCACATTCTTCATGCCACTTGTCAAACACAGAATCGTATTGCATTATTCTCTCCTATTATGCTCGTTCACCCGTCAAACGGAATAACATTTCTTTGTAGGCATCTTCTACATTGCCCAAGTCACGACGGAAGCGATCCTTATCAAGTTTTTCACCGGTTTCGCTATCCCAGAAACGGCAGGTATCCGGAGAAATTTCATCGCCTAAAAGCACTTCACCGTTATGCACGCCGAATTCCAATTTGAAATCAACCAAGGTAACCTTTTTTTCTGCCAAGAACGCTTTTAAAATATCATTTACCTGCATCGTATATTTGCGAATGGTGTCCAGCTGTTCGCGCGTAGCCCAGCCTAAAGCCAACACTTGATCTTCATTGACAAAGGGATCACCGAGATCATCGTTCTTATAACACAATTCCATAATCGGCTGTTTGCACGGAGTACCTTCTTCAATGCCGAGGCGTTTAGCTAAGGAACCAGCTACAATATTGCGCACAATAACTTCCAACGGAAGAATTTCAAGACGTTTTACCAACTGATCGCGATCGTTTACGCGCTTTACAAAATGATTCGGTACCCCTTTTTCCGTAAGCAAACCGAAGAAGAAAGATGCAATCTTATTGTTCAGCACGCCTTTATCATGAATAGTACCTTTCTTTTCGCCGTTAAAAGCAGTGGCATCATCTTTATAATGAACCAAATATACATCTTTATCTTCTGTTTCAAATACCTGTTTTGCTTTGCCTTCGTACAACATATTCATGGTGATTCGCCTCCGTAAATTACTCGTTAACTTTTCTCTATCCTATCGTCATGCATCGCACTTTACTCTAGCAACGACACGGTGCACGAAAATCAATCAATAATCAAAGTACCTACACTAACCTATTTTGCCAATTCTTCCTGCAGCTTTTTATTCTTTTCAATAACCTTGGCTGCCATATCGGCACGGTACGCTTTATACGCATCTCGCAGCTTGGCATCGGCAGTAGCCGCAATCTGTACGGCTAACAAGGCTGCGTTCTTAGCTCCGTCTACCGCCATCGTAGCTACCGGCATACCGGATGGCATCTGCACAATAGCCAACAAGGCATCCATTCCCTTGAGTGCCGTTGCATTAAGGGGTACCCCAATAACCGGCAAGGTAGTAAATGAAGCAATTACCCCCGGTAAATGAGCGGCTGCTCCGGCACCGGCTACGAAAGCCACCGCACCTTCCGCTTCCAAACGTTCCACAAAGGCCTTTACCTCTGCCGGCGTACGATGTGCCGACGCAATGACCATTTCATAGTCCAAACCAAATTCATCAAGAACGGCTGCTGCCTTTTTCATTACTGCGAGGTCAGAGTCGCTTCCCATGACAATACCGATTTTCATAGCATCCTCCTGATGGAAACAAATCCTGTTTATTTATCTATGTAAATTCTAACAAAGGCTCACTCATAAGTCAACCAAATAAACGAATGCTTTTCTATTTCTTTTTCACAATCGTTCGATACATATCGAACATTCAAGACATAAAAAGCCCTGCCACGGTATTAGACCGTGACAAGGCTTACTCTGTTAGCTCTGTTTTTCAGATTCCACAGACGCATCATCATGCGCATGATGATGCTCGTGAGCAGCAAACGGATTCGGCAATACGTCAATATTCATTACCTGTTTGAGCTCTGCCGTTACGCCGGGCATGTATTTCACAATTTGATTCATCAATACATATAGCAGCTGCGGTTCAAAGGCCGTGTTCGAACTGATATAAATACAATCCAAATACACGCTGTCATCATCTTTTTCCACATAATATTTAAAATTTTTATACACGCTGTTTTCACGATTGATAAAATCAACGATGGCATTATAGTTATCGTCAGTCACCACACCACCGCCGACCAGCACGCGAATCACACTGTAAATTGTTGCATCCAACAATACAAAAATGGGCATATCGCCAATATCGGTTTGAATATAGGAACGATACACTACCGTGCCGTCTTCATCGCCAATATCACGTTTATCAAAGCATGTAATCCGTTCGTCTACTAGAAATTTTTCAAAAGCTTCACTCTTTATATTTTTTGGCATCTGTATATCCTTTCTTCGTCTTGCTTATGCACATAAAGGGTTCTATCATCCTCATTATACTACAATGAAAATTCATTATACCAACCCCTTTTATTATAATTATACAAAAAAGCAGTCCACGAAACCAGTGTCACTATCCTACGTTCAGCTGATTTCATGTACTGCTTTTTATCTTGTCCTCTATTGTAAGTGTTGCGTATTGGATGCATCGCGTATTGTATAATCAAGTCATACTTGTTAAAAGAAGCCGACTACCTCATCCATCCTTTTATAAGTCGACCGATCATACGTCCCGTATTCTGTGTCAACGCATCTACGTTTTTCATGGCTTCATCTAAGGGCATTGGCTCATTTATAATATCTAAAATCAGAGAAATTCCCTTCTCGTAAACCGCTTCCGTATCTAAACTGCGACTACCTACAACGGCCACTACGGGAATGTTTTGCTTCTGTGCCAAGCCCGATACACCGACCGGTGCTTTACCGAACGCTGTTTGGTTATCCATTCGTCCTTCGCCGGTAACCACTAAGTCCGCTTCACCGATTTGTTCTTCCAAACGAATCAATTTCAACACGGCATCAATACCGCTTTGCTTGTGCGCCTTGGTAAAAGCTATCATACCGGCACCCAATCCTCCGGCTGCCCCGGCACCGGGAATATCTTTGACCGACACACCAAGATCGCGTTCGATACACGCCGCATACAATTCCAGATAGCTATCAAGGAGTATCTTCATTTCTTCGTCGGCTCCCTTTTGTCCGCCGAAAATATGAGATGCCCCATGCGGTCCGCATAACGGATTGGTAACATCGCATAAAATAGTAAAGCGTACACCGGCTACGCGAGGATCGATGCCACTACAATCAATTCGCTCCAATTGTGCCAACGAGGTAACTACAGGTTCCAACTCATTGCCGTTCTTATCTAAAAACTTAGCACCCAAAGCGGCAGCCATCCCCATACCACCATCATTGGTGGCACTGCCGCCGATGCCCATATAAATCTCTTTGGCTCCGCGATTAATAGCATCCAAAATCATCTGACCCGTGCCATAGGTCGTCGCCCGCAACGGATTTAATTCATCCTTTTTCACCAAGGTAATGCCTGAAGCAGCCGACATCTCCAGCACCGCAATTGTATCATTATCAATCATACCGTAGCGTGCTTTCACCGGTTGCCCCAACGGGCCCATGACATCTGCTTCATGATACACACCGTGACGCGCATCAACGATGGCTTCTACCGTTCCTTCACCGCCATCGGCTACCGGAACCAATACGCATTCCGCATCAGGAACCACCGCCTGAATACCCTTTGCCACATGCTCTTCTACTGCCAGACTGGATGCACTGCCTTTAAAAGAATCTATGGCCAATACTATTTTTTTACTCATAATAGCCTCCACTACAGATGTTTACTTTCAACTATTGTTATCATATTATATCAAGTCATACTGTAGTGACGTATGGTCCGCATAACATATATACATGATTAACTTCAATATATTTTTGTTGCGAAATAATTCTATGCATATAAAGCATCGCTTGTGTAAGTTAATTGTGCAATTCTCTCGGTTGATGATGAAATAAAAAATCTTAGGCATTACCATTCAGTCTATCGAGTTTCCTGAAGCAGAAAAATCCATAACTATTCGTTGCGACAGTAAAAGCGTTCGTCTAGATGTCTATATAATATAAAGGACTACCTGTTCCACTAATCAGTGAATGTACCTCCTTAACCGAACAAGAAATTCACGACCTCGCCAAAGAACATCATTTACTGTAACCCAAAAGAGGGGCACTCATTTTGATACCTGAGTGCCCCTCTTTTCTCTTTCTAGTGAGGAGAAGGAAGGAGACTATCAGCATAAGAAACGCTCTTCGATAGACCGAGCTTTCGTTGCTGATAGTCTCCTTCTTTTATGTATTCGTTCGCAAGACCTACCCTCTGAGATATAGGGACATCGCTTGTAAAATATTATTTCATATACTAATTCGTTCAACCTTCGTCAACACCAAGGTATAACCAATAACGCCGCATAACGCCACCGCGCCCACATAGGCCAGTGCATAGGCAAAGCTTCCCGTGCCATCAACAATAAACCCGATAACCAGCGGACAGGTAGCACTTCCCAGGTTTGCAAAAAAGTTGAGCAAACCACCGCTGACACCAAGATAACCGGCCGGTGCCAAATCCGACAGCAATGCTCCAGTAACGGTAGAGGCCATGGCTTGACCAAAAAACGCAACGGCCATAAAGGCAATAATCACCGGAATGGAATCCACATAATTGGCTGCTACAATGACCGTCGAAAGCAGGAAGCCTAAAATAATCGGCAGCTTACGCGCCAACGTTTTTGACTTGCCGCTATCCAACATGCTATCTGACCACTTGCCGCCAATCAACGAACCGGCAATAGCCACCAAAAAGGGAAACATCGCGTAAAAACCACTTTTTAGAATCGTCAATCCTTTTTCGGTAACCAAATACGACGGGAACCACGTTAGAAAGAAAAAGAGCGTAGTCATAATCGAGAACTGGCCCAAGAACATCCCGATTAACCGACGATTGGTAATTAATTTTTTTGTCGCCTGCCACTGGGTAAGACGCATTGTCTCATTTACCTCTCCCTTACCGGATATCTTCGTAGACGAAGCAACAGGATTTGAATGAGTATTCACGGAGTCATTGGTATCCGGGCGCACGATCCCGGGACGCTTACCCGTTTCACCGCCCAGCAACGCACCACCGGCTTTCATATATTGCCATTCCGCATCATTTACTTCTGCCGAGTCCCCGGGAGAACGGTACCATTTGTACCATATACCACCAATCACAAAACCGATACCCCCGGTTACAAAGAAAATCATTTCCCATCCGAAGGTAACTAAAATCCAAGCCAGTACCGGCGTTAACACACCCAACGCTACATACTCGGTAGCCGTGTACGCTCCCACCGCCAAGGCTCGCTCCCTATCGGGAAACCATACGGCTACACATTTAATGTTCGACGGCATGATGGGCGATTCGAAAAAACCCAATCCCAAACGTACGGCAATTAAATTCCACAGCTGAGATACTAGCCCCATAGCAAACGTGGCGGCTGACCACCCCACTAGAGCAATGGTCATTAAGATTCTCGGCCCTATTTTATCTAACAGTGCGCCTGCAAACGGCAAGCAAAATGCGTAGGACCAGGCAAAGGCAGAAAACAAAATACCCATCGTTGCCGGAGACAATCCCAATTCCTTTTGCATAACCGGTGCAGCCACTGCTAAATTGCCGCGATCCAAATAATTAATGCCGATGACCAAACATAACAGAAACAGCATAAACCAACGCCGCTTTGTCGGCATTTCCTTAACAGACTTCATACATTCAACCTTCCTCTCTGTATATTGGAATTCTATCGTTGCCAGAGCAAATTCCAACATACTCCTACATGCCTCTCCTGAGGCGCCTACACAATGATGGTTTGTCTGCTACTCTTCTTAGCGAGCAAGAATTATGAGCTGTACAAACTTAGCTTTTATTGTGGCATAAAGAGAGTATGAATGCAAGAGAATCTGCAAAAACTTTTTGTCAGGTGTAAGCAAACCGACCATTGCCAGTAAGTCAATTTCACTTCTTAATTATCCTTGCACAAACAAAATGTATTTTCTTCATACTGTTATTCACTAGTAGCTGCGCTACCTTTCTTTAACTATTTCTTTAGAGATAGTTTTGTTTAGTTTAGTTTAGTTTTGTTTAGTTTAGTTTTGTTTAGGAATGCGCTCGGTCTGTAGCTCGGGGTGTGGTTCGGTGTGTGGTTCGGTTGAACGGTAAATTTTTGCTCCATTTTTTACCATTTATCCGAACTGCAGCTCGCTTATGCGATAAATCTTTGCGCTACTTTTTACCGTTTATCCGAACTGCAGCTCGCCTATACAATAAATTTTTACCTCACTTTTTACCTTAGTGCTTACCTTAGTAGTTACCTTAGTAGTTACCCTGGTAGTTACTATAGTAGTTTCCTTACCGGTTACTGTACCACTTACCTCGCTAGTTAGTGTGACCCTTGCTTTACAAATTATTTTTTCCTATCCAGCTAGTAATGAGATTTTCTTCCTCCATAGAAATCATTTCATACACTGTGGCACGATTGCCCGGTTGCGGTGTGTAACGAATACGACCGGCTTTCTGCAATGTAGCTCGTGCGCGTTTTATAGCGGATGCGGACAGGCCACTACTCATCATCAGCGATGATATAGGAACAGTAAATTTCTTTTTCCAACCGCAAGAGTTGTTATAATGCATCAGCGAATACCACAATAAACGCGCCGACGAAGATACTCCCGGATGGAAATATAACCAAACATTAAATTGATTAACTTCTTTGATATAATTCATGAATCATACCTCCTAAAAAATGATCAGGGAAACTTCTCCCCTTCACTTATTACCATCCGGCAGCGAAGTAAATGTAAACGCCATTTACAAAATTTTTTTATTTTATTGTAATGATCTAAAAGTAGAAGCCTCATGTACAGTTTGCAAGCCACGCCTTGCAAATGAAGAAGCAAGAAAAAGCATCCTATGCGAACTCTTTAAAGCCCGATATAACAAATAAAAAAGACATCTATGTTACGTAATCCTTCATATCGAGAAGCACATATCTTCCATGCCCATTCTTCATAAAAAACGGGAGCATCCATAGCCACATTATGCAAGATATCACTCCCTAAATTACAATACACTTTTCAAAATCAACAGTTATAACTGACATTTTGTAAAATTTCTTCAATTTGATGAGTATAACTTTTCATTTTCTACAATTTATATTGTTTGTCAATTATAAACCTGCTATGATTGACATATACCAAACATAGAACAATTTTCATATTAATTGAGCAGTATAAGCTTAAAATAAACTTACAACTTTTCGCAGGAGGTGCCTTCATGATTAAGAGAACCAATTATTTAGATAAGATTCGTCCCTTCATCAATACTGATGTAATAAAAGTGCTAACAGGAGTGCGCCGTTCCGGTAAGTCCGTTATGTTAGAACTCCTGAAAGAAGAAATTATATCTACCGGGGTTTCTCCTTCTCAATGTATTACACTAAATTTTGAATCATTAAGTAATGCCCATTTATGTCAGGCGGATGTATTATATAAAGAAATAGCTTCACGCATTCAACAGAAATCAGATACATTCTATCTTTTCTTCGATGAAATCCAAGAGGTAACTCATTGGGAAAAGTGCATTAACTCCCTGCGTGTAGACTTTAATTGTGATATCTACATTACCGGATCAAATGCCCATCTTCTCTCAGGTGAATTAGCTACCTATTTGGGTGGTCGTTATGTAGAATTCACTATCTACCCCTTTTCTTTTAGAGAATACCTCGAAAGTAGACACCAACAAACACCTGATTTAACCGAGCCTATAGCTTTTCAAAACTATCTCCTGACCGGCGGTATGCCATTCTTATCACAGCTTTCTTATGATACGACCTCTATCACACAATATCTTCGCGATATATACAACTCTGTTATTCTAAAAGATGTCGTTCAACGCAATAGAATCCGTGATATAGATTTATTAGAGCGTATTATCTCCTATGTCATGGCTAATATCGGACATACCTTCAGTGCTCGTAGTATAGCGAATTATTTAAAAAGCGAACAACGCAAAGTAGCTCCAGAAACGGTCTCAAATTATATCCAAGCTTGCTGTAATGCCTATCTGCTTTATCAAGTAAAGCGTGAAGACATTGTAGGAAAGAAAATACTTTCTATCAATGAAAAATATTATCTTGTTGATCACGGAATTAGAGAAGCGGTATATGGAAAAAATACGCAAGACATTGATCAACTATTAGAAAATATTGTTTACATGGAGTTATTACGTCGAGGTTACTCTATATCCGTAGGAAAAGTTAATAATAAAGAAATTGATTTTATTGCCACTTGTAATAATTCCAAACTATATGTACAGGTTGCCTATTTGCTAGCATCAGAAGAAACAATCTCCCGCGAGTTTGATGTATACAACACAATACAGGATAACTACCCCAAGTATGTCGTCTCCTTGGATGAGTTCGATATGAGCCGAAATGGCATTAAACATAAAAATATCCGTGACTTTTTACTTATGAAGGAATGGAAATAGTATTATTTATGCATTGGAGCCTGGACAATTCCACCATACAGGCATCACTCAGTTTAGCCGAACTATGCTTTCCTATCAGTCATTTTGCTTTCTCACCTGTTAATGATATCGGTATTGATACTCACGAAGACCAGGCATGCGTAGTCCTCTTCTCTATTTTTTAGGAAGAAAGAGCCTCATAATAGCGATGGAGAATTAACTAATATAAAAGTCAATGAAACACAGGAGATGGCCTATATGACCTACGAAACGGAATTACTGGTACGACATAATGATGGCATTCGTGAAGGAATAGCTATTGGACGCAAGGAAGGATTATCTCAGACTACCTTGTCTATGGTAGAAAATAATGTTCCTGCTGAATTGATAAGTAGATATACATCATTGACTATTCAAGAAATCACGGAACTAGCCAAGAAGCATAATTTACTATGAGCTATATAACCTAAAAATATACCAAAATGCGAAGATCAAATGAATGACCTTCGCATTTTTTTGTTAATACCTATATTATCCCATTCTCTTTTAGAATGCACTCAACCTTGGCATATTCTTCCGGTATAATATCCATCCCCGGTGCCTTAGTAAATGTCGAAATTGGTAAACCGGTTGCTTTAACAGCTGCTTTCATAGCTACAATAAATAATCCTGTCACTTCATAAATTCGCATAAGAGAAGCGATTTTTTCTGCACAAGCAACAGCTGCTACCTTATCATTATCCTCATACGCTTTATGCATTTTTACAAATACTTCAGGTACAACGTTGGTTAATCCGCAGAGCACTCCATCACCACCTGAAATTCTATTCACCATATAATATTCATCAAATCCCGATAGAACTGAAAAGTCAGGACGGATAGGTTTTACAGCCTGGCATAAACGTCGTGTATGACTGATATTGTCTACGGTATCTTTAATCCCCACAATTGATGGACAATTTTCGGCAAGGTAAGAAACAACTACCGGAGATAAGTCACTACCCGTACGGTCCGCAAAGTTATACAGCATAATTGGCAATTTCACTGCATCCGCAATAGTTTTAAAATATTGTTTTGCCGCCTCTTCTGTAGGACCAAAATAATACGGCGAAATAATATTAATTGCATCGGCTCCGGCTGTTTCAGCAAAATTTGCCAGTTCAATTACATCACGTATATCTGTGCCACCGACACCAATAATAACTTGAACACGCTTATTAATTAGCTTAACCGCAAATTCAATAAATTTCTTTTTTTCCTCCAAGGAGATAGCATAAAACTCGCCCAGACTACCAAAAAACAAAATACCATTTAATCCTGCTTCTACTAAATGATTAATATGAAGCTCCATATTGGCATAATCAATTTCACCATTGTCTTTAAAGATAGTGATAATCGGAGAATACACACCTTTAAACATCATAATATCACCTTTCTTATACTAAATCATCGCTTATACAAATTCTGCTAAAATCATAATAAATACTAGCCCAAGTACCGATTGTAATGTTGCTAGCACAGTCCATGTAGCAAAAGTTTCTTTCAATGTTAGACCAAAATATTCTTTAACCATCCAAAACCCAGCATCATTTACATGCGAAGCTATCGTACTACCTGCACCTGTTGCCAGTGTTACCAATGCTAAGTTGACATCATAAGCCCCTAACACAGGCACTACCAAACCTGCGGTAGATAGGGCTGCTACTGTTGCTGATCCTAAAGCAATACGAAGAATCGCTGCTACCATCCATGCCAGTAAAATTGGCGAAAATGAACTATTAGCAAAGAAAGTTCCTATATACTTCCCTACGCCACCGGCAATAAGCACCTGCTTAAACGCGCCGCCACCGCCGATAATCAATAACATCATTCCAATAGCTGCGATAGAGGATGCGCATGAACCCATAATATCCTTTGCAGATATTCCTCTTCTAATACCCATAGTATACATAGCAATTACAATGGATATCAACATGGCAATTGATGGCTGTCCACAAAATTCCACGAATTGTAAAATCACAGACCCATGCATTCCCGTTGCCAATTTTATAGTTTGAGCCAATGTCGCTATAATCATCAAGATGACCGGCAGCATAGACGTAAGAATACTAATTCCAAAACCGGGCATCTCCTCATCTCTAAACGACTTCACTTCGCCAAGAGCCTTGATATCACCTTGTTTACTAAAAGCAGACGGGACTAACCGTTTTGCAATAGCCAAAAAAATTGGACCAGCTAATACAACCGTAGGTACAGCAACAATAATCCCATACACAAGTACCGTTCCTAAATTTGCTCCATACTCACCGGCGATAACAGTAGGTCCTGGATGCGGAGGCAAAAAGCAATGAGTTGCTAATAGCGAGGACAACATAGGAATTCCTAAGTATAAAGGGTTCACCTTCATTTCTCTTGCAATCGAGAAAATAATAGGAAGCAACAGAACTAATCCTACTTCAAAGAACATAGCAATACCAACGATAAAGGATGCCACTACCACAGCCCATTGAATTTTCTTTTCCCCAAAAATTCGTATAAGGCTAAGCGCTATTTTTTGTGCCCCACCGGCATCAGCTACTAAACGACCGAGCATGGCACCTAACCCAAAAATCAGTGCAATATGTCCTAATGTACTCCCTATACCTGCTTCAAGCGTTGTAGCTATTTTAGCCATAGGTATTCCAAAAGCTAATGCCGCTCCCGTTGACACCAACATAAGGGATATAAATGTATTTAACCTAAATACAGAAATAAGTACTATTAAAAGCACCACTGCTACAGCAGTAATTATTAATGGCATAGTAATCTACTCCTTCGTAGTTATTTTTTCAAACCTAATGCTTTCTTACCTGCTTCCAATACTTCGATAATTTTATCCACATCATAAACATTGCCTTTCCATGCACCTCCACTAACATCCTGCAGTGCAGCCCATAAACGGGTGTCATCCGGTAAATCATCATCAGGCTTAACATCGGGATTTGTTTCTCGTCTAGCTAACTCTTCTGCCCCTTCCTCATAAGTTAAAGGATGATCTTCTGTACCAATAAAGTTTAAGCTACCCTCTAATTTATTCATATCTACAATAATTTCTACTATGTCACCGTCGCGCAACTTACCGATAGGGCCACCTGCCAAAGCTTCCGGTCCAACATGACCAAAACATGCTCCTGTCGATACTCCAGAGAATCGTGCATCTGTGATAAGGGATACATGCTTTCCGAAAGGAAGGTGTTTAAGTGCCGATGTCAACTGATAGGTTTCTTCCATTCCTGTTCCCAATGGACCTCCGCCCATGACAACCATAATATCCCCTGCAACTATTGTTCCCGCATTTTTCAATGCTTTTATAGCCGCCTTTTCTGATGCAAAGACCTTAACTTTCCCCGTATGACGGAAAACATTATCTTTATCAATAACACTGGGATCTATAGCTGTTGACTTTACAACGGCCCCTTCCGGAGCAATGTTGCCAACAGGGAATGTAACAGTAGAGCCGATTCCTCTTTCCGCTGCCCTGCTTGGTGTAAAAATTACTTCATTAGGATCAACATTATCGGCCTCTAATAATTGTTTACGACAAGCAACTCTACGTTCAGAGTTTTCCCACCAATCTAAATTTTCTTTTAATGTACTGCCGGTAACCGTCAATACATCTTCATGCAGAACACCTAATTTACGCAAATGAAGCATTACTTCCGGTACTCCACCAGCCATAAATACATCTACGGTAGGATAGTTCACAGGACCTATTGGCAATACACTGACCAATCTCGGGATTTCTTTATTGATACGAGACCAGTCTTCCACTGTTGGCATTTTACATCCCGCCGCATGAGCTATGGCCGGTAAATGAAGAAGCAAGTTTGTAGACCCACCAAAAGCAGCATGAATTATCATCGCATTTTCTATTGCTTTGTCTGTAATAATATCCTTTGTCGTAATTCCTGCTTTTGCTAGTTGCAAAACAGCGCGTGCTGACTTAGCTGCAATATCCTTCCATATTTCTTGACCTGACGGTGCCAATGCTGAATGAGGAAGTGCTAATCCAAGACCTTCAGCAATAACTTGAGAGGTACCTGCTGTTCCGAAGAATTGACATCCACCACCAGCTGATGCACAAGAACTACACCCCAGTCGTGAAGCATCTTCCAAGGAAAGCTCCCCATTCGCATAACGAACACCTATTGTCTGAATCGTGCCTAAATCTTCACCTTCATTAGGAGCCAATGTAGCACCGCCAGGAACTAGAATAGTTGGTAAGTCATGCATCCCCGCCAGTGCCATCATCATAGCCGGCAAACCTTTATCACAAGAAGCAAACCCCATAGTAGCTTTTCTTGTTGGCAAAGATCGTATTAGTCTACGCATAACAATGGAAGCGTCATTTCTATATGGTAATGAATCGAACATTCCTGTTGTACCTTGACTGCGACCGTCACAGGGGTCTGTTACGAATGTAGCATGTGGCACTAATCCCATCTCTTTAATTGTTCTCGCCGCTACATCCATTTGAATATCTAATTCAAAATGCCCATTATGCAAACCAACTGCAACCGTTTCATTATCGTCACCTCGCATACCGCCTTTAGTGCCTATTAACATTACATCACCATTGGCCAACTCGTCAGGATTCCATCCCATCCCTGCATTAATCGTCATGCCAAAGATATTTCCACTAGGAGATTCCTTAAGCAATGAAGGTGTCAAAGGTAGCTTTCCTTTAGGCCCCTCCGCATGAGTAGCCGCTTTATAAATTGCATGGTTTTCATTGCTAAATAGATTCTTAACAGACATTCCGTTTCTCCTCCTTTTGTTCTTATATACGAACTATAAATTCTTATATACGAATTCCATGCTTTTATTGTAATTACAAAAAAGTATTATGTCAATGATTATTCAACATATATTGTGAATTTTATTCCACGTACTAATAATTTTTTTTATTTTTCTCTACACTTTGCTATAATATTTGGTACAGTTGCAAATTCTACGACTAGATAGGAGGAAAGATATGTCCCATAAACCTACCGAGCGAGTCTTAAATATATTCAACATTTTGGCATCCCATCCATCAGGTCTGACTCTTACTGATATATCTAAGGCCCTAAATATTCCTAAAAGTACCTTATCCCCAATACTTAACGAAATGACCTTACAAAATTTTCTATATTTAAATCCTGAAAATGGTTTATTCACAGTAGGTATAAGCACTTACTATTTATCTGCAGCTTATGATCAAACCAACGAACTTATTCCTCATTTAAAATCCGTAATGAAACATATAGCCGCAGAAACAAACGAAATATGCCAAGCAGGTATTCTCGACGGAGGTGAGGTCCTTTACATCTTGAAAGAAGAACCTTTAGCCGATCTTCCTATCCGCATCATTTCCTATGTAGGGAAACGCTTGCCCGCACACTGTACAGCCCTAGGAAAGGCTCTGTTATTAGACTATACTTTAAACGATTTAGTAAAAGTTTTACCTCCCACATTAGAATCAAAAACACCAAATACAATAACCTCCATATCAGATCTCTACTCTCAACTTCAACATTTTCGAAAAGAAGGCATCTGTTACGAGTGTGAGGAAGTAACGCCTCATCTATGTTGCTATGCTATTCCTATCAGCCTAATCGGGAAGAAAAAAGTCGCCCTTAGTGTGAGTATTCCCCTATTTCGTCGTAGCGAAGAGAAAATAAATCAAATAAAAAAAATGCTCCTAGATGCCAAGGCAGAGATAGAAGCATTAATTTAAAAAAGCCCGAGTAAGGTATATTCCAAACTCGGGCTTTTTTCGTTATTTAATTTTTATAGCTATATAATAAAGTAAGCCAGATGCTATGGTTCCATATACATACGCATTATTAAATATAAACTCGATTGATGGTACTATGCGACTAATAAAAATAATAGCTGTAATAAGAAGGAAAATACTTACGGCCCGTACATTCCATCCTCTAGAATATGAATATCGTCCACCTTCTATTCTGAATAAATCTACATACTCAACATATTTCATGTGCTCACATATATACGCCACAACAAAGATACCTGACAAAGGTCCCAACAAGGCACCTAACAACTGAGTAATTTCAAAAATTAAATGATAGGCACTAGACAGCGAATCCCACGGTCTTGCAAACAATGCTAACACCGCAGCAATGAAGGAAGCCATCTTATACCCGACTTTTCCCCTGGCTACTGCTGCAATAATATTTGTTGGCGGTATCAAATTGCCTGCCACATTAGTAGTCAACACTGCCATTATAATGAATGCAGAAAAGACTAATCGCACCCATAAACTTTCAAAATTTCCCACTAATACTGCAGGCTCCCATATTTCCTTTCCAAATGCTAAATAACCACCTGCTGTACCGCATATTCCTACGAAGGCAATATAACCAGTCATGATAGGGGCACTAATAATCTGACCCCATATTTGACTTTTTTGATTAACACAATGACGTGTAAAATCTGTAATAGATAATGCAATGCCTCCGTCAAAAGCAATCATAGCTGATAAGGCTGGCCAAAACAACGTCCAAAAATCAATACCTTGTCTTGATTGTACAACCTTGGCACTTAGCAATGTATCTAAATTCCAATTAGCTACATCCATTCCCCAAACGATTACTACCAAGCTAAGTACAATAAGAACAGGCGCGGATATACCTTCCAAAATCTTAACAGCCTTACTTCCCGAAGCAGCAATATACACATTCATACACCAGAATATAAGGAATGATATAAACAAAGTAGTAAAGCCACCATCCTGCCATGCCGGATATATGGCTGATATAATTATGTTCACAGCTTGACCACCAATCCAAGCCTGAACACCAAACCAAAACACCCCCAGGATACCTCGAACAATGACAGGGAAGACCATTCCTTTCCTACCAAAAATCAGTTTACTAAGCAAAGGATACGTTAATCCATAGCGTGTTCCAAAGTGCCCAATCACCATCGCTACTCCCATTACAATCGTATGGCCTAAAACAATTGTGATAAGTGCTTGCCACCAATTCATTCCCGCAACAAGTAAACCACTGGCCACTTGATATACAGCAATGGAAACTATAATACCTATCCAAAGATTAGAAATGTCCCATAGTTTCCAATCTCTTCCTGCATAACTAATAGGCCTTGTAGCCTCAGTAAAATCATTTTTTACTGCTGTAATAGCTGCCTTACCTAAGTCTGTAAGCTCCCATATCCCATTTTTTAAAATTTGCCTTTGATCCATATAAGTCACTCCTAACTTAACCTAACCTCCTAATCGTGATCTTAGTATACAAATCACTAGTCAAAATTAGGTCAAATCATTAGTAAGCTTTATATCTTCGTACTATACATTAATATATTTTGCTAAGCATCTAAACGCACTATACTTGTAACAGATGATGTAGATACTACATATCCTAAAGAATCCATAACAATCACCATTGTATTGTAATCAAAGCAAACATACTAAAACCAATACCTATCGTACAAAAATACCTTTATATTAGAAAATAGCTACAACCTAAACGCCCAAATAAAGTCACTAATCATTTAAAACAACGATTCATACTAAAAACAAATGCCTAGCTATGATACAGTACCTTTCATAAACAATCAATCTATCCTCGTCCTCTGACCGAGTGTATATACTGATCTTTTCTCATAATCTCAGACTTTAGTATATCGATAAAATCTTTTAAATACTTAGGCACTTGCCTATACTTAGGCTTAACTATCGAGAGTACCACAGCTTCTTCAAAATCTTTCAATCTAAATGCTATCAATTTTTCATTCTCCCCAGCAAGTTTATTATATCGTTCTACTAATTCTAAAATTGATTGTGGGATAAATGCTGCTGCTAAAGATTTTCCACATAATTCAATTTGAGTACCATAATCACTGACAAATAAACTTTTACGATATTCTATATCGTGATATGCCAAATATCTCTCACACAAGGCCGAAAAAGTACTACTAACTCTATTTCCGACTAATGGAAGCCCTAAATACTTATGTAAATCAATAATATCTCCAAATATATAGTCTCCTTCTATTGCATCTCTTGCCCATAAATCCATAAATCCACTCGTCGCCAATAGCATAGGAGTGTCTTTTGACACTATTTCACTATCCAGCATTTCATTTCCTTGAAAATTAACCCCTAAAAAAATATCTAGCCTATTATCTAACATCATCTGCTCCAGATATACGTTGTCTTCCATTGTAACAGCAATTTTAACATTGGGATATTTTTCCTGATACATCTTAAATAAATCAGGTAATAAAACTATTCCTCTTGAAGCATTAATTCCCAAATGAATACTTCCCATGGACTCACTTCTTACTAGTTCCAATCTAGTTTCTAAATCTCTTTCTAATAGCTCTATTTTTTTAAGAGTCTCATAAAGCATTTTTCCAGCTGAAGTTATTTGAAGATGGGGAGTTCTTGTGAATAAACTAACATTCATTTCTTTCTCTAGCTGCTTAATATTATTACTAAGGCACTGTTGTGTCACAAAAGCTCTTTTTGCCGCTTTTGTAAAATTCTCTTCCTCCGCAGCATAAAGAAATAATTTATGCATATTCATCATTTGAACTCCTCCCCCTTTATCTAAATAAACTTATTAAATAACCTCCAAGTAATCCTGCAAATGCCATAATATGCTGACCTAAACACAAAGTTTTCAATGAAGTTTTAGTATCGTACCCAAATAGATTCGCAAATACCCAAAAATAACTATTATTAACATGTGATCCAAAACCACTTCCTGCACAAATAGAAATAAAAGCTACAATAGGATCTATTAAACCTGTCTCTATCAAAGGCAAGGTCAATGTTGAAGCTACAATTACAGCCACTGACGAAGATCCTTGAACAAATTTTGAAAAGCCACAAATTAGGAATGGAATAATAATTATAGGTAACGACATGTCCGATAGTGAGGTGGCAAAAATTTTTCCTGCACCTGTTAAATCTATTACTTTAGCTAACGCTCCACCAGCAGCAGTGATAAAAATAACTGGTCCTGATGATGTCAGTGCGTTACTCATAGATTTAAAAACTTCTCCACTTGGTAGATATTTATACAACATAACTACAGCCGTTGCAATTCCAAATGCTAAAGCTATATTTTTATCTCCTAAAACACTGGTGAGACCTACAACATAAGAATCCTTCGGCAATATCATTTTACATGTGGTTGCTAGCAATATCAATGCAATAGGCACTAAAATTGGCAATACAGCCTGACTAAAAGTAGGTAAATTTTTCTTTTCTTTTTCCGGTTCTGTAAACTCTGATGAATCCGCCTGTGCAGATAATCCATACCATGATTCAGGTTTTTTATCTAAATAAAGTCGACAAAATATTAAAATAGCAATACATGCAAATGCCGAAACTAGTAACCCCCATAGTATAGATTCTCCTAAATCAATTCCTAATATTGATACTATTGAAATAGGTGCCGGAGTAGGTGCTACATATGTATTTGTTGTTAAAAGTGATAAGGCTAAGGCTACAGCCAAAACCCCCAATTTGCGCCCACTTTGTTTAGATACCGCTTTAACCAATGGAGCCAACATAATTAGAGCCACATCACAGAATACAGGAATACTCACTAGGAACCCTGTACTGCTTAGTGCTATATCCGCATTTTCTTTTCCCGTTGCTTTTAATAAGGTTTTTGCTATTCGTTCTGTCGCATAAGACTTTTCCAAATATTCGCCCAATATAGCCCCAAAAATGATTACAATTCCTATACTCTTCGCAATACCTCCAAAACCACTAGATATTGCACTAATAGTCTCTTTAGCACTAACTCCACATCCAATGCCAATAATCATGGCCCCAATCAGCATTGACATAAAAGGACCTATTCGAGTTTTTATCATAAGTACTAGCATAATTATCAATCCCATAAGAAATGGAATAATGATTAACATAATACTCCCTCCTATTCTTCATTTAACCATACCGCACCTTCGTCTGCACTTCCAACTGATTTTCGGTAAGCACCCAACAAGCCTTTTACAGGCTTATATGGACGTTTCCATGCTTTTTTTCTATGTTGTATTTCTTCCTCACTTATATGAAGATGTATATAATTATTATTCAAATCAATCGTAATCATATCTCCATTTTCCACAATCGCAATATTTCCACCATCCCAAGCCTCCGGTGTAATATGTCCAACACAAGGTCCTCTAGATGCCCCTGAAAATCTCCCATCTGTGATCATAGCTACAGATGTATGTAATCCCATTCCTACTAACATCGCAGCAGGGATAGACATTTCTCGCATTCCTGGTCCTCCTTTAGGTCCTTCGTATCGTATAACCAAAACTGAACCTGGTTCAATTGTTCTATTAGTAAATTCCTTTACTACATCTTCTTCAGAGTCAAATACAACAGCTGGTCCTGTATGAACAAACATTTTAGGGTCAACGCCACTCTTTTTTACAACACACCCCTTTTCCGCAAGATTTCCATAGAGTATAGAGAAACACCCATCTTCCAAAAGTGAATTTTCACACGTATGAATTACTACATTATCTGGCTCTACAATATTATTTAATTCTTCTTTTAACGTACGGCCCGAGAAAGTAAGAGTATCAGCATTCAAAAATTTATCTATAGCCTTTAA
This sequence comes from Veillonella magna DSM 19857, assembly GCF_000428745.1. Classification (GTDB taxonomy): domain Bacteria; phylum Bacillota; class Negativicutes; order Veillonellales; family Veillonellaceae; genus Veillonella_A; species Veillonella_A magna. The sequence continues at coordinate 132,723 of NZ_AUAN01000004.1, forward strand.
ACTACGTCTAACACCTCCCGCCATGTGATAATCTTGCAAAGTATATTGAGATGATGGTTTAAATTTAGCAATAACAGGTACTCCTTTCTGCACCAGATCAAAGTCATTTAAAGTCATATCTGTCCCTAGCTTTTGAGCCAACGCCATAATATGCATAATAGCATTCGTCGATCCCCCTGTTGCTGAAATATGCATAATACCATTCTCAATGGCCTCTTTTGTTAAATAATCTTTAGCCGTAATTCCTTTTTTCACAAATTCAACAACTCTTTTTCCTACAAATCTAGATTGTCTAATCTTTTCAGATGAAGCAGATAGCATTGTAGTAGAATCGAAAGGACATAATCCTATTACTTCTAAAAAAACTCCCATAGTATTGGCTGTACCATACATAGAGCAAGTCCCACAAGAAAAGCATATATTTCTTTTTAGATAATGAAATTCCTCCTCTGTAACGTTGCCATTTTGTTTTTTTCCTATCAACTCTTTCAAATCAGGTGTAGCATAGACATTATCATTAGTACGAAAAGGAATCATACTGCCCGCCGTTAAAAATACAGATGGCAAATCAAGTGCCGCTGCTGCCATTAACATTCCAGGGATTATCTTGTCACATGAGCATAAGAATACTAACCCATCAAAACCATGCGCTCTAGACATTGCTTCAATAGATGCTGCAATTAAATCTCGTTGCATCAGCACATACTCCATCCCTATCATTTGCGAGATTCCATCGCAAGGTGCTGGTACTCCGAATTCAGCTGGTGTACCACCGGCTGCCCATATCCCCTCTTTGACATATTGAACCAGCTCCTTAAAAGGTTTATGCCCCGGGTTTACATCATTCCAAGAGTTTACAATACCTATTATAGGTTTTTCCAAATCACTGTTATCATACCCCACTGCATTCATTAGCCCAGTATAATACGCATCTGTAATTTTATTGTCTTTCATAACCAGCCCTCCTATATACCTATAGATTATTTTTTCAATTACAATTTATCATCCATCTTTTATATTGTGAAACATTAAAACAGCGATAGTATCACAATAATTTGTTGTATTATTCATCTCAATATTCTATTATCAAAATTATATTTTCTTCTGCTCACCTATTTTCTAATCAGAACAACGGGGTAATTCCATTACATCGTCAAACACTCTATCATCAGTACCTGTTAAATTTTTTTACTTATTCAAAACCATCACCGCTATTTTTCCTCAAAAAAAGCGATACTCATACATCGCAAGAGCGTCATTCACAAGACCTGACCTCTTAGATATCTGAGTATCGCTTTATTCTATATTTTACTTCCACAAGCTAACAATGATTACCCAAATGACGGGCACGAGCAATGCCGGCAACATATTCACGCTTTTAATCGGCTTGAGTCCCAATATAGCAAGACCGGATCCGAAAATCAAGAACCCACCGACGATGGAGATTTCAGTCATAAGCACCGAGTCAAGAACCGTCACCAACTGATGCGCCAACAAATAGAGGGACCCTTGCCACACAAAGAGTACGACAGCGGCAAATGCTATTCCCAATCCATAGGTGGTCGCCAATACCATGGATGTAACAAAGTCCAGCGTCGCATTGGTAAATAAATATGTGTGATTTCCGTAAAGGGCACTGTTAATAGGCCCTAAAATCGACAAGGTACCAATACAAAATAGCATAATCGCCGTTGCCAAACCTTGGCCCAACCGATTCGCATCCGTTTCTTGTCCACGCTTGCCAAGGCGTGCCACTACATTTTTAAAACGCTGTTCCAAATCCCAGTAGGTTCCCAATGTCCCACCGATAGCCAGACTGGCAATGAAAAGAACCGGATAGGTACTGTGCGGTAAATTTTGAATAACCGCTGCCAGTCCCAAACCAACTGCGGCCATCCCCATGGCATCGTACAGCATCGTTTGATACTTCTCGCCTAAGCCTGACTTTATGACGCTACCGATAAGGCTACCGATAATAATGGCTGCCACATTTACAAAAGTTCCAATCATAGATGCACGCTCACATCAATCGTCTTAGTCAAATTTTTTGACCAAGGCCATAAATTCATCCTTGTGTGCTGCATACCATGGTGCAAACGGAGTCTTCGCCGTCGTCAACATGCGTCCCAACTCAACAAAGAACACCGGTAGTTCTTCTTCGGTAATTACCGCTACACGATTACCCAATTTTGTATCGTGCAAGTCACAACTTCCATCCATGCTAAGAGCAAAGGCCGACACTACCGCATCATTTACTTTTTTACTAAAGCCTTGTAATCCGAGAAGACCTACTTCATGAGCACCGCAGGAGTTCGGACAACCGGATACACGGATCTGCGGTAACAGAGCTTCATCTACGTCGCCTGCTGCTACCACGGCATCACGAATCTTGGCAAGCATACCGGAAGAATCGCGCAAACCAATCTGACATACCGTGCAACCAACGCAGGAAATGGACGTATCAAAATCGGTGGTAGCATTATCGGCTTCCACAATCTTAGCCACTTCGTCGGCTTCTTCGGCATTCAGATTAATAATATACATGGATTCATCTGTATTAAGACGCAAAGTAACATCCTGCAACGGATAAATATATTCCAATAAACGTAAGAAGGTCTTCGCATCCGGATCTCCGCCGAACGGATGGTAATTTACATAATACAATCCCGGTTGCTTTTGTTCCACGGCGCGCTTCGTCGTAGGTACGCCGGTACCCTGTTTAGTGACGCCGGCTACTTCCGGTACGATATCTAGCTGCTGGGTTTCTTTTGCATTAGCTACGTATTCGTTAAACACGCGAATAAATTCATCGGCCCCTAAGCGTTCTACAATGTAACGGCTGCGAGCACGCGCTTTATTTTTGTAATCGCCAAAATCTTCGTAAAGCTTGCCCATAGCATACATATAGTACAGCACGTCCTTAGGATCTATTCCGGCAGCCACCTTCGTAGCCACTCTCGGATTGGCACCCAAACCACCGCCGGCATATACAGTGAATGTTCCATCCTGTTCGGCAATGAATCCTAATTCTTTACACGTAGCATGACCTTCGTTTTCACAACCGGAGGAAAACGCAATTTTATATTTACGCGGTAATTTTAACGTCGTAACCAACGTCATCAAATAATTTTGTGCCGCTGTAAAATAAGGAGTAACATCAAAGGCTGCGCCCTTACCTACACCGCGAAGAGGAGCCCCCGTCATATTACGCGGATTGTCCCCACCGGCCCCACGGGTATAAATGCCTGCAGCATGTGCTTTCGGGAATAAGTCAATCACCGTATCTGCATCTAAGTGATGAAGCTGTAAGGATTGTCCCGTCGAAATATGCGTAAACGTAATCGGATGTTCCTTCATTGCATCAAGCAAAAATTTAATCTGTGTTTTATCGATAGCACCGCCGGCAAAACGAAGGCGTAGCATTACGCTGTTAGCCCCATGTTCGCCATAGCACCCTTGACCGCCGGAAATCTTTTTGTAATCACCGGGCGCTAATGTTTTATCAAAAAATTGTTTTGTCGCTTCCGCAAATTTAGGATATCCCTCAATAAGCGCTGCTTTTACGGATTCACTGACACCTGCCATAATTCCATCTCCTCTTCTACCTACTACTAACCTATACAGTGGATTACGCGGCTGCTATTTCTCTATACGCCGACCTATGTAATCCACTTACCTAAGCTTATACGGTTTTATTTTACTGCAAATCATAGGTAAAGTTAAATGCAACTTTGCGATATCATAGCCAGTATTATATTAATTTTGTACAATATCATTCTACATTCGTATTTTACTTTGCCTATCTTTTTCGTTATATTACAGGTGTAAGCTCTATTCCGAGCTGTTAAGGAGAGTGGTTCTTCTGTCACATTCATGTCCCCGTCGGTATAAATACGGCCAATAAAAGTATGCGCTACCGGAAAAAATTGCTCCTAAGCGCGTCGTTATCGTTGGTGCTCGCGATCTTGACGGAGGTGAAGCTATGCTTCTTCGTAAACATGGCATCATCGTATACACGCTGGAAGAAGTTGTTGAAGTAAATTCAATTCTATATTTTCAAAATAAAACAAGCTAACTCGCCGTTGAACTCATTGAATCTTTCTTCGGCAAGCGTATTATGTACAGCTCCGAGATTGATAAGTTAATATAAAATAGGTAATTATTAAAAGTATCTAAACATACAAACAGCCCTGCATATGGTTGGCAATATTCATAAAAAGTTGCTACACCACGTATACAGGGCTATATTCTTCTTTAGATTATTTAACGTTTTCCTTAGGTTATGTAATTTTCATCGTATAGATTTATCATTTCAGCAATTCTTTTTATTCCCCATCCATTTTACATTATCGTTCAATATCGATCTCGGTTATTATATACTCACCCTTATTGTTCTTATACAATTGAAACCAGATGCCTGACATATAATCAGTTCGTGGGATATATTGCCCATAAAAAATCGTCGCTTTTCTTCTATCCTTATCGGAATGATGTACTCTATCCGGTTGGAAATCAAAAATATCTGCTTCTGCCAGTTTTGTAATAGAATCACCTACCGCTATATTACCGACTATAGCTGCATCACGATTTGTAAGAATCACCCTTACTAATTGAGCATTATCTTCCGTTTCCTCACCTTTCAAACAATAAAAATCCGTTCCTCCATAGCTTAGTATATATGTCCCTTCGCCACGTACAAGGCGAAATTGAGTTTTCGTCGGTTCGCCTAAACTTCTGATTATGTCTGCCTTTTTAGCGCCCATAGGCACCCCTAACACCGTCATATAATTATCGGGAATCTTATGTCCCACTATTGACGAAGCTGATGCCATAAACACGCCAAAACACAATACCATTAACATAGATACGACAATCCTAACCGTTTTCATGTTCATACTCCTCCTTTAACTAACACCAAAATTCGGTTACCTATATACTACCACAAATTCCAATATAAAAGGCGACAACAGAAATGAATATCTTCATCTGTTGCCGCCTTATCGGCTATTACAGCGATCCTACACACGATTACTGTAATTTCATCTTGTATGCTCTTACTACTTTATTATATTTCCATTTATTATATTTCCCTTTACTATACTTACCTCTGCTGTACTTGCCTCTGCTGCACGTTTCTCTTTATGCAATAGCCATCCGTCTTTTCAATTGCATACGCATGCGCCAGTACATAGCACCGATTAAAATATCTGCGGCTAACCAGCTGACAGGATAGCAATACATAATCATTGTGAACGAAGGATAGACTTCACAGATTGTATAAATCCAAACAACACGAGTCATACAAATGCCAATGGTCATGGCAATAGCCGGTGCCAGGGAATGTCCAAAGCCACGCATCGACGCGGATAAACTTTCATAAATTGTACACAGAAAGTAAAAGCCCACAATCAAATACAATCTGGTCACACCTAACTCAACGGCTTCTTCATCAAGTCCGAAGAACTGAAGAAATACCCGTGCTAATATCAAAGCCACCACGGTCATACCAGCGGTAAAGCCAAAACTTAACAACGTTCCGTAATAGGCCACCTCATGACTGCGTTTTTCATTACCGGCTCCATTGTTTTGTCCGGTAAATGTTGTAATCGCCTGACCAAAAGCGATAATAAACGGATACGTGTTCATCTCCATAACCAGGGACACACCGGAAGCTGCCATAGCCTCAGCCCCTTGATTATTAATTGCTGCTTGAATAATCATATTGGCCACATTGAATACCATACCTTGCAATCCTGCCGGGATACCGATACGCAAAATTTCTTTTACATCTGCCTTATTAAGATGAAACGCACCGGGATAGATATGCAACACCCCATGCCCATATCGCAATAGCCGCAACAGTAGAATTGGTCCCACATAATTGGCTGCCACCGTAGTAGCGACTACACCTAGTAACCCCCACCCAAGGGATACCACAATAATATCTGCCACAGCATTGCAGATACCGGCCAGTAGCAACGCCAATAAAGGAGTTCGGACATTTCCGTAGCTTCGATAAATCGCCGACACAAAATCATACATGACCATCCCCGGCATTCCCAATAGGAACACCCGCAGATATAATTCTGCATCATCGATTATTTCCGGCGGTACATCCATATAATGAATAACCGGCGTAACCACCATCTCACCTAACACAGTAAAACCGATGCCTATCAATGCCGCCAGTACCAATGTAGTATGAATAGCCACAGAAGCCGCCCGATATTTTCGGCCTCCCATATAACGTGCAATGACAACATTGGAACCTAAGGAAACACCGATAAATAAGGTAACCAATATGCCAATAATAGGTATGTCGTTGCTCACTGCCGATAATGCGGCCGTACCCACAAAACGTCCTAAAATAAAAATATCTGTTGTATTAAATAATTGCTGCAATATGCCAATCATCGCTACCGGAATAGCAAAATTAAACAAAGGCCGCCATAGCGGCCCATGAAGCATATCAATACGCGATGGTCCCACCATACACTCACTTCCTACTTTTCACCTGTAATCGGTTGTCAGTACCCAATCATACAAAAAGAGCCCCGCACATACATGCAAGGCTCTTAGCCATGGTGGACGATGACAGGATCGAACTGCCGACATCCTGCTTGTAAGGCAGGCGCTCTCCCAGCTGAGCTAATCGTCCATGTCTGGTGATCCAGGAGGGATTCGAACCCCCGACCCACGGCTTAGAAGGCCGTTGCTCTATCCAACTGAGCTACTGGACCATATGCTACAACATGATATATGCTCAACACATACATCACCGTCATATCTATACTATATATTATTTTATCCGCATAAAAAAATGGAGCGGGTGAAGGGAATCGAACCCTCGCGACCAGCTTGGAAGGCTGGGGCTCTACCATTGAGCTACACCCGCATACGTGGTCGGAGCAGCAGGATTCGAACCTGCGACCCCCTGGTCCCAAGCCAGGTGCGCTACCAAACTGCGCTATGCCCCGATATTCGCAGTTACCTCTATTCGGCGAACCGCTTGTATCGTATCAAGTTATCATAACCACTCGTATAAAAAGTGGTCGGGACGACAGGATTTGAACCTGCGACCTCCTGGTCCCGAACCAGGCGCGCTACCAAACTGCGCTACGTCCCGCAACAACATTGATAGTATAGCATATCATATAGGGCAATGCAAGTGCCTTTTTAAATTTATTTGATGATTTCTTCTGCCACACTTTCAACCCATGTGTTTTCTTTTCACAAATAGCAAAGACTCTTAGCAGCTATCCCCCAATAGCTACCAAGAGCCTTTATTGTATGTTAATTTAATAGATTCTTATATATTAGATGGATGCGTGTTCCAATTCTTCGTCTACTACAATTTGTCGACGACTGACCAAAGCACTAACACCAAAGGTCAGTCCGCAAACGATCCATTCCAAATAAATCACATGCGGCACCACTCTGACAGCAGGCACAAAATTCCATGCCAACAGGGTAATCACTGCCATTACCAATGTATAGAATGCACCTTCCTTACTGCAATAACGCGGAGCAAAAAGTGTCATCAATACAATCACCGAAAAGGCCGCCATCAAACTCAAGCCCTGCATCAGCGTAGCAATAATTCCGCTAATGGTAAGAGCAAACACAAATGTTAACAATCCCATGGCCACAACCGATGCTTTCGTAATTCGCGTGTAATTAGCTTCACTTACGGAAGGATTGATAAAGCGTTTGTAAATGTCTTGCGAAAATAATGTGCCCGAACTTAAGAGTAAATTACATGCCGTACTTACATCCGCTGCCCATAAAGCCGCCAACGTAATTCCTGCCAGCAGCGGGTTCAATGACATAATCAACTGCGGTAATGCCAAGGTAGGACTCATGCCGGGGTAAAGTTCCGAAGCAATAACACCGAGGTACGCACTGACGAAACCTATAGGCAACATCAACAACCCGCCCAACACAAATCCTTTACGAGCCACACCTACGGTTTTAGCACCTAAGGAAATTTGAATAATACTTTGCAAAGATAAATTTACGGTAATCAAGGTAACAATCCAAGTAAGAATTGTCATACTGCCTACGCCGTCTACGAGATCCAGAGTAACCGCCGTGGGGGCTGCCTGTGCAATAGCCGCCGTACCGCCCATTAACTGTACCGCTACATATGCAGCGCAAGCTATACCTGCATATTTTAACGTAACATTAAGTAAATTAGAAATGCTGGCCGACCACATACCGCCCATCATCGTAACGCCGATAAATACAACAGCACTCATAATCATTCCTGTGGTCATATCAAAAATACCCGGCAACAATGCCGCCAAAATGGTACCACCGGCTACGTACTGCAAACTCATTACACAAAGCTGTACTAAAATCTGAATGGCAATTCCGGCTATCATACTCTTCTTATCGTAATAGCGCTCCAACATTTCCGGAATCGTTGTAATATTGAGTCTCCGATATCGCTTAGCTACTACCATTCCCATAACAATAGCACCGATGCCCCAAGCCGCCGTATACCAGCCGGCCGAAATGCCATGCACATACGCCTGTTCCGCTACGCCGATGGTAGACGCACCGCCGACGGCTAAACCTACAATCGATACCGTAATCAACGGCGTTGTCATACGCCGTCCCGCCAATACATAATTCTCTGCATTCCCCGTGCTAAGCCGTTTAGCGGCCAACGAAATTAACAACAAAACCAATACATACAATCCTACTACCACTGCCGATACTATCATGTGTGTTCTCCTTTCCACCGCCGGGGCTAGCAGTGTGTCTTCTCTCGTCTTTTTCAACCATACTATCAATTACCAATAAAAAAATCGCCCCCTCCAAGGGACGATGACGAATCGCGGTACCACCCTCATTGACGATTCTACCAAAAAAGGGTGGCATCCAAGGGACGGATATATCCGCGGTACCACCCTACTTATCTCGAATCGACCAACTCACAGCTTTAGTAACGACAGCTACGCCGGCACAGCCTACTTTAATTCAGCCATGCAGTTCAAGAAGGAACTTCACTGCCCCCTCGTCTCCGTTTTCCACCAACCAACGGCTCTCTGCGCACAAGCAAGACAACTACTTTCTTCTATCATCACTGTTATACATTTGTAATTGATAGCTATATTCTACTGAAACAACTGTTTCTTGTCAATAGATTTATCGGCAATATTAATGTTGTGCTTGCTCTTTACCACACAAAGCTACATCTGCTGCATCGTGATCCACTGCATTTCCGGTTTCACCTTGCACCATATCCTGCGACGGTTTTCCCACATGGCGTCCGTATAAAAGATAATACAGGACAAAGCATCCTAAAGCGACCACGGCCGTTACATCATATACGCCGGAGAAACCGAGGCTAGGACGAACAAAACCAAGCATGTACGGGCCTACGCCAAGGCCGAGGTCCAAGGTAATAAAGTACGTCGATGTAGCTACCCCTACACGATTCAGCGGTACAAGCTTTACACAAACAGCTTGTCCGTTTGACATAAATGTACCGTAGCCAAGGCCGACGAATACACCGGCCCACAGCAAAGCTGCACTGGACTGCGCCGTGCTGATCAGCCATAAGCCGATAGCCAATGCAATGTAGCATGGATAGAGCACGAAGTTTTCACCTTTGCGATCAAAGACAATGCCCAACAGCGGACGCGTTACAGTAATAACAACGGCATAAACGACGAAGAAAAAAGTCCCCGCTTCTACTAAATTAATTTCGCGGGCATAGGCAGCCATGAAGCTGAGTACGCTGGAATAACAAAAGCCCATGAAAAGACCAACGATGGCAATCGGTGCTACTAGCGGTTCCAAATAATCCGAAATGCGCATGCCATGGCGTTCTTCCGCCGCATCATTATGCAATGCCCGTTCGTTGAATTGAATCCCCATCGTTCCCAACAAACAGAGAACAATCAAAAATACGCATAAGCTGATAATGAAATAAAATCCAGTCAAGTTGATAAGAAGCATCCCCAAGAACGGTCCCACTGCTGCTGCCAAACTAGTGCTTAGGCCGTAATAGTTAATGCCTTCACCGCGGCGCGATGCCGGAACAATCGCTGCCACAATCGTACTGGTTGCCGTTGAAGCCACGCCGTAACCAATGCCGTTTAGCAAGCGCACCACATACAGTACCCACAGATTGGGCATGTAAAAATAAAATACAGTAGTAATCAGATAGATGCCCAAACCGGCATATAGCATTTTCTTGCAACCATATTCCTCAACGAAACGGCCGGCTAACAGCCTAGCCACTAAGGTGCCCAAAATAAAAATACCCGATGCCAATCCGGCTTCAGCCAACGAAGCTTGCAGATTGTCTTTTGCTACCACGGTAATAATAACCATTAACAAATAATAAATTAGATAAATCAATAGGTTAACGACCGTGTCCAATATAAAGGCAGCGGTCCACAGCCTGTCTTTGCTGCTGTTCATGCTATCATCCTCACTCTGTAAAATCTCAATCATACTAAATCAAATATTTTTATTATCATTGTTACGTAACGCCAACGATTATAGTCTTTATTTGGTTTAATGTATAACTCAACTTACATATATTTGATATAAATTTTTATGATAATAAAAACTCGGCCCCCTAAAAAGGATGCCGAGTGTAATCACATCTGTATATACTTTCATAACAGGAGAATATATTACAACGTATTGGCTTGTTGCCCGATATAATCCATAAAGGTTTTCATTGTTTCCCACTTTGAGTTATTGTTACGATATACAAAGCATACCTGCAACAACAACGGTTTAGCCAACGGATAAATGCCTTCCGTTTCTCCTAAGGACTCCAATAAGCTCTTGGATATTAATGCACCTGCGGAATTTTTCTTGCAATAATCAATCATTGCGTAGGGGTTTGACAAACGGATGGTCTGCGGCAATGCTTGACGCCCTTCTTCCGAAAAATAAAACTTAAGACGCTGACTCATGAAATATTTCGGCGGGTACATAACCAATGGATAGGTCAACATTTCTTCACAGGTAATCGGTCCCGTTACTTCACGGTTAGGTGCAAAATAAGCTACTGAGTCCTCGCGCAAAGCCACGCTTTCATAGGCACTCATGTCCTTGTTGTTCGGCAAGTAACAGGTGCCGATATCTATGCGGTTTTCCCTAAGATCCAAAAGCATCTCTTCCTCTTCCATATCGTATACGGAAATGGAAAAGTCCGGGTTGCGCCGTTGAAAGTATGCAACGTACTGGTTCATGCGCACATCGCCGATACTCCGCAAAATGCCAACGTTCAAAATCGGGCGTTCTAACTTATTGGCAAGTCGAATACTATGGATTGCTCTCTCCAATGTTTCAATAATATGTTCTGCTTCCGGCAAAAATTTTTCACCTTCCGGCGTTAACTGGCTACCGCGGGTAGAACGTGCAATAAGGCGTACCCCTACCAAGCGTTCCAATTTTTTCATCTGCGCACTGAAGGCAGACTGGGTAATGTTCGCTGCCTGTGCGGCCAACGTAAAATTGCCCATTTTGCTATATGTTATAAAGCTTTGTAATTCTTGTAAAGTCGGTAATTCATCCATAATTATCCGCTCCTCGTTCACAACCTACCAAACAGACTACTGCCTCTTTATGCAGCCACTTAAGCATCATCACCACAATTACAGCCATCAATTATCAACTTAACCATTAACTATCAACTTAAATGATAATATTACCGGCTGTATGTATTCTTTTCTTATTATAGCATATGATTCTAATTTACTCATGCATTTTATATGGGATATCTAAAAAATTTATATTTTCTCTTTATGTCCTTCCATTCTCAGCGCCTTATTCCTTATATTCAATTAATACCTTGCCAGGTATCCGTTAAATATGATATTATTATCGGGTACCTATATGTGGTACAGGTTTAAAATTTTTATATGAGGTGATAATCACATGGCAACGAGAAGAGAAGCACGCTTTAAGCTTTGCCGTCGTTTCGGTGTAAACGTTTTCGGTCATTCCAAAGCGTTAAAACGTGTAAAAAAGGACCAGAGACAGAAAAAAATGTCTGAATATGGCACACAGTTATTAGAAAAACAGAAAGTTAAAGCATACTACAACTTGCTTGAACGCCAGTTCGTACGCTATTATGATAAAGCTAAGAAGATGCCGGGCGTTACGGGTGAAAACATGCTTAAATTGTTGGAATCCCGTCTCGACAACTTGGTATACCGCATTGGTTTCGGTAACTCCATCCGTCAGGCTCGTCAGATGGTAAACCATGGTCATATCTTGGTTAACGGTCGTCGTGTTGACATTCCGTCCTACCACTGCAAACCGGGCGATGTTATCGAACTTCGCGAAGCATCTCGTGACAACGAAATGTTCAAAACTAACTTCCAGGAACTTCGTTCTTTCGAACTTCCTTACATCGAAAAAGATCTTGACGCTTTCAAAGGCACCTACACTCGTATGCCGGAACGTGAAGAACTTCCGATCGAAGTTAACGAAACTCTTATCGTCGAATTGTACAGCAAATAATTTGATGATATTCAAAAAGCCGCTGGGCATATGCTCGGCGGCTTTTTTGTGTTCTGTTTACTACGGCAGTCATACTGTATCCCTTCATATCCTTCATATCCTTCATATCCTTCATATCCTTCATATCCTTCATATCCTTCATATCCTTCATATCCTTCATATCCTTCATATCCTTC
>NZ_AUAN01000004.1:145406-173154 GCF_000428745.1 Veillonella magna DSM 19857
TATCCTTCATATCCTTCATATCCTTCATATCCTTCATATCCTTCATATCCTTCATATCCTTCATATCCTTCATATCCTTCATATCCTTCATATCCCTTCATATCCCTTCCATCGGCCACTGTTTACCGGTTAGCAAACAAAACGTGTTGGCATAGTTTTTTTGATTCGGTTATAAAAAAAGAGACCCGGTTTCCCGAGTCTCTTCTCTATTCGCGTTATTCCACAAACGGAATTTCCAATGCTTGCTTGGACAACTTATTCAATACTACCTTATTGGTCACACTGTTTGTTGGAATAGGCTGCCAGTACGGCGCCTTTTCGCTGCGAATATCAAGAATCCATGCTTCCTTCGTAGCGTAATTCAATTTATACACTGCGCGGCCGCTATACAATCGATCACCATCCGGTCGCACTTCCATAGAGTTTACGGAAAATACATACACCGGCGGCTCAGAATAATCAACCGATACAGTAGGCACCGTATATACAGTATAGAAGCCTTGATGCATAGCCGTAGCCGCAAATGTATGACTTTCATTATAACTGTTCCAATCCGGTCCGTTTAGCGGCATGTCTGCCGACGCCGCTCCGATCCCCAGTGCTGACACCATCATCGCCAACACTGCCATTCGTTTACCTACCCATTTCATAGTCTAATCGCCTTTCGTTACAACCACTACATCTATACGACACCCAATTCCACGTTACTTATTTTACCTCTACCAGACGATACGCACGCGTTCCTAACCCTAAATCTTCGGCGCGTTTTAGAGCTGCTTCCCAGTCGGTATCCGGTGACACATCGTGGAAATGATCCCAACCGTGTTCTTCTTTTTCATCCAACATACTGCCCGGCATAATCGGCTGTTTATTGACTGCATCAACGCAAGCTTGATCCAAGGCTACCAAATCATAGGAAGCAAATATCCCCACATCCGGTACGATAGGCACATCGTTTTCGCCGTGACAATCGCAATACGGCGATACGTCTACAACAAAACTGATATGAAAACGAGGGCGATTACGCACCACGGCAGCTGTGTATTCTGCCATCTTTTCGCTAAGTACCGTATTGGCTTCGTCCCACATCGGCGAAATTGCATCCATCGGGCATACACCTACGCAGCGACCACAGCCTACGCATTTTTCTTCCGTAATAAACGATTTGCGATCGGTTACATGTACCGCATCATGGGCACAATATTTTTCACACTGACCGCAGCCAATGCAAAGCGCTTGTTGAACAAAGGGCTTACCTGCACTGTGCTGTTCCATTTTACCGGCGCGGGATCCACCGCCCATGCCTAAGTTTTTAATGACACCACCAAAGCCGGCGGATTCATGTCCTTTAAAATGTGTCAGCGAAATAACAATATCCGCTTCCATCAACGCGCGGCCAATCTTTGCTTCCTTCACGTATTTGCCATCCGGCACCGGCACTTTAATTTCATCAAGCCCTTTCAACCCGTCGGCAATAATAACGTGGGCTCCCGTATTGTACGGATTGAACCCATTTTGGTACGCTGACTCGATATGATCCAGCGCGTTCTTACGACCGCCTACATACAATGTATTGCAGTCCGTCAAAAACGGTTTACCACCGAGTTCTTTAATAATTTTTACCAAGCGCGCTACATATTGCGGGCGCAGATATGCCAAATTCCCCGGTTCACCGAAATGCATCTTGATAGCTACATATTTATTAGCAAAATCAATTTCTCCGATTCCGGCTTTTCGTACCAAGCGTTCCATTTTATCCAATAAACTTTCACCGACGCGGGTGCGCAAATTTGTAAAAAATACATCCGACATACCTATGTCATCTCCTCTTTCTACCATAATACCTACTTATAAGCGGAGTGCAACACAGCTCGGTTAAACCTGCTGTCGGCACATGCCAACTTCATTATCTCTGGTTACAATACATATATATTGTAATCTATTTTAGAAGAATGTGCCATTACTTTTCATGCATAGGTATGCGCAAATCCCAAAGAGAATACTATGGATACGCCCATTTCTATGGTACACTAAAAGAAAGTTCACTACATTTCATTATAGCTTCCCCTCAGCAAAGGAGGTTTTGTCCATGTCATCAAATTACCAGGACACATCACGTACTGCCAAGACGATTGCATCCACAGTGTCATCGAAACAAGATAGCCGTCCCCGGTCTGCCTCACTCCATTTCATAAAAGTAAATCCGGCCGGCAATATTACTATTCTCGTCGATACGCCGATAGAAGACGAAGCCAGACCAACCATAGCCAATCAATTGATGGCATATAATCATCTGCATGCCGAACAGGTCGGCTTCCTTAGCTATCCTTCTAACGGTAGCCCTCGAGAAATCCCGCTTCGATTGACCATGATGGGCGGAGAATTTTGTGGCAATGCTACACGGTCTGCTGCGTCTTATGCAGTCTACGCACGGATGCTAGCGCCCGAAGCTGACGGAAGCTATCAACCATTGGTATATTGTTCCGGGTCATCCGCCCCTATTCGCTGTATCGTGCGACCGACCGATCATCCCTTTATATTTTATGCAGAGGCCCATATGCCATCACCGCAAACCGTTGACATAATACATATATCGTTTGATACATGGACCCTACCATTACACCGTGTTACCTTTCCCGGGATTACTCATTATATTGTTCCCATACGTGCATGGTATGAGCTATCCCCATCTATCGTCGGTAACGCCTTTCATACCGATGGATTATTAGCAGATGCTGTACGCCCTACGTTACACCGATTATTCGATTCACTGTTTTCTCAATTAAAATGCCAAGAAGCGGCAGCTGCCTTCGGCATCATGTTCTATGATACTATACGCCAAGAGATGGTGCCGGTTGTATATGTAGATGCTACCGAATCCATCTTTTGGGAGCAAAGCTGTGCCAGCGGCACTACAGCTGTGGGGGCGGCCTTATTATGTTCTTACCGGGGCAATCAATCACTTACCTTGCATCAACCCGGCGGCACCTTAACCGTTCATCAGCGTTGGCATACGGTGAGCCATGATGATCAATCCTTATGTCCTCAGTATTATCTGGATGGACCTGTGCAAATCACGGCCATCGGAGACGCTTTCTTATAATAAACATCACTGTCATTGGGTATCGTAGATGTTTACATATATAGTATACAGATACTACATGTGAGTATAATGAAAAAGACACAGTTACTATTGTCCGATAGTGACTGTGTCTTTTCTTATGTACCTATTGATACGTTATGCTATTATATATTTCTTAATCTACCTACACTACACCTGTCTCACTGCATATTGCCATAGGCCAACATGTTGCTATCTATATGCTACCCGTTCCGGCTGCATATCATGAAACTGCAGTCGTTCCTTTGCCACTCGTTCCCAGTCAGTATTCGGCTTTCCGTAATTGGCATAAGGATCTATCGACAAACCGCCGCGGGGTGTGAATTTCCCCCACACTTCAATGTACTTCGGCGACATTAATGCAATTAAATCTTTCATAATGATATTTACACAATCTTCGTGAAAGTCACCATGATTTCTAAAGCTAAACAGATATAGCTTTAAAGATTTACTTTCTACCAATCGGTCATCCGGCACATACGAAATGTATATGGTCGCAAAATCCGGTTGCCCCGTCATCGGGCATAAGCTCGTAAACTCGGGACAATTAAACTTTACCCAGTAATCGTTCTGCGGATGCTTATTCGGAAACGATTCCAATACCTGTGGTGCATAATCGGTCGGATAGGTAGTATGATGCCCCAATCCATGAACGCCCTGCAATTCCTCTTGTGTTCTACCGCTTGCCATAGCTTCTTACCTCCTTGGATGTAAACTCATCATGCGCTGCTATTACACCTTCGTGATTACTCATTACCATAGCATCATGCTGATTTGGTGCCGTCTCATTAGTCACAGTACCGCGGACACGCTCAATGGCATTTACTAATATATAGCTGACAATACCGCAGATGACTTGGCCCACTAGCAGACTACTTGCCAATATGATGTACGGTACCTGAAGTAAATATGCCAGCCAAAGGGGTACAACTAATCCCGGGATAAGAGTAATGATGGGAATGACTATCCAATTACCAAGTCCCATTCGCTTTCCCCATGCCGCTGCGCCGGCACTGAGAAGACCTACTATACAACCGCCGATGGCATCAATCGGTCCTAGCCCGCCCATAATCATATTGCTGATTAAGTTTGCCAAGCCGAATACAGGCACAGAAAAAGGGAATAATGCCGCCAAACCGTACAACGCCGTTGCAATTCGCACCTGGTATTGCCCAAAAGCAAATCCTTGCGTGGCCATCATGATGACGATGTACAATGCCAACAAAATTCCCGAAATAGTAAGTTTTCTCGTGTGTGATACTCTGTTCATTTGTTTTTCTCCTTAGTTTTATTTATAGACAGGATGGTTACGAACTGTCTTGCTCGCACAAGCGCGAGACAATGCCTATATTATAGCGAATCTCTTTCTTCTTGGCAACCGTCATACATAAAAAGGTCTCCGGCACACGTCGGAGACCTTTTTTTCATAAGCAATACTGTATACTGCTTATCCTATCTTATTTAAATTCTTTGCAAAGATCAGCAAATACATCGGCATTCGGTTTTACAACGTCATGAACCAATGCACGCGGATGCGGACCGCCGTTAACAGCCGCCATTGCTTTTTCAAAGGACGGCTTGGTATCATCACGATAAATCAAGCCGGTTACCAAACCTTCGTGAGCACCCAATGTCTGCAATGCCTGTACGCGGTTTGTCGGATCATATCCTTCTACAGTGCTCAAAGAAGTTAAGTGTTCTTTGAACCAGTCATAGCTATTGCGTTTGTTATACGTTACACATGGGCTAAATACATTGATGAAGGAGAAACCTTCATGCTGCATGCCCTGTTTAATCAATTCAACTAATTCGGCGCGGTTAACCATATAGCTCTGCGCTACAAAGGTAGCACCGGATGCGATTGCTGTTTCGCAAATCGGTAACGGAGATTCAAAGGATCCATGCGGAGATGTCTTCGTTACAAAACCGATATCGGAACGCGGAGATGTCTGACCTTTCGTCAAGCCATATACATGGTTATCCATAACAATGTACGTAATATTTACATTGCGCTTGAAGGCGTGAATGGTATGCCCCATACCGATAGCGAACGCATCGCCGTCACCGCCGGCACATACAACGTTCAGATCCTGGTTGGCCAATTTAACCCCCTGTGCATACGGCAAGGCACGACCGTGCGTCGTATGAGCACCGTAAGTGTAGAAGTATCCGCCGATACGGCTGGAACAACCGATACCAGAAATAACGGCCAAGTTTTCCGGAGAAATATCCAGTGCAGCCACTGCATCGGCAATAGCTGCCTGTACCCCGTAATGACCGCAGCCCGGGCACCAGTTAGGACGAATATCATTTCTGTAATCGTTAGCTGTTGTCATCTTATAAAACCTCCTTGATAGCTTTCTTCACATAGGATGCCGTAAACGGATTACCGTCATATTTCAGGCAGCTGTGAATCTTGCGTTTTTCCGGCATGTTAATACGGAACATGTCTGCCAACTGTGCAGTAGCATTCTGTTCACAAATAACAACCTTCTTCGCATTTTGATAGAACGGTAAAAGCTGTTTCGTCGGGAACGGTTTGATAAGACGAAGCTGTAAATGGTTAACTTTATGGCCTTCTGCTTCCAATTCGGCTACCGCTTCTTCGATAGCACCGCGGCTGGAAGCAATACCGATAACGAGCACGTCACATTCGTCATGCTTAGCATTGTTAAGGAACGGTTCATAGTTATCGGCTACCGTTTCTAATTTACGGAGACGCTTATCCGTCTGCGATACGTGCATAGACGGTGCTTCTGCCGGTTTACCTTCTTCATTATGTTCAAGACCCGTGGAAAGGAACAAACCATTCTTCATACCCGGAATCGTACGCGGCGAGATGCCGTCTTCTACGAGTTCAAAGCGTTTGAAGTAGTGCGGGCGTTCCAATTCCGGAAGGTCTTCTTCCTTCATCAACTTGCCGCGGTTAATCGGCACACGGTTGAGATCAAAGCTAGGTACGGACTGCTTATTAAGACCTTGCTGTAAATCAGGCATAAAGATAACCGGGCACTGATACTGTTCGGCAAGGTTAAATGCTTTCTGTAATTCATAGAAGCATTCTTCGATGCTGGTCGGGGAAATAACGATATTCGCATAATCGCCATGAGCATTATGACATGCTGCGTTGAGGTCAGAGGTTTCTACCTTTGTTGCCATCCCTGTGGACGGGCCGGAGCGCTGCACGTCAATAACAACCATCGGCAACTCGGCCATGGAAGCCATGGACAAAGATTCTGCCATGAGGCTGAGACCCGGGCCGGATGTACATGTGAAACCGCGAACACCGGCATATACACCGCCCATAGCCGTCATGCAAGCGGCAATTTCGTCTTCCGTCTGTACAACGGTTGCACCGATTTTATCCATTTTCTTAATCATGTATTCCATAACTTCCGAAGCCGGCGTAATAGGATAGGAAGCCATGAAACGAGATCCGGCAGCAATAGCACCTAATGCCAATGCTTCGTTGCCGAGAAGGAACATCTGATCCTTCGGCTGCGGCACCGGTAACGTTTCGATTTCTACATCGCCCTTGCTAGCCAATACCAATGCATGACCATCTTCAAAGGCGTTAAGATTTTTGTCTACAATATCCTGCGATTTTTTCGCAAATTTTGCGGCAATCGCCGTTCTGAACGGCGTCTTGTCAAAGCCCAACAAAGCAACGGACATACCGAGTGCTACGATGTTACGCATCAACAGCGATCCCTGTTTCATAGCAGTTTCGGTAATCGGCAATGCCAAGCAGGTGATCGGTGCGCCATCAAATTTGGAGAAGTCTGGGTTTACTTCGCTGTCGCAAATAATAAAGCCGCCTTCACGCACTTCTTCACCATGTTTATCAACAGTTTCCTGGTCAAGTGCTACCAAGAAGTCGATTTTTTCACCAACGGTCATAATCGGTTCTAACGCAATGCGCAAAGCGAAGGTCGTATGACCACCTTTAATACGCGATGCGAACAAACGCTGGCTATATAAAGAATAGCCTTCTTTTGCGAGGATTGTCGCCATGATTTCGCCACAGCTTTCAATCCCTTCACCTTGCTGGCCGCCCATTTTCCAGATAAAATCTTTACGTTTTTGCAAGAGATTCACCCTCCTTAGGATTTCACATTGGACTTAGAAAGACTGTTCAACAATGTATGTAAAAAAGTGTATACTAATCCAATCTTTCAACTACAACAATAATAGCATTTTTATGTAAAATTAGCAATCATGCACAATCAGTCATAGAAGGTCTCCATGCATAGGGCGCAAAGGCAGGCTCATATTGATTCTATAGGATATACACTGCCTTGTATTATTGCCTGTTCCCACCGAAGCACGCACTATCAAGCTTTTCTTATTTTTATCGTCCCCTCTGAGTGCTCATAGTATTCAAATACAGGGTCATGCTAACAGAATATTTATTCGTCTTACCAGATTATTTACTCTCTGTTACAAGAATTTCTTGTACAATTCAGCGAGAGTACCGGTTGCTATGACAAATTAATATACCACTTGTATTGCTATCTGATATTCCAATTGCATGTCTCATCAGCTACTTACTTCATGCTAATAGCAACCGATACTTACTTCATGCTAATAGCAACGACTATTCACTGCGCCACTCCGTCAATGTATCAACATCTTCACGCCACCGTGGATACGGTGCTTCCGCCGGCACACCAATAGCAATGGCAGCCACCAATTCATCTTTGCGTCCCCACCAGGCTTGAATCTCCTCTTCACATTGAAATACGTCACAAATCCACAGAGTCCCCAATCCTTTTTCCGTCGCTGCCAATAGCATCGTCTGAATCGCGGCACCAATCGATTGTGTGTCCATCACGCGACGATAGCGCTTATCATTGTAATCCTGTTCCAGCGGGGCATACCGATTACCTACCAATATCACTGCTCCTGCTTCTTCCATAGCCCGTGCACTTATGCGCAAGCTGCCGAACACTTCGCCACGACTTTCTTTATCGATAGCCGTTTGCCACAATATACTCGCCAATTCTCGTTTCGCCTTATCGGTCACTACGGTAAAATACCAAGGCTGTCTATTCTTTCCCGACGGTGCGCGACCTGCCGTGACGAGTAATTCTCGTATCGTCATTTCATCAATACTCTCTCCCGTAAATCTTCGAATGCTGCGACGTTTAGCTGCTATCATATCTATCATACGATCAACTCCTTCTTACCATTTTACTTAGTTTCGATTATATCATGGCATATTTCCATCAAAAAAAGAGAACTCTTTCGAGTTCTCCCAAACATGATCATAACCAAATATACTGCCAATCACATGATCGACGAAATATATTATTAACTTTATCGTCGATGGCTAAGGTCCGCATCCTCTGCGTTGCCGCAGATAACTCTCGACACTTCCTCACAGGATTGTATGCCATCTTCACCAACCACAAAATGTGCATACACCTCTACCTCACTGGGTGTAGCCTCTGATTTCTTCCACACCTTTACATGATGATGCATAAGAACCATCTCCTCATAAGCCGCTGCGCCCAACACGGTGACCATCAATCGAGACGTTGCCGAACGTAACACTTGCAAATGAGATATAAACATATCATAGGACAATATATGCCCATCGCTTTTTGCGTCTAGGTATTTGCAAACCGATTCGTTATTTTCTCAATGATTCCTTCTGCATACAACTCATTAAGCAAGAGCAGGGTATCTTTCACATAAGCTCGGGCATCCATATTGTATCCTCCTTATAAGCTAACATCTTCATCCCCTTATAATTCAGACACTACCACATCCAACCGAACGCTGTCAAAAAATATTTCTTCTAAACAAAGGCCTTGTGCCGGCGCTGTTTTTCCCAGTTTACGGCGATCCTTAGCTGCCAGTAGTTCCGGTATACGTCCCGGCTCCACCTTCCCCAAACCTACATCAACCAAGAGGCCCGCAATATTTCGTACCATATGATACAAAAATCCATCGCCAACTACATGCAACGTAATGTGCGGTCCGTTCTGTTTAACGGCCACACGAAATAATGTCTTAACCGGATTCGCCGGTGTTGAGTTGGCACCTTGCAAAGAAGTAAAGTCGTGTGTGCCTTCCAATAGCCGCGCAGCTTCACGCATGCGCTCTACGTCTAACGGCTTTTTCACATGCCAATGGTAACGCATGCCCAGCGGATCTTGCACGCTGTCGTTATGAATGGTATACACATATTCCTTCCCCAGAATACGCCACCGAGGCCGCCAATCCAAAGGAATCTCTTCTGCTCGTCGTACTACGATATACGGTGGCAAGTGCGCAATTAACGCCCTCGTTAAATTTTCTACAGGAATTCGCCCTTCCGTAAAAAAGGTAATGACCTGAAACTTTGCATGCACTCCCGCATCAGTACGCGACGCACCATATATACTGATTGACTCGTTGCATACTTTACTCAGTGCTTCTTCCAAGCAACCTTGCACCGTCACATCATTTGCTTGCCTCTGATAGCCACACAGCTCGGTACCATCATAGGCCACAATCAATCGAATGTTCCTCATACGAACCACCGCATAACGATTAAGAGTAGAGTAACGCCTATGATACATGCCATGCCGATATAATCATAGCCGGTAATCACCAGTTCCTTCATGCGAGTTCGATTTTCACCACCGCGATAGCAACGAGCTTCCATGGCCACGGCTAACTCGTCGGCACGGCGAAAGGCACTGATAAAAAGAGGTACTAATAAAGGAATCATATGTTTCGCCCGTTTGACTATGCTGCCCGTTGTAAAGTCTGCGCCGCGTGATTCCTGTGCCTTCATAATACGATCGGTTTCCTCCAGCAAGGTAGGAATAAATCGCAAAGCGATGGTCATCATCATAGCTAACTCGTGCGCCGGTACACCAAACCGTTTAAACGGTGCCAGTAAGTGTTCAATTCCGTCAGTCAATCGAATCGGCGATGTAGTATATGTCAATAACGATGAAAAGACGATAAGAAATACTAAACGTGCTGCCATCATGGATCCCATGCGCACACCTTCTTCAGAAATATGAAGCCAGCCATATTGCCACAGCACTGTCCCCGGCGTTGTAAATACATGAATCCCCATGGTAAATACGATGATAATCCATAATGGCTTAATTGATGCCCAAACCAAGCGCCAAGGCAGTCGTGATACAGCTAAGGTCACAATCGTGAAGCCGGCTATTACCGCATAGGATGCTACGGTTTCCGCTAAGAAAATAGCCACAATAAAAATCATAGTCGCTAAAATCTTCGCACGTGGATCCATTTTATGAATAAAGGATTGTCCCGGGAAATACTGCCCAATAGTAATATTACTCAGCATGGTGTACCTCCTGTTCCTTCAAAGCCTTTTCAATAGCCATTACCGCATCGTCCACATTTCGAACTTCCGTAGAAACCGGTAATCCGCGATGCTTCAATGTTTCCATCAATACAGACACCGGGGGCACATCCACACCTGCTTTTTGTAACTCTTCACGGTGATGCATAAATATGGTCAGAGGTTCGTCATCTAAAATAACATGACCGCCGTCTAATACGATGAGGCGGGTCGCCATTCGAGAAATATCTTCCATGTTATGAGACACCAATGCTACCGTAATGCCCTTCTCTTTATGCAGACGAATGATTTCATCAAAAATTTCTTCACGACCAAACGGATCAAGTCCAGCCGATGGTTCATCCAAGATTAAGTATGATGGGTTTAACGCTACGACGCCGGCAATCGCTACTCGTCGCATCTGTCCTCCGGATAAATGAAACGGTGAGCGCTCCGCATATGTATCATAGTCAAGACCGACAAACTTCATTGCTTCGCGTACGCGCTCGTCTACCTCTTCTCCTGACAATCCTAAATTGCGAGGTCCAAATGCAATATCTTTAGCAATTGTTTCTTCAAAGAGTTGATGCTCCGGATACTGAAAAACCATGCCCACCGTATGGCGCATATTGCGCGCCTCTTCCGTTTTATCTGCTAAATCAACATCATTGACTGTTACCTTTCCCGAGGCGGGATGGAGTAAGCCATTTAAATGTTGCACCAATGTTGACTTACCCGAACCGGTATGACCGATGATGCCCAGGAATTCACCTTCATGAATTTCTAATGTTACACCGTCCAGTGCTTTTTTTTCGTATGGCGTATGAGCACCGTATACATATGATATGTTGTCCAAAACTATCGACATAGCACATCTCCTAATTCTTCATTCGTAATAATACCTTTCGGTAACGCATGACCTCTCTTTATCAACTCCGAAGCAACTTCAGCTGCCACCGGCACATCCAGTCCCAACTGCTTTAACGTATCTACCTGTTCAAAAATCTGACGCGGTGTACCTTCTTGTAGCTTAACTCCATTCTTCATTACCACGATACGATCAGCTACAGCAGCTTCCTCCATAAAATGAGTGATATAGACAACCGTAATACCTTCTTCCTTATTCAGACGTCGTACTGTGTCGAGTACTTCTTTTCGTCCTCGTGGATCCAACATAGCCGTAGGCTCGTCTAAAATAATACAATCCGGCTTCATCGCCAATACACCGGCAATAGCAATCCGCTGCTTCTGCCCACCGGACAATAAATGTGGTGCATGAAGTGCATATTGACTCATATTGACAGCCTTCAACGCTTCATCTACGCGACGTCTGATTTCACTTGGTTCAATGCCAAGATTTTCCGGTCCAAATGCCACATCCTCTTCAACAACAGCAGCAACAATTTGATTATCCGGATTCTGAAATACCATGCCCACATGTTGACGTATATCCCAAATGTGCGCCGGATCCTGTGTATCCATTCCCAAAACTTTAACGGTTCCTTCACTGGGCATGAGTAACACATTAAAATGCTTGGCCAATGTACTTTTGCCACTACCGTTAGTGCCGATAATCGCTACAAACTCGCCTTTATATATAGTTACATCTACATCCTTGAGGGCATGAACAGGATTTCCCATTTCATCGGTATACACATGACTCATATGCGATACGTCAATCATAACCTCTTTATCTATCTTATATTCGCAAGAAGAGTCACTATTTTTTATAGTCTGTATCGGCTTCGTATTACTCGCTTCCTCTTGATAGTTAGTCTGCTTTTCTTCTTGATAGCTAATTTTCTGTTCTTCTCGGCAACCGACTTCTTTCTTGCCTCGATGACTTATATTTCTTTGTTTGGTATCTCGCTTTCCCATCAATGTATCCTCACATAGTTTTTAGATTAACAAAACAACTATACACCGTTTTCATAATAAATGTCCATACTTCGTTAACCTAATAAAAATTCATAGGTTAACCAAGTACATACATTTCTTTCATTATAGCAAAGACAGAACCTCTACAAAAATAATTTTTACACAGAATAAAAAGCGGTGCTGCCATAGAGCAACACCGTTTATTATGTGTATAATTACTAGACTAACTCGATAATAGCCTGCGGAGCGGCATCGCCTTTGCGAAGACCAGTTTTAATTACACGAGTGTAACCACCCTGGCGCTCAGCATATTTCGGAGCAATTTCGTCAAATAATTTTTTAACAACATCTTCGTCCATGAGGTATGCGAGAACCTGACGACGAGCGTGAAGATCGCCGCGTTTAGCCAAAGTAATCATCTGATCAGCCAAGCCGCGCAATTCTTTAGCTTTAGCTTCAGTGGTCTCAATACGATCATATTGGAAGAAAGATGTTAACATTCCGCGGAACAAAGCCTTACGCGCGGAGCTGTCTCGGCCTAATTTTCTGTACATTAGTCATCCTCCTCTTATTCGCTTTTTTTCTTGAGAGAGAAGCCGCCCAACGGATGGTTTTGAAGCTTTTCTTCAATTTCATCGATGGATTTCTTACCCAAGTTACGGACCTTACCTAAGTCCTCAACGGATTTATCAAGCAAATCCGCAATAGTATTAATGCCTGCACGTTTCAAGCAGTTATATGCACGTACGGATAATTCCAAATCATCAATTGGAATCTTGGACGGGCCGTCATCTTCAACGACTTCTTCCGTATCCGTAGATACCACTTCACCTTCGTATTCATCAGTACCAAGATTAATCGTATCAACGGAATGTGCCAATTTAGTGAAGTTGCCCAAGTAGCTAATCATGATAGCCGCTGATTTCGCTACCGCATCTGCTGCGGTAATGGAGCCATCAGTCCAAACTTCGAGCGTAAGCTTATCGAAGTCCATTTCATTACCTACACGTACATCGCCAACTTCATATTTTGCTCGAAGAATCGGCGAGAAAATGGAATCAATCGGAATACGACCGATTACATCATCTTCTCTCTTATTCTTCGTGGACGGCACATAGCCCTTACCGCGATCTATGCGCACATCCATTACCAGATGAGCCACCTCATCCATAGTAGCAATTACGAGCTCAGGATTTAAAATTTCAACCTCTGGTGGAAAATGAGGAATCAAATCACCAGCAGTTAAAACTCCGTTCTTCTGGATATCGATGTGAACATCCAACGGAACCTGTGCTTCGCTTTCGAGGCGAAGGCACAGTTGTTTGAGGTTAAGGATTATATCCGTTACGTCTTCACGAATTCCCGGGATGGTAGAGAACTCATGAAGAACACCTTCGATTTTTATGGAAGTGATAGCCGCTCCATCCAAGGACGAAAGTAAAATCCGACGCAAGCTATTACCGAGAGTAATACCATAGCCACGATCCAACGGTTCGCACACGAATTTACCGTAGCGACCGTCGTCGCTCATATCAACTTTCTCGATTTTGAGTTTTTTTTCTTCGCTCATCAGGATAATCCTCCTATAAAAAACGCCCCATAAGTATAGTATATCACAGCAACCATCTTAAACACAGTCGCCAATCGATAAATTATACGCGACGACGTTTCGGAGGACGGCAACCGTTGTGCGGAATCGGAGTAACATCTTTAATACTGTTAACTTCCAAACCGGCAGCCTGTAATGCACGAATAGCTGCTTCGCGGCCTGCACCCGGACCTTTAACGAATACTTCAACCTGACGTAAGCCATGTTCCATAGCTGCTTTAGCAGCCTGTTCGGCAGCCATCTGAGCAGCAAACGGAGTGCTCTTACGGGAACCACGGAAACCAAGACCACCGGCAGATGCCCAGGAAAGCGCGTTACCGTTGATATCGGTGATGGTTACGATAGTGTTATTGAATGTGGAGCGAATATGCGCTGCTCCGGACTCAATATGTTTCTTTTCTTTTCTTTTGCTTCTTACAACTTTCTTAGCCACGCTGTATCCCTCCTTTATTATTTCTTCTTACCGGCGATTGCTTTTCTAGGACCCTTGCGAGTACGAGCATTCGTCTTAGTACGCTGTCCGCGGCATGGTAAACCCATACGATGACGCTTACCGCGATAGGAGTTGATTTCAATCAAGCGCTTAATGTTGAGAGCTTCTTCACGGCGAAGGTCACCTTCTACTTTGTATTCTTCGTCGAGAAGACCACGAATCTTAGCTACTTCGTCTTCGCTTAAATCGCGAACACGAGTATCCGGGTTAATACCGGTCTTTGCCAAGATTTCCTTGGAAAGCGTCAACCCAATACCGTAAATATATGTCAAACCAATTTCAACACGTTTGTCACGTGGTAAATCTACACCGGCTATACGTGCCATCTATTCATCCACCTCCTATCAATTAACCTTGTTTCTGTTTATGTTTCGGATTTTCGCAAATTACCATTACACGGCCTTTGCGTTTAATGATTTTGCATTTTTCGCATATCTTTTTAACTGATGGTTTAACCTTCATAAGTACCTCCTTTGTGGCGCGCGCTTATTTGAAGCGATAGGTAATGCGACCACGATTTAAGTCATATGGTGTCAGTTCCATAGTAACTTTATCACCGGGAAGGATACGAATAAAATTCATACGCATTTTACCTGACACATGGGCAAGCACTATATGTCCATTTTCAAGTTCTACTTGGAACATGGCATTCGGCAATGCCTCAACTACCGTACCTTCCACTTCAATAACGTCTTCTTTTGACATATCATTATTCCTCCGGTTACCTGGTTATCGTATTAACCGCGGTTCATCACGCATAGTTAATATTTCAGGGCCGTTTTCCGTAACAACCACTGTATGTTCAAAGTGAGCCGCTGGTTTACCGTCAAGAGTAACGGCAGTCCAATCATCTCCGAGAACTTCCACTTCGTATGTTCCCATCGTAATCATCGGCTCGATACACAGCACCATTCCCGGTTTTAGGATGGGGCCATGCCCCGCAGGGCCATAGTTAGGAATCTGCGGATCTTCGTGCATTTCACGACCAAGGCCATGACCAACGAAATCGCGCACAACTCCAAATCCGAATTTCTCACAATACGACTGTACCGCATGCGATATATCTCCGACTCTGTTACCAACGACGGCCTGTTCAATGCCTTTAAAGAGGCTTTCTTCCGTAACCTTGAGCAACTGGTGCACCTTCGGTTTTACATGACCGATAGGCACCGTCACACAAGAATCACCGTGATACCCGTTAACAGATGACACTAAGTCGATACTCAAAATGTCACCATACTTAAGCTTGCGCTTAGCACTTGGAATACCATGTACAACCTCTTCATTAACAGACGCACAAATCGTTGCGGGGAACCCATAGTAACCCTTGCAGCTCGGCACACCGCCGTGGCTGCGAATATATTCTTCGGCAATCTGATCTAACTCAAGCGTCGTAATGCCCGGTTTAGCTGCTGCTATTAGTTGGGTCAGCGTATCTGCTGTAAGTCGGCATGCCTGACGGATATACTCTATTTCATTCTGCGATTTTAAAATAATCATTGATTATTTCTCCAACGCCTTAACGATATCTGTAAATACTTGGTCCACATCCTGTAATCCGTTAATTTCCACATACAAACCGCTATTGCGATAGTAGTCAATTAACGGTTTTGTGGATTCTTCGTATACAGCAAGACGTTTCTGTACTGTTTCCGGTTTATCATCATCACGATTTTCAAGACGTGCACGTTCACTGATGCGTCGTACCAGTTCGTCAGAAGGAACATTGAGGTTCACAACGGCATCAAGAACAATTCCCATTTCTTTTAAAATGGCATCCAAGGAAACTGCCTGCGCAGTCGTACGCGGAAAGCCATCAAGGATGAATCCTTTTTTGCAATCATCCTTGCCCAAACGTTCGCGAACGATGCCGACAGTAACACTGTCCGGCACTAATTGACCGGCATCCATATACTTCTTAGCCTCAAGTCCAAGAGGGGTACATTCCTTCACCGCAGCGCGGAACATATCTCCGGTTGAAATTTGAGGGATACCATATTTTTCAATTAAACGAACTGCCTGAGTGCCTTTACCTGCACCCGGAGGTCCCATTAATAAAATGTGCATCTTGTTTCCCTCCTACTTCAAGAAACCTTTATAATGTCTGGTTAAAACTAACGATTCAACCTGCTGCATTGTATCAAGTGCAACACCAACTACGATAAGAAGGGCGGTACCACCAAAGTAGACCCCTTCGATACCAGTAATGCCACCGATGAAGTTCGGCAAAATGGCAATAAATGCTAAGAAAATAGCACCGGCAAACGTAATACGAGTCATAACCCGATCTACGTAATCAGCAGTAGGTTTACCCGGGCGAATACCTGGGATAAATCCACCGTATTTTTTCATATTATCTGCCATATCCGTAATGTTAATCGATATTGCCGTGTAGAAATAGGTGAACATAAATATCAGCACAGCATAGAGAACTGTTTGTATCGGTGTCCCCCAAGTAAAGTAATTAGCAACAGATTTGACCCAGTCAACCTGAACAAACTGTGCTAACGTTACCGGGAACATCAAAACGGATGACGCAAAGATAATGGGGATAACACCTGCCTGATTAACTTTAAGAGGCAGGAAAGTCGAATGACCACCGTACATCTTCCGACCTACCACGCGTTTCGCGTACTGGATAGGAATGCGGCGCTGGCCTTGAGTAACCGCTATTACAAATACAACCATTGCAATAGCGATAATAGCAAACAAAATTGCTTGGAAAATGTTAATCGTTCCTACCTGTAAGTACTGATAAATAGTACTGAATCCGGATGGGAAACGAGCAACGATACCGGCAAAGATGATAAGAGAAATACCATTGCCGATACCATGTGCGGTGATTTGTTCACCAATCCACATCAAGAGGCAAGTACCTGCCGTCAAGATAATGGAAATCACGATAACCGATAACATACTATTATCGATCAATGCATTGTTGGCGCGCAATGCGTAACTCATCCCAAAGGCTTGAATAAAGCCGAGGATGACCGTACCATAACGCGTAACCTTCGCAATTTTTTTTCGTCCCTCTTCGCCGTCTTTACTCCACTGTTCAAAGGTCGGAACAACTGCAGTCAAAAGCTGCATAATAATCGACGCATTGATGTATGGAGTAATACTCATAGCGAATACAGAGAATTTACTGAGCGCACCGCCGGCAAATAAATCTAATAGACCAAATAAACCGCCTGCGGTAAATAAGCTTTCAATAACCGAAGCATCTACGCCGGGAACCGGGATGTGAACGCCTGCCCTGAACACGATAAACATAAGTAACGTATAGGCTACCTTGTTACGAAGCTCCGTTATTTTGAGGATGTTCGAGAGGCCTTCTAGCACCCTAGATCACCTCTACTTTTCCGCCTGCTGCTACGATTTTTTCTTCGGCAGATTTAGTAAAGCCGTTAGCGATAACGGTTAATTTCTTTTCCAAGGTACCGTTACCGAGGATGCGGATACCGTCGCGTACATTCTTGAGAATGCCTGCTTCAATAAGAGCTACCGGATCAACGGTTGCACCGTCTTCAAAACGGTTCAACTGAGATACGTTAACTTCTGCGTATTCTTTAGCAAATACATTTTTGAAGCCGCGTTTCGGTAAACGACGATAAAGAGGCATCTGGCCGCCTTCGAAACCGGAGCGAACGCCACCGCCGCTACGGGAGTTCTGACCTTTCTGTCCACGACCGGATGTTTTACCTAAACCGGAACCAAGACCACGACCTACACGAGTTCTGGTTTTCTTGGAACCAGCTGCAGGAGTTAATTCATGAAGTTTCATTCAGTGCACCTCCTTATCTATCTTACACTTCTTCTACAGTAACTAAATGTCTAACTTTGTGAAGCATACCCTGAATTTGCGGGGTAACGTCTTTCACTACCTGAGAGTTAGTCTTTTTCAAGCCCAAAGCTTTTACTGTCGCACGCTGATCTTCCGGGCGACCGATCAAGCTTCTGGTCAATGTAATCTTTACCTGTGCCATTACAGTCAATCCCCCTTAGTTGTAAATTTCAGCTACAGTTTTACCACGAAGAGCTGCTACATCTTCAACGCGTTTAAGCCGTGCCAAACCTTCGAGCGTTGCGCGAACCATGTTATTCGGGTTAGAAGAGCCGATAGATTTAGTAAGGATATTACGTACACCTACCAATTCCAATACGGCACGAACCGGGCCACCTGCAATAACGCCAGTACCTTCAGCAGCCGGTTTTAAGAATACGCGGCCTGCACCGAATGTACCTGTAACAGTGTGAGGAATAGTACCGTTCTTAATAACAACGTGGATAAGGTTTTTCTTAGCATCATCAATGCCCTTACGAATAGCTTCCGGAACTTCCGCAGCTTTACCCAAACCAACGCCTACATATCCGTTGCCGTCACCGACAACAACAAGTGCGCTGAAGGAAAAACGACGACCGCCTTTTACAACTTTGGCTACGCGGTTGATGAATACTACTCTTTCTTTTAAGTCAAGACTGGTGTAGTCAATTCTCGCCATGTCTCAAGTTCCTCCTTCTTAGAATTTCAAGCCTGCTTCACGAGCACCTTCTGCAAGGGCCGCTACACGACCATGATAAATATAACCGCCACGGTCAAATACTACTGTATCAATACCTTTAGCGAGAGCACGTTTTGCAACTAATTCACCAACGGCTTTAGCTGCTGCAACGTTACCGCCGTAGGTTAAGTTTAATTCTTTATCAAGAGAGCTGGCAGCTACCAAGGTGTTGCCTGCTACGTCATCGATTACCTGTGCGTAAATATTGCTCAAAGAACGATATACATTCAAACGCGGACGTTCTGCCGTACCGGAAATGTGACGACGAAGACGAAGATGGCGTTTTGCTCGAGCAATGTTTCTAGTGGATTTACGAGCCAAGGTTGTCACTCCTTTCTATTACCTGTTGATATTATTTACCTTTAGCGCCGGCCTTACCAGCCTTACGACGAACGAATTCGCCTTCATAGCGGATACCTTTGCCTTTGTACGGTTCCGGTTCTCTCCATTTGCGGATATTAGCCGCAACAGCGCCTACGATTTCTTTATCAGCACCGGATACTACAATTTTATTCGGAGCCGGTACATCAACGGTAATACCTTCCGGAGATTCCATTTCTACCGGATGGGAGAAGCCAAGAGTCAGCACGAGCTTGTTGCCCTGTTTTGCCGCTCTGTAACCAACGCCGTTAATTTCTAAAGTTTTGCTAAAACCGGTTGCTACGCCTGTCACCATGTTAGCAACAAGAGCGCGAGTCAATCCGTGTAAGGAACGATGAGCTTTGTCATCGCTCGGACGAGTTACTGTAATTACATTACCTTCTACAGTAATATTCATGTCCGGATGCAATTCGCGAGATAATTCGCCTTTAGGACCTTTAACAGTCATTACGTGGTTTTCGTAAGTAACTGTAACGCCTTCCGGGATCTCGATAGGCATTCTACCGATACGTGACATTATTTCTACCTCCTATTGCTCTGATTACCATACGTAAGCGATTACTTCGCCGCCAAGACCTTCTTTACGAGCCTGTTTGTCGCTCATAACGCCTTTAGACGTAGAAATAATTGCGATACCCAAACCGCCCAATACGCGAGGAAGTTCTTCCTTCTTAGCGTATACGCGTAAACCCGGTTTGGAGATACGTTTAATACCGGTAATTACTTTTTCGTTATTGGAACCATATTTCAATGTAACTTTTAAATTCGTGTGTTTACCGTTTTCAACGGTTTCAACGCTCTTTACGAAACCTTCTTCTTTAAGGATTTCCAGAACGGCTGCTTTCATCTTAGAAGACGGAATTTCAACCGTTTCATGAAGCGCTGCGTTTGCATTACGAATACGCGTAAGCATATCCGCAATCGGATCGGTCATTACCATATTCTAAAAACCTCCTCCCGTAATCATTACCAACTGGCTTTTTTAACGCCAGGAATCTGTCCTTTATATGCTAATTCACGGAACGCAATACGGCTAATACCGAATTTACGCATGTAACCATGCGGACGACCCGTTAAATTGCAACGATTGTGCAAGCGAGTAGGAGATGCATTTGCCGGAAGTTGGGATAATGCTTCATAATCGCCTGCTGCTTTCAACGCTTCGCGCTTAGCTGCATATTTAGCAACCATTTTTGCGCGTTTCTTTTCACGTTCGATCATAGACTTTTTAGCCATCTATCTGTTCCTCCTAATTATTTTTCAAAAGGCATACCGCAGAGTCTTAAGAGTTCACGAGCTTCTTCGTCATTTTTAGCGGTGGTAACAACGATAATATCCATACCGGTTACGCGTTCTACCTGATCATATTCAATTTCAGGGAAGATGAGCTGTTCTTTAAGACCCAATGCATAGTTACCGCGACCATCAAATGCAGTTGCGCTTACGCCACGGAAGTCACGTACACGAGGTAATGCCACATTGATTAATTTATCGAGGAATTCATACATGCGTTCGCCGCGAAGGGTTACTTTCGTACCCAATGCCATACCTTCACGCACTTTGAAGTTAGCGATAGATTTTTTAGCTTTGGTGATTACAGGTTTCTGACCAGCGATAATCGTAAGATCATTAACAGCTGCTTCCAATGCTTTAGCGTTGCCGACTGCGTCGCCTACGCCGATATTAATAACGACTTTTTCAATCTTAGGAATTTCCATTACATTTTTGTACTGGAATTTCTCCTGTAAAGCCTGACGAATTTCAGAAGTGTATTTTTCGTTTAAACGAGACATGTTTACATAGCCCTCCTTTCCCTATTATTTATCGAGTACAGCGCCGCTCTTAACAGCTGCACGCACGAAAGAACCATTCTGTTCAACTTTCTTAATACGGGTCGGCTGTTTCGTTTCCGGATCAAGCACCATTACGTTGGATACATGAATACCGGCTTCTTTAGTGATAATGCCGCCCTGTGGGTTAGCCTGAGACGGTTTCGTATGACGTTTTACAAGGTTAAGACCTTTAACGAATACGCGTTCCTTCTTAGGTTCTACAGCGATAACTTCGCCTTGCTTCCCTTTTTCTTTACCGGAGATAACAACAACTGTATCGCCTTTTTTAATGAGAAGATTCTTCTGGGACATCGTCGCGTTCCTCCTTCTTATAATACTTCCGGAGCGAGGGAGATAATCTTCATGAAGTCTTTTTCACGAAGCTCACGAGCTACCGGTCCAAAAATACGAGTACCGCGCGGGCTCTTATCATCTTTGATAACTACCGCAGCGTTTTCATCAAAACGGATATAGGAACCATCCTGACGACGGATACCTTTCTTAGAACGAACAATAACGGCTTTAACTACGTCGCCTTTCTTGACAACGCCACCGGGTGATGCATCTTTTACAGAAGCAACGATTACGTCACCGATATTGCCGAATTTACGGTAAGAACCACCCAAAACCTGGATGCACATAATACGTTTTGCACCAGTGTTGTCGGCAACATTCAAAATTGTTTGTTGCTGGATCATCGTTTTTCCTCCTTACATCACTGATTATTTCTGTCTTTCAAGAATTTCGACAACTCTCCAACGTTTATCTTTGGAAAGCGGACGAGTTTCTACAATTTTAACTACGTCGCCGAGCTGGCATTCATTATTTTCATCATGAGCTTTAAAGCGTTTGCTTGTTACCATCGGCTTGCTATATAATGCGTGCGGCACTTTACGTTCTACAGACACAACGACAGTCTTGTCCATTTTGTCACTTACAACTTTGCCTACACGGACTTTGCGTACATTTCTTTCTTCTGCCACGACCTTTAGCCTCCTTTTCAATCCGTACAAAACCTGTTATTAAGCGTTTTCGTTAAGCTCAGCTTCACGCTGTACCGTTTTGATACGAGCGATTGTCTTCTTAACTTCGCGAATACGCATCGGATTTTCTAATTGACCAGTTGCGAGCTGAAAACGGAGGTTAAACAACTCTTCCTTAAGTCCGGAAACCTTTTGTTCCATTTCGGCAGCGCTCATGTTGCGAATGTCTTTAACCTTCATTTACGTCACCACCCAATTCTTTACCCTTAACAACGAACTTAGTTTTGATCGGAAGCTTGTGGCCAGCAAGACGCATAGCTTCACGAGCTACTTCTTCGGAAACGCCGTCCATTTCAAACATTACACGGCCCGGTTTTACTACTGCAACCCAGTATTCCGGAGACCCTTTACCGGAACCCATACGAGTACCAGCCGGTTTAGCAGTGATTGGTTTATCCGGGAAAATCTTAATCCAAACTTTACCGCCACGTTTAATGTAACGAGTCATTGCAATACGGGCAGCTTCGATCTGACGGTTAGTAATCCAAGATGGCTCTAATGCTACGAGACCGAATTCACCGTGAGCAACTTTATTACCACGCATTGCGCGACCTTTCATACGACCGCGGAACTGTTTACGATGTTTTACGCGCTTTGGAATAAGCATTAGTTGTCACCTTCTTCCTTTTTAGCAGGTGCCTGTTTTGCCTCCGGCAATACTTCACCTTTGTAAATCCATACTTTTATGCCGATACAACCATAGGTAGTATGAGCTTCTGCTGTACCATAGTCGATATTTGCACGTAAAGTATGAAGAGGAATACTACCTTCACGATAGGATTCGCTACGAGCAATTTCGGCACCGCCGAGACGACCGCTTACCATAACCTTAATACCGTTAGCACCAAGGCGCATTGTACGGCCTACAGCCTGTTTCATAGCACGACGGAAACCAATACGGCGTTCAAGCTGACCAGCGATATTTTCTGCAACAAGTACAGCATCCATATCAGCCTGTTTGATTTCAGCGATGTTAACATCGATCTGTTTGTCAGTAAAACGTTTTAACGCCTTGCGGATATCTTCGATACCAGCGCCGCCACGACCGATTACCATACCCGGTTTAGCCGTATGAATTACCAACTTAATACGTTTATTTGTACGCTCAATTTCAATGCGGGAAATTCCTGCAATGAAAAGGGTTTTCTTCAAGAAGTTACGAATCTTCACGTCTTCATGAAGGTTTGCAGCGTAATCTTTATCAGCATACCATTTTGCGTCCCAATCTTTTACGATACCGACACGCAAACCATGGGGATTAACTTTCTGACCCACTATATTTCCCTCCTTCTATTAAGCTCTTTCTTTAACAACAACTGTTACGTGGCTAGAGCGTTTCAAAATTTTGAAAGCCTGTCCACGGGAACGAGGATGAATGCGTTTCATTGTCGGACCCTGATCAACGAAGATTTCGGATACATAAAGATTGTCTACATTCATATCAAAATTGTGTTCTGCATTTGCTACAGCAGAGCGCAATACTTTTTCTACTACATCGGCGCCAACTTTCGGAGTGAACTTCAAGATGGCAAATGCTTCGCCGATATTTTTGCCGCGTACCAAATCAGCAACAATTCGGATTTTACGAGGCGCGATACGTATATGTCTAGCGATTGCTTTTGCTTCCATTACTTAATTCCTCCTATTACTTGCTGCCGGTGGTTTTTTCGCTCTTAACATGGCCTTTGAAAGTACGAGTCGGAGCGAATTCACCTAATTTATGACCTACCATATCTTCTGTAATAAATACAGGCACGTGTTTGCGACCATCATGAACAGCAATCGTGTGGCCAACAAAGCTCGGGATAATAGTAGATGCACGGGACCAGGTTTTTACAACTTTCTTATCATTAGTTTCGTTCAAAGCTTCTACTTTCTTGAGAAGAGATGCTGCGACGAAAGGACCTTTTTTTATCGATCTGGACACTGTCTTATCTCCTTCCTCTTATCCTATTTTGTACGACGTTTAACGATCAAGCTGTTAGAAGCTTTTTTCTTGTCGCGAGTTTTAACACCATGTGCCGGTTTACCCCAAGGTGTAACAGGATGTTTACGACCAACAGGAGACTTACCTTCACCACCGCCATGCGGATGATCACACGGGTTCATAACAACACCGCGGTTGCCCGGGCGAACGCCCATCCAACGATGACGACCAGCTTTACCAATGGTAATGTTTTCATGATCGATGTTACCTACAACACCTACCGTTGCACGGCAGTTAATGTGCACACGACGAAGTTCACCGGATGGCAAACGAAGAAGTGCATAGGAACCTTCCTTAGCCATAAGCTGAGCAGAAGTACCTGCGGAACGAACGATCTGACCACCTTTGCCAATCTTCATTTCGATGTTGTGTACCTGAGTACCCAAAGGAATGTTAAGAAGCGGTAAGCAGTTACCAGGTTTAATATCAGATTCTGGACCACTGAATACAGTGTCACCAACCTGTAAGCCTTGCGGAGCAAGAATATATCTCTTTTCACCGTCAGCGTAGTTCAAAAGAGCGATGCGAGCACTACGGTTCGGATCGTATTCAATTGTAGCTACTTTTGCCGGGATATTATCTTTCGTACGTTTGAAGTCAATAACACGATATTGACGTTTATGACCGCCACCCTGGTGACGTACAGTCATTTTACCGGTGTTGTTACGACCGCCTGTCTGAGAAACCTTAGCGAGCAAGGATTTTTCAGGTTTGCTTGCAGTAATTTCCGCAAAGGCAGATACAGTCATAAACCGGCGACCAGCGGAGTACGGTTTAAATGATTTAATTGCCATTATGGGGCCTCCTTACTAGACTCTTAAACACCTTCAAAGAATTCGATGGTTTCGCCGGCCTTCAAGGTTACGATAGCTTTTTTATAATCACTGCGTTTACCCTGGTTACGACCCATGCGTTTTACTTTACCAAGAACTCGGATAGTAGCTACTTTATCTACTTTCACATTGAAGATCTTTTCTACAGCTTGACGGATCTGCACTTTATTAGCAGTCAAAGGCACACGGAATGTGTATTTACCTTCTTCCATAAGCAAGGTAGTTTTTTCAGTAATGATCGGACGAATAAGAACATCGCGTAATTCCATTATGCGAGCACCTCCTCAATCTTGGCTACCGCACCTTCCGTGATGAAGAGCTTGTCATAGTGAAGAAGGTCGAAAATGTTTAAGCCTTCACACCCTAAAGCTTTTACACCCTGAATGTTACGAGCGGAACGTTCCACATTGATATCACCTTCGGTGATAAAGAGAACTTTAGCATCACCGGTATTAAAATTATTGAGAAGATTCAATACTTCTTTAGTTTTCGGTGCTGCCATTGTCAATTCGTCGAGAACGATTAATTCATTGCTGTTTACCTTATCGCTAAGAGCAGATTTAACCGCAAGACGTCTAGCCTTACGAGGCATAGCTTTATAATAGCTGCGCGGCTGCGGACCAAATACGGTGCCACCGCCAACCCATAACGGGCTACGAGTAGAGCCTACGCGAGCACGGCCAGTACCTTTCTGCTTCCAAGGTTTTCTGCCGCCACCACGAACGAGGCCTCTGGTTTTAGTTGCGTGTGTGCCGAGACGTTCGTTAGATAACTGACGAACTACGGCCTGATGCATAACGGCTTCATTAACTTCTACGCCGAATACTGCATCATTTAACTGTATTTCACCGACTTTAGCGCCGGACATATTGTATTTTGCTACTGTTGGCATTAGAGCTCCTCCTTTCGACAATTAGTTATTTAACAGGTTTTACCGTGTTGCAAACCATTACAAGGCTGCCTTTGGCACCCGGAATACCGCCTTTAACCAATAACAAGTTACGTTCGGTATCAACTTTTACTACAGTTAGGCGCTGTACGGTAACTCTGCCACCACCCATTTGTCCAGGAAGCTTTTTGCCTTTGTATACCTTACCGCCGCCACCGGAGATCATAGGACCGATGGAACCGGGTTCACGATGAGATTTGGAACCGTGAGTTACAGGACCACGATGGAAGTTGTGGCGCTTAATCGTACCAGCAAATCCCTTACCTTTACCTGTACCTACAACATCTACCAACTCACCTTCTGCGAAGATATCAGCTGCCAGAGTTTGGCCCACTGTGTAATCAGTTGCTTCAGAAAGACGAAGTTCGCGAAGATATTTAACCGGAGCTACACCGGCTTTGTCGAACTGGCCTTTTACAGGTTTAGTTAAATGTTTTTCTTTAATGGAGCCATAACCAAGCTGCACTGCGTCATAGCCATCAGATTCAACGGTCTTAACACGCACTACTACGCTAGGGGTAGCTTCCACTACAGTGACAGGAACTAATTGACCTTCAGCCGTGAAGACTTGGGTCATTCCTAACTTTTTACCCAAAATAGCTTTAGACATAATCGCACCTCCTTATTATAATTTTATTTCAATAGATACTCCAGCCGGCAAATCAAGACGGGTGATAGCATCTACTGTTTTCGAATTTGGTTCAAGAATATCAATCAAACGTTTATGCGTACGCATTTCAAACTGTTCACGGGAATCCTTGTTAACATGTGGAGAACGAAGAATCGTGAAGATACTCTTTTCTGTCGGCAACGGAATCGGACCGGAAACCAGTGCGCCGTTGCGCTTTGCTGTGTCTACAATTTTTGCTGCGCTCTGATCGAGTGCTTTGTGATCGTATGCTTTTAAGCGAATACGAATTTTCTGCTGTTTTGCCATTAGTACTTTTCCTCCTGTCGTTCATTTCCAGAATGAACTGCTCCATAGAAATTCTCCCCCACAGGGGCAACCTTCTATATCATAGTTTATACACAACACGAGAGCGGCAGTACCTGCCGCTCTTATGCTGCATGGGTTATATTAGCCGTTACGGCTTGTTGGCATCTTACGCTTCGATAGCGGTTACAACGCCGGCGCCTACAGTGTGGCCACCTTCACGGATAGCGAAACGAAGACCTTCTTCGATAGCGATCGGAGTGATCAATTCGATATCCATAGTGATGTTATCGCCAGGCATGCACATTTCAGTGCCTTCCGGCAAGTTGATAACACCGGTTACGTCCGTTGTACGGAAGTAGAACTGCGGACGATAGTTGGAGAAGAACGGAGTATGACGACCGCCTTCTTCCTTCGTCAATACATACACTTCAGCTTTGAACTTAGTGTGCGGATGAATGGTACCCGGTTTAGCAAGAACCTGGCCGCGTTCGATGTCTTTACGGTCAACACCACGAAGAAGAGCACCAACGTTATCGCCGGCTACTGCGGAATCCAAAGTTTTGCGGAACATTTCCAAACCGGTTACAACGGACTGGGACGGTTTTTCCTGCAAACCAACGATTTCAACAGTGTCGCCCACTTTGACTTCGCCACGTTCAACACGGCCGGTAGCAACCGTACCACGACCGGTAATAGTGAACACGTCTTCGACCGGCATCAAGAAGGTCTTATCGGTGTCACGTTCCGGAGTCGGAATGTATTCGTCAACAGCGTTCATAAGATCGATGATCTTATCAACATATTTCTG